>DYID01000027.1 GCA_020723805.1 Anaerolinea sp. | reverse complement strand
ATTTGCGAGTTGAGCGGCGCCCAGGTGTTGTTGTAGGTCGGGAAGTAGTACTTGTAGGAGAGCAGTCCTTCCGGCACACCCATGGTCTCGACGAAGGAGTACAGGGTGTTATTGGCGTAGGATTGCAGACGGATTGCCGCCACAATCTTCTTGCTGGTATCCAGGCTCTCGACGATGACCGGTCCGCCGCTGACCGGGAAGTACAGGCGCTGTTCTTCGCGTCCCTGCATCTGCCGTTCCCAGACCACGCTGCTGCCGATGGTGATGCGCACGGTGGCGGGAGTGGTCTCCAGGTTGCTGACGCGGATTTGCGAGTTGAGCGGCGCCCAGGTGTTGTTGTAGGTCGGGAAGTAGTAGCGGTACGAAAGCATCTGGTCTGGGATGCCCATGGTCTCGGAGAAGCTGTAGAGGAGGTTGTTGGCGTAGGACTGCAGGCGGATCGCCGCCACAATCTTCTTGCTGGTATCCAGGCTCTCGACGATGACCGGTCCGCCGCTGGCGTTGAAGTACAGGCGCTGTTCTTCCAGTCCCTGCATCTGCTGTTCCCAGACTACGTCGTTGCCGATGGTGATGCGCACGGTGGTGGGAGTGGTCTCCAGGTTGCTGACGCGGATTTGCGAGTTGAGCGGCGCCCAGGTGTTGTTGTAGGTGGGGAAGACGTACTTGTACGAGAGCAGTCCCTGCGGCACGCCCATGGTCTCGACGAAGGAGTACAGGGTGTTATTGGCGTAGGATTGCAGGCGGATGGCGGAGACGATGTTCACGCCATTGGTGCTCTCCACCTTGACCGGTCCGCCGCTGACGGGGTAGTATTCGCGTTTCTCCTCGCCGCCTGCCAGGGTGTACCTACCCATCGAGTTCCCGCCGATCAAGACATCAATGTCGGCACAGACGGTACAAGCCTGCGGCGTGTAATCCTGACCCGTTAGATCGTTCTGCAGGCTGCTGTAGGTCCTGATGGGCGGCGTAAACTTATATCCGGTCTTATAGGGGGTGACCGCCCCGGACCAGCCATGGGGTACGGTGATGGAATAGTTTCCGCTTCCATCCGCAGTGACCGTTTTCAGGGTGCCGTCTGTGTAGCTTAGGATCGCGCCTGCGATGCCGGCATTCCCTGAAATTGTATGAGTGAAAGTGACGTGAAGTTGGAGCGTTCCGCCCCAGAATTGCGCGGATATGGCGTCGGGGCGTTCCGATTGCGCGGACATCACCGACCCGCCGTTTTCGTCAATTTCGATTTTCTTTTCCTGTAAATCCTGCAAGCCATTGACGGAAGCCGGTTCGATATCCGGTTTCTCGTCCAGTCCGCTGGCGGAGGCGCCATTAATGTCTATCTTTCCCGCATATGTGGACGCTTCGATGTAGTAGGTCGTGCCCGCGGTAACGGGAACCGACAGTATCGAATCCTGATCCCAAACTCCATTCACGTAGCCAATATCGTCGTTGCACCCCACAGGGACAAGGTTGCCGCGCGAACCGGTCCATACTGCCAGCATCGTGTCATAATCACTGCCTTTGGTATCAATGAGCAAGTTGACATTAGTTGATGGTGTATAGCGATACCAGACGCTTGCCTGACCAGGCAGGCGGTTACAAGCAGATATAGATGGATCATCACTTGCCTGAGTGGCTCCACGTGTATCCTGAATAACATTATATGGTAGGGCGCTGATAATGGTTGGGGTATCAAAATTGTTATTGGATGTGGATGCGGCAAAGTCGAGAGATAACTTAAGATTCCCGCCGCCGGGATTGCCGTAATCCATCACTTCGATGTAGTAGGTGGTTCCTGCAGTGACGGGAACCTCTTCCAGCCATGCCTCAAGATATCCGTAGGCGTCATCGTTACATGCGATTTGAGTGAGACTCCCTGCTGTTCCTCTCCACACGGCTACAACCGTATCGTAATTGCTCCCCCATGTATCAATCTCGATCAATCCCGTGCTTGGGGCGGTAAATTTGTACCAGACACTATTGGAGTTTTTACCATAACCGCACGTGGGGGTCGGATCGTCTCCAGCGGTTGTCGCTCCTCGCGTATCCACAGTATGGTTGTATGGAAATGCGGATATAAGGATCGCGGAGGTAAAGTTGTTGTTCGACGGAGTTGTTACTAGTGTTGTCTGCGCATCAGCAGTGGACGGCCAAGATTCCACATTTCCCGCCCTGTCTCGCGCCCGGCTCCGGAACGTATAGGTATGACCTAACACTCCCGTAAAGGTGGCAGAGGTTGACGATGTGGCGGAAAGCCAATTCGTCCATGCGCCGCCATTATCTTGATATTGAATATCGTAATTTGCGATACCGGATGTGGCATCTGTCCCTGCCCAATTGACCGTGAATGATGTCGAGCCGATGTATTGGGATAATGGGTTTACAGACGAAGATGGGGAGGCGCGGTCCAGCATCACGGGCCAGACTTGAGCGCCTTGGTAGTTACCAGCTTTGTCGTAGACATAGACGAAGACCGATGCCCCGCCTTGGTCTGGGGCGGAAGCGGCGTTCCAGGTAAAGCTCCAGCCGTTACTGCCGTCCTCGTCCCAGCCGATCTCATGCCAGTAATCCTGGGCTGTAACCTCGGATGAATCAACATTCTGGAGATCTTCAGGCGAATACGGATCTGGCGGAAGAATCTCCTCGCCCAACGCTCCGGCTCCCGCCGTTTCATTGTATCCCGCAAAGAATTGGACCCTCCAAATGCCGCTCTGACCATCATTTGCAGTAACGGTAATGGGAATCGAGTTTGTGTTCAGGTAACTATTCGCCGCGGGGGAAGTAATGCTGGCTGTCGGATTACTGCGGTCCAGGTCAACCTCGACCCAGCCGCCTGCGCTTCCCCTGGATTTCCCCGTTTTGTCAAACACATCAATACTTAGCCAAACATGCAAATCGGGGAGATACCCCCAATTCCAACTATAAGTATAGGGGGATGAATAATCGGATCCCAGTTTTCTCCAGTCGCACACGTTTTGATAACAATACCACGCCCAAAAATCTACATGATCCACACCACTGGCATCATCCCATGCATCTGCAGATATATTGAGCGTGCTGCTGGTAGTTGCAGAAAGATGCGCGGGGGATGTGATCTTTCCATCAGGCGGGTTATTGTCCGGCGCAGGGTACCCGGGTCCATACCATACGACCTGGAGTTTTGCATTTCCCTGGTTTTCGTAATACTCGACCTTGACTTCATGGTAACCTGCGGAGACATTTCTGCCAGCATCGTGACCTCCGTCTCCGTCCCACCAGGCGTCTATGATCAAAGTGCCATCAAGATAAACCTTGATCCCATCATCATGTTTTGTCATGAAGGAGTAATACCCGCCCGGGAAATAAACGCTTCGCCACATTCGCATGGAAAACTCATTGCCACCCCAGCCAAACGGAGCGCCCGTGCCCCAGTCGAAATTGATATATGGATATGTACCCCACGAGATAGTACCCTCCCAATTTGTGTACCCCGCCAGATATTTATTTTGCCAGGCATGGGTATTCCACGGCGCCCCTGCAAGTGGATCGCCACCGCCATCATTGCCGCCACAGTTATAGTTCTTATTTATATGGATATTGGTGTAATGCTCACTATAAACCCATTTATTATTGGCATTATCCCAAACCTCCATACCGAGCTCTATATCCCCGTTGGGGACACCCGATGAGCACATATTCCAATCTACTGAATATGGGGCAGACGAATCGTTTCCAACACCAAACCATTGATTGTTCCACTTTGCGCTCCATCGGACTTCCTTCACGCCGCTGCCCCCTGTATTATCGCTGGCATTCACACTCAATGTGACTGTGGAGGAGTTGATCGTTACCCCATTGCTCGGACTGGTCCAGGAACCGGTTGGAGGTGTGGTGTCATTGCTGCCTTGAGAGCAGTTATAATTTTTGGTAATGTGGTAATTGGTGTAATGTTCACTGTAAACCCATTTATTGTTGGCATTATCCCAAACTTCAAAACCCAGCTCAACATCACCATTAGGCACGCCCGAGTTGCACATATTCCAACTCATGGAATATGGAGCGCTGTTATCTGACCCAATGCCGTACCAGTTCCCGCCCCATTTCGCGCTCCAGCGCACTTCACGCACGCCACTTCCGCCTGAGTTATCGCTTGCGTTTACAGACAAAGTTACATTGGATGATGAAATTGTAGAGTTGTTACTTGGATTTAACCATGAACCTGTTGGAGGGGTAGTGTCTGTTGGAGAAACTGGATCGCAACTATCACCGCCTCCCATAGCAGAAATTCCTAGTTCAATTGAGGCAGTACCCTCAACCTCAAGTGGGCTAATACATTGTGCATATCCTACCCGTAGTGAGCGCACACTATTATCTAATCCTGTATTATCACTCCAAAATTCATCTGTAAAATATCTTCTTGATCTTGTAGCTCGAAAAAATGGTTGCCCTTTATTTATTCCTTTCCAAAGCATAACAGACCAATCTTTTGCAACTCTTACAGATGATGCTACATCGTTTTTTAAGAACGTATTATTAAGATCGCCAATATAGCCTGTAAAAGTCTGGCGACGGCCACCGGCAGTTCGATCATTGTCATCATAAAAGTGCTCATACAGTGTGACGCCGCTTGACTCATATGGGCCGCCTTTAGGAGGGATGCCATTAACATTGTATAAAGAAGTATCGCTAAATTGAATTTGATAACTGCTATTTGTCCACCAAGTTGAGTTAGCATCCTCAAGTGTCACACTCCGGTTTGTAGGTTTATCTTCAACTTGAAAATGGAGGTGAGCTCCTGGTCCAGAACAATCAGAATTGCATGTATAGCCACTATCGCCTGCAAAAGCTATCGGTTGGCCTTGTTCTACCCATTCCCCAATCTCTGGTATCACACTATTTTGTGAAACATGCATATATAAATCAGCTTTTCCATCGTCTGGTTCGTGAATAATAACTATAAAATTGGCTGTTTTCCAACAAGAAATATTTTGACACCCTGTTCCTTGAGTCTCTCTTAAGTCATAGACTCTTCCAGAACGAGCGGCCATAATGGGTTCGCTATTGGAGTTTAAATTAAAGTCAAATGCATAAACAGAATGGTTAGCTTCATTGTGAGATGGCAAACTGTTATTTCCTTGTGTGACATAATAAGCTGTGCCTCCTGGAAATGGGAGTTTATACCCTGTCAATGCTGTTTGGACCTGAATAACTGGACTACGCGGGAGTATAAAATCTCTCTCTTCATCAGATATTAGTCCATTAGGCAATAGTGGGAGCCAAGAAAAGAAATCCTCCGATGTTCCCAGCGCCATTTTCCATTGATCGTCTTCCCACCTTGCTATTGCAATTCCCGGCTCATATCCTGTCTCTGGTGGTAAGTTTTTATTTGCTAACACAAATCGAGTAATACCCCAGCCTTCCTGAACCTTAACTTCAAAAATGTTTACAACTATATTTGGCTCGTCCAGAATATCGAGGGTGGTTTGTATAAGACTTTCTTCTGTGAATTCTTGCGTAGGGGATTGAGTTGCCGTTGGGACTAATATTGGCATGTCAATAAATGACAGTACTTCATTATTTAACACTATTGCCTTAGATTCTAAAAGATAAATTGCTTCCGCCCCTGTTACATATGGCGCGGCAAAGGAAGTGCCGCTTACCAGCCCATAACCGCCATCGCGCTTGGTGGTGAGAATATCGCGCCCTGGCGCCCAAATGTCAATCTGCGAACCGTAGTTGCTGAAACTGCTGTGCTGTAAATCGGGGTCAACCGAGCCAACCGCAATCACATCGGGATATGCGGCAGGGTAGAGAGCGCCTTCTGTGCCGTTGTTCCCTGCGGCGGCAACGACGATCACGCCCTTTGAAATCGCATAATTGACCGCGTTCTCCAACGTCGTGGAGGGATTCGAACCGCCCAAACTCAGGTTAATCACCTGCGCGCCGTTATCTGCCGCGTACACAATCGCCGCGGCAACGTCGGAATATGAGCCGAGACCGCTGGCATTCAAGACGCGCAAAGGCATGATCTGGGCATTCGGCGCGACACCGGCAATGCCGATGCCGTCGTTCATGTTGGCGGCGATGATGCCTGCCACCGAACAGCCGTGACCGAAGTCATCCTGTGGGTCGCTATCGTCTTCGAGGAAGTCCCAGCCGTCGAGGATGCGTCCGCTCAGGTCGGGGTGGGAGGCGCAGATGCCGCTGTCAATGACTGCGACGGTCACCTGTGGGGCGTCCGCTGGCAGTTGCGCCCAGGCTTCGGGCGCTCCAATGGCGGGTAATGCCCATTGTTCGGGGTAGCGAGGGTCGTTGGGGATGAAATCGTCCAGCGCAGAAACGTAATAATCGGGTTCCATCTCAGTAACAACGGGAGACTCAGGCAACGGCTCTTTCGCCACCTGTTCTGGTACAGTCACAATAACAGTATCCAATGCTTCGATAGTATTAACCACAGTGCCGCCTAGCGACTTAATGTAGGCGGCACGTTCGTTTGCAGATGTGTTGGGGGCAAATTGAATGATGACTTGCGCGGGGATGGGTTCGCGCGGCGCATTCAACCGTTGTGGCTCGACTGTCGGCTGAGGTGTCTTTACTGGGGATGACTCAGATCGAGCCGTATCCTCCACCCTCGCCCTGGCTGGCACGGTGAGACTATTGCTTATGGAAAGGACCAGCAACAGAAACACGACAACAGCCGAAAACAAAGCGTTACGTTTGGCGATATTATTTGACATGGCTTTGCCTCCCAAAATAGTAGAGATGCACGTTTACTATGCACACAAGACGATCTATTTTGCCGTAGGATACAAATATTTATGGCAAATTTCGGTGACGAATGTCATTATATTGACGTTACATTTAAATATGGACGAAGCGTGTTGACATTGTTCGATTAATTTGAAAATGAAACAATTCGATACATCCCTTCATGGATGCTGTCTCTCCCCCCGTTATTGGTTTGAGTGCTTTTTATCCCACTGGGAACAGCGCCTCCAGCCCGCGCCAGACGTCATTCCTCCATGCCGTGTAGTTATGACCTGCCGTGAACTCGCGGCAGGTCACGTTGTATCCCTTCTCCTGCAACAGCGCATATATCCAGCGGTTGTCTTCCAGCAGAATGTCCAGCCGTCCGATGTCCATCCAGATCTTCAGCCCGCGCGCCTGCCCGTGACGGACGAGGTCCACAATGACGAAGTCGCGGCTTTCGATGTTGAACGCTCCCGCCTGGCTGATGACCTTGCCGAACACATCGGGCATCCGCAAGCCGGTGTGAAAAGCCATCGTCCCGCCCAGCGAGGCGCCCAGCACACCGTAAGCGCCGGGCTGTTTTTTCACGTCCAGCAGGTTGAGTTGTTCACGCGCCAGCGGTAGGACGATTTGATCGAGCCACAGGAGCGTAGCGTCGGAACAGGCGTATTCCACATTGCGCCAGCGCCCGCCGCTGGGGAGGAACGCCATGGCAATCGGCTGGATGCGTCCCTCGGCAATGAGGTTGTCCACGATGACGCTCAGTTTGGCGCGGTGCAGATAATCCTGCCCGTCGTAGACCACCAGCAGGGGAACAGGCTGTTTGACCGGCGGACGGTAGAAATAGATTTCACGCTCGTAATCGTCGCGCAGCCATCTTGTCTCCACGCGATGGCTCGTCAATGCGCCGGGCGTCACATCGGCGCGGCGCAGGTGGAACGGCGGGGGCATGGTTTCGGGCATGTAGAAGTAGTTGTTGCGCCCGCCCATGCCGTTGGGGACAGTCTTGCGATTCAACGGGTCGAGAAAATTCTCCTGCGAGACCGGGTCGCGGAAGGCATATTCGACGTAGGCGTCGCGGGGAAGGGTCAGGGCGGCGTACCAGATGGATTGGGTCGAATCAGGCACAAGTCGAGGAGAGAGGCGTTTGAATCGTCTTGGTCTGCCGCCCCAGTGGTCGAAGTCGCCAATCAAGTGAGGCGCTGTCTCGCCCTGCCAGATGAAGACCGCGCGGTCAACGTGGATGACGGGGTTGCCCTCTTTGAAGGCACGCTGAATGAGCGAGTCGTTAATCGTCGTCATTTGCTGAAGGTGCCCATCAGTTCGGCGCTGGCGAGGATGTGACCGACCATGGCTTTTTCGAGTTCGCCTTTGTCGGCGCCGGCGCTGATGGCGAGGGTTTCGTCGAGGGCGTAGAGTTTGAAGAAGTAGCGGTGTGTGCCGCTGGGCGGACAGGGACCGCCGTAGCCGGTGCGCCCCCAACTGTTTTTGCCGCTCAGGCTTCCGTCGGGGAGGGAGGCGTCGGCGGGGAAGGCTTCGGGCAGTCCGCGCGCCGAGGCGGGGATGTTGAAAAGCACCCAATGCACCCAGGTCCCAACGGGCGCATCGGGGTCGTCCATGATGAGGGCGAAGGACTTTGTGCCTGCGGGCGGTTCGCCCCAGGCGAGGGCGGGGGAGATGTCTTCGCCTTTGCAGGTGTATTTGACGGGGATGGGCTGACCCTGCGCGAAGGCAGGGCTGGTGAGTTGCATGGTCATGGCGTCCTCCATTGCCAAAGGATCGGAAATGACGGTTTCGGGCGCTGCCGTTGCAGGCGCGGCGCACGCAGACAAAACGATGGCAGTCAGTAACAGAATACGCTTCACGGCAGGTCCTCTCTTTCCACGCCGTCGAATTGCAGGATGAAGTCTGCGCCGTAGGCAAGCGACGGGGTTTGGAAGCCGGGTTTGAAATCGCCGGACAAAATCCGCTTCATGATCTCGACCGAGGTCAGCGCGGTGAGCCGATAGCCTTCCGGCGTCCGCAGTTTTGCCCGCACTACCCGCTCCGCATCGCGCATCTCGCCGACCATCAGGCTGAAGCCGCGCTCGTTTTGCTCGCGCGAAGGTCCCGACGGGATGAGATAACCGATGAGCCATTTGAGCAGGTTCCGCACGGGGCGGGAATAGACCAGAGGTCCCACATAACGCGAGAGTTTCAAAAAGCGGATGGCACCGCGCGGGAAGGCGAAATACGTTTCGACGTTCGGGACTTCCGTGCTGTAATACGCCGTGGACACATCGCCCCAGCCGACGGAGACGACCGGCACTGCTCCGCGCCCGAAATCCTGTTCCAACACCTGCCAGGCGGGCGGCACGGTGACAATTTTCCCGTCGCGGCGGATGCGTCCCTGACGGTGCATGTTCTCGACCGCAGAGCGCGCCGTCCCGCGCGAGACGCCGCCGCCAACCCCGCGCAGGAACAGGCGGAAATGGGTGGCGGTGGGAAGTCTCTGCTTCAAATACGCGGCGAGACAATCGGATGGGACCACATCGAAGCCCGCGCCGGGCAGGAGCATAATCCCCGCCCGCTTCGCCTCCGCGCTCATGCCTGCCAGCGCTTCGAAGCCTTCGATCTCCCCGCTGATGTCCACGTAGTGACGCCTGGTCCGCAGGCAGGCTTCCGCCATCTGGCGGAACGTCAGCACGAAGGGACCGGCACAATGCAAGACGGCATCCGCTTCGAGCAGGGCGGCGTCGAGTTTATCGGTCTCAGCGAGGGAGAAAGCGCGGTAGTCGAGGTGGTATTGCTGCGCCTGTGCGCGCAGTTTTGTCTCGTCGCGTCCGGCGAGGAGAGGGCGCAATCCCTCTTTCACCGCCTGTTCGACGATGAGTTGACCGGTGTAACCGTAGGAGCCGTAGAGGAGGAAGGTGGTCATTGGAAAGTTGAAAGGTTAATGCATTGGTCGAAAATCAGGCGAAGCGTAGGACACGTTCTCTAACGTGTCCGCCGGCATAAGTCTGCTTTGAGGCTTGCCGAAGGGGGAACAAAGGGAAACGAGGCGATAAAAAAGACCCCAAGGGCAGCGCCCTCGGGGTCTGCGGCAAACTACTCGCCCTGGCGTTTGGAAAGGCGATGGTCGAGCATCAGCACCGCCGATTCGTGCGCCTCGATTCTCTTGAGTTGGGCGACGATCTCTGCGGCGTTCTTTTCCTCCTCCACCTGTTCGCTGATGAACCACTGGAGCATCACCTGGGCGGGATAATCCTTTTCCTTGAGCGCCAGTTCGTACAGCGCATGGATGGAGGCGGTCACCTTTGCCTCGTGCGCCGCCACTTCCTCGGCAGCCTCCAGCGGCGATGCCCAGTCGGACTTCGGCGCTTCGATGGCTTTGAGCATCACCCTGCCGCCGCGTTCCAGAATGTGGTCGTAGATTTTCATGGCGTGCTCGCGTTCCTCGTCCGCCTGGACGCGCATCCAGTTGGCAAAGCCGGGCAGGGTCTGGTCTTCGAACCATGCCGCCATCGAAAGGTAGAGATACGACGAGAACAGTTCCTTGTTGATCTGTTCATTCAATGCGTCTTGTACGGTTTTTTGAATCATAGGGTCCTCCATTTTCATTGTCAGTGCTTCACGAAAGCGCGTATTGGGCGGTCTCTACCGCCGCATTCCGCTGGAGAGCGCAAATTACGCAGAGCGTTCCCGGCTTACTGATTATACGGCTTTGGATGAGAATTGTATAACTTACCTTACGTGGTGGCGCGAGATTTGTCTCGCGCTGCGGGAAAACTACTTATATAACTCATGTTACGCAGTATCGCGAGATTTATCTCGCCTTTTCAGACGACATGAACCCCCTTGCGGGGACAATGTGTCGCACTACGAAGAAACTGCGTAAGGTGAGTTATATAAGCCATCTGACGAAGAGAAGGATGACAACGACCCAGATCAAAAAGATAACAGCCGCCCCGGCTGCCTTCACGCTTCTTTCCACGCCTGAACCTGCCGCGTGTTCCCGAGCCTCCGCCAACACCTCCGGCGGAATCAGACGGACCGCCAGCCAGAGTCCGCCCGGTGTGATGAGCAGGTCGTCGAGATAGCCGAGAACCGGAATGAAATCGGGGATCAGGTCTATGGGGCTGAAGGTGTGCGCCACCACGAAGAAGACTAACGCCTTCACGTACCAGGGCGTGCGCGGGTCTTTTGCCGCCAGATAGACGGCAAGGGCTTCCTGTTTCAAGGCGCGGGCGCGTTGTTTAAACTTTTCGAACATGGCATAGCCTTAAGGCGGCTATGGTGTTATTGGTGAAAATCGACCGCAACCGCGAAGATCCTATGGCACGATATTTCGTCATTTGAAGCAGGACTTAAAAGTCACGCTAGGGGAATACGTCTTCCGAGACGCGCATGTGTATTTTTTTGAGGTAATGGTAAGACGCCCCAAGCGCTATGCCGCTGAGAAGCACAAGAACGTTCAATTCGTTGCTCCCGTCTTGTGCTGTTGAAAATCCCAGCGCGAGGAGCAATACCCATCCGATCGCCAAGTAGCCAAAGGCGGTGTTGATGCGTGCGGAAAGCGGTATGATTTTCCAGGCTTTGCTTGTCAACAAGTAAAACCCGATGGGGGTGAATGCCACCTGCAGAATGAACCACAGCGGGTCTATTCTGATTGTCGTGTTCCCATCCAAAATATCCATGATGGTAACCGCGAGCAGGGTAAATGCTGCTCCAACGCCAACAAGGAGGAATTTTTTCAATCCCTCAAGCTGTCCTTCCATTTGTTCGGGTATCATAGCTGCGCCTCCTAGGGGAGTTCCGCGGCGTCTTTTATGACCGCCTGGATGCGTTCGACAATGGATGCATCTTCGAAAATCAAAATGTTCCGTTGGATGAACTTTGCCAGCAATCTGACTCCCGCTTTTGTGAGAGTGTAATATCGCCGTGGCGGACCCACTTTGGATGCCTGTAATTCACTTTGGACAATGCCCAGTGTTTCGAAGCGGTTAAGGGCGCGGTAGATGCTGTTCTCATCGGCAAGGATTTTCCCCTGACTTAATGCTTCGATGGCGGCGCCTGCTTCGTATGCGTAGGCGGGTCTCTCGTGCAGGAACAGAAGAAGCCAGAAGGTGAGCAGTCCCTTCTTGTAATTTTCCTCCCACGTTTTCAGCAATTCATCAACATCCGGTTTGATTCGATTTGTCATTATTAAATCCGTATGCTATTCTTCCAACGGAAGAATAGCATATAGGGAAGTAGTTGTCAAGAGGAGAATACGTCATTCCCCAAACACGAACAATTCGTTGATGGACTCGTGATGCAGGTTGTTGTAAATGGCGTGGGCGAAGACCGGCGCGACCGAAAGAATCTTCAACTTGGGGTGGCGTCTTTCCGGCGGAATATAGACCGTGTCGGTGGTGATGATTTCATTGATTTGCGGAATCTCCGCCAATCGTTCCAGCCCGCCGCGCGTGAAAACGCCGTGCGTGCAGACGACGGTGATGTCCTCCACGCCTTCCTCGATCAGCACGCGGCTCAATTCCGCGATGGAGCCGCCGGTGGCGATTTCATCATCGTAAATCAGGGCGCGTTTGTGTCCACGCACTTGATTGCCGACCAGCCCGCTGATGCGCACCTGCGTGTCGGAGATGCGTTCCTTGTTGCCGGCGGCAATGGGCAGTTGCAGGCTTTTAGCAAAGCGGGCGGCGGATTTTGCCGAGCCCATGTCGGGGGCGACGACGATGCAGTCGTTCAGGTTGCGGGTGGAAAGGTACTCGCGGAAGACCGGGCGGGCGCTGAGGGGGTCGGTGGGCATGGCGAAGAAGCCATGCACCTGCGGCGAATGGAACATCATGCTCATCACATGCGTGGCGCCGGCGGTCTTGATCAGGTCGGCGACGAGGCGGGCGGTGATGGAGATGCGCGCCGCATCCTTTTTATCGGACCGCCCGAAGGAGTAGTAGGGGATGATGGCATGGACTTCCGATGCCGCCGCGCCGCGCGCAATGTCGAGCATCATCAGCAGTTCCATCAAGTGGTCGTTGACCGGCTGGGAAAGCGACTGGACGATGTACACGCGGCGGTAGCGCACCGTCGCGCCGAGTTGAATGTAGAGGTTGTCGTTGCTGAAGCGGGTGATGTGGGTTTCGTCGAGAGGGACGCCGAGCGCGCTGGCGATATTTTCTGCCAGCGGTCGGTTCGAACTTCCGCTAAAAAAACGGACTTCCTGCGGGGGAATCGAGGTATGGGACATTCTACCTTCCTGTTCTGTCTAAGGATGTCACCTTACGCGGTAGCGCGAGATTTATCTCGTGTTTTCAGGCGACATGAATGTCGCGCTACGAGAAAACTGCGTAAGGTGAGTAAGGATATCCTTGTCGAGCCACCCCATCTTACACCGACTTTACGGGATTTGAAAGATGACGTTTATGCGAGGAATAAAACCGCCACGCCTGCAATGGCAAGGATCGTCCCTGCCACTGCCTGCCAGCCGACCTTTTCCTTGAAGACGAAGTAACTAATCGGCAGGATGATCACCGGCGGAAGCGCCATCAGCGTGCTTGCCACACCGACTTCCGTGTACTGCACGGCGAGCAGGGATGAAGAGACGCCCAGCACCGGTCCCACCAGCGCGCCCAGCGCCAGCAGCCAAAGAACCTGCGGTTTGGCGCGCAGTGCTCCAAGGGTCGTTCCCGCCTTGCCCTCGAAGACGGTCCATGCCCAGGTGAAGGATGCTGCCGCCAACATGCGAATCGCATTTGCCTGAAAAGGGGAGAAATCCCCAAACACCCCCTGTTTTGAAAATACCAACCCAATTGCCTGACCGAGCGCCGCCAATACGCCGAAGAACACGCCGCGCCGGGTGTGTCCATGAGGCGTATCGGGCGGTTCTTCATGTGACATGACCACCCAGCCGATCCCCGATAGGGCAAGGATAATTCCCATGATTTGCAGCAATGTAA
Organism: Anaerolinea sp.; assembly: GCA_020723805.1. Classification (GTDB taxonomy): domain Bacteria; phylum Chloroflexota; class Anaerolineae; order Anaerolineales; family Villigracilaceae; genus Defluviilinea. Next base: position 31,299 of record DYID01000027.1, on the reverse strand, counting down.
GCGTTTCGCCAAAAAAGGTCCAGGCGATGACCGAACCGAAAATGGGAGCCAGGCTCATGAGCAGACTGCCGAGGCGGGCTCCCACGAGGACGAACGTCTGAAACAGGAATGCATCTCCCAGCGAAAGCCCGATCACCCCGGAGATTCCCAGCCACATCCAGCGTGATGGGTCGGCGGAGAAGGGCAGGGGTTCACGGAAGAGGAGCGTATTGAGAATGACAAGATAAAACAGCGCGAACACGAGGCGCATGCGGTTCGTCACCTGCGAGCCGACCATGCGCCCGGCGGAGGCAAATATCATTGCCGTCATGGAGAAGAAGAAAGACGTTGCAAGCCCGGCGATTTCACCGATGAAATTCATGGGAAGGTATCCTTTGGTGGGGAAATGACAATTGGGAGATTATTTCAATTTTGGAATCCAGCGCGGAACAAGTCTGCAATAGTCTTCATATACCGCGCCAAACTTTTTCTTCAGTGTGGGCTCCTCGTAGCCGGTCACAAACAGATGTGCCGCTGTGAAGAAGAGGAACGGCGCGGCGAGCAGCGGCACGGACGGCGACCAAAGACTCCAGCCGAGTAATGCAACGATGGCGGAAACATACATCGGGTTGCGGACGAAGCGGTAGAGTCCCACCGTCACCAGTTTGCGGGGCGGGTCAATTGGCGCGGGTGTCCCTTTGCCGTAAAAGAGAAAATTCCAAACACACCAAAGCACGCCAGCGCCGCCCAACAGCCAAAAGGGAAACGCCAGCCAGGCGAGAACGCCCGGCGCGAAGAGTTCCACATCTGCTGCGGCAACGCGATAGGGAAGATACCCCAACAGCAGACCCGGCACGAGACAGAGGAAGAGGATGGTTTTGAGGAGAGTCATTTTGCCCACCCCAACAGTTTATTTCAAAACAGGCAAATGCGTTTCATGCCCGGGTAATTTTTTCAGACTTCCTTGCACGACAAATTTTGTTTTGAAAACAAATTCGAAAATTTCCGCCAGAATGACCTTAACACCAATCCACATGGAAGAGCGCATAATCTTGAGGTATCTCTTATCCCCGCCGAAGAGGATGCGCTTCAATGCCTTGGGACGCAGGTGAAAGAGAATTTCGGTCATTTTAACCCCAACGAACAATTCCAATGGCTTGAGATGCGGCGTGGCAATCACCTGATTTCGGTACGACCATTTGTCCAAATCGCTTTGAATCACGTCAGATGGCTTGGTCGTTTTCCCTTGCGCCGTCCAGAAATGAGGCGTCAGATACATGGCGTTGAGAATGTCCGAATCCAGTTCGAGCAAGCCTGTAAACTTTTCCCATAAGGTCTTCCAACTTTCGTCTTCTAACCCGTAAATTATATTTGTCAGACTCAGGATGTTGTTTTGTCGCAGCAGCCTAACCGCTTCTTTGGAAGTTTCGAACGGATTGTTCTTGCGGATGCTGGTAATCACGCTGTCTTTGAGCGCCTCGACGCCCATGACCACATAATCAATTCCCGCGGCTTTGTAGAGATGGATGATGTCTGCGTCGCGAACCACAGACGCCGCAGTCATATTGATATTAAGGCTGAGATTTAGTTTTGCCTCGATGATCAACTCCAATAGACGTTTGACGGTATCTTTGTCCGCGGCAAAATTTTCATCTGCAAACCAAACGTAATCAACGCCATACTCCGTCGAAAGTATTTTCAATTGTTCGACGATGTTTTCGGGACTGCGGTGCCGCCATTTTTTCCAGAACAGCCATTGACCGCAATACACACATGTGAGCGGACAGCCGCGGCTGAACTGAAGTCCGGCGGCGCGTTTGAAGCCGAACATTCGATACAGCGACCAGTCCACCAATTCCCATCCAGGACGGTAAGCATCGAGATTTTGGAGCGGCGCACGCGAACGATTGACGATGATTTGGCTCCCCTTCCTCCATGTGATTCCTTCCACTTGTTCAAGGTCTTCCCGATTTTCGAGAGCACGAATTAACTCAACACTGGTCTGCTCCCCTTCACCGCGCACAATGACATCTATTTCGTGACAGTCGCGTAAGATACTTTGGTCGGCGTAAGATGGATAAACGCCCCCATAAATCACTTTGACATGTGGAAATGTTTGTTTGATTTCGTGAATCGTTTCTAGCGCAGTTTTATGCGCCGCCGTTGAGCCTGAATGTCCGAGCAGTACATAATCCGGCTGAAACTTCCCCACTTCCCTGCGTAGTTTTTTGAAAGACCATCCGTAGGCGTCATGGTCAATCAATTTGACTGTGAAGCCTGCATCAACCAATGGACCTCCGATACAAATGAGACCAAGAGGAACGAGATAGCCCAATCCATTTTGGTTGGCAATGAAGTGACGCGCCGGATTGATCAATAAAACTCTGCCAGACATGACGCCTCCTTTGTGGACTATTCAGGTCTTATTTGTGAATATAATCACAAAAAGTGTGGCTGTCAAGGCTGGAAAATCGCCCGACAGCCAACAAGCCAGGTGAGTAGATATGTCGGATGGATATTCCCCCCCATAGGAAAACTAAAACAACCGGCTAGCAACCGTTTTGTTACCCCACATCTTTCGACGGCGGGTCAAGCCTCCGGCTCATCTCTTCCATCATTCTTTTTACAACCTCAGAGAACAGGCGCTTCCGTTCCGCGCGGGACAAGGCGACATGCTCCTCGTCCAGCGCGTTTTCGCAAGCCTTCAGCATCGTCTCGAAGACCTGCTCCCCGACAGTTGCCGAGACTTTTTTGTAGAGACGTTCCGGCAGGTTGTGGTGCGAGCCGGGCACTGGCTGGTCGCCGAAGGGGTTCTTCATGGTTATTCCGTTGTAAGGATATTTTTGGATGCGTACCGGGCGTTCTCTAACGCCTTCGTTTGCGCAAGAGAGCGCAAACTATGCAGGTTTTTTGAATGCTTGTAACAGAGCATTTCATGATGATCACCCTCTACTCTTCAACCACTTCAGCAATTTGTCTGTTGACCAGCAGTTGATCACGTCGTTCTTTGTCAGCCAGGCGCGGCGGGCGATGGCGACGCCGTAGAAAAGCATGTCGAAGTCGCCTTCGGAGTGCGCGTCGGTGTTGATGCTGATGGGGATGCCCAACTCTTTGGCGCGGCGGGCATACATATCGTCCAGGTCGAGGCGGGATGGATGGGCGTTGATTTCCAGCGCCACGCCGCTTTCAGCGGCGGCTTGAAGCACGGCGTCCATATCGAGGTCCGCGCCTTCGCGGTCGGGGATCAGCCGTCCCGTGGGATGACCGATGATGTCCACGTGCGGGTTGCGGATGGCGTTGAGCATACGCTCGGTCACCTTCTCGCGCGGCTGTCTGAGCGAAGTGTGCATCGAAGCCAGCACCAGGTCGAGGCTGGCGAGGAATTCATCGGGATAATCGAGCGAGCCGTCGGCTTTGATTTCCACTTCCGAGGCGTGCAGAATCAAAATCTCATCGCCAAGTTGTTTTTGAATCTTTTTGATTTCGGCGGCTTGCTGTTTGTGCCGTTCGATGCTCAAGCCGCCCGTGACGCCGAGACTCACGGAATGGTCGGTGAAGGCAATGACCTTGATGCCGCGTTTCGCCGCGGCGCGCGCCATCTCCAGCATCGAGAGTTTCCCGTCGCTCCAGGTGGAATGCACCTGCAAATCGGCTTTGATGTCTTTGACCTCGATCAACTTGGGGAGTTTGTTTGCCTTTGCCGCCTGCACTTCGCCGCGGTCTTCGCGCAGTTCGGGCGGAATCCACGGCAAGCCCAGCGTTTCATACACTTCCTCTTCCGTAGCGCACAGGATTTCTTTTCCGCCCTTCACCTTGGTAAACGAATGCTCCGATAACGACAGCCCTTTTTCGAGTGCCAGCTGGCGCAACTGCACGTTATGGTCTTTCGAGCCGGTGGCGTATTGCAGCGCCGTGCCAAACCGTTCCGGCGGATGCACCCAGACCTGCGCGCGGACTCCATCCGCAAATTCGATGGAGGCTTTGGTCTCGCCTTTGCCCAGCACGCGCGAAACGCCGGGCAGATTGACGACCGCCTCCATCACCGGCGCGGACTCTTTCGCCGCCACCAGAATATCCAAATCGCCGACGGTGGAACGCATCCTTCTTAAACTGCCGGCTGGTTCTGCCGCGACGACTCCCTTCACCCCTTTGAGGATTCTGATGATGTCCTGCGCGAGGGGGTATGCCCGCCCGAGGGGAATCCGTCCCGACCTGCGGGCGAGGGAGGCAATCCCTTCGAGGATGGCGCTCTCGGACTTGGCGCCCATGCCGGGGAGGTTGCGCAGTTTCCCTTCACGCGCAGCAGTTTCGAGGTCCGAAAGAGCCGTGATGCCGAGCGTCTTCCAGATGAGGGCAACTTTCTTGGGTCCCAATCCCGGCACGGCAAGCCAGGCGGCGAGTTCTTCCGGCACTTCCTGTTTGAGTTTTTCCAAAAATTCGAGTTTGCCGGTGCGGAGCAGTTCGTCAATTTTTTCGGCGATGGCTTTGCCCACGCCGGGGATGTCTTCGAGTTTGCCCTCCTTCCAATACTCAGAGGCTTCACGCCCCAGGCTGAGGAGGCTTTCCGCCGCCTTGCGGTATGCCAGCGTTTTGTAGATGATCTCGCCCTTGATCTCCAGTAAATTGGCGATGAGGGTGAACGTGTCTGCCAGTTGACGGTTGTTCATCATGCGACACCTCCACGGCGATTATACGCGTGAAACTCAGCGCACCGTCAACCAGACCCCAAAGAGGACGATGCCCAGCCCGATGGTGCGGCTGAGGTCGAGCGGGCGCAGTGTGGAATTCAACAGCCCGAAATGGTCAATTACGACGCCCGTCAAAATTTGTCCTGCCACGACGGTGACAATTGCCGCCGCCACGCCCACACGGGGAATCGTGTAACTGATTGCCGCGATGACCACCAGCCCGAAGACGCCCGCGCCGAGCGTGTACCACGGCACACTGCGCCACTGACTTAACCTTCCGCCACTGTGAAACAGGATGGGAATCAGCGCCATCACCGCCCCGCCGATGTGGACAATGAAGGCGCTTTCGAAGAGACCCAGTTTTTGGGTGAGGAGACTCGCCATCGGGCTTTGCAGTCCCACTGCCACGCCGCCCGCCAGACCGATGAGGATGATGATGAGGATCGTTTCCATGGTGTCCTTCTTTATTAGTGGGTTGATCAACGAATTGCAAGATGTATGCAATCTGGCAGTAGAGACCGCCAATTACGCCTTGATGATACCTGATTTGGGAAAACAAAAAATCCGAAGCCGAGACTTCGGATTTTTGCGGACTGGAATTCCAGAGGATTAGTTCAGGAATTTTGCCAGCACGTCGTTGGCTTCGAGCAGGAGATAATCCGTGCCGTCCAGTTTGAATTCGGTGCCGCTGTACTTGGCGAACAGCACCTTGTCGTTGACTTGCAGTTTGATGTCTTCGTCATCGCCCACTGCTACAACGATGCCGGTTTGCGGTTTTTCCTTGGCGGTTTCGGGCAGGAGCAGGCCGGAAGCGGTCTTGCTTTCCTGTTCGAGCGGTTTGACGAGCACGCGCGTGCCCAGGGGTTGAAGATTGATCTTTTTCGACATGTTTACCTCCAGAGGTTGGTGTTACAGATAAAGTCTGACGCGAGAGTGTATTTTATGCTAATGGCTATTGAATGCCAAGATATTTGTTGATTTTTACGCGGTCGAAGCCGACCACGATTTTTCCGCCAATGTCAATGACGGGCACGCCTTGTTGACCGGAGCGGCGCACCATGTCGCGCGCGGCGACGGGGTCGCGGCTTACATCCACGTCCTTGAATTTGATGCCCTTTTCGCGAAAATACTTTTTTGCCATGTTGCAAAAAGAGCAGGTGGGCGTGCTGAAAATGATGACGCGGGGTTGGGGTTTGGTTTCTGTCATTTGCACCTCGAAACGTTGTGGACTTGGTTTAATTGCCTTCTGCAATCAACGGTGTGACGTACTTCTCCAGCATTTCCATGCTGATTTCGCCCGTCCATGCCAGGCGGATGGTTCCTGTGCGGTCTATCACGTAGGAGTTGGGGAGCGTTCCATTTCGGAATGCTTTCAATGCCTCGCCGCCCGGGTCGAGCCAGACGGGGAAGGTCATGCCGTACCTTTCCGCAAATTGCCGAACTTCCTCTGCCGGATCGCCCGCTTCGATGGCGATGACGGTGAAGCCCTTTGCCGCATGTTTGTTGTGATATGCCACGAGGGTGGGCATTTCCGCTTTGCAGGGCGGGCACCAAGTCGCCCAGTTGTTGACGAGGACAACCTGTCCGCGGTAATCTGCCAGCGCCTCGGTCTTGCCTTCCAGGGTTTGCAGGGCAAGTTCCGGCGCTTCGAACTCAACCGCCATCGGCACGACCGAATTTTGCGTTCCGGCATTGACATCCGCTTTGGGAGATGCCAGCGCCAAAACGGCAAAGCCGATCAGGAACAATCCCGCCGCCACCGGCACGATGGGGAAAGTCTTCTTTTGCTTGCGGCGATATTTCTTCTGTGATTTTGCCATGTCAACGCCCAATCGGTACCACAGAGCGCACAGAGAACACAGAGTTTGCTTTATAAAAATCTCCGCGACCTCTGTGATCTCTGTGGTGAAATCTTGGATAATTAATTTTGCAGCGCGCGCCGGATCTCCGCCAGCAGGTTCTGTTCGGGGACTGCGCCGACGACCATTCCTGCGCCGGAGTTGATCACGGTCTGCGGCACGCCGCGCACGTTGAAGCGATCTGCCAGTTCGGGGAATTCGGTCGCTTCCACGCCTTCGGCGCGAATCATCTTCGGGTTTTCCATCGCCATCTGATGTGCGAGCAGAACCGCACGTGGACAGTACGGACAGGTGGGCGTGACGAACACCTGCAGGTGCAGGGGCTTGTCGAGGTTTTTGAGATATTCGCGGGTTTTGGGGTCCAGCCCGGAGTCCCGTTTGGAGACGATGATGATGTCGTTGATGAGGGTGCTGAATTCGTGACCGGACGGGATGCCGGAAAACTGGATGCCGAGGTTGGTCACTTCGGCGTTGTCCTTGGCGGCGATGACGATGCCCGGCGCATAGGCGACGTTGAACTGCTTCGCCACGTCGGCGTTTTCATTCACGTCGTATACGCTCAACTCGATTTTGTCGCTCAGGGCGCTTACTTCTTCGAGCAGTTGACGGGTCTCGTCGCAGTAATCGCAGTTGTCTTTCGAGCCGAAGTACAACACCTGCACGGGTTCCTGCAAGCCTTCGAATACTTCATTGATTTGCTTGATAATCTGGTCGTTGAGAACTCTTTCCATCTTTCTGTTCCTTATCTGCTAATACGGTTGGTGCGCCTTGAGAATTACGCCATCTCGACTTTGGTGGTCGTGATCTCGAACGAAGGCGGGTTCTCAAAGTGCTTTTTCACCGCGCACAATTCCGCCGCGCGAATGAGCGAGTCGCGGTATTTGTCGGGGAAGCCGGCAGGGACCTGAATGTCCAGGTCAATTTTACTGACCATACCAGTAAAGGGGTTGCTGTGCATGCGCTGTACAATACGCATTCCGTCAGTGGGAATGCCGCGTTGGCGGCAAAAGCCCAGGACGTAGATGCCGGCGCAGGTCCCAATCGAGGCGAGGAAAACTGCAAAGGGTGTTGGGGCGCTGGCAGCGGGGGGTTGATCGGTGTGGACAGTGAAATGTCCAAAGTGTGCATCCACACGCAAGTCACCGGGGAAGTCAATAATCATTTCCATACGAAATCTGATGCTCCTTGTCGGAAAAGGTGGTTTAGGTAATCATCCTTTGGATGCGGCAGGCGCGGAAAAGTTGCAGAATTCACGAAACGGGATGTATACTGTGCGGACTTGAAACCCGAACACTGGAACCTGAACCCGATATGAGAAAAGGTCAAAACCCCGCCAAGTTCGTCAAAACCGTTGCCAAACCTCAGCGCATCACCGCCGCGCTGTTGAACTACATTCCCTTCCTGAGCGGCTTCTACGCCGAGGCTCTCGATGTGCTGAAGGTCTGCCTCGAATCCATGCGCCGGGACGCGGGTCTGCCCTTCGACCTGATGGTCTTCGACAACGGCTCGTGCGCCGAAGTTCGAGATTTTCTCATCAAGGAAAAGGAAGAGGGGCGCATCCAGTATCTGATTCTCTCCGAGAAGAACGTGGGCAAGGGCGGCGCGTGGAATGTCATCTTCGGCGGCGCGCCGGGCGAAATCATCGCCTACACCGACAGCGACGTGCTGTTCTCCCCCGGCTGGCTGGCGCGTTCGGTGGAAATCCTCGAAACCTTCCCAAACGTCGGCATGGTGACGGCGCGTCCGTTCCGCACGCCGCCGGAGTTCTATTCCGCCACGCTCGATTGGGCGCGGAAAAACGCGACGCTCGAAGAGGGTCAATTCATCCCCTGGGAGACCTTCCTCGAATTCAATCTTTCGCTCGGGCAGACGGAGGAAGAAAATAAGAAAGTCTATGCGGAGACCAGGGACTGGCGAATCCAATACAAAGGCATGACCGCAATGGCAGGCGCCTCGCACTGGCAGTTCACCGCCTACAAGTCCACGCTTCAGCAATTCCTGCCCTTCGACATGGACAAGCCGATGGGACAGGTGCGCCAGTTGGATCAGCGCATGAACGAAGCGGGCTTGCTGCGCCTGATGGTCTCCGACCCGCTGGCGATGAACCTGTCCAATACGCTGGGGTATTTGAGAGGAGAGTTGAAGAAAAAGGAAAGAAGAAAGACGAAAGTGGGCTTTGGGAAGCGCGTACTGGAAATTGGATTTATCAAGAAGATATTACTGGCGGTGTATAACCGGATTTTCAGTTGGTATTATTCGTGATAAAAACAAACCCCGCTGGCTTTGCTCGACCAGCGGGTGATCAGTTACACTTTATTTGCTGTAGTGGTATCTCGCTTGCAGAAAATCAATCCGCTCCTCGCGCACAAGATAGACAATGCGGTGTTCCTGTGTCAGCCTGCGGGACCAACAGCCAGGCGCGAGGTATTTGAGCGGTTCGGGTTTACCAATGCCTTCGAATGGATCACGCAGGATGGCGTCAATCAATTCAAAGGCGCGCAAGGCAAGTTTGCGGTCGGTTTCCACCCAATGGCGCAGGTCTTCAATGAACTCAGGCTGGAAGACCGCTTCACGCTTTTTCGCTTTCAAGCCCCACCTCGCGGCGCAAGTCGTCCATGCTCATGGCTCGACCTTCATTCTTTAGCGCCCGCGCCAAAGCGGACAAAATCCGCTGGGCGTTTTGCGGCGAGCGCATGAGGTAAGCGGTTTCGGTCAGGCTGGCAAGTTCATCCGCTGAAATCATGGCGACATCCTCGGAGCCGCGTCGTTGTATGATGATAATTTCGCGGTCCTTGGTGACACGGTCGAGCAGGCTGGCGAGTTGTTCGCGCGCACTGGTATAGGTAAATTCGATGGTCATAAGGGATGCTCCAATCTGTACAGGAATACTGTACAGCGGAAAGCGTAAAATGTCAAGATACAATGGGCTATGTTTTGTCGCACTTTCACTTCTGCCTCTGACCACCCAATCATCCGACTATCAGACTATCAGACTATCAGACTAAATGACTAAAAGAATCTTCCTCTTCGCCGCTCACGGCATGGCAATCGCAGGGCTAAAGCCGCTTGCTCAGCACATGGAAGCCCTTCGGGCTGACGGCGTGAGTCAGATTTATCCGACTTCCACGAACTGAGGCAGGATTTTAGTCCGCCGAATCTCAAAGCGGGTAAAATCCACTGACCATGAAACGAATTTTTATCAGCGCCGATCACGGCATGGCAATCATCTACTTCCTGCAAAGCGACGTTGTCCCGACGCTGCTCGATGCAGGCATTGAAGTCGTCCTCCTCACCGACGACGAAATCGTTCCGCAACTCAAATCACGCTTTACACATCACGGATTAACCATCGAAGGCTTGCGCCTCAAACAAGCGAATGAGTATGCAAAGAAAGTCCAGCCAAGAATCCAATGGCTGCTCGCTTATCTTCGCCGCGTGGGCGGTTCGCGCCGCATCAACACCGAAGCCATGGACAGCCACATCTGGGAGGTCTGGGCAGAGAACTCGTGGAAGTTCCGCCTCGGCATTTGGATTCCCTCCGCGCTGGCGATTCTCCTCCTGCGGAATTTCGCCTGGGCGCGCAAACTCCTCGTGCGGATGCAAAACCGCTTCACCCCCGACCCTGGAATTTACACCGACCTCTTCGACAAATACCAGCCCGATTTGGTCATCGCCTCGACTCCCGGCTGGAGGCTGGATCGCTACCTCCTGCGCGAATCCGCCCGCCGCGGCATCCCCAACATGACCGTCATCGTCGGCTGGGACAACTCCTCCTCCTACAACATCTCCGGTGCCGACGTGCAATGGGCGACGTGCTGGTCTCAACTGCAAAAGGACGAACTCGTCCTCGGTTCCGACTGGGACCCCGGGCATGTCCACATCGGCGGCATCCCCTCCTATGACGGCTACTTCCGCAAACAGTGGCTCATGCCGCGTGACGAGTACTTCAAACTGCACAACCTCGACCCCAACCGTAAGTTGATTTCGTATGCCAGCAGTTTCGTCCATTTTGCGCCGAACTATCCCAATATCGAAGCGCTGGCGAAACTGGTCTCGTCCGATGCGCTGGCGGAGCCTTCGCAGTTATTGATCCGCCTGCACCCCAGTCACTTTCAGGACAAACCCAAAATCTTCGCCGAAGAACGCGCCCGCGTCTTCGAGTTGGAGAAGAAGTATCCGCACGTCCATGTCGTTCAGCCCAAGCCGCTGGGCGGCTCGCTCGGCTACTACGGCGGCGAAGACATGGACGAGAAAGCCTCCATGCTCGCGTATTCGGACGTGTTCGTCACGGTCTATTCGACGATGGTGGTCGAAGCCGCCGTGCATGATACGCCCATCGTTGCGGCGGTGATTGATTCGCCGAACGGTTGGAATCACCCGACCAAATTCTCCCTCTCGCTGAAGGAAATCGGCGACTGGCCCACGCACAAACGCTTCCGCGAGGCAAAGGCGGGACGCGTGGCAGCAAACGAGGCGGAACTGCGCGAGGCAGTCAATGCCTATCTCAAGAATCCGCAACTCGACTCCGCCGAACGCCGCAAATTCATCGAAGACGAAATCACCTACACCGATGCGAGTGCTGGAAAGAGAACAGCGGAGTTTATTCTAAAAGTGTTGAATTCGTGATGGTGTTGCGATGCGAAGCAACCTCCTCGTTGGTAAGGATTGCATTCGAGGAGGAGCGCCATCTTGCAATGGCAGGCAGCCTATGTGACTATCAGACTATTGAACTATGCGACTAAACACATGTTCCTCTTTTACTTCTCCATTTCTCTCGCCATTGCCTCCAGCGCGCTCTATCATTTTGTCGCACGAAGTACGCCGTCGAATGTCAATTTCACCGTTTCATTACTGGTGACCTACGCCGTTGCCTTTGTCGTTACGCTGGCGGGTTTCCTCTTCTTTCCCGTCACGGGCGGTATCAAAGCCGAATTGACCAAACTTAACTGGGCTTCCATCGGGCTTGCTATCGCCATTGTCGGCATCGAATACGGATTTTTGCTCACCTACCGCGCCGGTTGGAACCTTGGAATTGCCGCCGTCCTGGTCAATGTGGTCGCATCGTTAGTGTTGTTGCCGCTGGCGGTTTTCTTGTTCAGGGACAAAATTTCGTGGGTGAATGTTGCTGGAATTGTTGTGTGCTTCATTGGGCTGGTCATGCTGAACTGGAAACGATAAGGCAGGTAACAGCGGTATAATCCCCTCGCCATGCCAAGACGAAAAGCCCCCGAAGAACTTTCTGTAGAGGAACTGCGCCGCCTGCTCATCGAAAAACGACGCGGCGCACGGCGCGAACGCTTGGAACACTTCAAACGGACTGGACGCGTGGTGGCGGTGGAACCGGAGCCCGTCGTTCCGGTGGTGGATACGCTCGAGGGGTCCAGCGACCAGCCTCAGGTCCAGGTTTCGACGCGCCGCCGGGTCTTTGACCGGCTCCTTTTGGCGGTGGAAGTCCTGGCGGTGATGGGACTCGTGGGAGTCCTCATCAGTGGTTTTGGCATCCTGCGTGTGTTGAACGAGGAGGTCGCCTCCGCCCTGATTCAGGAGACGTTCACGCCCACGCCGCTGGTGATGGCGGTTGTCCTGCCTTCGGGACATACGCCGCCCGACGCCTTCGGCAACACCCGCCCCAACGACGCCGAAATCCCCGAACATTTGCGCCCGATGGTGCAGTCGCTGGCGAACCTGCCCATTCCCACGCCCGCGCCCGACCAAGCGATCCGCATTCAAATTCCCGCTATCAACGTGGATGCGCCGATTGTGCAGGGTGACGGCTGGGAGCAATTGAAGAAGGGCGTAGGGCAGAACATCGGCTCGGCAAACCCGGGGCAGAACGGCAACCTGGTGCTCTCGGCGCATAACGATGTCTATGGCGAGATTTTCCGCCACCTCGACCGCCTGGCGCCCGGCGACCAAATCATCATCTACACCCAGCAGCGGCAGTATGTGTATGTGGTGGAACGCACAGCCATCGTCGAACCGACGGCTGTGGAGGTGATGGCGCCCACCGGCAGCCCAACGGCGACATTAATTTCGTGTTATCCGTATCTTGTCAACAAACAGCGCATTGTCGTCTTTGCGCGGTTACAAAATTAAGGAGTAAAAATGGCAAAGAACAACAAACGAACCCCGGCGGTCAGCGTGACTTCCACACCGAGCCGCACTGAGTTCAACCCCGATTACTCGGACGTGAAAAAAGACCTCGCCCGCATCGGCACGCTGGCTGGTTTCTTTATCGTCGTCCTGATTGTCATCTCGTTCTTCATGAAATAAGAACGTGGTGCGACATTCATGTCGCACCACATGGAGTGATCATGTCCCGCATGTTTGTTCCCGGTCCGGTGGATGTTGCCGACGAGGTGCTGCAGGCGCAGACCGCGCCCATGCTGCCGCATCGCAGCAAGGAATTCGAAGCCATCTACCGCCGCGCCGCCGAAAAGGCGCAGCAGGTTTTCTACACGCGATACCGCGTCTTCCTCACTGCCTCTTCCGGCACCGGCTTGCAGGAAGCCGCCATCCGCAACTTCGTCCAGCGGCGCGTGCTGTCGGTGGTCAATGGCGCATTTGCAGACCGCTGGTACGAGGTCGCTGTTTCGAACGGAAAGGAAGCCGAAAAACTTGCCTTCGATTGGGACACGCCCGCCTCTCCCGAACGGATAGCGGATGCCGTCCGAAAAGGCGGGTTCGAAGCCCTGACCGTCGTCCACAACGAGACTTCCACCGGGATGCAGAATCCCGTAAAGGAAATTGCGGAGGCGGTTCGAGCCGTCTCGCCCGACACGCTCATCCTCGTGGACGCGGTTTCCTCCCTCGGCGGCGCAAAAATCGAAATGGACGCCTGGGGGCTCGACATGGTGTTGACCTCCTCGCAGAAGTGCCTTGCCTTGCCGCCCGGTCTGGGCTTGGGCGCCGTCTCGGACCGCGCCATGGAAAAAGCCAAAACCGTGGAAAACCGCGGCTGGTACTTTGACCTCGTGCGCATGGAGAAGCACCGCCTGAAGGATTCCTCCCCCGCCACGCCCGCCATGTCCCTCATCTTCGCCCTCGACTTCCAACTCGACCGCATCCTCGCCGAGGGACTCGATAACCGTTTCGCGCGTCACTCCGCGATGGCAAAGCGCGTGCAGGAGTGGGCGGAGTCGCACGACCTCTCGATGTACGCCCCGCCCGGTTACCGTTCGCAGACAGTCACCACCATCAAGAACGAGCGCGGCATTAACGTCTCGGATTTGAACGCCTTCCTCAAACAGCGCGAAATGCGCATCGCCGGCGGCTACGGTCCCATCAAGGAGACCACCTTCCGCATCGCGCACATGGGCGAGACCCAGATGAGCGACATCGAAAAGCTGCTCGCCGCGATGGAAGAGTATTTGAAGCAGTAGTCGAACGTCAAAAGTGAAACGTCGGAGCCTGGTGAGTTGAATTCATCAGGCTCCTTCACTGACCTCCGACGTTAGACCTTCGACAATGACCCCCACCTTCGACCTTCAACTCGAAAAACTGACCTACGGCGGCGACGCGATGGGACGCCTGCCCGATAACCGCGCGGTCTTCGTCCCGTTTGGGCTGCCGGGCGAGCGCGTGCGCGTGAGGCTGGTGGAGGAGAAAAAGAATTTCGCACGGGGCGAGATTGTCGAGATTCTCGAAGCCTCGCCGGAGCGAATTGCCCCAAGATGCAAACACTTCTTCTCCCCTCTCCCTATGGGAGAGGGGGCGGGGGTGAGGTCATGCGGCGGATGCCATTATCAGCACCTCCCTTACGAAAAACAATTACAGGCAAAGACGGACATCCTCATTGACCAACTTCAGCGCATCGGCAAAATCGAGAACCCGCCGGTTCAGCCGATGGTCGCCTGTGCCAGCCCATGGAATTACCGCAACCACGTGCAGTTTTCATTGACTGATGAGGGCAGGCTGGGTTTTCAAGCGCCGAATTCAAACCAGGTGATTCCCATCGAAGAATGTCATCTTCCCGAATCTGCCCTCAACGAACTCTGGACTCAACTCGACTTCGAGGCGGAGACGGGCATCGAGCGCGTCGCCCTGCGCCTCGGCGCGGACGGCGAACGGATGCTCATCCTCGAATCCGACTCTCCCGAACCGCCCGATCTGGCAATCGAAGCGGATGTTTCGGTGGTGCATCTCTACGAGGGGAATGCGGTGGTTCTGGCGGGCAATGACCATCTCTTCATGCGCGTGCTGGGACGCGATTTCAAAGTCTCTGCCGCGTCGTTCTTTCAGGTCAACACCCTCATGGCGGAAAAGATGGTGGAACACCTGATTGCCCAATTACCAATTACCCAATTACCAATTACCAACTCCATCACCGTCCTCGATGTCTATTGCGGCGTCGGTCTTTTCAGTGCCTTTCTCGCCCCCAAGTGCAGGCGCGTCATCGGCATCGAATCGTCGCCGTCTGCGTGCGAGGATTTCGCGTTCAATCTGGATGAATTCGACAACGTGGAGCTTTACGAGGGAGCGGCGGAGGCGGTGATTCCGCACCTCGAAGCGAAGCCGGATGTCGTCGTGGTGGACCCGCCGCGCGCCGGCTTGGAGAAGGCGGTCGTGGATGGAATCCTGAAGTGGAATCCGCGCCTCGTTGCCTATGTCTCGTGCGACCCGTCCACGCTGGCGCGCGATGCGGCGCGGCTGATCAAGGGGGGATACAAACTGAAGGATGTCACGCCGTTCGATATGTTCCCGCACACGTATCACATCGAGAGCGTCAGCCTGTTCGAACGATGAAGCCGCGCATCCTGCCGCTCGGCGACTCTGCCATGCTGGTTCAATGGGGGAACGAGATGGATTTCAAAGTCAATCGGCGCATTCACGCGCTGGCGCAACTTATCGAGGCTTCTCCATTCAGCGGCATCGTCGAAACCGTGCCTGCCTACGCAGCCCTGCTCGTTCACTACGACCCGCTCATCGTTTCGTTTGCGCAGGTGAAAGATTTTCTGCGCGAGAAACTCGCCCAGGCGGAGGCGGCTGCGATTCGCACGCCGCGGCGGATCGAGGTCCCAGTGCGATACGGCGGCGAAGCCGGCATGGATCTGGAAGCCGTTGCTCATCATCTTCACTTGACGGTGGAAGAGGTCATCCGCCTGCACAGCGGCAGAACCTACACCGTCTTTATGATGGGCTTCACGCCGGGCTTTCCTTACATGGGCAAACTCGACGATGCGCTGGTCATGCCGCGCCTGGCGACGCCGCGCACCTGTGTCCGTGCGGGGACGGTTGCCATTGCCGGCGCACAGACCGGCATCTACCCGCTCGATTCGCCGGGCGGCTGGCATCTCATCGGCTGGACGCCGCTGACGCTGTTCGACCCTCGCGCCGAGTCGCCGTTCCTTTTTGCACCGGGCGATGAAGTGAAATTTGTTGAGGAGAAATCCGCGTAGAGCGCGTTCTCTTACGCGCTGGAGAGCGCGGATTGCACAAAACGGACTCCACTGTTTATAACGGGAAATTCCAAAAACCTTGCCACGGATTCCACCGATTTACACGGATTACAAGGAACATCAGTGAAAATCCGTGCAATCTGTGGCTAAAGATTGTGAGCCTGTCACTCATCCCGCCAGAAACGGGAGAGGCGCAAAACTTTGGTGCGTGAATTCGATGTCACTCGAAATCCTCGAAGTCAACGGTCTCGCCACGATTCAGGACGCCGGTCGCACAGGCTGGAGGAAGTTTGGCGTGCCGGCTTCGGGTCCGATGGATTGGTTTGCCTTTCGCGCCGCGAACCGCCTGGCAGGCAATGACCTCAACGCCGCTGCCCTCGAGATTGGCATGGGCGGCATTGTCCTGCGTGCTTTGCGCGACTGCGTCATCGCGGTGGCGGGTGTCGGATATTCTCTTTCAGTTTACATCTGGGACTTTCCGCTTTGGAGTTCGTACTACGTCCGCGGCGGCTGGACGGTTCGACTCGACAAACTGGACTCCGGCATGTGGGCGTATCTCGCCGTTTCGGGCGGCGTTCAGACTCCGCCGGTGCTTGGTTCTGCCTCCACCTATCTGCGCGGTCCCTTCGGCGGATTCGACGGCAGGCGTTTGCAAACCGGCGATGTGCTGAAATGCGGCGCACCCTCCCGTCCCTTGACCGACCTCGCCGCGCGGACGCTGCCCGCCGAGGCGCGACCCGCCTATTCCGACACTCCAACCCTCGATGTCATAATGGGACCACAGGACAAGTATTTCACAGACGAAAGCACCGCGGCGTTCCTGGCGCATGATTACACCGTAAGCCCAACATCCGACCGCATGGGCTGCCGTCTCGAAGGTCCCGCGCTGACACATCGCGGCGGGACCGAACTTCTCTCCGAGGGGATGACGATGGGCGCGATACAAGTCCCCGCCGGCGGACAGCCCATCATCATGATGGCAGACTGCCCGACGACGGGCGGCTATCCCAAGATCGGGACGGTCATCAGCGCCGACCTGCCCCTGCTGGCGCAGTGTGTGCCGGGTAGGAGCAAAATCCGCTTTCGGCGGACGACGGTTGCGAAGGCGCAAAAGAAATATAGAGAGATGATGAGCAAATTGGAACGGATTGTGGAGGAGTGAATGTACATTGACCTCAACTGTGACATGGGCGAAGGCGCCGGCAATGACGCGGACATCATGCCGCACATCACGTCCGCGAATATCGCTTGCGGATTCCATGCGGGCGATGCAGAGACTATGCGCGAGACCGTGCGATTGGCAAAGCGGTTTGGCGTGGCGGTGGGGGCGCATCCGGGCTGGCGCGACCGCGAGGGGTTCGGGCGGCGGGAGATGACTCTGCCGGCGGAGGAGGTAGAGGCGCTTGTGCGGGAGCAGGTGGAGGCGCTCGCGGCGATTGCGCGCGCTGAGGGCGCGGCGCTGCACCATGTCAAGCCGCATGGGGCGTTGTACAACCAGGCGGCAAGGGAGCGGGAATTGGCAAACGCCATCGCGCGGGCGGTGAAGGCTGTCAGTGTGGAGTTGGTTTTGGTGGGGCTGGCAGGTTCCGGGTTGGTCGAAGCGGGGATCGAAGCCGGCTTGAGGGTCGCCCAGGAGGGATTCCCAGACCGGCGCTACAATCCCGATGGGACGCTGGTCTCGCGCCGCGAGCCTCATGCCATCATCGAGTCGCCGGAAGAGGTGGCGGCTCATGCGCTGGAACTTGTCGAAAAAGGGATTGATTTCGGCGGGCGGCGCGTGCGCGTGGAGACGTTGTGCCTGCACGGCGACCATCCGCGCGCGGCGGAAAATGCGCGGCGGGTGCGGGAGGCGCTGGCGGCGGCTGGGATTGAGGTACGAGCGTTATGATTACTCACCTTACACAGTAGCGTGAGATTTATCTCGCGTTTTCAGGCGACATGAACCCCCTTGCGGGGACAATGTGTCGCACTACGAATAAACTGTGTAAGGTGAGGTAATTATTCTTCGGCGAGGACGATGACCTTGTCGGCGGGGGAGAAGACGACCTCGCGCGATTTGGGCGGGTTGGTGTGGATGCCGTAGGCGCGGGCGGCGTCTTTGGCTTCGGAGAGGATGCGGTAGCCGATGGCGGTTTCGCCGCGGCGGCGCGCCGCTTCGACCACGGTGTAGAAGTTGACGGGCGTTCCCGCTGCCACGTAATCGCCAATGGGTTTGAGGTAGATTTCAGCGCCTTCGGGGTCGAAGATGTCTTTGAATACATTGTAGAGTTCGGGGTTCTCGGAGAACTGCGCCAGCATCAGGCTGATGAGGTGGTCGCTGACGATGAAGTCGTCCACCTGGGTGACTTCGGCGAGTTCGCGGTTGCGCAGGTCGAGCATTTCGCTGACGATGGAGAAGGGTGTCGCGCCGCGACCGGCGATGTCGCGCAGGTGCAGAAGGGTGACGAGGGTCTTGGCATCGGCTTGCTGGGGTTCGAGCGTGCTGTATGCCAGTACGATGACGTGGTTGTACTCGTGGACGCGCAGGCTGTCGAGCAGGGAGCGGTCTGCTGTGTCGCCTTCGCGCACGTCCAGTTTTTGGTTGACCAGTTTGACGCCATGCGCCTTGAGTTGCTTTTCGATGCCGTAGATGTCTGCCACGATGGTCAAGAGCGAGCCTTTGGGAACGTAGCGGTCCAGTTCGCGGACGATGATGGCGCCGCTGCGGTTCCAGCCGAGGATGAGGCATTTTTCGGGCGGGGATTTTTGCGGGGTGCGGCTCGAGCAGATGACCTGCTCGTTGACGGGAATCTGGCTGCGGCTTGCATCGAGCGAGGTCGCGTAGGCGGAGAGTTGAAGCGTGTCGTCATCCTCCGAGATGGCAATGACGCGGTCGCCGCGCTCGATGGTCGTGTCCATCGGCGGGTTGATGAAGAGTGCGCCGTCTGCCTTGCGGAGACCCAGCAGAGAGGAATCCTCGTACATCAACAGCGCTTCGCCGTAGGTCTTGCCTGTCAGTTCGGTCTCGTTCTTGAAGTAGATTTCGTCGCCGCCGAAGTTCAGCAATTCGGTGTACACCACCGAAAGCCCCGACTGGCGCGAGGTCTGTGCCATGACGCGGGCGATGATTTCCTCGGTGAAAACGATTTGCAAATGGTCGCGTTCGCCGACGATGCGGAGAATGTCGAGGTTCTCTGCCTTACGGATTTGGGTGACGATGTTGTATGGCTGGGGACGGCGGTTCGGACTGTTGGTGATTGCCATGACCGTTTTGATGACGTCGGCGTCGGGGTCGCTGGTTTCGGGCGGCAGGACGATGATGGACTTGGCAGTGTGAGGACTCACGATTTCGAGATCGTTCGGGTCGAGCGGACTGCCCTTGCGGCAGATGGGACGCGTCCGTCCGCGGACCTTGACTCGTTCGCGGATGGCATCCTCCATCTGCACCTTATCCATGTCTGCCAAAACGACGAGGCGCGCGTGAGGCTGGTTTTCGTTGGCAATCATCAACTCGTTGAGGATGGTGAAGATCTGATGCGACCAGCCCAGTATTACCGTATGGTTGGTTTCGAGCACGCGCGAGCGTCCCTTGCGCAGGCGTTCGATTTGTCCCTGAATGGCGTTGTTCAACACGCCGATCAACGCGCTGACGATGAAGATGCCGCCCAGCGTGACGAACAGCATGACCGCACGAAAGCCGTGACCCGTATCCTGCCCCATGGTGCCGGGGTCGAGCGTGCGCATCAGGCTTTCCCAAACGGCTTCGCCAAAGGGGATGCGTCCGCCGCCCTCCTGCGAGATGCCCGTCAGCGCGATGACCGCGCCGGCAATGATCACAACGGTCAGCGACAGAACGAACAGCATGAGGATCATGGCGGGCGTGCCGCCGGACATCAAATTGTCAAAATGATAGCGAAGGCGCTGGCGCAGGGTGGGTTTCATGGCATCTCCCGAGTTGTTTTGGTTCATTATAGGTTTTTTCCACCTGCCTGCCAACAGGAATTGACTCCCATTCGATTTTGCCTATACTTGAATCAATCTTCCAAAGGAGGTTGAAATGACGACCAAATTCACCTGGTACGGACACGCCGCGCTGGGACTCGAAACCGGCGGCTACAAACTGCTCATTGACCCCTTCTTCAGCGGTAACCCCGCCGCTTCCACCTCCGCCGAGGCTGTGGAGGCAGACTTCATCCTCGTCAGCCACGGACACGGCGACCACGTGGGCGACACGGTTTCCATAGCAAAGCGCACCGGCGCAACCGTCATCAGCAACTTCGAGATCGCCGACTGGTTTGCGGAAAAACAGGGACTTCCCAAGACTCACGGTCAGCACATTGGCGGCGGGTTCAAACATCCCTTTGGCTACCTCAAATTGACGCTCGCCCTGCACGGCTCCGCGCTTCCCGACGGCTCGAACGGCGGCAACCCGGCCGGCTTCCTGCTTACCACGAACGACGGGAAGAAAATCTACATGGCGCAGGATACCGGTCTGTTCGGCGACATGAAGTTGATCGGCGAAGAGGGGCTCGACCTGGCGGTCATCCCCATCGGCGACAACTACACCATGGGTCCCGCCGATGCCCTGCGCGCCGTCAAACTGCTCGAGCCGAAGGTCGTCGTCCCCATCCATTACAACACCTGGGACCTGATTGCACAGGACGCGAACGCCTGGGCGGAACGCGTGGAAAAAGAGACGAAGACGAAGGCGGTCGTTTTGAAGCCGGGGGAAAGTTATTCGCTGTAAAAGAAAGAAGAAAGAGGAAAGACCGAGGGCAGGCGCCTTCGGTCTTTTTGCTTCGGCATTGATCTGGTGCAAACAAGGTTAATGGATCAGGGCTTACGCAAACAGGCATTCTTATCCGCTAATCTTCGCCAATCTTCGCGAATTTTGAACAGATTAGTGCAGATTAGCGAGGATGGGCGGAATAAAACCGGGCTTTGCGTAAGTTCTGTGGATGTGAGATTCCTTGATTTTCCCTCACCACAACCCGGAGGTGAGGGAGTAAAAAATGAGAAACTCTACCTAATGTGCAACTCCTGGTTTTACTTTTGTGGGACACAGATAAACGCAGAAAACGCAGACTTTCTTCTCTATAACTCACCTTACGCGGTGCCGCGAGATTCATCTCGCGTTTTCAAGCGACATGAATATCGCGCTACGAGAAAACTGCGTAAGGTGAGTTATTTATACACCTGCGGGTTGACGCAGTGCGGCAGGCGCTCGCCCTTCAGCCCGGCAATCAGGTTGTTCGCCGCCATCCATGCCATGTTCCCGCGCGCGGTGACGCTGGCGCTGGCGATGTGCGGCGCAATGACCAGATTCTCCAGCGTCAGCAGGGGATGATTGGCAGGCAGAGGTTCGGGGTCGGTCACATCCAGCGCCGCCGCGAAGATGCGCTTGTCGCGCAATGCCTCGTACAGCGCGTCCATGTCCACGACCGCGCCGCGCGAGGTGTTGACCAGCACCGCTGTCGGCTTCATGCGGCTCAGGGCTTCGGCGTCAATCAGATGGCGCGTATCCGGCGTCAGCGGGGTGTGAAGCGAGATGAAGTCCGATTCGGCGAGCAGCGTTTCGAAGTCCACAGGCGTTGCTTTGAGCTGCGGGTCGGGCTTGGCGTGAGGGTCGTAGTACAGCACGCGCATATCGAAGCCCGCCGCGCGGCGCGCCACCGCCTTGCCGATGCGCCCGAAACCCACCAGCCCCAGCGTCGCGCCCCAAACGTCCATCCCCAGCAGAAGCATCGGACCCCACGTCTTCCATTTGCCGTCGCGCACGAAGCGCTCACCCTCAGGGATGCGGCGCGCCGCGCTCATCAGCAGGGCAAAGGCAAAGTCGGCGGTGGCGTCGGTCAGTGCGCCGGGCGTGTTGCCGACCGGTATGCCGCGCGCCGTGGCGGCATCCACGTCAATGTTATCGAAGCCCACCGCGTAATTGCTGATGACCTTCAACCGCTCTCCCGCCGCATCCATCACCTCGCCGTCAATCCTGTCGGTCAGCAGGCAGAGCAGACCGTCCACGCCCTGGACGCGCCGCAGCAGTTCCTCGCGCGGAGGCGGCAGTTCGCCCTCCCACACGTCCGCCTCGCAAAATTCCTTTATCAGGTCGAGTCCCTTGTCGGGGATGATTCTTGTTACGAACACTTTGGTTTTTTTCATGACCATTCCTCGCTTCTGATATGATAACCGATATGGACGCCTCCCGTTTCGCCACCCATAGCCTGCGCGACCCGCGCCTTCTGCGTGTTCTGGCGGCGGCGCTCGAAGCCGTGAACCCGGCGGAGGCGGTGCGGCGGAATCTTCCAGCCGTGAGCGGCAGGGTCTATGGCTTGGGGATTGGGAAAGCCTCCATCCCTATGCTGACAGCCCTTGCGGAGGCGATTCCGCTCTCCGGCGCGCTCGCCATCAGCAAGCACGCTTCGCCGCTCGACCGAAACCTGTTTCCGGTTCTATTGGGCGGGCACCCGATCCCAAACCTCGATTCGCTCCGCGCGGGCGAAGCCGCTTTGCAATTCGTCTCTGCATTGAACGAGGAAGATACGCTCGTTTGCCTGATCTCCGGCGGCGGATCGGCATTGATGACCGCCCCATCCATCCCGCTGGGAGACCTGCAAACGCTGACCTCGTTCCTGCTCTCGTGCGGCGCGCGCATTGACGAGATCAACACCCTGCGCCGCCAGTTGGACCGCGTGAAGGGCGGAGGGCTGGCGCGCGCGACGAAGGCGAAGGTGGTCAGTCTGATTCTTTCGGACGTGATCGGCAATCGGCTGGAGGCAATTGCCTCGGGTCCCACGTATCCGAACCCGACCACGAGCGCGGACGCTTTGAGAATCCTCGATAAATATTTTTCACGCATAACCACGGAGACACAGAGAGAAGTTTTGAACTCCGTAACTCAGCGGCTGCGTGAGTCTGAAGGACAACAATCCGCTGGTTTTGATCCTTCCCGCGTGCAAAACATCATCATCGGCGACAATCGAATCGCCGCACAAGCCGCAATGGAACAGGCGCGGCGCGAGGGGTTCGAGAGCGAAATCCTGACGAATGAACTGCAAGGGGAGGCGCGTGAAGCCGGCGTGATGCTTGCCAGGCGGCTGAAAGACGAACGCTCGAAAAGAGAGCGTCCGTTTTGCCTGATTGCGGGCGGCGAGACGACGGTCACTTTGCGCGGAGACGGCAAAGGCGGGCGGAATCAGGAATTGGCGCTGGCGGCGGTGGAGGAGCTGCAGGGTTTGGAAGGCGCGATGCTCATCTCGCTGGCAACGGACGGCGAAGACGGTCCCACCGATGCGGCAGGGGCGGTGGTGACGGGGGAAACTTTTTGGCGTGGGAAAAGGCTGGGGCTGGACGCGGCAGGCTTCTTGTCCAGGAATGATGCGTATCGCTATTTCGAGGCGCTGGGGGATTTAATCTGCTGCGGTCCGACGGGGACGAATGTCAACGATTTGGTCTTTCTAACATACAGCCCAAGGTAAGCGGACGTTCTCTAACATCCGCTACGCCCTCGGCGTAAGAGACGCTTGTTCCTCCTCCATGCGGCGCGTCCGCCGTTGTTCCAGCAGGCGTTGAATTCGCCCGTGCTTTTCGCGCGAGAGCGGAAACAGCCAGGCAAGCAGAATGGCGCCGGAGAGCATCGCCGCCCCAAGCGGGGAAACCAGCAGGCGGATGGTCCTCAGCGCCGCATCGGACTGGGTAAACTGAACCGCGCCATCCGGCGGAGAGACGTATCCCGACCAGCCGAGCAGTTGCAGGGTTACAAAAATCACCAGCGCCCCCGTCAACTTGCGGATGAGCGTGCGGATGCCGTAGAAGATTCCCTCCTGGCGGCGGCGGGTGCGCAGTTCGTCCCATTCGATGACATCGGCAAAGATGGCGTCGGGCAGGACGTAGGCGGCAGAGACGCCCACTCCTGCCAGCGCGGCGATGAGCAGCAGAATGTCCGTCTGCCCGGGCTGGACGGCAAACATCATCAACTCCACGACCACCCACAGGCTCATGCCGAGCATGTATGCCTCGCGCTTGTTGCGTACTTTGGAAACCCACAACCAGAACGGCACGAACAGAATGCAAACCGACATGAGAATGCCAAAGAACGCCGACTCATACGCCAGGTCGAAGCCGAACAGACGAATGGAGGCAAGCATGTTCCCCTGCGCCACCCAGTAGAGGAGGAAATACGGGAACGTCACCGCCACCATGTCCACCGCCGACCAGTTGAGCATGTGGATGCCCACCGCATAGCGGAAGGGGATGTTCTTCCAGGCTTCGCGCAGGGTTTGGCGGAAAGGCAGGCTTTGCTGCTGCTCCGGCGTGGAGGTCTCGCGCACTAGCAGACCCAACAAAAACAGCGGGATGGCGCCGATGGAGCCGAAAATGGCGCCCACCAGCATGAATCCCTGCTGCTGCGTGCCGCCGGAACGCAGTACCATGTCCACGATGGCGGGCGCGGCAATGACCATCGAGAGCGCCCCCAGCAGTTGAAACACCGAGCGGAAACTCGTCAGTGTGGTGCGTTCGTCATAGTCGGGCGCCAGTTCCGGGGTCAGGGAAAGAAACGGGACGGAGACGAGGGTGGTCAGCGTATCCGAAAGCATGAAGGCGAGCGTCACGTAAATCAACAGCGCCGTCTGGCTATCCCAATCGGGTGCGGACCAGAGCATGATGAAACTCATCCCAAAGGGAATGGCAAACCAGAGCAGGAAGGGGCGGCGGCGTCCCCAGCGGGTGTGCAGGCGGTCGCTGAGGATGCCGATGATGGGATCGTTGACGGCGTCCCACACGATGCCCGCCAGCGCGCCAAAGGAGGCAAGGCGCGGCTCCAGCCCCACCACGTCGGTCAGGTAGATGGCGTAAAAAATCGAGCGCATCATGCCGATGCTGGAGATGCCCCAGTCGCCGGAGCCGTAGAGCACTTTGAGCCAGAAGGGAAGCCGTTGATTCGCAGGTTGCTTCATGGGAGTCGCCAAGTGTAGCATAGTATAGAACGTCCCTGCGCCTGAAAAGTGACGCGGCTGGTTATAATGCTTGCAGGATTCAATGATGGCAGACAAACCCTCGCTTGCGGATAAACTCAAATCGCTCGGTGTGAAGACAGCGCGTGCGCTTCCGACTCCGCCCAAGCCTGATTCCGGTTCGATTGACTCGGTCGTGGCTGGGAGTTTTCTCGCCACCCCGCGCGGCGAGGTGTTCGTCGCCGAACAGACCTTCTCAACGGCGCATCTTTACGGCGCCTCCCCTCTTCTTTCTTCCTTTCCGCTTGCCCTGATTTCTCAATGGGCAA
This sequence comes from Anaerolinea sp., assembly GCA_020723805.1. GTDB lineage: Bacteria > Chloroflexota > Anaerolineae > Anaerolineales > Villigracilaceae > Defluviilinea. Next base: position 6,116 of record DYID01000027.1, on the reverse strand, counting down.
ACGACCCGCGTCTTTCCGCCCTGCCGCTCGAGAAGTTTGCCTTTCTCGATACCGAAACCTCCGGCCTGGCGGGCGGCACCGGGACGTATGCCTTCCTCGTCGGCGCGGCGCGTTTTGTGGACGATGCCTTTGTGGTGCGGCAGTTCTTCATGCGCGACCCGTCTGAGGAACCCGCTCTGCTGGAGGGGCTGGCGGGTTTCCTTGCGCCGTGCGAGGCGCTGGTCACCTTCAACGGCAAGGCGTTCGATGCGCCGCTGCTGTCCACGCGCTATCGCCTGCACCAGATTCCCATTCCCTATCACGGTTACTCGCACCTCGACCTGCTGCCTCTTGCCCGCCGGCTTTGGCGTGACCGGCTCGAATCGCGCGCGCTGAAGTACCTCGAGGAGCATGTGCTGGGGTTCACGCGGTCGAGCGAGGAAGTGCCGGGCTACGAGATTCCCTGGCTGTACTTCGATTACCTGCGCACGGGCGACGCGCGTCCGCTGGCGGGGGTGTTCTATCACAACGCCATGGACGTGGCGGCAATGGCGGCTTTGCTGGCGCACATGAACGACCTGCTTGAAAATCCCTACAACGGCAAGGTTCAGCACGGGCTGGATTTTGTGGCGCTCGGCAAACTGTTCGAGGACCTGGGTCGCTGGGAGGATGCGGCGCGGCTGTTCGAGCGTGGACTCGAGTTCGGGTTGGGTGAGTCAGATTTCAGCGTGGCGGTGAAGCGTTTGTCCATCCTGCAAAAGAGGCGCGGCGACCTGGATGAAGCAGTCCGCTTGTGGGAGCAGGCGGCAAAGCGCGGTCACCTGTATGCGTTCATCGAACTGGCAAAGTTTTACGAGCATCAGCGGCGCGACGTGAAGCAGGCGTTGAAGTGGGCAAAATCTGCATTGAAACAGGCGGAGCAGGCGGAGATGCCCGCTTATGTGCGGCGGCACTGGCTGGAGGAAATTCGTCATCGCCTGGAACGGTTAAACCGCAAAGCGGGGATATAATTCGGCAATGCGGAAGGGTCTTTGCGCGGCAGGTCCCGCCCGCCTCAGCCAGAGGAGAGACAAATGAATATTTCCGTTTTACAGGAACAGGGGAGAGTGCCGGTGACCGTGTTCAGGGTGGAAGGTCAGTTGGACGGTCAGAATTACCAGAGCCTGATTGATACAGCGAGGGAAGCGTATGAGGGCGGCGCGCGCGATTTTTTGCTCGATTTGGGCGGATTGACGTATATCAGCAGCGCCGGGTTGGTGGCGCTGCACACAGTCGCTTTGCTGGCGCGCGGCGAGCCTTTGCCCGATACCGAGGCGGGCTGGTCTGCGATTCATTCGGTTGCAAATGCAGACAGGTCAGCCGTGCAAAAGCACGTCAAACTGCTCAACCCGCGCGAGGAAATTCAAAGCGTGCTGGATATGGTGGGCTTCAGCGCCGCCTTCGAAATTCACACCGATTTCAACGCAGCGGTGCAGTCGTTTTAGCGGGAATGCTAATGAAGCGGTATGCCGGTAATTTCTTTATTGTTCTCTGCGTTGCGCTGACGGTTGCCGTGTGGCTGGTCTTTCCGCCGGTAAACGACGGGCGTGAAAACTTCGTGCGCGCCTATGCCGGAGAGGTGATTGGCTCGGTGAACATCGTGCTGATGGCTTTTTCGTTGTTCATCTCCGCGCGCCCCAAATGGGCAGAGCCGTTCTTCGGCGGGCTGGATCGGATGTATGTCACCCACCGTCACACCTCCACCGCCGCTCTGCTGCTCATCTTCGTCCACGTGCTGACAGTGCCCATCTCGTTGAGCGGCTGGACGCTGGGCAACTATCTGGCGATATTCGCGTTCACGGGCATCGTCGCCATTGCCATGGTCAGCCTTTCGCCGCGCATCCCGTTCCTGAACCGTCTCACGGGCGGCACGTACGAAGGCTGGAAGCGGCTGAAAAGGTTCGTCGGCATTTTTTTCATCGCAGGGTTTCTGCATTCGCTGACGGTTCCGCATCCGCTCAACGCTTTCATTGCCATCAACTGGGTGCAGGTCTTTTTCATCTTCGGTGCGGTTTCGTATCTGTACACCGAGGTCTTCGGGCGTTTTTTCAAAAAGCACCTGCCATACACGGTGGAGTCGGTGAAGCATCCCTCGCCTTCGACCACCGAAGTGACCCTGCGCCCCAAACGCGACTCCATTCCCCAACCCCGCGCGGGACAATTCATCTTCGTGCGTTTCCCTTCGAGCAGACTGCTCGACGAATCGCATCCCTTCACCCTCTCCAGCGCGCCTCGCGAGGACGTGTTGCGGGTGACTGTCAAAGCGTGCGGGGACTTCACCCGGGCATTGTTCGCCCATCTCCAGCCCGGCATGGAGGCGGTGGTCGAGGGCGCGTTTGGCATGTTCGATTACAAGAGCGGCGGGCAAAAGCAAATCTGGATTGCGGGCGGCATCGGGTTGACGCCATTCCTGTCGTTTTTGCGCGACATGGATGCGCTGGAGAAGGACGTGGCGTTTTATTATGTCGTCCGTCACCGGGAAGAGGCGTTGTTTCTCGATGAAATCGAAGCCGCCGCAAAGAAACATGCGCGGCTGAAGGCGCATGTCCGCCTTTCGGCGGCGGACGGTTCGCTGACGGTTGATGAGGTCTTGAAGAACGCCGGCGGGAATCTGCGGGAGTATCACGTCTATTTGTGCGGACCGCTGGCGATGATTCAGGCGTTCGAGCGAGGGTTTCGGGAGGCAGGCGTCTCCGCCCGCAACATTCATTTCGAGGAGTTCAATTTCAGGTAGAGGTGTCCATGGAGATTCAAGTGTCCGTCGAACAGGGAAAATTGCAGCCGGTGGCTGTGATGAAACTGCGGGGCGAAATCAACGCCGAGAATTTTGTGGAGGTGGTGAACAAAGCGCGGGAACTTTTCAACAACCCCGCCCGCAACCTCATCCTTGACCTGAGCGAGGTGCCTGCCGTGAGCAGTACGGGGTTGGTCGCCATCCACAAGATTGCGTTGATTTACAGCGGCATTCCGCACAAGGTGGAGGAGGACGAGAACCCCGATTTTACGCACAGCGGCAATGCCCGCAAGCATGTGCGCCTGCTGAACCCGCAAGCGGAGGTAAAAAAAGCCCTCGAAGACGCAAAGTTGAATCTGTTCTTCAAGATTTACGATGACTTCGAGCAGGCGCTTCAATCCTTTTGATTGTGCAGGGAGGTGATATGCCGAGAAGATATGGTTATCCGCGCCGGCGGCGCAGAACTTCGCCCGAATTACGCCGCTACCGTTCGGCGCTCATGCGCCCTTCGGTGCAAATCGGCATTTTGGCGGTAACGGCGCTGATTGTGTTCCTGTTGTTGCAAAGCGGGGGAAGGTAATCGAAGGCTTGCAGGGGTTACGATTCGACGCGGTTGCGTCCGTTGGCTTTGGCTTTATAGAGCATCTGATCCGCCCGGCGGAGGAGGTCTTCGAGCGAGCGGTCGGTGGGTTCGGCTTGGGCGAGACCAATGCTGATGGTGGAGCGAATCAGTTCCCCGTCCAGTTTGACCGGTGAGGCTTCCCAAACGAGGCGGATGCGTTCTGCGACGACGCGTGCCTTGTCGAGGGTGGTCTCCGGCATAAGTAGTCCAAATTCCTCGCCGCCCAGCCTCCCGAAGGTATCTTGGGCGCGTTTTTGTTCCAGCGCCGTAAGCGACAGACTGCGCAGGACGAGGTCGCCGGCGTGATGCCCGTGCGTGTCATTGACCGCTTTGAAGTGGTCGGCATCGAGGATCATGATGGAGAGCGGGCGCTGGTAACGCTGGAAGCGGCGGAATTCGCTTTCGGCAATGTTGAGGAACTGGCGGCGGGTGAGGCTTTTGGTGAGGGGGTCTATGTTGGCAAGAAATGCCACCATTTCCTTGGCGTCTTTTTCGTCTATGAACGCTTGAAAGGATTTGCGGCGATGGGTCTGCATTTGCAGGTGGGCAAGCCAGCCGAGCAGGTGAGCGGTGAGATGCGCAAAGATGGGAACGGCGGGTGAGCCGGCTGCGGTTTGAATAAAGTGGTTGATGTATAGCAGGCTGACGGAAAATCCGACCGCCATAGCGGCTGTGTTCCGAAAGGAAAGGGGGGAAGCGAGGTAGGTGATGAAGATGAGGAGGATGTCGAGATAGGCAAGGGGGGAACTGCCTGAAGTGATGAAGTCCAGGACGATGCGGAAGAGCAGGGTGAGGAGCAGCCACGCAGTCATCAGGCGGTCATAGACGCGGACTTTGGTGGTGTTGTAGAGAAGCGCTCCAAACAGGACCGTGACGACGGCATAGCCGGCGGCGGTCGCCCAAGTGAACGGAGGGCGGGCTTGCGGGGGGAGGACATCCGCGTTGAAGAGTGTGAGGATGCCGAGGCTGGCGACCAGCATGTAGAGGATGCCCTGGCGGATGTCGCCTTTCAGGTTGGCGGCGCGGTAGTCGCCTTCGAGGGGACCCAGGTCGGTCAGGATGTCGCCGAGCAGTCTTTTGAGCATGGGGTGATAATACTTCATTCCTGCGGGTAAATGCCCCACAAATTCGTAATGTAGAACAAAATGGGGATGCAAAATGTTAGAATCTCGTCAAAACCGCTGGTTTGTCAGCGATGAATCTTTGGCATGATTCGGCGGGGGGTGAATCCCCGCCTCAGTTCATGAAAGTCGGTTGAAACCGACTTGGTGCGGCAGTTTCAACCCTGCTCCATCCCAACAAAATGATCAAGTTTGACAAACTGCTACGCTGCCTGCGATGCGGTTTGATAAGATAAGGAGAGCGTATGTGCATGATTTGTGCCGCCATTCCCGCCACTGCGGCAGTAGGAGCCCGTCTGAGCGCCGCTCAACTTGCCAAGCCTGCTGAGCAACGCAAGCCGGTGATGAAGGTGACAGGCGGGGTGATTGTTTTGCTTATTGCGGCGGCGGCGGTGTATCACAGCCTGGCTTGGCGCGGCTAGCGAAGCCGTATTGCCAAAACCGTGCTCCCTCGTTATAATGTCCCTCCACCGGGCGGGTAGCTCAGTTGGTTAGAGCACTGCTTTGACATAGCAGAGGTCGTAGGTTCGAGCCCTATCTCGCCCACCATCCAAAAACACCCGAGAAAACGGGTGTTTTGGTTTTAAGCAGCCCTGCGAAGGTCTGATGAATCTTTGTCCGCGCGGAAACTTGGGTCCGCCGCGGCGAGGATGAGACACTTCGACCGGCTCAACACAAAGCGTGTCACGCCTTTCCCGCCTCGCCAGCCAAAGCGCGTCAGGTTTTGCTCCAATTGTCCACGGTTTATATACCTAATCTTTCAGTGATCTCGATTATTTGATTGAAAGCATCATCAAGATATTTTTTGTAATCGTTCCGTTCGCTTTTTTTCAACGGTCGCGATTTATCTCCCGTCTTTTCATCATAGGCATGAGAACTTGGTAAATGATTTCGCCTCCGATGTATTTTTGAAAGATCGTCTTGTAGATCAGGATATGCGGTCTTGAATGCGGGATCGTTTAGAAGGCGACCATACTTTATTGGGACACCGTTTTTATCTACGATACCTATTGTTCCAGGAGCCCTTTTGCTTGCTAAAAATTCTTGAAAGGCTCTAAACAGCACTTCGTTAAATGTGTCCTGATGGGCTAGCCAAGTGGTAAAGTGTGTATCAAAATACGTATCGGCAATCTTCAAAAGCATATGGCCGTGTTTATATTCGCCTTTCAGTAGAGTTGGCCATTTATTCCATTTTCTAACAGAATATCGTTTCGAAATCAGATTGCCAATGGCATCGGGTTTGGGAATCTCATGTCCAGTTAGTCCTGCATTTCTAAAAACCTGTTGGGCAACTACGGGAAATTTGGCAGGATTATTGCTAAATAAACCCAAATCCAGATTAGCATCAATTAATGGCTTGACCATTCCCAGATAACCATCAACTAACGAGCGTGACAGAATCCTTTGACCAGCGACAATACCGCTGGTTGAATCAAATCGCATGTAAGGAGTTGCGAGAGCCTGAACAAGTGCTGCCTTCTCATACATCATCCATTTTTCATAGTTTCCCAATCCCTCTTTGTCGCAGCGGCAAAAGAAGATATAAGCGCCTAATTTAGAGGCATGTGTAGTGCACCCCAAAAGTTGGACAATTACGCTAAACAAGGTAGACTGTTCAACA
>DYID01000026.1 GCA_020723805.1 Anaerolinea sp. | reverse complement strand
TATCTCGCGTTTTCAGGCGACATGAATGTCGCGGTACGACGAAACTGCGTAAGGTGAGACGATAAGTCAAATTCATTCACGGAGGCTGCCATGAACCCTGAACGTTCCATTGCCGAGTATATCGAGGTCGTCGAGCGCGGAATCAGCGGGAAATTTGGGACGGAAAGACCCAAGAAGGTGGTGATTGTGGGAGCGGGTCTTGCTGGACTTTCAGCCGGGTACGAACTCAAGAGGGCTGGTCATACCCCGGTCATTTTGGAGGCGCAGCAACGCGTGGGCGGACGGGTCTATACCCTGCGTGAGCCGTTTACCGAGGGGTTATACGCCGAAGTCGGCGCGATGCGCATCCCCCGCGCCCATTCCCTGACCATGGCATACATCCAAAAATTCGGACTGAAGACCAACGACTTCACCATGGACAACCCCAACGCTTATTACTACATCGGCGGCAGGAAGATGCGCGCTTCCGAAGCGCACGCAGATCCGTCCCTGATGGGCTTCGATGTGTCCCACAACGAAGTGGGCAAGACTTCCAGTCAAATGTATATGGAGGCGCTCAAGCCATTGCTGGACCTGCTCGAACGGGAGGGCGACGCCGCCTGGGATCAGATCGTCGCCAAATACGACGGCTACTCCACGCGCGAGTTTTTGGAACTGAACGGCTGGTCGGAGGGCATGATCGAAATGTTCGGCTTGCTGGCAAACCAAGAATCGGTGATGAACTCCTCCTTCCTGGAGTTATTCCGTGAAGACTCGGGCAACTATTACACCAACATGATCGAAATCCAGGGCGGAACCGACCGCCTGCCGTATGCCTTCTTCCCCGAACTCAAGGACAACATCCGCTTCGGTGCGAAGATGATTGCCATAGACCAATCGCCGCACGATGTGACCATTCACTATCAAACCCCTGCCGGGCGCTTCTCCGAAAGCGGCGACTACGCCATCATCACCGTGCCGTTTCCCGTCCTGCGTCACGTGGAAATACTCAAGCCGTTCTCGCGCGCCAAGAACCGCGCCATCCGCCAGCTGCATTACGACGCCTCAGCGAAAATCCTGTTCCAGTGCAAACGCCGCTTTTGGGAGGAGGATGACGGCATCTTTGGCGGCGGCACCATCACCGACCTGCCCATCCGCAACCTCTACTATCCCGATCATGGACGGGAGACGGGGCGCGGCGTCATCCTTGCCAGTTACACCTGGTCGGAAGACGCTCAGCGCTGGGGTTCGCTCAAACCCGATGACCGCATCGTTCAGGCGCTGGAGGATGTGGCTGAGATTCACCCGCAAATCCTGAAGGAGTTCGAAGTAGGCACATCCTGGATGTGGCACGACGACGAGTTCGCTGGAGGCGCGTTTGCCTTGTTCGACCCCGGTCAGCAAACCCTCCTGCATGATGACATCGTCGCCCCGGAGGGACGCATCCATTTTGCAGGCGAACATGCCTCCCTCTACCATGCCTGGATACAAGGCGCATTCGAATCCGGTTTACGCGCCGCCATTGCGATTCATCGCGCGCCATAAAAAAAGACCCCGAAGGGAAAACCTTCAGAGTCTGATAAGACATTGCCCCGCAAGTGCCGTGTGTTGCGGAGTTTTGAACCTGCTTTCGCAGGTGGGTCCCGACCCAGAAACGCCGCCTTGGCTCAGGCCTATCGCGTTATTTCTTAGGAGTTTGAGACCCTAAAAGTGGGTGTTGGCTCAAAACGGGGAGTGCAACATCACGCACACCGCAGGGACACAAATCTTATACCATAATCAATCGTGCAAGGGTAGGGAAACCTTAATCAGGTCTTACCGGACGTTTGCCTTTCCCATCGTTTTATGCTACCCTTGTTATTATAAAGCGACTCCACTTCCCCAAAGGAGAAATCATGGCTACTGTACCCGGCATAGATGTTTCTTACTGGAACGCAGGCATTGACTGGCCCAAAGTGCGCGCCACCGGACAACGCTTCGTCTTCGCCAAAGCCACCGAAGGCGATTCGTATGCGGATCCCACCTTTCCCGTCAACTGGGCAGGCGCCAAAGCGGCTGGACTCTTGCGAGGGGCATATCACTTCTTCCGCGCCAACGTGGACGGAAAGAAGCAAGCGAAGAAATTCATTGACTACGTCAAATCTACCAAAGACAATGGCGAACTGCCGCCGGTCCTCGACTTGGAAACTCACGACGGTCAGCCCAATGCCCGCATCATCTCACGCGCCAAAGACTGGCTCGACGAAGTGGAAGCCGCCTTTGGCAAAAAGCCCATCATCTACTCCGGTCAATACTTCCTGCAGGATCACTTCTCCGAAACCGGCGGCGGACCTCCCGCCTGGGCAAAGGACTATCCCCTCTGGCTGGCGCAATATCCGAACTCCTACGTGGAAGGACAACAGCCCTACCTGCCGCGCGGCTGGTTCAAATGGACCTTCTGGCAGTATAGCCAAAAAGGCAGGCTCAACGGCATCAACGCCAACGTGGACTTGAACGTCTTCAACGGCACGCTCGAAGACCTATATAAATTTGCCGGCGCACAAATCGTCACCGAGCCAGCCCCCCAGGAAAAGACTCACACCGTCAAAGCAGGCGACACCTTCGAGAGCATTGCCATCAAGTATGGCGTGACTGTGCGCGAACTGGTCAGCGCCAACCTGCAGCTGCTCAAACCCGGCGAGACGTTGAAAATCCCCGTCGCGGTGGCGATACCGTCTGAAAGCGGAACAGGCTCCGGGTCCGCGGGTGGAAGCGGTACATCTATTCCCAAAACGCATATCGTGAAAGCCGGCGACACCCTCTACGCCATCGCCATCCGCTACAATACCACCGTCGCCGCCATCGCCGCGTTGAACAACATCACCAACCCCAACAAGATTAAAGTGGGACAAGTCCTGCAAATCCCCTGAAGCGGATAAACAAATCGTCCCCGGCGCATCACACGCCGGGGACGATTGATTCTGTTCCGAATTTACGGATACACCCTTTTGATGGTGCGCGGGAAGGGAATCGCTTCACGGATGTGTTCGATACCGCACAGCCACGCAACGACGCGCTCCACGCCCATGCCGAAACCGGAGTGAGGCACCGAGCCATACTTGCGCAATTCCAGATACCACTTGAACGCCTCCTCCGGCAAACCCTCCTGGCGGATACGCGCCAGCAGTTTGTCGTAGTCGCTCATGCGCTCGGAACCGCCGCAAATTTCGCCGTAACCTTCGGGAGCGAGCAAATCCACCGATTTACAGACTTCGGGGCGTCCCGGCCACGGCTCCATGTAAAAGGCTTTCACCGCGCTGGGGTAACCATAGACGAAGAGCGGCTTGTCGTGCAGTTTGGTCAATTCCACCTCGTGCGGCGCGCCGAAATCCATGCCCCACTCGAACTTGAGCAATTCCTTGCGTTCGGGGTCGGTTTCTTTTTCGTAGAGTTCGATGAGGTATTTTGCCGCGTCGTCATAGGACATGCGCGGGAAGGGCGGGGTAATGGCTTGCAGTTTGGTCACATCGCGCTCGAGGAATTTCAACTCCGCCGCGCAGTCGCGCAGAACCGTCTGGACGATGTGGGTGATAAGACCCTCCTCGATTTCCATCAACTGGTCGAGGTCGCAGAAGGCGATTTCGGGTTCGAGCATCCAGAACTCGGTCAGGTGGCGGCGCGTCTTCGATTTCTCGGCGCGGAAAGTGGGACCAAAGCAATACACCTTCCCAAAGGCAAAGATGTTTGCCTCGTTGTAGAGTTGTCCCGTTTGGGCGAGGTATGCCTTGCCCTCGTTGAAGTATTCGGTCTCGAATAGGGTGGTCGTGCCTTCGGCGGCGGCGGGCGTGAGGATGGGCGTGTCGAGGTTGAAGAAGCCGTGACTGTCGAGGTACTCCCTCACTGCCGACATGACCCTCACGCGCACACGCAGGATTGCCCACTGGCTGGGGAAGCGAATCCACAAGTGACGGTTGTCGAGGGCAAAGTCCACGCCGTGATCCTTGAGCGCCATGGGGTAATCCAGCGCCGCCTCCTGCACGATTTCGATTTGCTTCACGCCGATTTCATACCCGCCGGGGATGCCGGGCGCGCGCTTATCCTCCCGCACTGCGCCCGTGATGATCACCGACGACTCCTGCGGCAGGCGCATCACCCGGTCAAAGACCTCAGCCTCGAGGTCGCCCTTGAACGCCACGCACTGGACAAAGCCCGTGCCGTCGCGCACCAGCAGAAAGACCAGTTTTCCCTTATCGGTGCGGTTATAGACCCAGCCCCGCACGGTCACTTCCTGCCCGACATATTTTGCAATTTCGTCAACGCGGATAACTGTCATAATTTTCTCCTCACGGTTCCTGCAGCGTGTGTACCTGTTTACCTGTTTACCTGTGTACCTGTTTATCCATCACTTCTCTACAATCGCAATATGCAATTCCTTCAACTGCTTTTCGGTGGCTGGTGCGGGCGCATCTGCCATCACATCGCGCCCGGCTTGATTCTTGGGGAACGCAATCACTTCGCGGATGTTCGGCTCGTCCGCCAGCAGCATCACCAGGCGGTCAATGCCCGGCGCCATGCCGCCGTGCGGGGGAGCGCCGAACTCGAATGCCTCCAGCATGTGACCGAACTTCCGCTCGATTTCCTCCTCGCTCAACCCCAACAGTTGAAACACCTTGCGCTGAATGTCACTGCGATGAATGCGGATCGAACCCGAAGCCATCTCATAGCCGTTGCACACCATGTCATACGCATCCGATAAAATCTCCGCCGGGTTCGTCTCGAACTTGGGCAGGTCGTCCATTTTGGGCATGGTGAAAGGATGATGCTCGGCGTCCCATTTCTGTTCCTCTTCGTTCCACGCAAACATCGGAAAATCCACCACCCAGGCGAATGCCATCACATCCTTCTCGGCAAGCCCCAGTTTGTCGCGCAAAATCACGCGCAGACCGCCGAGCACCTTGTTGACCACCGCGCGTTCGTCCGCCGCGAACAGGATTAAGTCGCCTTCCCGCGCCCCGCTCCTGGCTTTGACTGCCTCCGCTTCCGCCTCGCTGACGAACTTCGCCGCGGTTCCTTTCAGACCTTCGGCTGTCAGCGCCAAAGTAGCCAGACCCTTCGCCCCCAGCCCCTTCGCAGATTCGGTCAATGCGTCCACGTCCTTGCGCGAGAAGCCGGCGCAGCCCGGCGCGACGATACATTTGACAACGCCGCCCGTCTCCAGCGCGGACTGAAAGACCTTGAACCCGCTCCCGGCGAAAACAGCGCTCACATCCACCAACTCCATGCCGAAGCGCAGGTCGGGCTTGTCCGTGCCGTATCGTTCGACCGCCTCGCGGTAAGAGAGTTTGGGCCACGGCGAAGCGAGCAGTCGCTTGTGCGGCGTCACGGCGGCGAGCATTTTGGTGTACAGGTCTTCGACCAGCGCCAGCACGTCATCGCGCTGGACGAACGACATTTCAAGGTCGAGTTGCGTGAACTCAGGCTGACGGTCGCCGCGCAGGTCTTCGTCGCGGAAACAGCGCGCAATCTGGAAGTAACGGTCCATGCCAGCCACCATCAGCAGCTGCTTGAGTTGCTGCGGCGACTGCGGCAGGGCGTAAAAATGCCCCGGGTGAATGCGCGAGGGCACGAGGTAGTCGCGTGCGCCCTCCGGCGTGGCTTTGAACAGGATGGGCGTCTCCACCTCGATGAAGCCGTGTTCGTCCATGTAATCGCGCATGAACTTCACCACCTTATGGCGCAGCACCATGTTATGGGTCATCCGTTCGCGGCGCAGGTCAAGGTAACGGTAGCGCAGGCGGATGTCTTCGTTTTCGTCCTCGTCGCGGCTGACGACGATGGGCGTCGCTTTGGATTGATTCAACACGACTACGGTCTGCGCTTCGACCTCGATTTCGCCGGTTGCCATTTTGGGATTGAACTGATCAGACGGGCGCATCTTCACCGCACCTGTGACCTGCAGCACCCATTCCGCCTTTGCCTCGGCGATGACTTTGTGCGCGTCGGGGAAGGTTTCCGGGTTCGATACGATTTGTGTGATGCCATAGCGGTCACGCAGGACGAGGAAAATTACCCCGCCAAACGTGCGGACGTTGTGCACCCAGCCCGCCAGCGTGACAGTCTGCCCGGCGTGCGCGGCACGCAATTCCCCGCATGTGTGAGTTCGATACATAATGCGCCTCCGAAATTTGTGATCTCGCAGAACAAGTTACAGACTTGTTCTACGAGACGGTGGGTCGTTACAAAATAAATCGCCCTTCGTGGTGTCTTGTCTCCACGTTGGGCGATGAAGTTCGACTTCAGGTTTTCGTCAACCAGCCAGGCTTCGCCCAACGATTCGGGGATCGTTATTGTCGTTATTATTATCGTTGGCGAAGAAAGCCTGGTATGCCATAAAGATGGCGGCATTATAGCACAAACTAACCGGCGATGAGGAAACGGGTGGAAAAACCTCCTCGAGACAGAACCAGGCTGAAGGTCCAGCGGGAGGCGGAGCGGTTGTTAAGTAAATGCAAGGTTTGAGGAAGAGTCTTTCTTTCCTCTGGCTGGCAGGTTGTTGTATATTAATTTTGCAAACCCATACACAAAAGGAGAATCCCCATGAGTTACAAAGTCTTGTTCGTTCTCAATGCGTTCGTTGCCCTTTTGGCGGGCTTGGTACTGGTGTTTGTTCCGGCAACCGGCCTGGCGCAATTCAACATGGACGCCCGTGTGACGGAGCAATTTCTCACCCGCGCTTTGGGCGCGGCGCTGGTCTCGCTAGGGCTGGTGCTGTGGTTCGCCAAGGATGCCGGGGACGCGGCTCAGCGCAACCTGGGAATGGCTTCGCTGGCGGGTTCCGTGCTGGGGCTGATTGTGGCGTTGATGGGCGCAGTCAGCGGCATCATCCGTGTCAATAGTTGGATTCCGATTGTGGTTCTCGTGATATTTGCGTTGGGCTATGGGTTTATGCTCTTCATCAAGCCGAAGATGAAGGAATAGAGACGGACTGCCCGCGCTGAAGCGCGGGCAGTTTTTTTATTCGAGAACTTTGTCGCTCATTTCATCGAGTTTGGCGACCTCTTCATCCGTGAGCCGCCAGCCGAGGGCGCCGATGTTTTCCTGCGCCTGCCTTACATTTTTGGCGCCGGGAATGGGAAGCGCCCCCTTGCAAATCAGCCAGTTCAGCGCCACCTGGGCATTGGTCTTGCCGCCGTGATCCTGCCCGATGGTGGTCATCAATTTGAGGAGCGGCTCTATTTTGGGCAACAGGCTGGCATACGTCCTGGCACGCATGCCGGGCGGGTGGTTCTGGGCATTGTATTTGCCGCTCAGCAGTCCTTTTTCCAGCGGGCTGTATGCAATCAGGCGAACGCCTAATTCCCGGCAGCGTGCCAGCAGACCATTCTTTTCCACTTTGCGATTCAGCAGGCTGTAATGCACCTGATTGGAAGCCAGCGGAATGCCCTGACGCGCCAGGGCGGAATACGCCGCCAGCATCTGCGTCTGATTGAAATTCGAGACGCCCACCGTGCGGGTCATGCCGCTTTTCACGCACTCTGCCATGCCGTCCATCAGACGATCCACGCTCATCAGCGGCGTGGGCCAGTGTACCTGATACAGGTCCACGCTTTCGACGCCGATGCGTTCCAGGCTGTTCTTCAAGGCACGCGGCACGGAGGCGCGGGAAAGCCGCCACGGAAAGGGAAAGTATTTGGTTGCAATCAACACGGGCTGTTCGGTCTCTTTGAGGAACCGCCCCAGCAGATGCTCCGACAGACCGTTGCCATACACTTCCGCCGTGTCAATGAAGCGGATGCCCTCCTCCACGGAAAGTTTGAACGCCTCGCGCACAGCCTGATCGTCGTATCCCTGCCCAAACTGCCAGACCAGCCGGTCGCCCCACTGCCATGCCCCCAAGCCCATTTCAATCGCGTGCAAAAAACGGGTTTCACTGCTTATTTCGGTCATGCTTCCTCCGCAATACTTGACTGATTCTAACCCAACCCGCTCAAGCCGAAGCCGAAAAGGATTCAACCACAGGTCGCGAAGGGATACAAAGGAAAACCGTCGTCATCCTTTGTTACACCGTCTTCACTTCATCACTCATTGCCTTCTTCACCGCCCGCTTCAACCCAAGCGGCTGAATCGCATCGAGGCTGACCTTCTTCGCCTCCACAAACTTCGCAAAACGAACCAGTCCCCTCGCCAGCGCGTTCGCAAAATCGGCGTCCTTCACAGGCGCGTCGTCCTCGTGCCAAAAGCCTTTGATCTCCAGCGTCATCGTCGTGCGGTCGAGTTTCGGGTCGAGCCGCGCCACCAGGTCATCGCCGTACAAAATCGGCAGCACGTAATATCCCCAGCGCCGTTTCTGCGCGGGCGTATAAACCTCCCACGTGTACTCGAAATCGAACAACTTCTTCGCCCGTCCGCGCGCACTGACAATATCCAGCGGCGCAAGAAACGTGACCTCTTCCAGCGTGGTTGTCTCTTTGGGATTCCAGCCTTTGGGGACTTTCCCCTTTTCGAGCGACTCCAACGCCGCAACATCCTCTCCCAAAACGAGATACGTCTCGCGTCCGCCCTCGACTTGAACCTGCCTCAACATCCCAGACTCGATCCACCCCCCAAGCAGACCCGCCATCTCTGCCTTTGTGTACTCCTTGCGCAGATAATACTGCAACTCCCTCTTCATCTCCGATTCGCGCTTCAACCCCATGAACGCGACTGCCTTGCGGGCAAAGAACTTCTCCGCATCATCCTCCGAGGCGATGATATCGAACTCCTTCGGCGCGATATTCTCACGGAAATCATAGACCCGCTCGAATCCCTCGCGATGGTGAATCATCAACTCGCCCGAAAGCCACAAGTCGAACAACGCCACCGCCGTCTCCTTGCGCCCGCGGTAACTCCACTGCTCCACGCGCTTGCCGTCGAAATCGCGGTTCCCCAGCGGACCACGCCGGCGCAACTCATCGCGTACATAGTTCAGCAGTTCCTTGTGCCCCTTCACAAAATACGCCACGTATTCCTCGTGCGCCCGCCGGCTCATGTGCAGCCGCCAATACGGCAAATCCGACATGGGGTACATCGCCAGCCAGCCGCCGTAATCGAACGCCTGCCGCTCCTCATACGCGACCCGATGCAAATATTCGGGCTTGTACTCCAGCACGCGGCTGTGCAAGACAATGTCTTGACTGCGGGCAATGACGTTCAAGGGGTCCAATTGCACGGCTTCACAAACGCGTATCGCCTGCGCGACGCCCTTCTTCCCTTTCCAGCGCCGGCCGGGCCACAATCCCTGCCTGCCAAGGACAAATCTTCGTGCGGTTTGCTGCGAGACGATAAAAGGTTTCATAACTCCTATTACGCGTAAGCGACGTTCTCTAACGTCGCAATGTGCAAAACACTGAATGGTTGGAACAAAGCAATCACACCGCAAACGGATTGAAGTTCGTTCCCCGGTCGTAATAATCCTCGTTCTCGACCCTCTTCAAAAAGCCGACCACCCCATAAGTGACCGGCGTCATCAGCGCTTCCACGCCGCATTTGAACAGGTAGTTGGTCACGGTCAACGTGAGGAACAAACTCCACGGAAACACCCCAAACGCCGACGCCACCGCCACGAACATCACCGTATCCACGAACTGACCGACGAGCGTGCTGCCGATGGTGCGCATCCACAGCCAGCGCCCATTCGTCAACACTTTCATCTTCGCCAGCGTAAAGGAATTGGAAAATTCGCCCGCCCAATACGCCGCCAGGCTTGCCAGCACAATCCCGCCGCTGCTCATCCCGCCGAGGATGGCGTTGTAGGCATCGTCGCCGGCGTAGCCCTGCCAGGTTGCCTCGCCCGGCAGTGCGCGGACAATACCAAAGACCACCGCGCTCAACGCCAGAGCGGCAAACCCCGCCCAGATGACGCGCCGTGACCTCTTGTAGCCGTACACTTCGGTGAGGACATCGCCAAAGATATAACTGACCGGGAACAGGATCGTCCCCGCGTCGAACGCCATCGGCACGTGAAACAGACTGAATCCCAGGTCAACAATCTTGGCGGAGGAGGCAACATTGCTCAGGATCAGGACTGTGACAAAGACAGCCATGATCAGATCGAAGAATTTGTATTGTCTCATGACTTATTCTGAAAGAGTGAGTTGTTGTGTCTTTTCGATCATCCTGCAAAACGAACACAGACCGGGCGCAGAGGTGGGTTGTCCGCACTTGGGGCAGGGATGCAGGTGCGCCTGCCCGACATTCTGCTCGATGAACAGGTCGCCGCGTTTACGCGCTTCGAGGAATTTCAGGTAGAAGGTCAGTTTCGCGCCGGGACGCGCCGTTTCCAGTTGATTGAGCAGTTCCTTGTAGTAAATGGATGTCGAGCCTTCCGCAAACGGACATTCCTCATAGATGTACTCGATGCCGCGCAGGAGACAATACGCCGTCATCTCGCGCTCGTAGAAGCGGCACAACGGCTTGACCTTGCGCGCCAGCCCGTCGCTCGAAGGAAGAACCGGTCCCTGTCTCAAAAGGTATTCGCTCGACCAGTTCAGCGTGTTGCCGAAGAGCACAGCCGCCTCGTCGTCGAGGTTATGTCCCGTTGCCAGCACGGCATACCCCAAGTCCCGTGCGATGCGGTTCATCTCGTGCCGTTTCACCAGCCCGCACACGGCGCACGGCTTGCCGTGTCCGCGATGGCTGATTTCCGAAAGGACGGGGATGGGCTGTCCGTACTCTTTTTCGATGTCCACCACATGGAGTTTGAGACCGCGCTCGTCCGCGAACTTCTGCGCCAGCCGCTGCGACTCGTGCGAGTAACCGATGCCCCCATCAATCCCCAAACCGAGATACAGCCCATCCGCCTGATAGCCCAGGCGGTGGAGAATATCCCACAACGCGAGCGAATCCTTGCCGCCCGAAACCGCGACCAGAACTTTCTCGTCGTGTGTGAACATCTCGTACTTTTTGATGAAGCGCTCGGTCTGCTCAGGCACCCACTCGAGGTAATGCTCCTTGCACAACGCCAGTTTATGCTGACGCATGTTCACCGAGGCTTTTTCACCGCATTTCTTGCACTTCATGAACAAACTCCCTGCCAAGTACCAGTTACCAATTACCAGTTACCAAAAATCTATTACCACGTTCCGCCCGAAATTACCGCGACCAACTTGATGACATCGCCGTCGCGCAGGATTTCGTCTTCCAGAATCATCTCGCCGTCCCGCGTCGCAATCACCGACTCGGGGACGATGTTGCACTTCTTCAGCGCGGAAAGCAAAGTCATGCCTGCCTTCACTTCATATTCCTTATCGCGCAAAATCAACTTGACCATATTGACTCCGTGCGGGCATTCTACCATGTGAGTGTGCAAACTACGTAAAGCGGACGTTAGAGAACGTCCGCGGCGCATAAGGTATTCCTTTGCCTCGCCGCCTTGACAGCCGCCCCTCCAGCCTGTACGATTACAGCATGAAAATCGGCATGATGGCAGACACCTACAAACCGTACATCAGCGGCGTGACCAACTACATTGCCCTCCACAAACAGGCAATGGAAGCCGCCGGACACGAGGTTTACGTCTTCACCTTTGGCGACCTCGACTACAAAGACGACGAACCCCGCGTCTTCCGCAGCCCGGGCGTGCCTCTGGCAGACACAGGCTTTTACCTCTCTCTGCGCCATAAGACCGCCATCAAAAAACTCATCCAAAGCATGGACGTGGTACACGTCCACCACCCTTTTTTGAGCGGGCGGCTTGCCATCACTTACTGCCGCCCGGCGCATGTTCCCATCGTTTACACCAACCACACCCGCTTCGACCTCTATGCTCAGGCGCGCCTGCCGCTCATGCCCGAAGAAGTGAGCATGGGACTGCTTCAAGCCTACATGCCCGCCTTCTGCGAACAAATGGACCTGGTCATCTCCCCTTCGCGCGGCATGGAAAAAGTCCTGCGGCAGTACGGGGTACAGGGTCCCATCGAAGTCATCCCCAACGGCGTGGACCTGACCCGTTTCCATAACGCCGTTCCCCTCCCCCGCGCCGAATTCGGCTTCACTGAGAACGAACTCCTGCTTGTGTACGCCGGGCGGATTGCGCCCGAAAAGAATCTCGAATTCCTGTTCCGGGCGTTCGCCGGCGTCGCCGATGTGGTCCCCAACGCTCATTTGCTGATCGTCGGCGGCGGGCAAAAAGACCATCTGGAAGAAATCACCCCCATACCGGGAGAACTCGGCATCGCAAACCGCGTCCATTTCGTGGGAATGATCCCCTACGACAGACTCCCCTCCTACCTGGCAATGTGCGATATCTTCGTCACCGCCTCCGTCACCGAAGTTCATCCCCTCTCGGTCATCGAAGCGATGGGCACGGGACTTCCCATCGTAGGCATGGACTCACCCGGCGTCGGCGATTCAGTCGTGGACGGGGAGTCTGGTCTGCTTGCAAAGGAGGATATCGCCTCTTTTGCCGCCAAACTCACCTATCTATGCCTGCACCCCGACCTGCAAAAGAAATTTGGCGCGGCGGCTCGCAAAGCCTCCGAGCAGTATTCCATCGAGCGCACTACGAAACTCCTCCTCGAACAGTACAGCCGCCTGACGCAAACCACCAAGCCCGTCAAACCCAAACTCGATGAACGCCTCAAAGCCATTCTGGAAGAATTCCTCAAATGAAACACAACCAGCGCGTCGGCAAATGGGGCGAGGAGACCGCCATCGAATATCTCATGCAAAAGGGTCATGAGATTATAGGGCGGAACGTCCGCACGCCCTACGGCGAAATTGACATCCTTGCCCGGCGCGATGACACGGTCATCTTCGTCGAAGTCAAAACACGGACATCGAACACGATGGGCTTGCCCGAAGACTCCATCACGACACGCAAGCGCGAACACATGATTGCCTGCGCCGAACATTACGCTGCCGAACACGGGATTGACCACTGGCAGATTGACGTAATTGCGATTGAAGGAAAGCCGGGGTCAACCCCGAAGGTCACATACTTCGAGAATGCAATCTGAGCGTTAAAGAGTGCGTGTATAATAAATTGCATGAGGACGTTACGAGACCCTGTTCGGCAAAAAACAAAGGTACGAATCCCCAGAAAAAAACTGGTGGAATTTTGCCGCCGTTGGAAAATTGCGGAAATGGCGCTCTTCGGGTCGGTATTGCGGGATGATTTCCGTGCAAACAGCGATATAGACATTCTTGTCTCATTCAAACCGAAAGCCAGAATCAGCCTGTTCGACATGCTTCGGATGCAAAACGAACTGAAAGAACTCTTCGGACGGGATGTTGACCTTGTGGAACGCACAGCCATCGAGAAAAATGAAAACTACATTCGCCGTAAGAGCATTCTCGAACACACAAAGGTCATCTATGCGGCGTGACGATGCCTATCTTTTGGATATATTGATTGCAGCACGTAAGGCACTGAAGTTTGTAGAAGGGGTTGATCGAAACGAATTTGAGGATAACGAAATCATCCAAAATGCCGTCATGCGCCCGTTGGAAATAATCGGCGAAGCGGCGGCACGCATCTCGTCAAAATTCCGCAAAGCGCATCCTGAAATCCCCTGGAAAGACATGGTTGGTCTGCGAAACCGCCTCATTCATGAGTATTTTCGCATCGAATATGGCGCTGTTTGGGATACCATTCAAAATGATTTGCCGGCATTGATCGTGCAAATCGAACCGCTCATCCCCAAAGAAGACGAACTCTAACAGGACCCGTTTTCAGCGGGTTCTTCGTTTTCACAACCAATGACCAAACCACCCCTCATCCTCATCGTCGGACCGACCGCCGTCGGCAAAACGGAGATTGCCATCCAACTGGCGGAGCGGCTGAACGGTGAAATCGTCTCGGCAGATTCGCGCTTGTTCTATCGCGGCATGGACATCGGCACGGCAAAACCCACCGCCGAGGAACGGGCGCGTGTGCCGCATCATCTGATTGACATCGCCAACCCTGATGAAATTTTGAGCCTGGCGGTCTTTCAGCAAAAGGCGCGTGAGGCAATCGCAGACATCCATGCACGCAACAAATTGCCGTTTTTGGTGGGGGGAACCGGGCAATATGTCCGCGCAGTGACGGAGGGATGGAAACCACCAGAAGTTAAGCCTGACATGCGTTTGAGGGATGAGCTTGAAAGAGAGAAAGAGGAAAGAGGGATTTATTGGCTACACGAAAAACTTGCGGGTCTCGACCCCGAAGCCGCCGCCCGCATTGACCCGCGCAATTACCGCCGCACCATCCGCGCGTTGGAGGTCATTCTCACCACCGGCAAAAGATTTTCCGAACAGCGCCGGCGCGGTGAATCGCCCTACCACCTCATCACCATTGGGTTGACGCGCCCGCGCGAGGAGTTGTATCGGCGCGTGGATGAGCGCATCGAGTCCATGTTTGCAAAGGGATTCGTGGAGGAAGTGCGCGGTCTGCTGGCGAAAGGGTACTCCCCCTCCCTGCCGACGATGTCTGCCATCGGGTATCGGGAATGTGTCGGTGTGGTAAAAGGCGAATGGTCGGAGGAGCAGGCGAAGGTCCAGATAAGACGCGCGACGCGGGTGTATGTCCGCAGACAGGCAAATTGGTTCAAAGAGTCCGATCCGAGCATCCTGTGGTTCAAAGTTGAGGAGGGCGTGGTGGATGAAATCGAGAAAAACATCCGCCGGGTGGTTGACTTTTGAATCAGCCTTGTATATACTGAATCTATTCAACCAAAAGAGGAGGCAGCATGAACGATAAACCGTGGTTCGCTCACTATGACAAAGGGGTGCCGCATTCGTTTGAAATTCCGCAAGTGCCGCTTCAGCATTTTCTGGAGGAGTCTGCCCGTAAGTATCCCGACCGCGCCTGTACGATCTTTAAGGGCGCGGTCATTACGTTCCGCGAGATGGATGCGCTTGCCAACAGTATTGCCGCCGCGCTGGTAGACATGGGGGTGAAGAAGGGCGACCGGGTGGGCATCTTCATGCCGAACACGCCGCAGTTCGTGATGGTCTATTTCGGCATTCTCAAGGCGGGCGGTGTGGTGGTGGCGACCAACCCGCTCTATACGCCGCCGGAGATCGAGCATCAGGCAAACGACGCGGGCATCGAGTACATGTTCGTGATGACGAACTTCTATGAGACCATCAAGAAGGCACAACCGAAGACCAAAATCAAAAAGATGATTGTGACCAACTTGAAGGAGACGCTCCCGCCCGTGCTGCGCGTGTTGTTCACATTGGCGCGGGAGAAGAAGGGCGGATTCAGGATCGAGGGCGGGCTGAGGGACGGTGACATCTGGCTCAAGGATTTGCTCGCCAAGTATAAGGGCGCACCGAAGCCCAACGTGGACGTGAAGCCCGATGACACGGCTTTGTTCCAATATTCGGGCGGGACGACCGGCGTCTCGAAGGGTGCAGTGGCAACGCATTACAACGTCGTCGCCGATACGCTGATGATCAAGAGTTGGATGACCACGCTGGAAGAGGGCAAGGAAATTCTGCTGATGGCAATTCCGCTGTTCCATGTCTATGGCATGGTGGCGGGGATGCACTTTGCCCTGGCATGCGGCGCCAGCATGGTGATGGTGCCAAACGCACGCGACATCCACGACGTGTTGGAGAACATCCACAAGTACAAGCCGACCATCTTCCCCGGCGTGCCGACCCTCTACAACGCCATCAACAACCGCCCGGAGGTGAAGGAGGGCAAGGTCAGTCTGCGCTCCATCAAAGCGTGCATCTCCGGCTCTGCGCCGTTGCTGCGTGAAACGAAGGAAACTTTCGAGAAGTTGAGCGGCGGCAAGGTGTTCGAGGGCTTCGGTCTTTCCGAGGCGCCGACCGCCACGCACTGTAACCCCCTGCTTGGCGAGAACCGCACCGGTTCCATCGGTCTGCCGCTGCCCAATGTGGATGCCAAAATCATCAGCCTGGACGACGGCGAGACCGAAATGCCGGTGGGCGAAGTGGGCGAACTGGTGATCAGCGGTCCGATGGTGATGAAGGGCTACCACAACATGCCCACCGAGACCGCCAACGCCCTGCGTAAACTGAAGGACGGCAAGACCTGGCTCTTCACCGGCGACATCGCCCGCATGGACGAGGATGGATATTTCTATATCGTGGATCGCAAGAAGGAACTCATCAAGCCGGGCGGCTTCCAGGTGTGGCCCCGCGAGGTGGAGGAAGTGCTCGCCCAGCATCCCAAAATTTTGGAAGCGGGCGTGGCAGGCATTCCCGATCCGTATCGCGGCGAGACGGTCAAGGCGTGGATTGTGCTGAAGCCGGGCGAAACCGCCACCGAGGAGGAAATCAAGGCGTTCTGCAAGGAACGGCTGGCGGCGTACAAAGTGCCGACGCATTATGAATTCCGCAAAGAACTGCCCAAGACAACGGTCGGAAAAATTCTGCGCCGCGAACTGGTTCGCCAGCACAAGGAAGCCAGCGGCGGATAGGCTCTTGGACGCGGATTTCACGGAAGTGTTCATATTTTCCCGTGTGATCCGCGTCTGAAAAAGGGTATCCCCTTTCAGGCAGTAAAAAAAAAGCCCCACGCACTGCGGGGCTTTTTTATAGGGACAAGTTATGCCTGCTGGGGAGAAGAAGCAATTTGCGGCGTGCCGCTCTTCTTGGGAACCGGCGGCGGGAAGATGGCTTCGAACTCCTCACGGGTGAGCGTTTCCACCTCGAGCAATTTCTGCGCCACGGCATCCAGTTGTTTGCGGTATTTGGTCAGCAGTTTCTTTGCCAGTTTGTAAGATTCGTCCACAATGCGGCGGACTTCGGCGTCAATCTTTTCGGCAACGGCTTCGGAGTAATCGCGCTGTTCGGAGATTTCACGCCCCAAGAAGATGAGTTCTTCCTTCTGACCGTAGAGCATGGGACCCAGTTCACTGCTCATACCGAGACGGGTGACCATGGTACGCGCCAAACGGGTGACCTGCTCGATGTCGTTCGATGCGCCGGAGGTGATGTCATCAAAGACGAGTTCCTCGGCAACGCGCCCGCCCAGCATGTAGGCGAGGTTGGCAAGCAGTTTCTTGCGCGAGTAGAGCAGGCGGTCTTCCTCAGGACGGAACCAGGTCAGACCTCCAGCCTGTCCACGCCCGACGATGGTCACTTTCTGGACCGGGTCGGCTTCGGGGATGGCGTTTGCCACTACGGCGTGACCCGCTTCATGGTAGGCGATGATGCGCTTCTCTTCGTCCGAAATGAGGCGGGATTTGCGCTCGGGTCCCATCACCACGCGCTCGATTGCCTCTTCCAGTTCCGCCTGCCCGATGGCTTTCTTGTTGCGGCGGGCGGCAAGGATGGCGCTTTCGTTGACCAGGTTCTCGAGGTCCGCGCCGACGAAACCGGGCGTGCCGCGCGCCAGAGAGGCAAGGTCCACGTTCGGTTCGAGCGGTTTGCCCTTGGTGTGAACGCGCAGGATGGCTTCGCGCCCCTTCACATCGGGACGGTCGAGGGTGACACGGCGGTCGAAGCGACCGGGGCGCAGGAGCGCCGGGTCGAGGATGTCGGGACGGTTGGTGGCGGCGATGATGATGACGTTGGTGTCGGTGTCGAAGCCGTCCATCTCGACAAGCATCTGGTTGAGGGTCTGTTCGCGCTCGTCGTGCGAGCCGCCCAAGCCCGCGCCGCGCTGACGCCCGACGGCGTCAATTTCATCCACAAAGACAATGCAGGGCGAGTGACGCTTCGCCTGGTCGAACAGGTCGCGCACGCGGCTGGCGCCCACACCCACGAACATTTCCACGAACTCGGAGCCGGAGATGGAGAAGAACGGCACCCCCGCCTCGCCGGAGACGGCTTTTGCCAGCAGGGTCTTGCCCGTGCCGGGAGGTCCCACCAGCAGGACGCCTTTGGGAATACGCGCGCCCAATTGGATGAACTTCTGCGGCTCTTTCAGGAACTCGACCACTTCCGCCAGTTCCTGCTTGGATTCATCCGCCCCGGCAACGTCGGCAAACGTCACGGTGGGATGTTCGCCGCTGAACATGCGGGCGCGGCTCTTGCCAAACGACATCGCTGCATTGTTCGATCCCTGCGCCTGGCGGAAGATGAACCAGAAGACGCCCAGCATCAGAAGGAGCGGCAGGAGGTAGACCAAAAACCCTCCCAGCAGCCCCGACCATACGGAAGGCGGCTCCACCTCGATTTTGACATTATCCGCAGAAAGCCGTTCCGGGCTGACGCCCAAAGCGGTCAACTGCGCGACAAGGGTCGAATCCGGCTCTTTGTATGCCTCCACCCCGGTGGTCGTTGCGGTTTCAGAGCCGGTCTTGTAAATCACCCGCAGGCTGCCGTCGTTTTCGACGACAATACGCGCTACCTTCCCCAGTTGAACGTCTTGTGCAAGTTCGTTGAGCGAGAGCGGCTGGGCGGCAGGCGCCTGGTTCCGCACCATGGTCACCGCCATCACCACCACCGCCACGATCAACAGGAAAGTTACGATAAACGATTGGTTTCTCGAATTCACTTTTTGCCTCCAAAATGTGAGGGAAATTATACCAACAGGGAGGGTAGTGGAATAGCCCGCCGCCGAATTTAATATATTCCTCTAACGTAGGATAACGCTTGCTTAAACCGCCTTTTATGGATGCAAAAATCTACTCCCCTCTTACGCCAGAATCAACGCCACCGGGCAATGATCGGAACCGGGGATTTCGTCGTGGATGACCACGTCGCGGACGCGCGGGACCAGCGCCTCGGAAATGAGGAAATAATCCAGCCGCCAGCCCACGTTCCGTGCGCGGGCGTTGGAAATGTACGTCCACCAAGTGTACTGAACACGGTCCGGGTAGAGGCGACGGTAAATATCCACAAAGCCGTGGTCGAGGAATTTTTGCACCCAGGCGCGTTCTTCCGGCAGAAACCCGGACGTTTTCTCGTTGGCTTTGGGATTTTTCAAGTCAATCGGCATGTGGGCAGTGTTGAAGTCGCCGGTGATGATGAGATTCTCCCCTTGTTGATGCAAATTGTCACAGCGGTCCAACAAGGCGGCATAAAACTCCAGTTTGTACGTCACACGGTCATGACCGCGCTGACCGTTCGGGAAGTAAATGTTGAAGAGGCGGAATCCAGGATGCAGCGTGGAAATGACGCGTCCCTCCGCGTCGAATTTTGGGTCCCCCAGCCCCAGGCGCACATCCAGCGGGGCATCCGTATAAAAAGTCACCACGCCGCTGTAGCCGGCGCGCTCGGCGGGATTCCAAACATAGGGCAGGCGCAGCCGCGCCGCTTGTTCCTCCGTCAACTGCTCGGGGCGGGCTTTGACCTCCTGCAGGCACAACACGTCTGGCGAGAGTTCCCAAACTCGTTCCAATGCCCCTTTGCCCAGCGCCGTCCGAATTCCGTTGACGTTCCATGTCACTATCTTCATTGATTTCACTTTATGGTAAACTTTGAACAGGTAATACCGATGAATGCAAAAATGAAATGCATCCTATGCGTCGAAGACGAGCCGGAAATGATTGACCTGATTCGGCTCATTCTGGGACGCCGCGGCTTCGAGGTCAAAGGCGCCAACGGCGGCGTCGAAGGGCTGCGAATGATTCGTGAGGAAAAGCCCGATCTCGTTTTGCTCGACCTGATGATGCCGGATATGGATGGCTGGGAAGTATATCAGCAAATCAAAGCCGACGAAAAAACCAGGGGCATTCCGGTCATCGTGGTCACCGCCAAGGCGCAAAGTATAGACAGAGTTCTTGGTTTGCACATCGCCAAGGTGGACGACTACATCGCCAAGCCCTTTCAGCCTCAGGAACTGCTCGCCAGCGTGGAAAGAGTGCTCCAGAAAAAGGCGGCGTAACCCCAACGAGGCGCTCCAAAAGGACGCCTCGTTTTCAATTTGAATCATGCCCCGGCACATCCTCGTCCAAAATACAACCCGAACGATCGAAACCCCACCGCGCATCCGCTATTGCGACACTTTCCTCAGCCAACTGCGTGGATTCACCTTCCGCGCCCGCCTCGCGCCAGACGAGGGGCTGCTCCTCGTTGGCAGGCGGGATTCACGCCTCGACTCCTCCATTCACATGCTCTTCGTCTGGTTCGATTTAGCGGTCATCTGGATCAACTCCCAAATGCAGGTAGTGGACAAGGTACTGGCAAAATCGTGGCACCCTGCCTACTTCCCCAAACGCCCCGCCCAATATGTCCTCGAAATTCATCCCGCCCGCTGGGAGGATTATCAAATTGGAGACACAGTCAAGTTTCAAGATGTCTAAACGCGCCCTGCCCCTCTTGATTCTGATACTCGTATTGGCTTTTACCGCCGCCCGCCCCGCCTCTGCCCAAACGGGGGGAGCGGTGTATATCGTCCAGGCGGGGGATACGCTCTCTTACATCGCCTCCCGGTTCAACGTCACGCTCGATGCGTTGATTGCCGCCAACCCTGAAGTGAATCCCAATCTTCTCAGCCCCGGGCAGAGACTCGTCATCCCCGGGCTGGATTTCAACGGCGTGCTGGAGACGGAGGTCATTGCATTGGGCGATTCGCTGCGCAGTCTCAGCCGCCGCACGCAGGTGGCAGATGAGCAATTGATTCAACTCAATCGTCTGGTCAGCCCCAGCGAGTTATATGTAGGCGTGAGCGTCATCCTGCCGGTGCAGGATGGGCAGATACAGTACAACTCGCCCATGAGCGTGGGAAACGGCGAGTCGCTTTTGGAGGCGGCTGTCCGTCAGGGAAGCGACCCGTGGACTCTGACCTCCATCAACAAATTGAGCGGGACATGGGACGCCCTGCCCAATGACGTGTTGTATTCCCCCAGTCAAAACGGCGGGAGCGTAAGCGGCTTGCCCTCCGCGTTTCTCGGCGCGAGCATCACGCCCCTGCCGCTGGTTCAGGGAGGCACGGAAGTCATCCGTGTGCAGGTGCGGGAGGGATATACCGTCAGCGGTACACTGATTGACCGCCCTCTGCAATTTTTCCCCGTGAACGGCGAACAGGTTGCCCTGCAGGGCGTCCATGCGCTGCTGGAGACGGGCGTCTACCCCCTTCGGCTGGAGGCGGTCGCGCCTGATGGCACGCGGCAATCGTTCGAACAGATGGTGCTGGTGGCTTCCGGCAATTATTACAGCGAAACATTGTATGTGGACCCCGCCACGATTGACCCAGCCGTGACCGAACCGGAGAATCAGCAGATTTCCTCGATTACCAGCGTTGTAAGCAATACGAAATACTGGAACGGCATCTTCTCCTCCCCTGCCGTGTATCCCGACCAATACACTTCTCTTTACGGCACACGCCGGACTTACATCGGCTCGAATTCGAACCTGACGATTGAGGGCTTTCACACCGGGCTGGATTTTGCCGGCGGTGAGGGCTTGCAAATCTTTGCGCCGGCGCCGGGGCAGGTGGTGTTTGCCGGCTTGCTGCCAGTACGGGGCTACGCCACCATCATTGACCACGGCTGGGGTGTATACAGCGGCTTCTGGCATCAGTCGGTGATTTACGTCAAGCCGGGAGATTTCGTCGAGCAGGGACAGGTCATCGGCTTGGTGGGAGGCACCGGTCGCGTGACGGGCGCGCACCTGCACTGGGAGGTGTGGGTGAACGGCGTCCAGGTGAATCCGCTCGATTGGCTGAAACAGGCTTACCCGTAGGATGAAGCGTTGCACATCGGTTGTGTTTATGCTACACTACCACAAGTAAATCGGAGGTTGCCTTGTCCACCGCATCCATTGTCAATTTTTTGAAACAGTGCGACATTTTTTATCAGTTCACGCCGACACAGTTGGAATTGGTCGCCAACATCTGTCAGGAAGCAGTTTATCAGAAGGATGATTTGATCTTTCGCGAAAACAGCGACAGCAAGGAATTGTATATCATCGTGCAGGGGGAGGTGGATATTGTGGTGGACCCGTCGCTGGTTGGCACGCTGGAGGAAGGCACGGAAAACAGAGTCATCGCCACGATGCGACGCGGGCAGTCGTTTGGCGAGGTGGCGCTGGTGGACGAAGGTCTGCGCTCCGCTTCTGCCTGCGCCTCACAAAAGGACACGCACCTGCTCATCATCCCGCGCGACAAACTCATCATGCTGTGCGACACCTACCCGCAACTCGGTTACCGCCTGATGTATAACCTGGCGGCGGATTTGGCAATGAAAATACGGAACACCGACCTGCGGATTCGAGAGCAGTTGCTTTATAACAAGTCACAGGAACGAAAGTAACTTTTCGATAAATTGCTCCTTGACCCCCTGAAAGATTTCACGTAATATAGACGCCTATATCCGCATGATTGACACTCCCTGCCATTAATAGAGAGCCGCGAGAATTTCTAACCTGAGAAGGGGATTTTCTCCGGTTCTTTTTGTAAATGGAAATTTATCTTTCGCCGAAGGAGGTGGTGCCGACAGAGGAGAGCATTGTCAGCCGTAACGTCGAATCCGCATTTGCGGAAAAGTTTCAAAATCATGAGTATTTTGGAGGAGGAAGAATGTCTAAACGTTTGAATCTGGTTATCGCCTTGTTGATGGTCGCAAGCCTCGTGCTTGCGGCTTGCACCGGTGGCGGTGCCACTGAAGGCGGCAACGAAAACGAAAGCGGCGGCGGCGCAGCAGCCCCCAAGTTGATCAAGATCGCCACCCAGAGCCCGCTCTCGGGCGGTCAGTCTCTGCTCGGTGTGGACATCAAGAACGGCGCTCAACTGGCTGTCGAGCAGCTCAGCGGTCCGCTGACCGAGATGGGCTTCACGGTTGAACTGGCTCCCTACGACGACCAGGCGACCCCCGATGTGGGCGTTGCGAACGCCAAAGCCATTGTGGCGGATCCCGCCATCCTGTGCGGTGTCGGTCACTTGAACTCCGGCGTCATGATCCCGTCGTCTGAAGAATATCACGCCGCTGGTCTCGCCTTTGTTTCCCCCGCGAACACCAACCCGGTCGTGACCACCCGCGGTTACAAGGAAGTCAACCGCATCGTCGGTCGCGATGACGTGCAGGCTCCTGTTGCCGAGGCGTATGCCTTCAACGAACTGGGCGCCAAGTCTGTTTACATCATCCACGACAAGACCGCCTACGGTCAGGGCGTAGCGGAGTTCTTCCGCAAAGCGGCTGAAAAAGACGGCATGCAAGTGCTGGGCTTCGAAGGGACAGAAGAAACCGCCAACTTCGACGCCATCATCACCCCGCTGCTCGCCGCCAACCCCGATGTGGTGTTCTTCAGCGGCATCTACAATCAGGCGGGTGTGTTCTTCAAGCAGGCGCGCGACGCCGGCTATGAAGGCACCTTCATGGGCACCGACGGCATGGATGCCAGCGGTCTCGCCGACCTGGCGGGCGATGCGCTGGTGAAGGGCGGCGGCATGGTTTACACCTCTGTTGCTGGTCCCGCTTCCGCCTACCCGAAAGCCGCTCAGTTTGCCAAGGACTTCGAAGCCAAATTTGGTGCTCCGCCCCAGCCGTTTGCTGCGCAGGGTTATGACGCCGCCGCTGTGTGCTTGAAGGCGATCGAGAACGCCGCTAAAGCCGCCAACGGTGAAATCCCGACCCGCGCCGCCGTTGCCGACGCCATCCGCGCTTTGACCCTGGAAGGCATCACCGGCACCATTTCGTTCGACAGCATCGGCGACCTGCCCAAGGCGAAATACTTCATCATCAAAGTCAACGCCACCACCGGCGCCGAGTGGAACAAGAACGAGATCGTCGCTGAACTCGAATTTGCCTCCCCCGGCATGGGCGAATAAGTCTCCACTCCGCCTTTGGCGGTCATTTCAAGGTGCTCCCTCCTGTTTGCACAGGAGGGAGCACCCCAAACACAGGGACGCGTCATGAAGCAACTCACTTCCAACCCGTTCTACAAGTTTGTATTATTTCCGATTGGGCAGATACTTGCGTTCATTCTCGGGGCGGGCATCACACTTTCCGTACTTGTCATCCTGCTTGCCTACATTTTTAGAGGCTCTGTCACCAACCTGGACCTGGTCGAAAGAACCCTGGTAATTCTCCCCAAAGTGTTGATAGACGGCATCACGATTGGATTTGTGTACGCCACCATCGCGCTGGGCTACACCATGGTTTACGGCGTTTTGGAATTCATCAACTTTTCTCACAGCGAAATTTTCATGGTCGGCGGTGTAGTGGGCGTGGAATTGCTGCGCTATCTTGAAGCGCAGGGGGCGCTGGCATCCATGAACCAATACGTGGTGATTGCTCTTGCCATTCTCCTTGGAATGTTCATCGCCGGCAGTCTTGCTGTGACCGTGGAACGGGTCGCCTACAAACCTCTCCGCAATGCCCCCCGCCTGGTCCCCCTCATCTCCGCCATCGGCATGTCCTTCTTCCTGCAGGATGCCGTCCGCCTGATTTTGGGTCTGACCACCGGCGAATTCAACGTTATCCTGCCCAAGTTCGGTACTTTCGACGAGTTTCAAACCTTCAATGTGCCGGGAGTGGCGGCGCCTGTCCAATTGCAGAATAAAACCATCCTGCTCATCGGCGTGACCATCGTAATGCTGGTGGGATTGAACTATCTTGTCAACGGTACAAAAATCGGCAAAGCCATCCGCGCGGTGGCGCAGGACCGCCCCACCGCCAGCCTGATGGGCATCAACGTTAACTTCATCATTTCCATCACCTTCCTGATTGGCGGCGCACTTGGCGGCGCAGCAGGTGTTCTCTTTGCACTCAAAGTGACCCGCCTCGACCCCTTCGTAGGTTTCTTCCCCGGCTTGAAGGCATTCACCGCCGCCGTGTTGGGCGGCATCGGCAACCTGACCGGCGCTCTGCTGGGCGGACTGGTGCTGGGATTGCTGGAATCTTTCGGCGCTTCCTATTTGGGGGTCTTCACCCAGGGCGCCTTCGGAGCGGAATACAAGGATATCTTTGCTTTTGCCATCCTGATCGCCATCCTCATCTTCCGTCCTTCCGGCTTGCTGGGGCAGACGGTCGGGCAGAAAGCATAGGCGGAGGAATTTTCCCATGAAAAAATTTTTCAGCGATTTCTACGCCGCCATCAATAAAGAGCCCTGGTCTTACATCGTCACTTTTGGCTTGATGATCATCGGCAGTGTGCTGGTGTATGCCACTCCGCGCTCGCTGACCGCCTTTCTCATCCTGCTCCTCAGCCCAGCCTCAATGTACTTCCTGAAAATGAATAACAAGGTCAAGTTATTTGCGGGGCTGGTTCTGGCAATCATCGTCCTGCCGGTGCTCGGCATACGCAATATCTTCTATCTGGAAGTGTTATTCCAGATTTGCGTCTTTGCTGCGCTTGCGCTGGGCTTGAACATCGTAATCGGCATGGCAGGCTTGTTGGACCTGGGTTATGTGGCGTTCTACGCCGTCGGCGCCTACACCTGGGCGTTCTTCGGTTCAAAGCAGATCTCCCTGCTGCATTCCGTGCCGGGCGCCGCGCCCGCCAATGCGCCCTTTTTCCTGGAAAACCCCAACTGGTTCTGGTTGTTCATCTTTCTGGGTATTGGTCTCGCCGCCTTCGCCGGCATCCTGCTGGGACTTCCCGTCCTCCGTCTGCGGGGCGACTACCTCGCCATCGTCACACTCGGTTTCGGCGAGGTGATCCGCGTGCTGGCGCTCAACCTGGATAAACCCATCAACATCACCAACGGACCGCAGGGTATCACCCCCATTCAGCGACCCACACTTCCGCCCGCGCTTCTGGACGCAGTGGGCAAACTTCTGGAACCGATCGTTGGGCATCCCGTCACTGAAGCCCAGTTCTACAACGTGTTATTCTACTTCCTGGCGCTGGCTGTCATTATCATTGCCGTGATTGTCGCCCGCCGTTTGGACGACTCGCGCATCGGACGCGCATGGACAGCCATCCGCGAAGACGAGACCGCCGCCATCGCCATGGGCATCCCGCTGGTCAAGATGAAACTGGCGGCGTTCGCCTCGGGCGCGGCGTTTGCAGGCGCGATGGGAGTCATTTACGCGGCAAACCGCACCTTCGTGAGCCCTGAAACGTTTTCCTTCCTGCAATCCATCGGCGTGTTGAGCATGGTCATCCTGGGAGGGCTGGGAAGCATCCCCGGCGTCATCATCGGCGCGGCAGTGGTGGTCTTCCTGAACATCCAGGTTTTGCAGACCTTCTCGCTCTACCTGAGTAGCCTGCGGCAAAGCGATGCGGTCATTCCCATCATCAACTTTGCCTGGAAGAACCTCTCCACACAGCTCGACCCCGCCAAATATCAAAAACTCATCTTCGGCATCATCCTGGTGGTGATGATGATCTTCAGACCCTCGGGTTTGATCCCTGCCGAACGCCGCAAACGCGAACTGGCGGTCGAAGATGAAGAAGTAAACTCCGAATAGCGGAAGTGACCCATGGCTCTATTAGAGACAACGAATGTCGTCAAACGCTTTGGCGGTCTCACCGCCGTCAACAAAATGAACTTCACCCTCGAAAAGGGACAGATTGCCAGCATCATCGGACCCAACGGCGCCGGCAAAACCACCTTCTTCAACACCCTCACTGGCATCTACAAACCCGAGGAGGGCTCAATTGAATTCAACGGTCATTCGCTGGTCGGTCTGCGCCCCGATCAGGTGGCAGAACGCGGCATCGCCCGCACCTTCCAAAACATCCGTCTGTTCGGGAGTATGACCGTCATCGAAAACATTCTGGTTGGCATGCACACCCGCTTGAAACAGCGCGGCACTGATGTCCTCTTCCGCACAAAAGCATTCTACGAAGAAGAAGCCGCCGCCGAAGCCAAAGCCAAGGAATTGATGGACTACGTCGGCTTGAAAAACGTCGGCAACGAACTGGCGCGCAACCTCCCCTACGGCGGACAGCGCCGCATCGAAATCGCCCGCGCCCTCGCCGCCGACCCCATCCTGATTCTGCTCGACGAACCCACCGCCGGCATGAACCCGAACGAGACCGAGGAAGCCATTCGCCTTTTCCGCCGCATTCGCGATGAGAAGGGCGTCACCGTTTTACTCATCGAACACGACATGCGTGTGGTTATGAACATTTCCGAGCGCATCAGTGTAATGGACTACGGCGAAAAAATTGCCGAGGGCACGCCTGCTCAAATCCGCAGCAATCAGCGCGTAATCGAAGCATATCTCGGGCGCGCAGCCGCCGCCGCGCAGGCATAGGAGAAGCGACATGGGAAAAATCCTCGAAGTCGAAAACGTCCACTCCTATTATGGACACATCCACGCCCTGAAAGGCATCTCCCTGTATGTGGAAGAGGGCGAAATCGTCTCCCTCATCGGTTCGAACGGCGCCGGTAAAAGCACCACTCTGCGCACCATCTCCGGGTTGCTGCATCCCCGCCACGGCACCATCAAACTGGACGGCAGAGACATCACCCACCTTGAGCCTCACTTGGTAGTGGCGGCAGGCGTTGGTCATGTTCCTGAAGGACGCGGCATCTTCCCGAAATTGACCGTGCGCGAAAACCTCGAAATGGGCGCTTTCACCATAAACGACCCCGCCAAGAACGCCGAACGCATGGAACAGGTCTTTGCACTCTTCCCCCGCTTAAAAGAACGCATAGATCAATACGGCGGAACGCTCTCCGGCGGCGAACAGCAGATGCTTGCCATCGGGCGCGGCTTGATGCAGCACCCGCGCATCCTCATGCTTGACGAGCCCTCCATGGGTCTCGCCCCTGTCCTTGTCGAACTCATCTTCGACATCATCCAGAAACTCAACAAGGAAGGCGTCACCATCCTCCTCGTCGAGCAGAACGCTCAAATGGCGCTCTCCATCGCCCACCGCGGTTACGTCCTTCAGACCGGCAACATCGTCCTCACCGACACAGCCGATAAACTCAGGCAGAACGAAATGGTGCAAAAGACGTATCTGGGCATCGAGTAAGCGCCCGCAAACTCGCCGCACGGAAACCCGTTTTCACCCGAAAGCGGGTTTCTTTATACCCATTTCATCACTATCGCTTGGAGAGCGTACTGGGCGTTCTCTAACGCCCGCTTGCTTTGAAACAACATGGACATCCCTCACACAGCAGACATCGTCATCATCGGCGGCGGCGTGATGGGCGCCAGCCTCGCCTGGCATCTCGCCTCGCGCGGGACCCGCAACGTGGTCCTGCTAGAAAAAGAACCGCTCTTCGGGCAGGGCTCCACCGGCAAATGCGCGGGCGGTGTCCGTTACCAGTTCGGCACGGAAATCAACATCCGCCTCTCGCTCGCCAGCCTGCCCATGCTCGAACGCTTCAAGGACGAACTGGGGCAGGACGTCCACTACCGCCCGTGCGGCTATCTCTTCGTGTTGACCGACGAGCGGGATGTACAAACCTTTCGACACAACGTCGCCCTCCAGCGCCGCCTCGGCGTGCAGACCGAATGGCTGGACGGTGACGAGGTTCGCCGCCGCCTCCCCATGATGCGCTTCGATGACGCCCTCGCCGGCACCTTTCACCAAAAAGACGGTCTCGTGGACCCCAACAGCGTGGTGATGGGATACATCGGCGCCGCACAAAAAGGGGGCGTGCGAACGTTCACCGGTGTGGAGGTAACCGGGATTCGCGTCCGGGGAGGAAAGGTCGAAGGGGTGGAAACAAGCCAAGGCGTCATCCAGACGCGTACAGTCGTCAACGCGGCGGGCGCATGGGCGGGACAAATCGGTCAAATGGCAGGCGTCCCCCTCCCCATCCAGCCCATCCGCCGGCAGATGTTCACCACCACACCGCTCGCGGAAATCCCCGCCGATTTTCCGTTCGTGATTGATTTTGCGCAATCGCTCTACTTTCACCGCGAAGGCGAGGGACTGTTGATTGGCATGAGCAACCCGCACGAAACGCCCGGCTTCAACCAGAGCGTGGACGAGGCATGGGAACTCACCAACCTCGAAGCCGCCCTCGCGCGGATGCCGCTCCTCGAACGCGCCCGCCGCGCCGCACACTGGGCAGGACTCTACGAAGTCACTCCCGACGCGCACCCCATTTACGGCAAGACTCCTGTGGAAGGATTCCTCGTCTGCGCCGGGTTTTCGGGACATGGCTTCATGCACGGACCCATCTCCGGCAAACTCATGAGCGAACTCATCCTCGACGGCGCCTTCTCGACGGTGGACGTTTCGATGCTCGACCTGGCACGCTTCGAACAGGGAAGGCTGATAAAAGAGTACAATGTAGTCTAAGTCTAAAGTCGAAAGGCTGATTTGCTGCCGTACAACGGTGAGAACCTCAACGCGGATTGCGTTGATTAGGCGGATGGCGCGGATTTCTTTTTTGAAAAAAAACATCAGCGAAATCCGCTAAATCCGTGACATCCGCGTTGAAAAATGAACGTTGCACAAAAACGGTAGAAAAGAGTGTGATAGTCTATTATGCCCTCAGCAGAAATCATCACCATCGGAACCGAAATCCTCCTCGGCGAAATCGTGGATACCAACACGCGCTACATCGCCCGCGTCCTGCGCGGACTGGGCATTGACCTGTATCGCACCATCACCATCGGCGACAACGTCGAACGCATCGCCGAAGCCATCCGCAACTCCCTGCGCCGCGCCGACATCGTCATCACCACCGGCGGGCTGGGTCCCACTGTGGATGACCCCACGCGCGAGGCGGTTGCCAAAGCCCTCGGCGTGGAGACCGAATTCCGTGAAGACCTGTGGGAACAGGTGGTCGAAGTCATCGCGCGATATGGGCGCAAACCCTCCGAAAACCAGAAGCGGCAGGCGTACGTCCCCAAAGGCGCCATTGGCGTGCGGAACCCGGTTGGTACCGCACCGTGCTTTATTGTGGAGACCCCCCTCCGTCTCCCCCCATCCCACCTTAGCGGGATGGGGGGAGAGCAAGAGGGGGGTGTGAGGGCAATCATCTCCCTGCCCGGCGTCCCCAACGAAATGGAATACATCCTGCACGAATCCATCATCCCCTACCTCCAGCAGCGCTTCAACCTGAACGAAATCATCAAAGTCCGCATTTTGCACTGCGCTGGTCTCGGCGAAGGCATGATTGACGAAAAAATCGGCGACCTCGAAACCCTCAGCAACCCCACCGTTGGGCTGGCGGCGCACACCGGCGTGGTGGACGTGCGCATTGCCGCCAAAGCCCGCAGTGAAGCCGAAGCCGACGCAATGATCGCAGAAGTCGAACAACAGGTACGAGAACGACTCGACGGTTATGTTTTCGGAGCAGACGAAGACCGGCTGGAAGATGCGGCGCTTAACGCTGTGGCAAGACGCGGCTGGACTCTGACCGCTATCGAATCAGGGCTGGATGGTCTGCTGGCGCGAATCATTCCGCACACCGCCTCACTCGCGGACCTCGATCCTGGCGCCCTGCTGGACGCCTTACGCGCCGCCCGGACCGAATCCCGCGCAGACGCCGCCCTGGGCGTTGCCCTCTTCCCAAACGAACGCGCCGCCGAGATGGCGCTCATCACCCCGCACGGCGAAAAAACCCACCGCATCACCTACGGCGGACCGCCGCGCAGTCTGCCGCGCTGGTCGGTCAACCTGGCGCTCAACTGGCTGCGCACTGCCGCCCTGGAGGAACATGCCGCGTAAGAAACGCGCCTCCCTTGCGTGGGTATATGCCGTCTGGGGCGTCAACGCCGCGCTGGTCGCCTGCCTGTTCGTCGGCGGGATTCTCTACCTGAACAGCCAGCGCGCCTCCGCCGCCAATGCGCCCATCGAAACACGCCCGGCTTCCACGCCCACCCTCAACGCTCCGCCCACCATCTACTACCTCCCCACCCTCACGCCCAATCCACATGCCACCGTTCCGGTCTTCGAAACTCCCACGCCGTTCATCCTCGACCACGGACAGCCGTCGAAGGTCATCGGCTTATCGCACGGCGGACGCCCAATTGACGTGTACACATTCGGGAACGGCGAACGCGAATACCTCATCGTAGCGGGCATTCACGGCGGCTATGAGGGCAACACCATCGGGCTGGCAAACGAACTCATCCGCTACATCATTGACCATCCCGAAGTCATCCCCTCCGATGTCACGCTCCACATCATCCGCAACATGAACCCCGACGGCGAAGCCCGCTCAGATGGCGTGGACGGGCGCGTCAACAACCGCGGCGTGGACTTGAACCGCAACTTCCCCTCCCGCAACTGGGTCGCCGATTGGGACCGCGACGGGTGCTGGGTGTGGCGTCCCACCACCGGCGGTGAATATGGCGGCTCCGAACCCGAAACCCGTGCCGTGATGAGTTTCATCTCCACACACGACCTCGAAGCCGTCATCAGTTACCACAGCGCCGCACTGGGCATCTTCCCCGGCGGAGACCCCTGGGAGCCGGACTCCATCCGTCTCGCCAAGGCGCTCGCCAAAGTCACCGGCTACCCCTATCCGCCCATTGACACCGGCTGCGAATACACCGGCACCCTCGCCGACTGGGCGGTGGAAAACGGCGTCGGCGCGGCGGTGGACGTGGAACTCACCAACCACAAAGACACCGACTTCAAACAAAACCTGGAGGCACTCAAGGTATTTTTGAATTTCGTGCCATGAATGGACGTGCTATAATCCTTGCAGGAAATGCACGATGAACATTGACGAGTTGAAAAAAAGACTCCAACCTGTTTTCAAAAAACACAACATCGAAAAGGTAATCCTTTTTGGCTCATTTGCGCGCGGCGAGGCGTCGCGCCGCAGCGACATTGACATGATTCTCGTTCAGAATACCAACCTGCGCTTTTTGGATCGCTACGATGATGTTCTCCCGTCATTCAGCCGCGCCCTGCCCGAATGGGACGTGGACCTGCTTATCTACACCCCTGCGGAATTAAAAAAAATATCGAACAGGCGCTTCATACAGCAGGCATTGAAGGAAGGAAAGGTCCTGTATGAGTCGCAGTGAATCGCTGTACGAAGCAAAACGCTGGTGGCTTACCGCCCAGGACGACCTGGAGGCTGCAAAATCGCTCCACGAAGCACAGAAATTTTCACATGCCTGCTTTTTGTCACAACAAAGCGCTGAAAAAGCGGTGACGGCGCTTTGGTTTGCCATTGACAGCGACCCGTGGGGGCATTCCATCCAAAAACTGGTAATGCAATTTCCTCAACAAGATATGTTAAGTGATGTTCAAAACTGGCTGATGCAGGCGGCATATTTGGATAAATATTACATCCCAACGCGCTACCCCAACGGACTGCCAGATTTGACGCCCAGCCAGGTGTACAATTCGCAGGATTCCATGCAAGCAATCGAAAAAGCAACGTTCTTTCTCGAAGAAACCCGAAAACTGCTCGAAAATCTATGACGTACGACATTCTATCTTTCAAAGAAACAGGCGGCAGGATAAGCCGCCTGTTTCAAAAATTGGAGTAAATAACATGGTGCAAGCCGACACCCTCTTCCTCAACGCCCACATCCTCACCATGGATGAACACCTCACGCAGTACCACCCCGGCGCGCTCGCCGTAAAAGGCGACAGCATCCTCGCGGTGGGACCCGAGGACGAAATCAAAAAGGCATACACCGCCGCCGAGATCATTGACTGCGGCGGCAAAATCCTCATGCCGGGGCTGGTCAACGCCCACACCCACGTCCCCATGACCCTCCTGCGCGGCATCGCCGACGACCTGCGCCTCGACGTGTGGCTGCAGGGCTACATGTGGCCCGTCGAACGCGAATTCGTCTCGCGCGAATTTGTCGCGCTCGGCACCTCCATCGCCTGCGCCGAACTCATCCGCAGCGGCGTGACCACCTTCAACGACATGTACTTCTACGAGGAGGAAGTCGCCAAAGCCGCCGCTCAAGCGGGGATGCGCGCCGTGTGCGGACAATCCATCCTCAAATTCCCCACCGCCGACGCAAAGTCCTACGAAGACGCCATGGAACAGGCGCGCGGCTTCATCCAGCGCTGGAAGGGTCACCCGCTCATCGTCCCGTCCATCGCGCCGCACGCCCCCTACACCACCACCGCCGAAATCCTGCGCGAAACCGCCGAACTCGCCAAAGAGTTCGACGTGCCGCTGCACATCCACCTCTCCGAAACCGCGCTCGAAGTCGAAAACATGCGCCGCGACGAAGGCATGCCCGTCATCCCCTACGTCAAAAAACAGGGGCTGCTCGAAGCGAAGGTCATCGCCGCGCACTGCGTCCACATTGACGCGGGAGAAATCCGCACCCTGCACCATGCGGGCGCGGGCGTCTCGCACAACCCGTCATCCAACCTCAAACTCGCTTCGGGCTTTGCCCCCGTGACCAAGATGCTCGCCACCGGGCTCAACGTTGGCATCGGGACGGACGGTCCTGCCTCGAACAACGACCTCGACATGTTCGAGGAAGTGCGCCTCGCCGCCTTCATCGCCAAAGCCGTGACTAACGACCCGACCTCCCTGCCCGCCTCGCAAGCCCTGCTCATGGGCACGCGGCTCGGCGCACAGGCGCTTCACCTCGGACATTTGACCGGCTCTCTCACCCCGGGCCGCCGCGCCGACCTGATCCTGCTCGACCTCACCCCCATCCACAACTCCCCCGCCTTCCGCCGCTCGCCGGAAAACGCCTACGCCCAAATCGTCTATGCCAGCAAATCCACCGACGTGAGCGACGTGATGGTCAACGGCAAGTGGCTGATGCGCGACCGCAAACTGCTCACCCTCAACGAAGAGGAACTCCTCGCCCAGGCGGCGGACATTGCGAAGAAGATGGACGCCTTCCTCATCGAACGCGAGCAGTCGGTGCTTTCGAAACTCATCGCCCTCGGCGGCTCGATGGAAGAGGAATCGTTCGAGGTGCAGGTCAAGGTCAAGATTGCCGAGCCAGACTCCATCGTCCAGGCGTTGATGCGCGATGAAATCATCATCCTCTACGAACGGCATTACCGTCAGCACGATACCTACTTCCACTTTGCCGACCCGTCACAGGGACGTCTGCGCTTTCGCGAGGACGACTTCGTGGACGACAAAGGCAACGTCACCAACGTGCGAGCGCGGCTCACACTCATCGGCGTTCTGCGCGAGGGCGAGTTCG
Organism: Anaerolinea sp.; assembly: GCA_020723805.1. Taxonomy (GTDB): domain Bacteria; phylum Chloroflexota; class Anaerolineae; order Anaerolineales; family Villigracilaceae; genus Defluviilinea. The sequence continues at coordinate 11,279 of DYID01000026.1, read as the reverse complement.
CCCACGATGTGCTTCTCTCACGCAGCCGTTTCCTTGCGCCCGCCGCCAATTCCCTGCGCTTTTACCGCGAATACTTCAAGCCCGCATCGGAGGTCAACATCGAAAAAGACCGCCTGCGCTGGCTGATCAAATACAAAGACACCGAGTTCTACATCAACCTCGACAACGTCACCACCCCGCCGCTCGGCTACTTCCTCGAAATCAAGAGCCGCACCTGGAGCCGCAAGGACGCACAAAACAAGGCACATCTCGTCACCGAACTGCTCGCCCTGCTGGGCGTTGCCGATGCCGAAGTGGTCACGAAGGATTACATCGAGATTGTCAGCAGCCAATGAAATGGTTTTGAACCACGAAGGTCACGAAACGCACGAAGATTAACAACTGATGTTACGCACCGTCCCGAAGGTTTGGCTGAAAATAAGGCGTAACTTGCGAGAACCTTCGGGACGTTTCGCGTACGGTGAGTTAGCAGGGCATCGTCAGGCTACGGACAGCCATTCTGCAAATGTTCCTCGAACGTCTCGGCGAAGTTGTGATAGCCAGACCCGTCACATTTGGCGCGGAAGAAGTAGTAGGGCGTCTCGGCGGGATAGGCGACCGCGTTCAAGGCGTCCATGCCGGGGTTGGAGATGGGAGCAGGCGGCAGCCCGGCATAGATGTAGGTATTGAAGGGCGAGTCGAATTGCAAATCAGCCGCGCTGAGCGGATTGGTCCACCAGGTGCCTTGAATGGCGTTGTAGCCAAGGGCGTATTGCACGGTGGGGTCGGCGTCGAGTTTCATGCCGATGCGCAGGCGATTGAGATATACAGAGGCAATCAGCGGGGCTTCCTCTGTCCGCACTGCCTCGCGCTGGACGATGGAAGCGAGTGTCACCGCCTCATAGACGGTGAGTCCCTGATTTTGCCAGGCAAGTTCCAGGTCGGGGGTGAGGCGCAGGGCAAAGTGACGGACGAGTTCGCGCACCAGTTCGTCGGCGGTCAGCGTGCGGGGGAAGATGTAGGAATCGGGGAAGAGAAAACCTTCGGCAGAGTGGGCGTCATCGAGGAAGTCGTAGCCGCGCGGCGGATTGGCAACAGCGTTGAAAAAATCCCCGGGCGCGATGGACAAGCCTGAGGTCGAGAGTGAAGCGGCAAGTTCTTCCATCCGCCAGCCAGGCAGGACCACAAAACGCACTTCCGCTGAAGTGGCATCCTGCAATTCGTGGGCGATTTCGATGGGAGACATCGCCGCGCTGAGTTTGTATTCGCCCGCCTGAATGGAAGTGTCGAGACCGCTGTAGATGAGATAGGCGCGGAAGGCATCGGCGTCGCGGATGAAACCCAGCGCTTCGAGGTTGTTGGCGATGGCGTTGACCGACTCGCCCGGCTGGATGGTGAAAGGCAATTCTGCGCCGTTCGCGTCGCGCGGACGGGTGAGCAGACCGTCGTACCAGAGCAATTGCGCGGAATATTGCACGCGCTGGGTAAGCGTGAGCCAGTCGGCAGGCTTGCCATAGATTCGTTCGGCTTGTGAGGGGATGGTAACGAAGGTAAGGAAAAGACAAACGCAGAGAAGAATGGCGGCAGTGATGAGGATGGGGATGAGTTTACGCATTACGATTGGAAATTGGTGATTGGAGATTGGTGATTAGCGGTTGGCTTCGAGATAGGATCGCAGAATCATCACCGCGGCAAGGGCATCGTGATGACCGCCGCGTTTTTTACGCGAGACTCCCATTTCGATGACGGTTTGACGTGCGTCTTGAGTGGAGAAAGATTCGTCGAACAATTCAACGGGGATGGAGGTTTGTTCGCGCAGGGCTTCGGCAAATTTTGCGGCGCGGCGCCCGGCGAGGTTGGGGTTTCCGTCTTCATCGAAGGACTGACCGACCACAATCAACCCTGCCTCGTTCTCGGCGGCAATGTCTGCCACACGCGCCGCATCCAGCAGGCGGGAAACATGCTGGAGAACGGTCAGGGGGGCGGCAAGAGTTCCGGTCGGGTCGCTGAGCGCAAGCCCAATCCGTTTTTCGCCGTGATCAACTGCGAGGATTCTCATAAAACCTTTTCACCGTGCACACGCGAAACATCTTTTCTCTTTCCTCTTTCTTTCTACTCACCACTTTCCTCTTTCATCTTTCATCCTCCCTCACCTCAATCCGAAACGGCACAATCGGCACCCAGCGCCACCACGAAGGCGTGAGCGTAAGTTTCGGCTCGCTTTGCACGGGCAGGGTACGGCTCAACAACGATTGCGCCTCCGAAACGCTCAAGCCCATCACCAGGCGGGTGACTTGGGCGGCGTCCACCTGCTGGACGATGTTGCGTTTGGCGCGGACCTTCCAGCGGACCGAGCCGTCCTCCTGCAAGCGCGGGACGGAGACGGAGTCAACGGTCACGGTTTCGGTGGCGGGGAAAAAGCCAGAGGGCAGGGAAGCGTTTAGGGCGAGCAGACCCAGTTCGGTCAAGTCGGAGGCGGAGGCGTAGCGCATCGAATATTCCGCCTGCAGAGTCAAGGTCAGTTGTGAGGCGGCAGTGCCCGGCGGCGGGTCGGAGGCTTCTGAAAGAATCCCGACCAGCGCAAAGGTCTGTTCGAAAGGCACGTCGCCCGGGGCAAGTTCATCGCGGAGTCTGGCGAGCGCATCCGCCTCCAGAGTCTTCAACAGGAGTTGCCGGGCGCGTTCGCGGTCGGCGTCCGTCGCCAGCGTGGAGGCGCGTTCCCGTCCGCCGCTGGTCGGTTCGGGGTTGGTGACCGACGCCAAAAGCCCCAGCCTGCCTTCCACAGCATTGATGACGCCGGCTTCGACGTTGCCAGCCGCGCCGCCTTGCACCGCTTCGATGCGCAGCGTAACGGTCTCGCCAACGCCGGCGTTCAACACGCCCAGTTCCGTCGTCACAAAACGCACATCGCCCGCCGTCACCACCGTGCCGATGGGAATGGTCAGCGCGTTTTGCGTCAGGTTGCGAAAGACCACCGCGCCCTTCGCCTTCGACTGCGGCACCGCGCCTTCGCCGGTCACCGTGACTTGCTGCGTCCCCTCGACGACAATGCGTTTCTCGCGCGCGGGGATGACGCCGGTGATAAATACCTTCGCCGCCGCAGGATCGGCGCTGACCGGGATTTCGACGCTCTGTGTTTGGACGACCGGCTTCAATTGGATTTGCGCGCGCGGCAGGAACAACGCGACCAGCGCCAGCACCGCCAGCACACCGATGGAGAACGAGACGATCCTCGTCACGGGATGCGCACGCCACGCTTCTTCCCGGATCTGAACCTGCTCCCGCTTCTCGCGCAGAGTCTTATCTGGCGCTCTTCTCTGCCACTCCCGGCGGGCGGGCTGGGACCACTGTCCCCGCTGCGCCTCCTTCGTAGATTTGAAGACCGGTATCCCCAGCGCCTCGGCTTCTGCCCGCACGCGCCGCCAGCGTGTGACCAGTCCTAACTGCGCTCCCAGCGCGGCGGCGTGCCGCTGTAACACCTTCAAGTCCACCTGCCGCAGAGTCACCTTCTCGAACTTGGGCAATATCAGCAAAATGCGTGGCGTTTTCGCCCACGACATGCGGTCGCGGATGGAGATGAGGTCATCGTGCGATTCGAGGGTGATGAGCGTGGTCTTCATGCGGAGAAAATTATACCCCCTGGGGTGTAGCGCAAGTCCATAGACTTGCGCTACTTGCACTACCACTTCCACACAGGCGGAGCGAGTTCGCGTCCCTTCCAGGTGGACTGTCCCAGCAGGGTGTACACGAGGGAACGAAACGCAATCAAAACAAAGAGACCAAAACTGACGGGATAGAAAAAGACCAGATACAGCGGCACACGAAAACGGTCATACGCCAACGCCCACATCGCAAGCGATTCGATGACCGCCAGACACGCCAGCGGATAGGGGTAGGAGTCCACCGGCAGGTTCACGGCATGAGCCGCAACGACGAAGGCGGGAGCGAGAAACGTAACCGCCATCCATGCCCAGGCAATCACAAACAGGGAAAGGCGGTAATCGAAAAAGGCAAAAATGTTTTTGGTAAAGCCATCCACCGCCTGCCAGAAGCCGCGATACATGCGGCAGGAAACGTGCCGCGTGCCGTCCATCAGCCGCCAGGTGAAGCCGTGCTGGATGATGCGGCGTCCCAGCATCACATCGTCCACAAGGTGATTGCGGACGGCTTCATAGCCGCCGATGGCTTCGAAGGCGGCGCGGCGGAAGAGCATGAACTGACCGATGGTGACAGACAGCCCTGCCCACCTCAGCCAGCGCGCCAGCGTGACAGGCAGGAAGGAAAAGACGCCAAAGCCGATGACGGGGATGATGAGTTTTTCGCCCCAAGTGACCGCCTCCTCGCGCGGGAAGGCGGTGATCAGGTCGGCGCGCTCGGCAAGGAGAGCCGAAACGCTGTCGCGCAGCATGTTCGGCGCATGACGGGTATCGGCGTCGGTAAAGAGCAGGAGTTCGCCCGTCGCCGCCTGCGCCAATTGGTGACACGCCCAATGCTTGCCCAGCCAGCCATCGGGAAGAGGACGCCCATCGAGTACACGGAGCCGCTCCGAGGCGGAGTCTGAAGCGCGGCGCAGAGATTGAACAAGGCGGTTGAGGATAAGGCGCGTCTCGTCTTCGGAGTGGTCGTCGAGGACGATGACCTCGTAGTCGGGATAATCCTGTTCCAGCAGGGAGCGGACGCAGGCTTCGATGTTGGCGGCTTCATTGCGCGCCGGAATGAGGACGGACACGCGCGGGAAGGCGCTGGCGCGCGGATACTGGTCGAAGCGGCGGATGGAAAAATAGTTGGAGAGCGCGGTCAACAGTCCCAGGGCGAGGAAGACGACGATGACCTGCGGTTGATTTTCGAAATAGCCGCTCACGCGCTCCTCCTGAAGACGTAGTGAGAGACCCAGTTCCGCCATTGCCAGGGACTGCCCAGGTCGCGGCGGTGAGTCCAAAAGATGACGGCGGTGTTGAGCAGGGCAAAGGCGCTCAGCCAGTCGGCGCCGAAGCGCAGGTACACAAAAACGGTCAGGGTAATCATCCCAGCCAGGGAGGCGTAGGCATGGACGGTTTGCAGGGTCAACACCGTCAGCGCGCCGACGGCAAAAGCGATGAACGCCCAAATCCCCGTGAGCGCCAGCCAGACGCCGCCTGTGGCTCCCAGCGCCTTGCCGCCGCGCCAGCCGAGGAAGGGCTGGGCGGCGTGACCGACGATGGGCGAAAGCCCCACCGGGATCAGCGACCAGTCCGAAAGTCCGGCGCGCTGCGCCAGATAGACCGGCGCAAAGCCTTTGAAGATTTCGAGCAGGATGGTCGCCAGTCCGATCTTCCAGCCGCCGGCAATCCAGACGTTGGTGCCGCCGGGGTTGCCGTCGCCCACCGTCCGAATGTCGCGCCTGAGGACGAATTTTCCGATCAGGAAAGCAAAGGGGATACTCCCGCAAAGAAAACCAAACAAAACCCAAAGAAGGATAGCGTTCATGGTTGGCTCCTTGTCAAGAAGATGCTCTGCTATCTATAACCAATTTTACGCCGATTGGACACGCCGCTTCGGGTCATGAAAAGAGCCATTCGGGCGAATGGCTCTTGGGATTGAAGGAAAGGGATTTTATTTCAGCCGTTCCTGGATGACCTTCGGCAGTTTCGACAACGCTTCTTTTTCCTGACCTTTGGGCAGGCTGCCCTGCGCGAGATGAGGACGCCCGCCTCCCTTTCCGCCGACGCCGGCGATGAGGTCGCCGGCTTTCAGCCCGCGCTTGACGAGGTCTTCGGTCACCGCCGCGATGACGGTGGAATCGGAGGCGAGCAATGCCGCGCCGTTTTGAGGAACTTTCTCGCGGAATTTATCGGCGAGCAGGCGCAGGGTGTCGGCGTCTGCGCCGGGGAAGTCCGCCGCCAGCACATGCACGTCTTTCACGGTTTGAAGGTTGGAAAGATGCAGGTTGAAAATGGACAGCGCCTGCTGGGCGCGCAGGTTGGCAAGTTCCTTTTTGAGTTCTGCCACCTCGCTTTGCACGCTTTCCACTTTCTGCGGCACTTCGTCCAGGCTGGACTTCAGGAGCGCGGCTGTCTGCTTCAAGGTCTTGAAACGCTTCGTGACCAACTCGTAGGCGCCGCGTCCGGTCACGGCTTCGATGCGGCGCACGTTTGCCGCCACCGAACTTTCGCTGACGATGAGGAACATGCCGATATCGGAGGTGCGTTCGAGGTGCGTGCCGCCGCACAGTTCATACGAATATTTGCTCTGCTCATCTTCGAGGATGGAAATCGTGCGGACGGTCTCGCCGTATTTTTCGCCGAAGAGCGCCATCGCGCCTTCCTGCTTTGCCGCCTCCAGCGATTTGACTTCCTTGCGGACGGGCATGTCGGCGGCAATCGCCTCGTTGACCATCCGCTCGATGCGCTCGAGTTGTTCGGCAGTCAACGCTTCGGGATGGTTGAAGTCGAAGCGCAGGCGGTCCGGCGCGACGAGCGAACCCGCCTGCTTTGCCTGGTCGCTCAAAACGGCGTGCAGCGCCTTGTGCAGGAGGTGGGTGGCGGTGTGGTTGCGCATGATGTCGTGGCGGCGCACCATGTCCACTTCGGCGATGCACTTGTCGCCGACTTTGGGCTGCCCAGCGATGACCGTGCCGATGTGGACGATGACTCCCGCCGAGGCGCGGCGCATGCCGGTCACTTCGATTTCCCATCCCCCCTCGTCCCTTCGGGACACTCCCCCCAAATTCTCCGAATTTTTGGGGAGACGGAGGGGGGCGGAGCGAATGTAGCCGGTGTCGTCCACCTGACCGCCCGACTCGATGTAGAAACCGGTCTTGGGCAGGATGACCTCCACCTGGTCATCGAGCGAGGCGGATTCGACCCGCTGACCGTTGACCACCAGCGCCAGCACCTCCCCTTCGACGCGCGGGCTGGTGTAGGGGTCGTATTCGACGCCGCCCGCGCCGAGTTTCCCTTTGGCTTGCAGGTCTTGGAGGATACCGGCAAAGAATTCGGCATCTTCACCGCCGAGCTTGCCCATGGCTTTGCCGCCGCCGGAAGCGAGGGCGTGTTCCTCTTTGGCGGCGTTGAAGCCCTTCTCGTCCACGTCCAGTCCCTGCTCGCGAGCGATGTCGCGGGAGATTTCGAAGGGAAGCCCGTAGGTGGCGTAGAGGTCGAAGGCTTGGCGTCCGTCGAGGACGGTCTGGTTGGAGGCGCGGAGGTTCGAGAGGAGATTCTCCAGATGGGCAGTGCCAGCCTCCACGGTCCGCGCGAAGCGGATTTCTTCCCGCGTGAGGTGATCGAGGATGGCGGGCTGTGCCTTGCGGAGTTCGGGGTAGAAGTCGCCGTATTGGTCAATCACCGCCTGCGCCACTTTGGCAAGGAAGGGTTCGTTCAAGCCGATTTTGGTGCCAAAGCGCGCCGCGCGGCGGATGATCATGCGGGTGACGTAGTTTCTGCCGGCGTTGCCGGGGACGACGCCATCGGCGATGAGGAAGGCGGCGGCGCGGGCGTGGTCGGCAATGACGCGGTAGGGGGTGAAGTCGGCGTACATTTGCGCTTCGCTGTGACCGGTGAGCGAGCGCAGGACGGCAAGCGAGCCGGCGAAGAGGTCGGTTTTGTAGTTCGAGTCCACGCCCTGTAACACGGCAACGATGCGCTCGAAGCCCATGCCGGTGTCCACGTGTTTGGCGGGGAGCGGTTCGAGGCGCCCGTCTTCAAATTGGTTGTATTGAATGAAAACGTTGTTCCACAGTTCGAGGAAGCGCGTACATTCGCCGTTCACGCCGCAGCGATGCGGCTTGCCGCGCAGGTTATCGCGTTCTTCGCCGAGGTCAATGTGGATTTCGGAACAGGGACCGCAGGGACCCGTCTCCGCCATCTGCCAGAAGTTTTCCTTGCGCCCAAAGAAGAGGACATGCGAGGGATCGAAGCCGGGCTGCGCCTTCCAAACTTCTGCGGCTTCGTCGTCGCGCGGGATGCTGCCTTTGTCGTCTTCGAAGCAGGTGGCGTAGAGTTTATCTTTGGGGAGACCCCAGACTTCAGTAAGCAGTTCCCACGACCAGGCGATGGCTTCCTTTTTGTAGTAGTCGCCAAAGGACCAGTTGCCGAGCATTTCGAAGAAGGTGTGATGGGTGTCGTCGCGCCCCACGTCTTCCAGGTCATTGTGCTTGCCGGCGACGCGCATACATTTTTGCGAGTCCACGGCACGGGTGTAGGGTTTTTTGTCGGTGCCGAGGAAAACGTCCTTGAACTGGACCATGCCCGAGTTTGTGAAGAGCAGCGTCGCATCCCCGCCGGGGACAAGCGACATGGACGGCACGGCGGTGTGTCCGCGCTCGACGAAGAAGTTGATGAAATCCTGGCGAATCTGGTTGCCTGAAAGTTTTTTGGTCATGCGGTCTCCAAATGTTGAGATGACGGGCGAATTATATCAAGGTGGAAAGTAGAAAGTGGAAGTTTGTGAAAGAAAAAAATCCCGAACCTGCGGAGATTCGGGACTGGGAGGGTGTCGTTTTCGATATGCCGTCACACGCTCATAGAACAGTCCCGATCTGGGCTGCGCTAGCCGATGCGGCGGCGGCTTGGAAAATCATCTGCCTGAACATGGAGCGCATTATACCACCGCTGGAACCAGCCGCAGCGGATTTTTCGTCTATGTTCATGCTATACTGATACCATCGAGACGGTGAAGAACGTCACCAGAAAAGGATGTGGAGTATGTCAAAGTTCCTTACCCTCGGCGTCATCGTTCTGATTTTTGCGGCTCTCCTGTATGCCTGCAACCTCGGCGGCGCGCCCGAAACCCAGCAAGCCGTCTTTTCAGGAGGAGATGGAGCGGCGTTGACGTTGAACGTCCAGGCGCAAAGCGGGACGTTCAACACCGTTGGGCAGACGATTGTCTTTCGCTATACCGTGACCAACGCCGGCAACACGGCTCTTAGCGGACCTGTGACCGTGACCGACACAAAAGTCGCCGCTGTCTCCTGCCCGGCGGTCAACACCGTCGGCAACCTGAACGATTCTTTCGACCCAACCGAAAGCCTGGACTGCGCCGGGTCGTATCAAATCACCCAAGCCGACCTGAACGCCGGTTCAGTGACCAGTACCGCTACCGCCAGCGCCGGGGGGATTACGTCCAATACTGTCACCACCAACGTGCCGATGACGCTTGCCCGCGTCCTCGCCCTGACCGTTACCGCCAGCCCGACAAGTTACAGTAACGCCGTTTCCTCCATCACGCTCGCCTACACGATTCAAAACACCGGCGCGACCGCGCTGGGACCCGCCCAGTTCACCCTGCGCGAGAGCCGCATAGGAACAATCAACTGCGGCGGGGCGGATACGACGCTCGCGGCAGGCGCATCGTTTTCCTGCACGAGCGTGTACAACATCCAAGACAGTGACCGCGCGCTCACACAACTCACCTTCACCTTCGAAGCCTCGGGCGGCGGAGCAACCACGAATCAACCGTTCAGCGTGACCGTCACCAACACCACCGTATCGAGCGGAACGCCCCCCTCCGGCTTGACCAAGGGCGCCACCATCCAACACGACGTGCAACCCGGCGAATGGATGCTTCAAATCGCCCGCTGTTACGGCGCCGACTTCAACGCCCTGCGCAATGCCAACCCGCAGGTGAAAGACCCCGCCAAAATCTGGCCCGTGGATGTCCTGACCGTTCCGAACATCGGCAGCAACGGCAAAATCTATGGTCCGCCGTGCGTTATTTTCATCACCGCCCAGGCAGGCGACACATGGGAGAGCATCGCTCAGCGCTACAACGCCCGCGTGGACGTGTTGAAAGAGGCGAATCAAACCATCTCCACCGTCACAGGCGGCGACAGGATTCGCGTGCCGATCAACTCGGCAGACGGCAATCCCGTCAGCGGCGGGTCGGAGCCGATTCCGCTCAGCCTGACCGCCGGCTCCAAAGTCACCCTCTCCGGCACCATCACCCCATCCAAGGGCAAAGAGCGCTACGTCTTCACCGCCGCACAGGGACAGACCCTCAGCGCCGTCCTCACCGCGCCCGACGGCGGGCTGGAACTGGCGGTGACACAAGTCGGCGGGAACATCGTCCTGAAGCCTCAAAACAACACGCTGACATGGAGCGGAAGCCTGCCCGCCAACGGCAGTTATTACGTGGACGTGGTCAACGTTTCTGCCGCCGACCGCCGCTACACGCTCGAACTCGCTCTTGCCGCGCCGGTATCTGCCACTGAACGAGCGGCAGATATTTACCCCGGCAGCGCAGACTCCAACCCCTCGTATTTGGCGGTGTTCAACAACGTCCTATATTTCAACGCGGTGAGCAACGACAACGCCGGCGCGGAACTATGGAAGTACGACGCCGCCGCCAACTCTGCCAGCCGTGTGGCGGATATTTTCCCCGGCGCCGAAGGCTCGAATCCAGCCTTCCTGGCAGACTACAACGGCGCGTTGTATTTCAGCGCCAACGGCAACGACGGCGCCGGCGTGGAACTTTGGCGCTTCAACGGCAGTAATGTGGGACGCCTGACCGACATCAATCCCGCCGGGGGGAACGCCAATCCCGCCTACATGACCGTTTATAACGGCTTCCTCTACTTCAGCGCCAACGACGGCGTGAACGGCACGGAACTCTGGAAGACGGACGGCGTTACCACCACCCGTGTCGCCGATATTTATCCCGGCGCGGGCGATTCAAACCCCTCGCACCTGGCGGAATACAAAGGCGCGTTGTATTTCAGCGCCGTCAGCAACGATACCTTCGGCACAGAACTGTGGAAGTACGACGGCACGAATCCCCCCGTCCGCGTGACCGACATCAACGCCGGTGTGGGCAACGCCAACCCTGCCTACCTGCAGGTCTGGAACGATGTCCTTTACTTCAGCGCCAACGACGGCGTGAACGGCACGGAACTCTGGAAATACGACGGAACCAACGCCGCTCTCGCCTCCAACATCAACCCCGGCGCAGGCGATTCGGCGCCTTCGCATCTGGCAGTCTTCAACGGCGTGTTGTACTTCAGCGCCAACGGCGGCGACGGCAAAGGCTTCGAACTGTGGAGGTTCAACGGCACCAGCGCCAGCCTCGCAGCGGATGTGAACCCGTCGGGCGATTCGTTTCCCTCGTATCTGACGTCGTACAACAACCGGCTGTACTTCAGCGCCAACGGAGGCGACGGCGCCGGCAAGGAGTTGTGGCGGTTTAATGCGCCGTAGGGCAAATGTCACACATTGGGAAGATGCACGCGCGTCTTCCCGATGTTTTTTTAGCAGCTCACCTTACGCAGTTTTCCCGTAGCGCGACATTTTGCACCTTTACAAATTATTCTAACAATGGTTATGATAGAG
>DYID01000003.1 GCA_020723805.1 Anaerolinea sp. | reverse complement strand
CTTCCTCCAGCCTCTATCATAACCATTGTTAGAATAATTTGTAAAGGTGCAATATGTCGCCTGAAAACGCGAGATGAATCTCGCGCTACCGCGTAACATCAAAGATTAAGTCAGACAACTTATCCACAGCATCAAAAACCACATAAAACCACCCCTGAAATCATCCCACCTGAGTACCAGAAACACGACCAGATTTGGGGGGATTCTTCCTTGCAGGATTGTTTGTCCAAACAACCTGTTTGTGGATAACCCGCCTCTAATTGTGGATAAACGCCTCTCCCTGTGGACAAGTGGGGAAAGAGGGCGACTTATCCCTTATCACGCACCCCTATATATGGGGGGTAATTTTCAGCGTTTGTCAAAATATGGAAAGGGGAAAACCTGACCGTTTTTGTGGATGAAATGTGGAAAAACCATCCCGAAACATTCCACAGCAAGGAAAAAGCCGTCAGCCAGAATCAGCCCCACATCCAGAGCGAACCGGTACATATCCCCCCATATATGAGGGTTTGCTGGAATTGTCCACAGTTTCCACAGTCTCTACTGCTATTACGAATCTATGTATCCTCTATATAACAACCCCAATGATTCACTCACCTTACGCGAAACATCCCGAAGGTTCTCGCAAATTGCGCCTATTTTCCAGCCAAACCTTCGGGACGGTGCGTAACATCAATGATTCATTCTCTTACACCGTCCAGTACATGCCCACACAAATCCCAAAACCACACCGTATAATCGAACCATGCAGAGAAAATTTCGAGCAGCCCTGATTGTGCTGGCGTTGGCGTTGTCCGTTTGGACGCCGTTCATCGTTTCGGGCTATGCAGAGTTGGATAAAGCCTCCCGCGCCTCTGCACATGTGGAGGCGGCTGAACATTACGAGAGAGCCGCTCAACGTATCCCCTGGCGTCCCGACTTATATGAACTGGCGGGACACTACTTTTATCACGCAGGCGAGTATGCCCGTGCGCAGGAAGCGTACCAGCAGGCATTCGAGCGGGACGCGCTTTCTCCTGATGGCTGGGTGGCATGGGGAGATGTGTTGTACCTCAGCGGTGATGCCCAACGTGCGGCGGAGGTTTGGACGCAGGCGCTCGACCAGCCGGCACACTCCGCCAATCTCTATTCCCGCCTGGCGGAAATTTATCAACAAAGCGGCGAATATGCCAAAGCCGCACAGTTTCTTCAACAGTATATCCAGATACATTCGCAAGATGCCTCCGCCCGTTACCGCCTCGGACTTTTGTTGACCCTGACCGCCCCACAGCAGGCAGTGACCGAACTGCTCCACGCCGCGCAACTGGACCCGCAATTTGACCCTGCCTCTCAAACCCTTCGCACCGCTGTCAATTTGGCTGCCTTGAGCGGAGACCTGTCCGAGCAAAAGGTCATCATCGGACGCGGGCTGGGGCTGGTGGATGAATGGTCGCTCGCGCACGCTGCCTTTGCCGAAGCAGTGAGGCTGGACGAGAAAAACGCCGAGGCGTGGGCATGGCTGGGAGAGGCGGAGCAGCACACGGCGGGGAGCGAAGCGCTTTCTCATCTCGACCGCGCGTTGGCGCTCGATTCCAATTCGCCGGTGGTGCGTGGTCTGCGCGGGTTGTATTTCCAGCGCATCGGCAATCATCGTCAGGCATTGAGCGAGTTTCAATCTGCTGCCAAATTAGAGCCGGAAAATCCCGCCTGGTATGTTTCGATTGGGGAAGAGTTTGCGAATTTGGGCGACCTGATTACAGCGCTCGAAGCATACCAATATGCGACCACCGTTGCGCCGCAAGACGCCCATTACTGGCAACTGCTCGCGGAGTTTTGCGCCCGCAACGACGCTTACGTGCGGGATGTGGGCATTCCCGCCGCTCGCAAGGCGCTGGAGTTGAAGCCCAAAGACCCGCCGTTGCTGGATACGCTCGGCTGGCTGATGATCTTGGATGAGCGTTACTACGAAGCGAAGTGGTATCTCCTTCAGGCGGTGGAGGCAGACCCGCAATCGGCTTCGGTGCATTTTCATCTGGCGTTGTTGTATTTGCAGACCGGCGACAGCCAGGCGATGCGCGAGCATCTCATACAAGCGCGCGATTTGGGGAGCGCCGAGGCAGAGGCGCTGCTGGCGCAGTATTTTCCGTAACTCTGATACAATCGCCCGCATGAAAAAATCCTATTCGATTATTTTCCTTTTTGTCCTCATACTTGCCGCCTGTCTGCCCCTCGCGCCAACGGAGATCGTAGTGAGCGGCGCACCGGGCGAGGTGTTATACCGCGAGGATTTCTCGGACAACACCTCCGGCTGGGACCGTGTGCTGAACGATGGCGGCATCATGGACTATGACAGCGGCGGCTACCGCATTCTGGTGCGCGGCGCAAAGATGAACTTCTGGTCCACGCCGCCGGGCAAGTTTGGCGATGTGCGCATCGAAGCGGATGTGACCCGCCTGAACGGACCACTGGAAAACCGCGCCGGTCTCATCTGCCGCTACCAAAACGGGAATTACTACTTCTTCATCATCTCCTCCGACGGTTATTATGCCATCGGCAAATTCACGAACGGGCAAGCCATCCTCATCGGGCAGGAGATGATGGTGGCAAGCGACGCTATTCGCGGCGAGGGAGTCAATCACCTGCGGGCAGATTGCGCCGGCGAGATGCTGACATTTTATGTGAACGATACTCTGCTTGCCTCCACCCAGGACACCGACTTTGCCACAGGCGGCGTGGGCGTGCTGGCTGGCTCGTTCGATGAGCCCGGCGTGGACGTACTGTTTCAGAACTTTATCGTCTTTCAACCATAACAAACCAAAATCCAAAATCCAAAATCTAAAATCTAAAATCTAAAATCGTATGAAGGTTTACCTCGATACCGTCGGATGCAGGCTCAACCAAAGCGAAATCGAGACGATGGCGCGTCAATTCCGCGCGGCAGGACATGAAATCGTCGCTTCGCCCGAAGCGGCAGAACTGGCAGTCGTCAACACTTGCGCGGTGACGAACGAAGCGGCTGCCGATTCGCGCGGCGCCATTCGCCGCATTGCCCGGGCAGGCGCGGCGGAAATCATCGCCACCGGCTGCTGGACGACGCTCTACCCGAAACAAGCGGAGGAACTACCCAGCGTCCGCCGCGTGGTGTTGAACGACCACAAAGACCGCCTCGTCGCTGACCTGCTGAACCTGACTCCCGAACTCTTCGACCTCGAACCCATCTCCCGCGAGCCCCTGCCCGGACTGCACCGCCGCACGCGCGCCTTCATCAAAAGTGCAGGACGGATGCGACAATCACTGCACTTTCTGCGTCACCACCATTGCACGCGGCGAGGGGCGCAGCCGCCGCATCGCTGATGTGCTGCGTGATGTCCAAGCCGCGCTCGAGGGCGGCGCGAAGGAAATCGTGTTGACCGGCGTTCATCTCGGCTCGTGGGGACATGACCTTTCGACTTCCCCAAAGGCAGGCGACGGCTTGCACTTGAGCGACCTCATCCAAGCCATCCTGCGCGAGACGGACGTGCCGCGTCTGCGCCTCTCCTCCCTCGAACCCTGGGACCTCTCCTCCGACTTCTTCTCACTCTGGACGGATTCCCGCCTCATGCCTCACCTGCACCTGCCTCTGCAATCTGGCAGCGCCTCCACCCTCAAGCGGATGCTGCGCAAGACCACGCCGCAATCCTTCCGCGAACTGGTGAAGCATGCCCGGCAGGCAATCCCCGAAGTGGCGATCACCACCGACCTCATCGCCGGCTTCCCCGGCGAGACGGAAGAAGAATTTGCCGAAACGCTGAACTTTGTCCGTGAGATGGAATTTGCCGGCGGGCATGTGTTTTCCTATTCGCCGCGACCCGGCACCGGGGCGGCAAGGATGAAGGGGCAGATCAAGCCCGAGTTAAGAAAGAAGCGCAATCACATCCTGCAGGAGGCAATCGAAGAGTCGGCAAAGTCCTACCGCGAGCGTTTCATCGGCAGAGAAATGACCGTCTTGTGGGAGACCGCCTCGGAGTTTGGCGAATGGGGCTGGAAGATGGAAGGGCTCACGGGCAACTATCTGCGGGTGAACGCCTTTGCCCCCTCGCCGCGCTGGAATGAAATTGACCTTGTGCGGTTGGAATCCTGCGAGAACGGCAGGATGAAGGGCGTAATCTTGAATCGGGGATAAGTGTCACTTTGTAGAGGCGGGGAGGGGTTGTAAAATTTTGGAGGGTGCGTTGCACCCGTTTGAGAAGATGTTCACGTCTCGACGTAAATTCCACTGATGTGGATCAATTCAATATCATGAAGTGCAACGCACTCGCACCTCAAAAGGAGAACAGGCATGACCGCTCAATTGATTGATGGAACTGCCATCGCACAAAAAGTGCGCAATGAAGTGAAGGAAAAAGTGGCGAAACGAATTGCGGAAGGAAAATCCCAGCCGGGGCTCGCCACCGTGCTGGTGGGTGACCGCATCGACTCGGCGACCTACGTCAGCATGAAACAGAAGGCGTGCGCCGAGTTGGGAATGACCTCTTTCCATCACCCTCTTCCGGCGGATGTTTCGCAGGAGGAACTGGAAGACCTCATCCGCAAATTGAACGCCGACCCGAAGGTGCATGGCATCCTGGTGCAGCTGCCTCTGCCCAGCCACTTGGACGAGGAGCGCGTCCTCTCGCTCATCAGCATCGAAAAGGATGTGGACGGGTTCTCGCCGCTCAACCTGGGGCGGCTGGCGCAGAAAGGGCGTGAGCCGCTTTTCGTGCCTTGCACGCCGTATGGCTGTATTTATCTCCTCAAGGAAGTTGGGGTGCAGATTGCCGGCGCAAATGCCGTGGTGCTGGGGCGTTCCAACATCGTGGGCATGCCCGCCGCCCTTTTGCTCATCAAAGAAAACGCCACCGTCACCGTCGTCCACTCGAAGACCAAGGACATCCCCTCCGTTCTGCGTAATGCCGACATCATCATTGCGGCAATTGGTCGCGCTCAAATGGTGCGCGGCGACTGGATCAAACCCGGCGCGGCGGTCATTGACGTGGGCATCAACGGCGTGCCGGTGCTGGACGCCAACGGCAACCCGGTCATCAACGAGAAGACCGGCAAACCCAAGCAAAAACTGGTCGGGGACGTGAACTTCGAGGAAGCAAAAGAAGTCGCCGGCTACATCACCCCCGTCCCCGGCGGCGTCGGTCCGATGACGATTGCCATGCTCATGGCAAACACCTTGAGAGCCGCCGAAATTCAGGATAAATAACTACCTTACGCGAAACGTCCCGAAGGTTCTCGCAAATTGCGCCTATTTTCCAGCCAAACCTTCGGGACGGTGCGGAACATCAGTAAATAACTCACCTTACGCGGTGGCGCGAGATTCATCTCGCGTTTTCAAGCGACATGAACCCCCTTGCGGGGACAATGTGTCGCGCTACGAGAAAACTGCGTAACCTCAATAAATAACTCAAGCCGCCCCGAGGCTTGCGTGAGCAACGTGGAAAGTCCCGCCGTAAAGCGGGACTTTTTGTTCTCTGGGACTTAAGGGTGCGGCAAAACGCTCTCATTGCCCTGCCCTGCTTGCGTTATACTTGGGCAAAATGTTACCGGAAACCATCGGCAGGTACCAAATCAAAGAGGAACTCGGGCGCGGGCAGTCCACCGTTGTCTATCGCGCCTATGACACCGAAGCCAACCGCGAAGTGGCGGTCAAAGTGCTGTCGGTGGAACAGACGCCGGATATCAGCCAGCGGGCGCACTTCAAGCGCGAACTCAAAATGATCGCCTCGCTCGAACATCCTGCCATTGTGCCGGTCTACGACGTGGGCGAGCAGGACGGTCAACCCTACTTTGTGATGCGCTACATGGCGGGCGGCTCGCTCACCCAGTTGATTGCCAGCAAAGGCAGGCTTTCTTTGCAGGAGACCGCCCGCATCATTGACCGCATCGCATCCGCCCTCGACCACGCTCACAAACAGCACATCATCCACCGCGACATCAAACCCGACAACATCCTCTTCGACCTGGACGGCAACCCCTACATCTCCGATTTTGGCGTCGCCAAACCCGCCGCCACCGATGCCTCTCCTGCCGAAGGGCAGGTGGGCACGCCCGGCTACATGAGCCCCGAACAAATCCACAACGAAGCGGTGGACGAACGCAGCGACGTGTACAGCCTGGGTGTGGTCATCTACCAGATGCTGACGGGCAGAAAAAAGTCACGGCTCGAAACGAAGACCTCCCCCCTGCGGAGCCGTCCCTTCCCCCAGCCCGTTCCCGATATTTTGAGCGAAGTCCCCGAACTGCCCCCCGAAGTAGGCGAAATCATCAACATCTGTCTGGCGGAAAACAAACGCGACCGCTACATCTCCACCCTGCACCTGGCGCGCGCCCTCAACAAAGCCGCCTTTGGCGAAGAACGTCCGTCCACGTTCCTTGACCGCTACGGCAACTGGACGGCGATCCGCGCTGCCCTGTTTTGGACTGCCGGCAGTGTCATCCTCCTGTTTTCTCTCTTCTGGATGTTGGCGCGGGGTGGCAACATCCCCTTTCTCTCTGTCGCCTCCACCCCGACCGTCAGCCTGTTCCCCTCTCCCACGACCGTTCATCTCACCGAAACCTTTACAGTTGTTCCTCCCACCGAAACGGCGCTGCCCCTGCCGCTCCCCGTCACGCCTCAGCCGACCGCCACCCTGCCCGGCGGCGCTGACCAGATTGCGCTCGTCTCCGGCAACGACCTCTACCTCGTTAACACCGACGGCAGCAGTCTCATCCAAATCCGCTCGGAAAACTCACCCAAGACGAACCTGCGCTGGATTGACCGCAACCGGCTGGTTTACATCTCCCGCAACTGCGCCTACTTGGTGGATGCCGAAACCAAGGAAACCCAGCCAATCGTCTGTTTCAATACCAACGAGGAGTTGGAAGGTTTCAGCGTCTCTCCGGATGGAAAAATTGTTGCCATCAGCATCCAGCGTACCCTGAACATCATCCCTTTCGACCTGGAAGCGCTCAAAGACATCAAATCCAGATTTGAGTTTTCGAAAATCAAGGGAAGATACTGTTTCTACAACCAATTTCCATTCCGCGATGTGCTTTGGGGCAGCGAGCAGTCCACGGTCCAGTTTGCCGCGCACGTCATTGATACGCGCCTGGTCAATTCAGACCAGATATTCCTCCTCAACGCCGACCTCAACAACTGTGCCAACGTAGCGCTCTCCCGTCTCGACACCATCCCCGGCGTGCGCATTGATTTTGACCCGGAAAGCACCAAACGCCTTGGAAGTTTTCACTGGAACGGAAAGAACCTCTTCCTGTTCAACGATTCAATCCGCAATGACGGCTTCGGCAATCTTTACCTCTACAACAGCGAAACGCGCGAAGCGATAAAGCTCAACCCCATCAATGGCGAATGTTGTTACCGCGACGCCCGTTTCAGCCCCGACGGCAAATACATCATCTTTGCCTACCAGCGCTTCGACCGCAGTGAGATTGCCCTGTACTACATCCCTCTTGCCGACCTGCCAAGCAGCGGTCCGTTCACGCCTATTCCGCTGCCCGCCCGTTTCTTCTCCACAGCGCGGGAAAACCCGCAGCCTGCCCTGCGTCCGGCGCCATAATTCTTGAATACAAAAAGCGGAAGGCGGATGCTCCATCTGCCTTCCGCTTTTTTATGTTTTATTCGTATCGAAACCGCAATACCCCCACGCTAAAGAAGACCACCGCAAACCCAATCAACACTCCTGCCTCAGGCAAAATATCTGCCACCCCCTTGCCGCGCAGGACCAAGTCCAACATGCCTTGCATTGCCCAGGTTGTCGGGAGAATCTTCACTGCATTTTGTATCGCAGACGGGAACAACTCCAGCGGATACCAGCATCCGCCCATCAGCGCCATGAGCATGCCGAACATGATGCTCAAGCCGCTCGCCTGTCCCTCGGTCTTGACGAACGTACCCATCAGCGTGCCGAACGCCGCCGCCGCAAGCGCGGATGCGAGCAGGATGACGAACAATGCCAGCGGCTCGCGCCCCCAATTGAGTTTCATCACCCAAATCCCAAACCCAACCAGCAACAGCATTTGGATCAAAGCCATCGCCACCTGACCTGAGATCGTGCCGAGCAAAAACGTCGCTTTGCGGGAGGGGGTGGTAAGCAGGCGGCGCAGCGTCCCCTGCTGGCGTTCGTAGGCGAACAACGCCGAGATGCCAAATAGCGGAATGAACACCCAAGTGATGAGTTGCCCCGCGGACGAATTGGCGCGCGGATCGTATTCCACCGTGTCGGGCGTTGATCCCTCGATGACGGTGACGCGTTCGGGCGCGTCGGCTTGGATGTTCTGCGCCAGTTCCAGCGAACTCTCGAAGTATGCCTGTTTTTCCACCTCGGTGGCGAAGGGTTGTTTTGCCTCGCGTTGTTGGACGGCATTCTGCGCGGCGGAAATCGAACTGCTGACCCGGCGGATGGCGGTAAGAACGGCGCGTTCGGCAATCGTTGCGTTGAGGTTGTTGGGCTGTTGGAGCATCTCCACTTCGGCAGAGCCGGATTGCAGAGAGGCAATATCAACGCCCGCCGGGATGATGAATACTGCCGAGGCGCGCCGCTGGTCGAATTGCTCCATGGCTTCGCTGCGCGTCACCACTTCGGGGCGAACCGCCGTTGACCTCTCTAATTCTCCGATGATCTGTGCGGAGATCGTCGTCTGCGCCTCATCCACGACCAGCAGGCGGATGCGAGGGTCTTCGTTCCCGGAGGGCGTCCCGCCTGCCAACAGGAAGGTGAAGACGACTGGTAATACGATGAAGAACAGCAATTCCGATGAACTGGCGAAACGGACGATGGCGTCCTTCCATGCGATGGCGAGGATTTTTTTCATAATCGTTATCCGTAGGGGCGAGGTCCACTCGCCCCGATTTGGGCGGGGAAACCCCACCCCTACAAGCAAATCATTTTTGCATGATGCCGCTTCGATTGAAAATCAGGACCGCGACCCCAAACAACACCGCGCCCATGATGAGCAGGGCGGTGACGGGTTCTGTTAAATTCTTGAGTGTGCCGCCAAGGGCGAGGGTGGTGAAACCGTCCAAGCCCCATTTGTTCGGCGTGATGTTGCTGATAAGGCGGATGAACGACGGCATGACTTCGAGGTTGATGAAACTGCCGCCAAGGATGCCGAAGATGAGCATCACCGCAGAACCTGTACTTGCCACTTGGGCGGGCGTACGCGCCAGCGCCGTGATCAGCATCCCCCAGCCTGCCGCGCCGAACACTGCCGCCAGAATCAAGACAATTATGCCTAGCGGATCGCCCCATTTCACTTGGAAGAAGACCGTCGAGGCAAGGATCAGAATCCCGACCTGCGCGACACCCATGAAGAAGATGCCCAGCACCTTGCCGCCCAAC
Source organism: Anaerolinea sp. (assembly GCA_020723805.1). GTDB lineage: Bacteria > Chloroflexota > Anaerolineae > Anaerolineales > Villigracilaceae > Defluviilinea. The sequence goes on along the minus strand of DYID01000003.1, from coordinate 212,830 downwards.
ACTTGCGCGGTGTGCGTTGGCGAGATCATCAGGCGCGGCAAAGTTCCCTGGGCGCGCTCGGCGAGGATGGATCGCCCGCCGTAAGAAACGGTGAACATCAGGAACATCAACGCCATGCCCGGCGCGAAGTAGGCAAGCAGGTCGAATTCCGTTGCCGCCGCGCCTTCCTTGTCGGTCTTGAGCGTGATGGCGGTGGATTCGGTCTCTTCGACATTCTTGAACAACGCGCGCGCTTCGGATTCCGCGTTTTGCGGATTCAGCAATCCACTTTGCAGTAAGCCGAGGATGGAGGTCATGCCGCTGACGCGTCCTTCCTCGACGCGCGAGACGAACTCATCCACGATGGCTTTGACGATGCCTGCGCCCGTCGGTCGCGAGGGGTTGGCGTACACTTCGATTTGCACGGCTTGGGGCGCGACCGCGTTCGGACTAAACATCGTCCCTTGGGCGGGGATGATGCTACGGGTGAATCCTTCAGGGATGATGACAGCGGCTGAGGCTTGGTCGCTGTCTATAAGTTGACGGGCAGCCTCGGGGGAGTCCGAAGCGGTCGGTTCCAGTAAGTCGGCGAGGTCTTCCGAGAAGAATACGTCTTCGAGCGCGTTTCCCAATTCCCCTTGATCCAGATTGACGATGACAACGGGGATGTCGGAGATGCCGCTGGAGTTGCCGCTGAAGCGACCGGTGACGAAGCCCATGCCGATGGTGAGCAGAAACGGCGCGAGGAGCATGAAGGTCAGCGCGGCGCGGTCGCGGAACATGAGGGTGAGGTCTTTAAGACCGATGAGGAGGAGTTTACGCATGGGGTTCTCTTTGTTGGAAAGTAGAAAGTTGAAAGTGAAACGCTTTCTACTTTCCACTTTCTAATCTCTCAACGCTCTTCCCGTGAGATGCAAGAACACCGCTTCGAGGTTCGGTTCGCGGATGTCAATGGAGTGTATCTTGATGCCGCGCTCGTTGGCTTTGCTCACCACCGCCGCGAGGATGTTTTCGGCTTGCGGCGTGATGATGGATACTTCATGGTTGGTGGCGTTTGCTTCCAGAACGTCTTTGATACCTTTGAGCGATGCGGCAAGCGCGTTGGCGTCTTCGTTTTCGCCGATGTGCAGAATGAGTGTATCGGTCTGCCCGACCTGTCGGGTGAGTTCATCCTGCGTGCCGAGCGCAATAAGTTCGCCGTGGTCAATGATGCCGACGCGGTCGGAGAGTTCCTGCGCCTCTTCCATGTAGTGTGTGGTGTAAAGAACCGTCATGCCCTGTTTGTTGAGGTCTTTGACCGTGTCGAGGATGGCGCGGCGCGACTGCGGATCAATGCCGACGGTGGGCTCGTCCATGAAGAGGAGACGCGGCTTGTGGAGCAGACCCACGCCGATGTTGACGCGGCGCTTCATTCCGCCCGAATAGGTCTTGACGCGTTTTTTGGCTTTATCCGCCAAACCAATCTGTTCCAACACCACGTCCACGCGGCTGTGGAGGGACCTGCCGCTCAAGCCATACATCTGTCCCCAGAAGATGAGGTTCTCGCGGGCGGTCAGGTCTTCGTAGAGCGCGATTTCCTGCGGTACGACGCCAATCACCTGCTTGACCGCCATCGGGTCTTTGGTGATGGAATGTCCCGCGATGATCGCATCGCCTGATGTGGGCGTGTAGAGGGTCGAGAGCATCGAGATGGTGGTGGTTTTTCCTGCCCCATTCGGACCAAGCAGACTGAATATCTCCCCTTCTTTGATGTCGAACGAAATTCCCTTGACGGCGGTGAAGTCACCGTAGTTTTTGGCGAGGTTGTGGACTTCGAGGATGTTGGGCATGTGACCTCCTGAAATTGAGAACCATAAACAGTATACGTCAATTTAGGGTGAGGGTTTCAGAAGGCGGATGAACAAAAGACGAACGTACAGGATGTGGAAAATAGAAAGTGGGAAGTCGAGGCGTGTGGTGCGTATCGCAGATTTCGCTTTGCGCAGTAAAACTGATCACTGATTACTGATGACTGATCACTTCCTCACCGATTCTCCCTCGCCAATTTCACCAACTGCCTCGCCACGCTTTTCATCACATCATCGGGAACGCCGTCCACGGCTTTGGATTGGATGCGGGTGTCAATCTGGTCGTTGACGTAATCCACGACGACGAAGTTTTCGTGGGTGAGCGCGATTTCGGTGGTGAACCAGTCGAGGCGGCAGATGGCGGCGATTCGTCGAGTGATGTCATGAAGCGGGGAGAGGTCGTAGCGGTGCTCTTCGGAGGGAGTGACAATCGAGAAGACGTGCGTGAAAGGATGCCACCAGCAGGGATAGGTCTCGCCGGCGGCGTAGAACACGCGGAACCAGGCGGGGCGTCCGTGAATGGTGCGCGGCGCGACGGTGGCTTGGAGCAGATATTTTTGTTCGGGGAATTCCATGCGGGCGCGCAAGACCTGGTCGAGGGAGGATGCGCCGAGGATGACGCCGGCGCTGCCTCCGCCGTGCGAGGGTTTGATGACGAACTGATGCCCAAGCGGGGTCAAATCCAGGTTGTGAATGACGGGTTGTTCGAGAAAAGGCGGAAGGATGATGGTGTAGGGGGTGTGGATGCCCGCGCTGATGAGTTCGAGGTGCATGGTGGCTTTGTCTTCGGACCAGGCGGAGAGTTCGGGCGGGTTGATGCGGCGCTTGTGGTGTTGCTTTGCCCAGTTGTTGATGGGCAGGAAGCGGTCATCGCCCTGCGAACGGTCGAGCAATGTGTCGAAGGTGTGTTCGCCGGTGTAGAGGGCGTGGATGGATTCGAGCAGGTTTTCGGGGGTGATTTGCCAGAAGGTCAGCCCGTGTTCGTGGCAGGCTTGTTCGACGAAGCGGACAAAGTCAATGTCGTATTCCCAGTACCAGGGGAGGCAGAGGTGGGAGTGCATGAGGGAATTGTAAGGGAGGAAGGGGGAAAGTGGAAAGTAGAAAGTAGAAAGTAGAAAGTAGAAAGTGGAGTGTGTACTTGTGTGCTTCTTGCTGGTACAATGGGCAAACAAACAGAAAGGAAAAATAATGAACAAAGATTCGGTTCAAAACGGCGTTGTAGTTTCAATGGAGTACACGCTCCATGTGGACGGCGAACTGCTGGATTCGTCCGCAGGACACGGTCCGCTGGAGTTTCTTACGGGTTATGGGAATATCATCCCAGGTTTGGAACGGGGGATGATCGGCATGAAGGTGGGCGAGAGCCGCGAGGTGGTGGTTGCGCCGGCGGAAGGGTACGGCGAGTATGACGAGGAAGCCTATCTGGATGTGCCGCGCGGACAGTTCCCCAAGGATATGCCCGTGGAAGAAGGGCTGGAGTTGACCGTCCGCGATGATTCGGGGCAGGGACGGTATGCCCGCATCGAGTCCATCGAGGGGGATTTGGTGCGCCTCAACTTCAATCATCCTCTGGCGGGCGATGAACTGCACTTCAATGTGAAGGTGGTGGGGCTGCGCGAGCCGACGGAAGAGGAACTGGCGCATGGGCACGTCCATTCGGGCGGGCATCATCATTAGGACCAGTTGCCAGTTACCAGTTACCAGTTATCAGTCATCAGTAATCAGGTGAGTGGTGGGGACAATGTTGGGGATGGGATAAATGCCATTCGGACAGAAGCAGGTTTCGGTTAAGTCCGAGGCGGGCATTAGTCGAATTGAAAAGATGGATGTGGAGTTTCCTCCGCATCCATCTTTTTGATTGTTGCAATGACGGGCTAGGGTTGGTACGTCACGTTGACGGCAACCCAGTCGAGGTAGAAGTCGCGGGCGGTGCTGTTGGAGACGTCAATGACGCGCACGCGGAAGTTGGTGTTGCTGAAGTCGCTGGCGCTCCAGGTGCGTCCCCAAGTGTTGGTGGTGCCGCCGAGGGTGTAGGTGGCTTCGCTGGTGGTCAGGTTGCCGGTGCTGAGGGCGGTCGTCCAACTCACGCCGCCGTCCCACGAGAATTGGACGTAGATTTGGCGGGTGCCGGTGGCGCTGTCGGCGCGGGCATCCACGCGGACTTGAATGCCGATGATGGTGGCGCCGCTGGGGATGTTGAAGCCGTAGTTGTAGAAGACGTGGCGGTCTTTCTGGGTGCTGGTGTAACTGGTGCTGGTGCCGGTGCCGCTGTTGAGGTCGGTTGCCATTGCGCCGTCATTGGCGTAGGCGTTGGTGGGGCTGGTCTGGTATCCGTTGTTGTCGCCCGAATTGGTGGTTACAGGCGCATTGGCGGAAGGCGAGAGATAGCCGGTGCTGGTGACAGGGGCGGGGGTGTTGGTGGGTGTGGGCGTGTTGGTCGGCGCCGGGGTGTTGGTCGGTGTGTTGGTGGGACCAGGTGTCGGTGTAGGACCGGAGCCGAGCGAGCCGCCGTCCACCACGAGGGCGAACTTTTGCGGTCCGTTGGGGATGTTGTAGCCGCTGACGGTGACGGTGTAGGTTCCCGCCGCAGGGCTTTGGATGTAAACGTTCTCGACGTTGTTGCGGCGGTCTGCCGTGCCGCCTGCCGCGCTCCAGCCGCCGGCAAAGACGTTGCCGCGGAAGGTGCCGCTGGGTCCGCTGACGGTGAGGTCGAGGTCGTTGACGAGGTTGATGGCGGCGGTGTCGGTGGAGGGGTAGTCGGTCCACACGAGGGTGACTTTGAGCGGTCCACCGGTGGAGGTTACGTTGAAGGTGGCGCTTCCGCCAGTGCTCAAGCCTGTGCCTTCATCCACGAATTGAATCGTCCCGTCGGTTGCCGCGTCGAGGTTGATGCGTCCCCAGCCTTCGTGGACGTTGGGGATGGGGAAGTCGTTGTCGTTGAAGCCGTCGTTGTTTTCGTCTGCCATGTCCACCGCGGAGTTGATGAGAGTGGCTTTGACAAGTGCGGCGGTGGCGTTGACGCCGTATGCCTTGTTATAGTAGTCTTTGACGACCGCCGCGCCGCCTGCCGTGAGCGGGTTGGACATGGACGTGCCGCTCAGGTACTTGTAGTATTGGTCATAGGGGAAGCCGTAGCCGTCGTACTGCCAGGCGTTGTTTTTGGGGTTGGGCGAGGCGTCGTAGCCCTGCTGGTACATATCCGAGTAGGTGGAGAGAATCCACGAGCCGGGGGCGACCACATCCGGTTTGATGCGTTGGTCGTCCGTGGGACCGCGGCTGGAGAACGCCGCCATCTGCCCGGCGTTGTTGGCGGAGACATCATCCTTGATGGGGTTGGCGGGATAGTCGGAGGGCCACGCCGCGCCCCAGGTGAAGATGTTGTTCACGCCGCCCTGCGAGGCGCAGGTGGTGTAGGAGAGGCTGGTGTCGCAGGGATAGCCGTCGCTGCGCTGGTTTTCGCTCGCGCCCACGGTGAGGACGTTCTTGGCGGTGGCGGGGGAGCCCATCGAGTCGCTGTCAATCACGCCGTCGCTGTTGGCGTCTGTGCCTTCGTTGCCCGCCGAGAAGGTGATGAGCATGTCGCGGTTGTTCCAGATGAAGGTGTCGGACTGGACGGATTCAACCGTGTAATCGCCTGCGGCGGCGGAGCCCCATGAGTTGCTGTGAATGCGCGCGCCGGCGTTGTAAGCCTGTTGATAGAGTTGATTCAAATCAGAGGGCAGACCGGTCAGATAATAACCATTGGGGTAGTAGAGGGCGCAGATGCCCTTCATGGTTGCCCAGTTTTCCACTGCCTGGAAGACCAACTGCGCGGCAGGAGCGGAGCCTTTGCCGATGCCGTTGGGTGCGCCCGCGCTCAACACCGAGCCGGCGGTGTGCGTGCCGTGACCGGAGTCCACGTCCACGGCGCCGTCGTCGGTGATGGTCCAGCAACTGTCGCTGACGCCGGGCCAGTTGTAGATGGCGGCGACGCGACCGTTGATGTCGCGGTGGGCGGTGGTGGGAGTGCCGCCGCCGAGACCCGTATCTGCCACAGCCACAATCTGGGTGGAGCCGTTGTAGCCGCGTGCGTGTGCTGCCGCCGCGCCGATGATGTTGGTCACGGCGTAGTCGTTGGATTTGGGGGCGGCGGGGGCGGCGAAGGTTTCGTACATCGCAAAGTCGCTGATGGAGGCAACGTCGTCCACCTGGGCGAGGACGTCCACGAGGGCGCTGTTGGCGGCGACGACCACGATGTCATTATCGAAGCCGACCATCTCCGCGCCGGTTTGAGCAATGAGAGAACGAACAAGACCAAAGTCGGCGCCGCGTTCGATGCGGATGCGGTAGAGGCGGACTTGACTATCGCGCGTCAGGCTGGACCCGAACTTGAACTCCGGACGATATGCCGTCACCCCGCTGACGAAGTTCAACTTCGCCACGCGGTTGGCGATGGCGGGGTTCATGCGCACCTTGAAGGCGAAATCCGGCAGGTAGTAGAGGATTTCCGCGCCTTCGGCGGCGACGGCATCCTTCCACGCCTGTTGGACTGGTCCGGCGAACTGAACGATGTAATATTTTTGACTCCCTGCGGCAGGATTGCTTTGCGCAGGAATAAAAGAACCGCTTTTCAAATGCACGGCGGCATCTGAACGAGCGGCAGGCGCCATTGCCATAGACCCGAGCAGCAAGGTCAGAATGACAACAGCAGAAAACAAATAACGAAATGCCTTACTCATACTCACTCTCCTCTGGGGGTTGGTATTATAAAACGCCGACTCAGCGAGTCAGCGTTTTGCACGAGGTTGGTATGGGGCGTTGTTAGCGTTTTGGATGGGCGGATTGTACTCCCGTTTAGGAATATGTCAATGAAATTTTGCGTAGGATTCGGAAGACTTTCGGAAAGGGTTGAAAGTCTTTTCTGTAATGTGATGCGGAAACAAAAAAACCGACGGATGTTGTGGAATCCATCGGCTTTTTGTTCGGCGAGAGTCAGGTTCAGGCGGAGAGAACGGCTTCTTGGGCGGGCGCAAATTCAGGTCGGGATTTGAGGCGCAGGTGAAGAGCGTAATAGGCGAGCGCAGAAAGTCCGCACAAGAGTCCGCCGATGTACCAAAGCAGGTTCGGGTTGAAGTTATCCAGAATGTAGCCCGCCGCGCCCGGTCCAATGGTGGATGGGATTGCCCAGGAGAGTCCGAAGATTGCCATGTAGCGTCCGCGCATGGCTTCGGGGGCGAAGTTTGCGGCGATTGCTTGGCTGGTCGGCACGAGGATCATCTCGCCGATGGTGATGATGACGATGTTGAGCACGAAGAGGATATAGGCGGCGACAATGCCGAACAGCGTGAAACCAATCATGTAGAAGAGTGTGCCGAACGCCATCATCAGGAAGGGCGGGCGGCGTTTGATGAGGCGCGAGACCCAGAACTGGAAGAGCACCACCGTGATGGCGCTGGTGGTCATCAGGAAGCCATAGCCGCTGGGGGATGTGCCGTGGTTGTCGCGCAGATAGACGGAGAGCGTGCTGTACATTTGTTGATACACAATCAACATGAGCATGCCCGCCACCATGAACGCCATGAAAGCGAGGTCTTTTAGAACGATGCGGTAGCCGCCCACGGTCTGCCAGAAGGATTCGACGGCGGCATGGGCGTGCGGTTCGGGTTTCGTCTCAGGGATGGTGCGGAAGATGATGACGGCGACCACGCAGCTGATGATGGCGTCAATCACGAACAGGTAAAAGAAGTTGATGTTTGCCACGATGCCGCCGATGGTGGGTCCGATCATCCAGGAGAGGTTGCCCACCACGCGCAGGATGCCGAAGCCTTCCTGGCGCTGGTGTTCGGGCAGAATGTCGGCAATCATTGCATCGTGTGCGGGATGCGCCACGCTCGAGAGCAAACCAACGACGATCATGATCGGATACAGAACGTTGAGGTCGTTGACCAGCCCGAAGGTCAGCGTGCTGAGGGCGCTGAAGACCAGCCCAAACAGGATGAGCTGCTTGCGTCCGAACTTGTCGGTCAAGGCGCCGCCGACGGTTGACCCAATTAACCCAAACAGTGATGACATCCCCAACAGGATGCCTGCCTGCGTCATGCCGACGTGGAATTTCTGCGTGATGTAAAGCGCAAAAAACGGGAAGAGCAGGGTGCCGCCGATGCGGTCTATAAAACTGACGACGACCACCACCCAAAACAGACGCGGAAACTCATGGTAAATTTTGTTGAAGCGCGTGAACATTCAAATCCTTTCGTGTGGGGGAAGGCGCATCATAGCACGTGTGTTCTATTTTGTACAGAGGCGGATGAGAACCCGTTTCGCCCTGAAATTTAGTGTTGTCCCAGCGTTCCCAGCGTGCGGACTCTGCGCTCGACACGGTGGAAGACCTGTGCCCCGATCCACAACATCACGAACATGGAGAAGAGCAGGATGGCAATTTCGGCGGGGATGGGCAGGAGGGTATTGGTCTTGAGCAGGAAGCCGCGCACGGCGTCAAGTCCATACGTCAGCGGAAGCATGAGCGAAATGGGAATCAACCAGTAGGGTAGAGACTGCACCGGGAAATTCGTCCCGGAAAAACCCTGGACGAGAAAACTGCCCACATCCACCAGTGTGTTTGCCTCCCGCATCAGCAACACGACGCCGGCAAAGGCAAAGCCGAAACCGTACAAGCCCACCAGCATTGGGACGGCTGTGAGGATGGCGGCAAACGTGCTGCCCGTCGGTCTGAAGCCGAAGAGCAAGCCTGCAAGAATGAGCATGGTTGCAGAGGTGATGGTGGTGGTCAGAATGCTGGTCAGCGTGCGCCCGACGAGGATGAGCAGGCGGGGAATGGGCGTCAGCCAGTTGGATTCAAGCACGCCGGAGTCCATATCGTTTTTGAGGGCATAGCCCATGCCCCAGAACACGGTCATAATGAAGTTGGTCAATACCGTACCGAGAAGGATGTAGGACATGTAGTCGCCGGTGCCGCTGTAGGCGGCGAAGCCGGCGGCTTGTCCGTTCGTGCTGAAGGCTTTGCCCATGAAGTACACCGGTGTAATCCAGATGATGGGTTGAAAAACGCTGGAAAGTGCATTTAGCGGGTAACGCCAGAAGACCTTCCAGTCCTTGCGGGCGATGACAAACAAAGCCCGCAGGTGGGTTGTGAGGCTGGGTTGTGAGAGGGTGGTAAGTTGCATGAGTAAAATTCCTTCGGTGGTCGGGTCAGCGGCGGGGTCTCGATACGCCCTGTCGGTCTGCTCGACCGCCGCCGTATCGAGACCACTAATACTGACCGATTGCGCCGCTCTTGCGGGCGCGGCGTTCCATCCACAAAAAGGTGAAGTAGCCGACGGCAAGCCAGAACGCGCCAAAGGAAAGCAGGGGGATCAAGTCTGGCAGCAATTCTTTGACTCCCGCCTTCGCAAACGCCGCGGCGCGCATTCCGTGAATCAGGTAGGTTTGCGGGAGCCATTTTGCAAAAGTTTGCATCCAGGCGGGCAGGATGGCAACCGGGAAGGTGATGCCGCAGAAGATCATCACCATGCCGCGAATGAGGAAGACGAAGGCGTTTGCCTCTTTCACTGTGATGACGAGGCTGGCGAACGCAAATCCCAGCCCGTAAATGGCGGGGATTGCCGCCAGCATCATCAGCCCAAGCATCCACGGGCTGCCGTTCAAGCGGATGCCGAAGAGGAGTCCAAATTCCAGCGCCGTGACGCCGATGAACATCGCCATCGTAACGATTTGAGGACCCGTTTGACCGAGCAGGTAGGAAAACCTCCACGTGGGGGTGAGCCAGTTGGATTCGAGCGTACCGCGCATCTGTTCGTTACGAAGCGCAAACCCCACATCCCACAGCACGATGTTCTGCCACATCCAGACGGTGGTGCCAACGATGATGTAGCCGATGTAATCGGTCGCGCCGGTGGTGGCAATGAAGACTGCCAATCCGCTGCCATCGGGACCTGACAACGCGCGCGCCGTCAGGATATACATCATCGGAAAGATGAGAGGCCAGATGAACAGCGCAATAATCCAACTGGGGTAGCGCGTGAAGATGATCCATTCGCGGCGGACAACCGCCAGGAAGGCGCGCACATCCGACAATAAGCCGGGTTGACCCAGCGAACGGGGAATGAAGGTCGTTTCCATCGCGGCTCCTAATCGCGCAATGCCTTGCCGGTCAGATGGATGAACACGTCTTCCAGCGAGGGTTTGACGATGTTCATGTTGACAAGCCGCGTGCCATTCTGACTGATGCTTTCCATGAGTTTGGGCAGCACAACGCGGCTGTCGGTTGCCTGCAGGTTCACTTCCCACAAGTCGGATTCGTTTTGCCGGCGCGCAACCAGGCTTTCCACTTCACGCATGGCGCGCAGTTTTTCACCGATGTAGTCTTGCCAGCCGCTGACCTCGAGACGGATGATCTCCTTTCGGTCAATGCGGCGTTTGAGTCCTTCGGGAGTATCGAGGGCAATGATTTTGCCCGCATCAATGATGCCGATACGGTCGGAGAGTTGATCCGCTTCTTCCATGTAGTGTGTCGTCAGCAGGATGGTATGTCCCTCCTGCTTGAGTTGGGCAATCAGTTCCCTTAAGTTGCGGGCAGCCTGAGGGTCCAGCCCGAGCGTGGGTTCGTCCAACAACAGGATGGGCGGTCGGGCAAGCAGGGCTTTGGCGATGGCGACGCGCTGGCGCATTCCCGTTGAGTATTTTTCGACGAGTTCGTTTGCGCGGTCTTTGAGTTCCATGCGCTCGATAAGCTCATCCACGCGCTTCTTTGCAATCGCCGGGGGGATGTGATAAAGCGCCGCGAAATATTCCAGGTTCTCGCGCCCGGTCAACTTCCAATAGATGCTGCGTTCACCTGCCAGCACCGTACCGAGGCTGCGCCGCACGTCGTTTGCCTGTTTCACAATGTCATAGCCGTTGATGTGCGCCGTGCCGCTGGTGGGTTCGAGCAAAGTACACAACATGCGGATGGTGGTGGATTTGCCGGCGCCATTTGGACCGAGCAAGCCGAAGATTTCGCCATATTGGATTTGCAAATCCACGCCGTTGACGGCGGTAAACATGGCTTTGGGTTCTTTCTTGCCAAAGAGCCGGCGCCTCTTTCTTTGACTTGAGGCTGGTTCGCCTTCGAGAGGCTTATCTCCCGTCCCGGGGCGGGCGGGGAACTTCTTGACCAGTTGACAGGCTTCGACAGCAAATTGGGACATAACAAGCTCCTCTCACAACAGACAGAATAAAGTGTGCGGCGCGTTGATTTTATTTATTTTGTTTTTTGAATTATTCAATATAATAAAATATTATTTTAAAATTGTCAATATTTTGATTTGAAATATTTATATTGGTTTTGTAAATTTCAATTGATTGTTGCAGGCACCCAAAAATCTGCGTAGTTTGCGCCCACTTGCGCAAACTGGGGCGTTACATCGCCTTGGCGGGTAAGCGTCAAGGGAGAACGTCCAGTATGCGGTAAAAAACATCCTTGCCACAGAGCAAATTTCAATAAAAAAATCCCGCCATCGAGCGGGATTTTCAAGGTTACATTGAGATTACGGGCTGAAGCGTTATTCTTTCTTCATACGCAGGAAGAACTTGGTAATCTCTTCTGCCACAGCAGGGAGAATTGCCAGGCTCAGGACCACGCCCCACTCGCGCAGGCTGAGGAAGTGGGTATTGAAAATCGGCTGGAGAAATGGTACCGCACAAACCAGTAACAGCAGGGTGATCGAAAGCCCGACCGCATACTGCATGTAACGGTTCGAGAAGATGCCGATGCTGAAGAGCGAGGCGCGCTCCGAACGGACAGTGTAGGCGCGGAAGAGTTCCGCCAGCGACAGTGTGACAAATGCCATCGTTTCAGCGGTTTGCACGTCAATCCCCTGCCAGTTGTGGTTGAGGATGTAGGTGATGGGGTTTCCAATGAGGTCCGCGCCTGCTTCCAAATGCCAAAGCAGACCCAAGCCGAAAGCCGTGAGTACGGCGCCGGTTTGGGCGATGGTTTGCACCACCAGCCCAATGGACATGGAACGGTTGATGATGGGTTCATTCTTGGCGCGCGGTTTTTGCTGCATGATATCCGGGTCGCCTTTTTCGACTGCCAGCGCCAGGGCGGGCGCGCCGTCGGTGATGAGGTTGAGCCAGAGCAGTTGGATGGCGGTCAGGGGCGAGGGGAGTCCTGCCAGCGTGGCGAGGAAGATGATCATGATCTCCGCGATGTTCGACGAAAGCAGGAAGAACACGAACTTGCGGATGTTCGAGTAGATGATGCGTCCCTGCTCCACTGCGGCGACGATGCTGGCGTAGTTATCGTCGGTCAGCACCATGTCGGCGGTTTCCTTCGCCACGTCGGTGCCGGTGATGCCCATTGCCACGCCGATGTCGGCGCGTTTGATGGCAGGCGCGTCGTTCACGCCGTCGCCGGTCATCGCCACCACTTCGTGGTTCGCCTGCAATGCATCCACGATGCGCATTTTGTGTTCGGGCGAAACGCGCGCGAACACTGATGTCTCGTTGATGACCTTCCGCAGTTCGTCATCCGAAAGTGCATCGAGCTGCGCGCCGGTCAGCACGCCGCGTCCGTGTTTGAGCATGCCGATGGTTTCGGCGATGGCGCGTGCGGTGTTGGGATAATCGCCGGTGATCATGATGGTGCGGATGCCAGCTTCGCGCGCCTTTTCGAGCGCTGGTTTCACCTCGGCGCGGGCGGGGTCAATCATGCCGATCAGCCCCACGAAGATCAGGTCTTTTTCCAGTTCTTCGGTCTTGACTTCGTCGGGGTTATCTGGCACATCCTTCACGGCGCGGTAGGCAACGCCCAACACACGCAGGGCATCGCGGGTCATCTGCTCGTTGGCTTCCAAGATGCGTTTGCGCGCGGCATCATCCAGCGGGTGCGGCTGGTCGTTGATGTCCAGATACTGTGTGCAGAGGTTCAGCACAATATCCGGCGCGCCTTTCATGGCGATGACATCCCAGCCTTTGTATTTTTCCTCGTAAAAGGGTGAGAAGTCATTCGGGTCGAGATGCGAGACATCGTGGACGGTGATCATGCGTTTGCGCTCGGAGTCGAAGGGAACTTCGCTCTCGCGGGGGTATGCCTGCTTTATCTCTATATAGGTGGCGCCTGCCTTTGCCGCCGCCACCAGCAGCGCCCCCTCGGTCGGGTCGCCGACGATGCGGTAGGTTTGCTGGGAGTCTTTTTCGCCGGTGATTTCGATGGACGAGTCGTTGTTCAACACGCCCAGCCAGAGCGTGGTCAACATGGCGGGATATTTTTTGATGTCCACCGGCTTGCCGTCTACCAGGAATTCGCCTTTGGGAACGTAGCCGGCGCCGGTCACTTCGACGAATTGACCGTCTGCCCACAGGCGTGTGACGGTCATCTCGTTTTGCGTCAGGGTGCCGGTTTTATCGGAACAGATGACCGTGGCGGAACCAAGCGTCTCAACGGAAGCCAGCCTGCGGATGAGGGCGTGGCGTTTGATCATCTCTCTCATGCCGAGGGCGAGGGAAATGGTTACCACCGCCGGCAGTCCCTCCGGCACCGCCGCAATCGCCAGGCTGACGGCGATGATGAAGACCTCCGTGATTTTCGAGGCGTATACCTTGAGGTAGGTCAGCGGGTCAATGAAGAGTTCGTTGATGTTCGTGTAATTGACGAGCGCCACAATGAAAACGATTGCCACGAGAAAGAGTGCCGCCACGCTCAACGTTTTCCCCAACTGGTCGAGCCGGCGTTGAAGCGGTGTTTCCTCCGTTTCCACGTTCTGGAGCATGGCGGCGATGAGACCAAGCTGCGTGCGCATGCCGGTGCTGGTGACCACGCCGCGCCCGCGTCCATAGGTCACCACGGTTCCCATGAAGGCAGTGTTTTTGCGGTCACCGATGGGGACGTTTTTATCCAGCACGGTTGCGGCGTTCTTTTGGACGGGAAGCGATTCGCCCGTGAGCGAGGCTTCCTCCACCCGCAAGTTGACCGCCTCCAGCAGGCGGATGTCGGCGGGGACAAAGTTGCCTGCCTCCAAAAAAACGATGTCGCCCGGCACCAGTTCATACGCCGGAACGGTCGTTCTGTGACCATCGCGGATGACCTGTGCGTCGGGCGCGGCAAGTTTCTTGAGCGCGGCAAGCGCCTCCTCGGCGCGGCGTTCCTGCACGATCCCCAACACGGCGTTCAAGACCACGATTGCCATGATGGCGGCGGCTTCCACATAATCGCCCAGCAAAGCCGAAATGAGGGATGCCACAATCAGCAGGATGACAACGAAATTATTCAACTGTTCCCACAGCATTTGCCAGAAAGTGGGACGCGGCGCTTCCTTCAACTGGTTGGGACCATAGTATTCCAGCCGTCTTTTGGCTTCCTCGGTGGTCAAGCCGTTGTCTTGCACTTCAAAGTGACGGAGCACTTCTTCAGGTTTGAGCGTGTGCCAATCATGTTCGTGATCTTTGAAACTTGGGTTTTCCTGGGTCATGAAAGAAATCTCCTATAGGTTGATGAAGGAGCCGCCGCTTCGCAAACGAAAGCGAGACCACAAGATTTTATTATGGTCTCGCCAAACGTTACGAACGCGTTTCGGGCTGCCGACGGCGGTTGCGCCGTGTCCTGACGACAACCCGTTGGCGCTCAAGGCGTCATGGCTACTCCCCAATCACTCGCAAGTGTAGTACTCCGTCATGGGCGTGTCAAGCCAATGGGTTGGTTGAACAGGCAAAAAACTCACCCCGGTCCAATCCTCGTCCCGGCAGGGATTTCAGTGTCCTTGGCGATTACCACGATTCCATCGCGGACATAATACAGCCCGCCGTCCATATCTTTGTGACCGCGCGGGAAGGGCAGGATTTGCACGCCGTCGCCGATGCGCACGTTCTTGTCGAGAATGGCGGATTCGATGCGGCAATTCCTGCCGATGCCGATGGAAATGTTCCCGCGCGGTTTCTCTTCTTCGTAATAATCCGCACCCATGACGATACTGTCCTTGATGACCGTCCCCTCCGCGATCTGGCTGCGCAGCCCGATGACGGAATGCGTAATCTCCGCCTTGCGGATGCGGCATCCCTCCGCTAGCAGCACATCTTGCAATTTGCTGTCCTCCACCGTCGAGCCGGGCAGGAAGCGTGCGTGAGTATAGATGGGCGCTTTCACGTCGTAAAAATTGAACGGCGGCGTCGAACTCGTCAACTTCAAATTGGTCTCATAGAACGAACGGATTGTCCCGATGTCCTCCCAATAGCCGTCGAAATTGAAGCCATATACCTCATGCGATTGAATCGCTTCGGGGATGATGTCGCCGCCGAAATCGTCATGCCGCAGGTGATAGGTCAGCAGATCGGTCAGCACCTTTGTCTTGAACATGTAAATGCCCATCGAGCCTAGGAACGGGCGCTCCGGGTCATCGCGGCTGATGTATTTTTTCTGGACTTGCGGGTCCTTGGGCTTTTCGGCAAACGACGTGATGCGCCCATCTTCCTCGACCTTTAGCAGCCCAAAGCGGGACGCTTCGCCCCGCGCGACGGGCTGGACTGCGACCGTTATATCGGCATCTTTCTCCCAATGAAACGCCGCCATCTCGCGGTAGTCCATGCGGTAGAGATGGTCGCCCGCCAAAATCAGCACATACTCCGCCCCCGTTGCCTGAATCTCGAACAACTGCTTGCGGACCGCGTCCGCCGTGCCCTGATACCAGTCCGCGCTGTGAGGCGTCTGCTCCGCCGCCCAAATCTGCACCCAGCCGGTGTGGAACACATCGAAGTTATAGGTTTGGGAAATGTGGCGGTGGAGCGACACGGAATTGAACTGCGTCAGCACCGCCACGCGGTAAATCCCCGAATTGATGCAGTTGCTGATGGGAATGTCAATGAGACGATACTTGCCCGCAATGGGGACGGCTGGCTTCGACCTCAACTGAGTCAGCGGGTACAGGCGCGTCCCCTTGCCGCCTCCCATGATCACCCCCAAGACATCGTTCATTGACTTCATAAAAGCCTCCTCTACAGTGCGCCGACAACGGGACTGTTATCTTTTGAAATGGGTGAATTTGCGGATTTTCGAAGCGATAAATATAAAGGGGTACGCCAAAAGTATCAAAATGTCAATCAGGATGAAAAACAGATGGAGTTTCATCTCTTCCTCCTTTCATTAACGGGTCAAAACCTGAAATCGGGGCAGCAAACCTCGACTCGGTTTGTCGTTTCGGTCTGCCGGACGTCTGTCCTGTGGGGCACGGCGCGCCAGACGCCGCTCTCTGAGTGCAATATCATTGTACAGTCTCGAAAAGCCAAAGTCAACAATGCTTTATGTTCCTCTGACAAAACACATATAACCGTCAGGGGTTCCGGAAATGCAGGCGGTATAACCGTTTGCGAAAGCGTTCGGGTGTACCGTACCGCACGGATATAGGTGAGGTTTTACCTTGTCTGAAGCACCGGCTTTCGCATAATAAATCACCTTGTCTAAAAGTCCCTTATTTTGTGTCATTTGCCCATCCGTAGGCGACGTTAGAGAGCATCGCCTAGTCAGAAATTTAAAACACTCTCTTACGCGGTGGCGCGAGATTTATCTCCTGGTTGCGCAGGGGGCATAAATCCCCATTCGGGAACAATGTGTCACACTACGACAAGTAATAAATTTGCGCAGCGGAAACCGTGGTAGTGTAAAATACTGGCACATTTTTATATCATTCCCCTGATACCCTTACACATTGGATTCGGGACACGGATACCTGCACTTGCATCAGGTGCAAGTAAGACACGGATGAACGCCGATGAATACAATTTTTTCTTCGTTTTCCGCGTAAATCCGTGTCAATCCGTGTCCCATTTTTGAAAGTGTAAGAGGGTCGGATCATTTCCTTACGAAAATGTACCTGCGCACCCCACGTCTTTCCTATATCCTGTTTCTGCACCTTGCAGGAATGCCTGCAGCATATTTCCTGACAGGTTTTCTGTCCAATTTTTATCCCAAATTTCATCAATTTGTTCTGGTGAGTGTGCTCACTCAGATGGTGTGCGGGCTGTTTATGATTTTGTTTTTCGATGACCGCTTGACAGGGCTAATCCAGAACTGGCGTAAGCGCTGGATATCCTTGTTGACTTTTCTTGTCGTTTTCAGCCTTTCGATTACCGCCGTGTTGATTTCCTGGCAGTTCCCTGAAATTTTCAACCGCCGCATCATTTTCATGGACGTTGCAAGGATGCCCCTGTTCTTGTCTACGGCACTTATCTCGGTATTGGGTATCGTCATATTGATCCGTTGGTTGGAGCATAAAGGCTGGGTTGTGTGGTTCAAGGCAACATCCTTGTTTTACTTCATACAGGTACACCTTGAGGGCGTTCTCCTTGCAGCGATGTTCTTTTTTGTTTATTTTGTGTTTGCCCAGACCGTCAACTTCCCGCAACACAACACCCTTGACCTGAACTTTGATATTGACAATTCGCAATGGATCGCCAGGTTGACCTCCCCGCCGACTGATGACATGCCGCTTATACGGGCGGTGCATCCGGCGGTGATGTTATTCCTCCGCCCTTTGATTTGGCTGCTCTCCATTCCTTTGAATGGTGACAGGCTGCAAGCCGCTCTCATGCTCAACGCCCTGGCTGGAAGCGCCTGTGTTTTCCTTGCTTGGGTCATTGTAAAAAATTTTTCGAATAGCACATACGCATTAATTGTGGCGTCTCTTCTCGGGGGCAGCGCTTCTCATTTGTTGTTAGGTTCCGTAATCGAAACCTACATCTTCTCCGCGCTTGCATTACTTGCCTTTGTTTTATTGCTGCAGACCGACAGAACATCTCTCGATTGGACCATCCCAATGGGGATTTTGATCTTCGGCATCACCATTACCAATCTGGCTCAGGCTTGTATCCTCTATTTTTTGAAACTGTCCCGCTTCAAATTGCTTGTTATGTTTATCTTGGCAGTTGTGGCGGCAACCTTACTGTTGAATGTGGTGCAGGTGGGGTTGTTCCCAAGCGCCCAACCGCTCTACAATCCAGAGAGTTTGACAGTGGAAAAACATTATGTGATTAACCCGTCTGATGCTTTCTGGCGTCTGCAGGGGCGCATTAATCTGATCTCGCGCGCCGTACTTCTGTATGGGATCGCTGCACCGAAACCCTTTATCCTCACGCAGGAATTGGGCACCGATTTTCCAAATTTTCGCACATACAAGATTACAGTTGGCAGGGTAAATGTTGCCGGGTATAAAGGAATGGGAGATTTTGTAATTAAGTTATGGGTTGCCCTCCTTGCGATTGCCATCATTCTTACGATTAAAAACTTCATCAAATCTCCAAAGCAGGAAATGCTCTCGCTCGGTTTGGCTCTGTGCCTGGGATTTAATTTCCTGCTCCACACCTTGTATGGAGACGACCCCATGCTTTATTCTCCGGATTGGGTTTATGCACTCGTCCTGCTTGTCGCGTTCTCGTTTCGGAACTGGGCAAATAGTCAATGGTTTCAGCTTGCGCTGGTCATTTTTGTCGGCATGGTCATTTATAACAATCTTGAATTGTTTCGACAGATTATGACAGTGTACACGCCGTTGTTCAGCAGGTGACGCACCTCCCCACCAGTTTCCATAAAAAAGCCTGGTGAGGGTGTGATTTTTTAGCAGCTGTTGTGACCTTTTGTTTGTGTACTCATCTGCATTGTAACGTGCGCGTTACAAGCGTCGTGCCCTTTGTGCTCTTTCCCATAATCGAAGAGCCATTAAGGAAGCATTTCCGCCTCTTCGATGGATGGTCAAAATGAAACCCGAATCCCTCCTCAAACGTCTCGATGAAATCGGACAGTCCCTCGCCCAAAGCGGAGGCGCTCTCGCCTTGATCGGGCTTGGCTCGGTCGGCGAGGAACTTCACCGCCTCGACGAATACTCCGACCTGGATTTCTTCGTTATCGTGGAGGCAGGGTACAAACGCCGCTACATCGAAAACCTCGAATGGTTGAGCCGCCTCGCCCCGATCGCGTATCATTTTCTGAACTCGCCGGATGGGTACAAATTACTGTTCGCCGACGGCATTTTCTGTGAATTCGCGGTCTTTGAACTGGAGGAGTTGCAGGGAATCCCCTTCGCGCCCGGGCGGATCGTCTGGAAGCGGGACGACGCGCCCGAGACGCTGCACCACCCCGCGAAGGAACCGATCCGTGCCGAGCGGCGCACAAAGGAATTTCTGATCGGCGAAGCGATCACGAACCTCTACGTGGGCATGGGACGCGACAAACGTGGCGAGCGCCTCTCCGCCATGCGTTTCATTCAGGGCTACGCGGTGGACCGTCTGCTGGAGTTGTCTGAATATATCGAGCCGGGACAGGAAGTGACTCGCGACATCTTTGCCAATGAACGCCGTTTCGAGGCGCGTCATCCATCCGTGGCGCGTGACATGTCATCCTGGTTACAGGGCTATGTCCGCAACCGTGAGTCTGCGCTGGCGATCCTGTCGTTTCTTGAGAGGCATTTCGAGGTCAATGCAGCGATGGCGGAGGCGGTCCGTAAATTGTGCGGCTAATCCACGTCCAATTTCCAACATACCTCTTACGCCGCGCTGACAAACCATCGGCGCGGTTTTGTTATAATGCCACCATACAGTGGGACGAAAATGCCGCCCCACGGAGGAATTTCCCCATGATGCGATTTGACCGTTTTACCGAGAGAGCCCAGGAAGCCGCCCAACGCGCCGCGGAAATCATCCAGCGCTACGGCCATAACCAGATTGACACCGAGCACATCCTGCTGGCGCTGATCGAACAGCCCGGCGGAGTCATCCCCCAAATCCTCGAAAAATTGAGCGTCAGCCCCGAAGCGCTGACCGAGCGCCTCGACGCCACCCTGCGCGCCAGCCCCAAAGCCAACATCTTTGGTGGCGGCGCAGGGCAAATCTTCATCACCCCCCGCGTCAAACGGATCATTGACCTCGCCAACGAGGAGGCAAACCGCCTCAAGGACGAGTACATCTCCACCGAACACATCTTCCTCGCCATCCTTACCGAGCGTAACACCCCTGCTGCCCGCATTTTGGAATCCGCCGGACTCACGCGCGACCGCGTCTATTCCGCCATTCAGGATTTGCGCGGCGGACAGCGCGTCACCGACCCGCAAGCCGAATCCCGCTATCGCACGCTTGAAAAATACTCCCGCGACCTGACCCAGCTTGCCCGCGAAGGCAAACTGGACCCGGTCATCGGACGCGATAACGAAATCCTGCGCCTCATCCAAATCCTTTCCCGCCGCACCAAGAACAACCCTGTCCTCATCGGCGAAGCCGGCGTCGGCAAGACTGCCATCGTGGAAGGACTCGCGCAAAAGATCGCGAACAACGACGTGCCGGAGATTCTCTCCGGCAAACGGGTGGTGGCGCTCGATTTGGGCTCGATGATTGCCGGGTCCAGATTCCGAGGCGAGTTCGAGGAGCGCCTCAAAGCCGTGATGGAGGAAGTCCAGCGCGCCCAGGGCGACATCATCCTGATGATTGACGAACTGCACACCGTCGTCGGGGCGGGAGCCGCGCAAGGCGCGATGGACGCCTCGAACATGCTCAAACCGGCGCTGGCGCGCGGCGAACTGCAATGCATCGGCGCAACGACGCTGGACGAGTATCACAAGTACATCGAAAAGGACGCCGCCCTCGAACGGCGCTTCGCGCCCATCTACGTCGAAGAACCCAGCGTGGAAGACACCATCAAAATGCTTCAGGGGCTGCGCGACCGCTACGAGGCGCATCACAAAGTGCGCTTCTCCGACGATGCGCTGGTTGCCGCCGCCCGCTTGGCAGACCGCTATGTGACCGACCGCCGCCTGCCCGACAAAGCCATAGACCTGATGGACGAAGCCGCCGCCAAACTGCGCGTGGCGCTCTACTCCATGCCGCCCGACCTCAAAGCCATGAAGACCGAAATCGAAAAACTGCACGCCGAAGAGGAACAGGCTGGCTTGAACCGCGATTACGAACGCGCCGCACAGAAAAAATCGGAGCGCCTGCGCCTCGAAGAGGAATTCAACGCCAAGCGCGATAAATGGGAAGCCGAGCATCAACTCGACGAGGTGGTGGACGTGGACGACATCGCCTCCGTCGTCCATCAGTGGACGGGCATCCCCGTCAGCCAGATGATGGAGACCGAAGCCGAAAAACTCCTGCACATGGAAGCCCGCCTGCACGAGCGCATCATCGGTCAGGATGAAGCCATCCATGCCATTTCCGACGCCATCCGCCGCGCCCGCAGCGGCTTGAAAGACCCATCCCGCCCCATCGGTTCGTTCATCTTCATCGGTCCCTCCGGCGTTGGCAAGACCGAACTCGCCAAAGCCCTCGCCTGGTTCATGTTCGACGATGAAGATGCCCTTGTGCGCATTGACATGTCCGAATACCGCGAACAGCACACGGTCAGTCGTCTCTTCGGCGCGCCGCCCGGCTACGTCGGCTACGAGGAGGGCGGTCAGTTGACCGAGGCAGTGCGCCGCCGTCCCTACCGCGTCATCCTGTTCGACGAAATCGAAAAAGCGCATCCCGAAGTCTGGAACGCGCTGCTGCAAATTCTGGACGACGGTCACATGACCGACGGGCAGGGCAACGTGGTGGACTTCCGCAACACGGTTCTCATCATGACCTCGAACCTGGGCACCGAATACGTGAGAAAGGGAGGCGCCCTGGGCTTTGTCCAATCGAAAGCCAGCGACGAGGAGCGCGAGGCGCACGCCAAAATCGAAAAGGCGTTGAAGAGCGCCTTCCGTCCCGAATTCCTCAACCGCATTGACGAAATCATCATGTTCTCGCCGCTCTCCATCGAGCAGATGGAAGAGATCGTCGTCCTGCAAATGAAGGAAGTGCAGGACCGCCTGAACGAACACAACATCACAGTCGAGTTGACCGATGCGGCGCGCAAGTGGCTGGCAAAGGAAGGCTACGATCCCGCCTTTGGCGCACGTCCATTGCGCAGGGCAATCCAGAAATATGTGGAGAGCCCGCTTTCGGTGGAATTGCTCTCCGGCAAATACAAGAACGGCGCCGTTGTGCAGGTGGATGTGGACGAGGAGAAGAACAAAATCGTCTTCCGCGCCTCCGAACCTTCGAAGAAAAAGAGCGAACAACACGCCGAAGCGTAACTAAAAGAAAGACCGTCAGCGATGGCGGTCTTTCTTTTCATCCCCCCAAAAGCCCTAATGCCGTTTTCACAAAATCACGGTAACATAAGGAAACCCTCTCCAAGGAGTTCTTTCTCATGCAGTCGAGCCCTAATTCATCATCGTCCCTTGTTCCTAAAATTGTTGCAGGGATTGTCGCCCTTCTGCTGTGCTGTGCCTGTGTGGTGATTCTCGCCGCAGGTTTCATCATTTATCAGGGGGTCCGCTCCGTCCCGTCGGACGATTTCTCCACGCCTGCGCCGACCATCGAATTCTTCACCCCTGCGCCGGTGACCGCCATCCCCTCTCCGAGCGGGACATCGTCTTCGGGTGAGGTCTCCTCGTTCACGCTCGATGCGTTGAACCAGACTCTCGTCCCGGAAAATGACCCGTATGAACTCGCCTGCCGTCTGAAGGGCATCTGCGACGTTCCCCGCAGTGTGCCAGCCAAAACGTACAAAGTGGGCGATACGGAAAAATTCTGGATCAGTAATTCGGACACGGCTGAACACCGTCAAATCACCGCCCGATTGGTGTACATCACGCCGCATTCCTACTTTTGGGCGGAGGAGGGGACGGACTACCGCGAAGCCGATGTCAAACGTTTGATGGACACCTTCGAGAACAAAATCTACCCCACCAACCGCGAGTTCTTCGGCGAGGAATTCAACCCCGGCATAGACGGCGATCCGCACATCTACGTCATCTACGCCGACGGGTTGGGAAGCAATGTCGCCGGGTATTTCAACTCCTCCGACTCGTTCCACCCGCTGGTCAAGGAATATTCCAACGCCCACGAGACCTACATGCTCAGCGCCACGCAGGACTTGCGCGACGAATACACCTACGGCGTGCTGGCGCATGAGTTCGTTCACATGATTCAGTTTCCCTCCGACCGCAACGATGTCTCCTGGCTGAGCGAGGGCTTTGCCGAACTGGGCGTCTTCATCAACGGCTATGACGTGGGCGGCAAGGATTGGGAATATACCCTCAACCCAGACCTGCAACTGACCACCTGGGGCGACAGCGTCAGCGACAACGGACCGCACTACGGTCAATCCTTCCTGTTTTTCACCTATTTCCTTGACCGCTTCGGTGAGAAAGCCACCCAGGCGCTCAACGAAAACCCCGAAAATTCCATCTCCAGCGTGGACGACACCCTCGCCGACCTCGGCATCACCGATCCCTTGCGCGGGCGGCTCATCACTGCCGACGATGTCTTCATGGACTGGGCGGCGGCGCTCTATCTCAAAGATGGCAGCATCGGCGACGGACGTTACACCTTCCATAACTATGCCGACGCGCCCCGCACCTCCAACACCGACACGATTTCCACCTGTCCGCAGGCGCCGCTGGAATTCACCGTCAGCCAGTATGGCATGGATTACATCGCCATCTCCTGCCCCGGCAATCACACCCTGACCTTCAGCGGTTCCACCTCCATTGCGCTGTTACCCGCCGAGGTGCATTCCGGCAAATACGCCTTCTGGTCGAACAAGGGCGATGAGTCGAACATGACCCTCACCCGCGAGTTCGACTTCACCGCCGTGAGCGCGCCCATTTCCATCAGTTATTGGACGTGGTACGACATCGAGGAAGACTGGGATTACCTCTACCTCGAAGCATCCACCGACGGTAAAACCTGGGAAATCCTCAAGACGCCCTCCGGCACCGACACCAACCCCTCCGGCAATTCCTACGGCTGGGGTTACACCGGCAACAGCGGCGGCTGGATCGAAGAAACTGTGGACCTCTCCAAATTTGCCGGGCAAAAGGTCTTCCTGCGCTTCGAATACATCACCGACGCGGCGGTCAACGGGGAAGGCTTGTTGTTGGACGATGTGCGGGTCGAGGCAGCCGGCTATCGGTCCGATTTTGAAGCGGACGACGGGGGCTGGGCGGCAGAGGGTTTTGTCCGTGTGGATAACGTTCTGCCGCAGACCTTCCGCCTGTCCCTCATCCTCAAAAGCGACTCCACCACTGTGACCGAAATCGCCCTCAACCCCGACCAGACAGCGGAAATTCCGCTCTCGCTGAAGCCCGGCGATGAGGCAATCCTGATTGTGGCGGGAACTACGCGCTTCACGACCATCCCCGCTGAATATCGAATCGAGGTGAAATAATGTCCACAGCCCCCGCGTCCGAAATTTTGCATTTGACCGACATGGTTTCTTACAACGAAGGTTCTGTCGTCAGTCGTCAGATTACCAAGGCGGAGGCGGGCAATGTCACGCTCTTTGCCTTCGACCAGGATCAGGAATTGAGCGAGCATACCGCGCCGTTCGATGCGCTCGTTCATGTGCTGGAAGGCGAGGCGGAAGTCAAAATTTCCGGCAAGCCGTTTCATTTGAAGAGCGGCGACGCCATCATCATGCCCGCCAATGAGCCGCACGCCGTCAGGGCGCTGACGCGCTTCAAGATGTTGTTGACGATGATACGGAAGTGATTCGAGTATAGCGATCAGTGTCAGTGAAGACATCCCGCAGGCGTTGCGCTTGCGGGATGTTTATCTTTCAGGCAGGGATGGGTTTGATCGTGTTTCTCAAGAACGCCGCCGACATCGCCAGCGGTACGAGTGATAACGCTCCCGCCAGGATGGTCATCATTGTGTAACTGGTGGCGTTGAAGATGACGCCGCTCGACAGGCTGATGACTGCCGAGGCAAGCCCCACGAGCAGGTCGTTCGTCCCTTGTGTGCGCGAGCGTTCCAGCGGGGAGAGTTGGTCTGCAAGCAGGGTGGAGCCGCCTACGAAGCAGAAGTTCCAGCCCACGCCGAGCAGGAAGAGCGCGATGCCAAGCGGCAGGACATCCGGCGAGAGCGGCGCAGCGATGCAGGCAAGCAGGAGGGTCGCCGAACCAATCAGAATCATCCTACCGCGTCCCCAGCGGTCCAGCAGCCAGCCGGAGATGATGGAGGGGGCGTACATCCCGAACGTGTGTGCCGAGATAACCGAATAAATGTCGCTGCGCGGGTGCATGTGATCTTCCATGTGCAGGGAGGTGATGACCATGATGGCAACCATCACCACCTGCCCAAGCGTCATCGCCGCCACCGCCGTGACTGCCGCCGGCTGGCGCAGGATTTGGGAGACCGGTCGCGCCTCGCCGTGCGGGATGGATTCGGGATACAGTTTTGCCACTTCTCTGCCCACCTCGCGTGGGTCGGGGCGCAGACCGAGAAATACGACGAAAGAAGCAAGCGCAAACAATGCCAGCGTGGTGAAATACGCGCCCGCCAGTTCGTCCATGCCGAAGCGCACGACGAAGCCGCTCATCGGCACTGCCGAAACGCGCGCCAGAATCGTTCCAATCACGCCGCCCAGCACCACCGCTGAAATGGCGCGTCCGCGCTGGTCGGGAGGGTTCACTTCCGCGGCGGCGAAACGACCCAGCAACACGGCGCTGTTGGTCATGCCCATCAACACCAAGCCGCTCAACACCAGTGCAAACGATGAAATGGGTATTGCATTCAGAACCAGGATGTTGCCCAGCACGCCGAGCAGGAGACCGAGGGTGATGCCGTTACGGCGTCCGATGCGGTCCATGAGGTAGCCCCAGGCAGAGGCGGAGAGCGCTCCGCTCAACAAATAGACCGCCGTGGGCAGGGTTGCCAGCGCGCGGCTTGGCGCCAGTTTCGCTCCCAAAATCGGGTTGATTGCTGCCGCCGCAATGAAGCCAGCGGAGGCGAGGCTTTGGGCGATAAAAAGAATGGCAGTGGTTCTTGCGGCGATGCGTTTCAGATTTGTCATTGGATGTCCTTTCGAATTATCCAATGATACCTGTAAAGTAAAGCCGGCGGGCTGGCGAAATTTTGTAGCGAAAACGTAACCTACAGGGGCAAACGGTTTCGCACAACTGGCAGTATAATCGCCCTTGCCCATGGTCAATTCCCTCATCCAGATGTTCGATCTCTTCACCCAGCCCACAGGGAGCGTCATTTACCATCTGGTGCTGGTGTTTTCCATCGTCAGTGCGCTTCAATCTGCCATCTTCCATCTGCGGGCAAGCGGCTTTCCTCAGGCACGCCGCACGGTCTTCGGTTTGAGTTTCCTGCTTTCGGCGCAGGTGGCGCTCTTTGTGTTGAGCGCGCTGGGCAGCGAAGGATTGATCAACCTGCGCCTCTTCCTCCCGCCGGTGGACCGGGCGCTGACACTCTTTGCCCTCGTCTGGCTGATTTGGCTGTGGACCTTCCCCGAGCCCAACCGCATTGCCGATACCATGGCGGCGTTGTTCAGCCTGCTGGTCGCGGCGGCTTTTGCTGTTTCATTGATTGCTTATTCCCAAACGCCCTCCATCCCCTACAACCTGACCTTCTTCGACGGTTACTGGCAAATGGCAAGCCTGGCGCTTGCCGTCTTTGGGTTGTTCCTGCTCCTCGTCCGCCGCCCGAACGGATGGGGAAACGGCATGGCAATCTTCCTGCTTGCCTTTGCGGGGCATCTCCTCCATCTCATTTTCGGGCGCACCGACAGCGATTTTCCCGGCGCTGTGCGTCTGGCATACATGGCGGCGTACCCGGTGCTGATGACGCTGACCCAGCGCTTCCCGGCGCCGCCGCCCGTCCGTACCACCATCAAACCCACTGCGCCTTCCGAGGAACGGCGGCGCTACAGCACGGACCCGAAGACCTTCCACGCCCTGCTGGCGCTTGCCGCCGAATCCAGCGTGGACAAGTTGAGTCAGTCCATTACCCGCGCCATCGCACAGACCCTGCTCGCCGACCTCGCCTTCCTCATCTACCTCACTGATAACAACAACCAACTTCACATTGCCAGCGGCTACGACCTCATTCGCGAGGAGCCGGTGGAGGGCGGGAGCCTCAACAAGAGCATGATTCCCATGCTCTCCAACTCCATTCAGCGCGGACGCCCCCTGCGCCTCCCCTCCAGCAGCACCTCGGCAGACATCAAAGGGTTGAGCGACATGCTCGGACTCAGCACGCCCGGTCACCTCATGAGCGTCCCCATCATCACCCCCGAAAAGGACATCATCGGCGGTCTGCTCGTGCTTTCCCCCTATTCCAACCGCCTGTGGAGTGCAGAAGACCAGGCGTTCCTATCCAACATCGCCGCTTCTCTCGTCCCCGTCATCCAACGCGGACAGAGGATGAGCGCTCTCGAACACAAATCCGAACGCATTCATCAGGAACTGGAAGCGGCTCAGGCGCGCATCGCCGAACTGGAAAAACGCAACGAAGACCTGCTTCGGCAGATGGAAACCGTCCGCACCGAGGCGCAAAAGGGGCTTGCCCAGGCGGAAAGTCTGGCAGAACTGACGCGGATGCAGGAAGAGGCGCAAAAGGTCATCGAAAAACTCAAAGCGGAGAACGAATCCCTGCGAGCCGCACAAAAGGTCAAATCGGCGGGAAAAGCGGACGCACAGGTGGAGGCGGAACTGCGCGCCACCCTCGAAGAAGTGGCTCGCCTGCAAAACCTGCTTGCCGAAGCCCACATGCGTCTTGCACAGGCGGAAAAGGGCGCCTCTGCCGCCCGCGCATCCGAACAGGCGGAAGTCATCGCTTCCATCGCACAGGAACTGCGCCAGCCCATGTCGTCCATCGTCGGTTACACTGACCTCCTGCTGGGCGAATCGGTGGGTATCCTTGGCGCGTTGCAGCGTAAATTCGTCGAGCGCATCAAAGCCTCCACCGAGCGCATCTCCAACCTCATCAACGACCTCATCCAGGTCACCACCCTCGAAACCGGGCTCGATGACCTCAAGCCCGAACCCGTGAACCTGGACCTCATCATTGACAACGCCATGTCGTACACCAGCAGTCAGGTGCGCGAGAAAAACATCTCCATCCACCTCGACCTGCCCAAAAAACTCGAACCCATCTACGCCGACCGCGAGGCATTACAGCAGATTTTGATTCACCTCCTGCAAAACGCCGGCGCCGCCTCTCCCCAGGAGGGAACCGTTCACCTGCGCGTCAAGACCCACTCTGAGGGCGGCAAAGACTACGTCCTCCTTCAGGTCTCGGATACCGGCGGCGGCATTCCTCCTGAAGACCTGCCCCGCGTCTTCACCCGCCTCTACCGCGCCGATAACGTCCTCATTCAGGGCATTGGCGACACAGGCGTGGGGCTCTCCATTGCCAAGACCCTCACCGAAGCGCAACACGGACGCATCTGGGTGGATACCGAACCGGGCGTCGGTTCGACCTTCAGCGTACTTTTGCCCGTCGCCACCGGCAAACCCCGCACGGAGGTTTGACCATGAAAGCCTTGCGCCAAATGGGCGGCGGATTCGTCATTGCAGTCGTGTCTGTCCTGCTGGTCATCGGCGGCATCTCCCTCTCCCTGGCAGAGACCTTCGCCCCCGCGCTCCCGCCCACTCCCTCGCCCCTGCCCACCACCTTTGCAGTGGAATTTGCCTCTCCGCTTCCCTCGCCGACCTTTCCGCCTGTACTTCCCACCGATACCCTTGTCTCATTTCCGACTGCCACCCTCGCCCAAGCGGTTTGCACCATTCCCCCCGGCTGGATTCCCATCATCGTCGGCGCCAACGACACCCTCTACTCGATTGCTGAGCGCTACAAGACCACCGCCGAGGTGCTGGACCGAAACAACTGCCTCAACAACCTTCCCCCTGCGCCGGGCGTCACCCTCTACGTCCCCCCTGTCCCCACTGTCACTGTCATCCCCTGCGGTCCTCCGGCGGGATGGATCAGAGCCCACATCGTCAAAGCCGGTGAAAACCTCTACCGCATCTCCCTGCTCTACCGAACCACAGTAGCGCAACTCCAGTCTGCCAACTGCATGGGCGTCTCCACCATCATCCACGTTGGGCAGGTGCTTTGGGTGCCAAACGTCCCCACCAGCACACCGGCGGTCACCGCCACTGCCACCAGCACCAACACGCCGCTCCCCTCCACAGCCACGCCCACCTTTACCATCACCCCCGACTTTGGCACGCCCACCCTCACAAATACCCCTGCCCCCACCTCCACCCTTCCACCGACGCCCTCTCTTACACCCTTCCCATCTCCCACCCCAACTCAATGAAATCCCTCTGGCGGCTCTCCATCATCGCGGCGCTTCTGCTGGCTGGCTGTGGACCCAGCGCGCCGGTCGTCTCACAAGCCCCCGCTTTTCTGTTTGTGACTTCTGCCCCCAATCCATCGCCGACGCCGACTCCCTTTCAACCCATTCCCTGGACGCCGACCGGAACGCTTCTTTCCCCGCCGGTTGCTGATTCCTCCTCCCCGGCCGACCCTCCCCCTTTGCCGACTCAGACCGAGGTCCCGACGATGGACCCGAACTTCCTCATCCACACCGTCGCGCCGCTCCCCACCATTGACCCATCCTTCACCAACGGGCAGGAGACCGTCAATTTCCTGCTCATCGGCTCCGACAAACGCTCCGGCACATCCTTCCGCACCGATACCATCATTGTCGCCATCCTGCGTCCCAACGAAGGACAGGTCTCCCTCATTTCCGTCCCACGCGACCTGTGGGTCTTCATCCCCGGCTGGGAGAACAACCGCATCAACACCGCCTACCAGCACGGAATTAGCACGGGCTATCCCGGCGGAGGACCGGGTCTGCTCAAAGACACCATCCTCTACAACCTGGGCATCCGCATTGACCACACTGCCATGGTGGACTTCGACGGCTTCCGCAAAATCGTGGACACCCTCGGCGGCGTGGATGTCCCCGTTGCCTGCCCCTACACCGACTGGAAACTGATTGACCCCAGTTACAACCCCGAAAACGAGAAAAACTGGTTTCTTTACACCGTCAACCCCGGCGTCGTCCACATGGACGGCGACTTGGCGCTGTGGTACGCACGCTCCCGCCAAAAATCCAGCGACTTCGACCGCGGACGCCGCCAGCAGGAAGTGTTGCGCGCCATCTTTGCTCAGGCGCTTCAGGCGGGCACGCTCGCCCGCATCCCCGAACTCTACAACAACCTCAAAGACTCCGTCGAAACCGACTTGGGGCTGGGCGACCTGCTGCAACTTGCCCTCTACGCCCCCAAACTGACCAACGCCGATATCCGCAGTTACTACATCCGCCCGCCCTATGTCACCTCGTGGATTACCAGCGGCGGGGCGTATGTGCTTTCGCCCAATCAGGAACTGCTCTCGCAGCTGCTCGCCGAAGCCCTCTCTCCCTCCACGCGGACGGTGGAACGGCAGGCGGTGACCATCGAGGTGATGAACGGCACATCTATTCCCGGTTACGAGACGCTCGCCTCCACCCGCCTCAACTATGCCGGCTACGAAACCCGCATCGTCCCTTCCGACCGTCAAGATTATGCCTACTCGGTGCTGATTGACAAATCCGCCGCGCAGGACCGCTCGGTGAGCAACACCATCCTCAACGTGATGGGTATGCTGCCGGGCAGTCTCATCCCTGCGCCCGACCCGAATAGTTCCGCACAATATCTGCTCATTTTGGGCTACGACTACCAGCCGTGCTTTCGTCCCGAGAAGTTGACGGAATAGATGAAAGCGGGTTTGACAAGGTATAATTGCAGCATGAAACGTGCGCTTGGCATCTCAAAGGTTGTCACAAAAGTAAAACTGGGGAGCAAGAAAACCGAGGCGGCATATTGGCGGCAGCAGCCTTATCCCGCGCGCCTGGCTGCATTGGAGGAAATCCGACAGGAATATCACCGCTGGAGGTATGGTGCTGAACCAGGATTTCAAAGAGTTTATACAATCGTTAAACGATAATGGCGTCCGCTATTTGGTGGTGGGGGGGTATGCGGTTGCGTTGCATGGCTATCCACGCTACACAAAAGACATTGATATTTGGGTGGAGATGACGCCTGAAAACGCCTCTAACATTATCAAGGCGCTCGAACAATTTGGGTTTGGTTCATTGGGGGTGAAAGAATCGGATTTTATTACTCCTGACCAGATGCTTCAATTGGGTCATCCGCCCAGAAGAATTGATATCCTGACCACACTGCCCGGGGTGGAATTTTCTGAATGCTATGCTTCGCGCATCATTGTTGATGTGGAAGGCATCCCTGTCAATTTTATTGATCTTGAGAATCTGAAGAAAAACAAAAAGGCAACGGGGCGGTATCAGGACCTGGCTGATTTGGAAAATCTTGACTAGAGCGCGGATTCAGCCTTTTCATCAATACAGACCGTATTTGCCTGTCATGTTTTCGTAATGGGATGGTGATGGCAGGCGATTGACACCTCCTCCCTTTCCCGCTAAACTATACGAAACCAAGCAGGAGATGTCATGCCTGAAAACAAACTCACTTCCCATCTCACACAGAATACCTCGCTTGCCTCCGCCATCCACTCGTGGGAGATGTTCCTCGCGGACCAGGGGCGTTCGCCGAACACCATCAAAGCCTTCCTTTCGGATGTGCGCCTGCTGGCTTCCTTCCTCCCCGAGGAGATTGCGCTCGGCAAAATCACCACGAAAGACCTTATCCGTTTCTTCGACTGGATGGAAAAAGACCGCGACGTGCCGTGCAGTCCCAAGACGCTGGCGCGGCGCATTACCTCGGTCAAATCCCTGTTTCGCTGGCTGAGTCAATATGGCGTGCTGGTGGTGGACCCCGCCGAAAAGATTCCCCAGCGTTCCGCGATTAGCCCGCTTCCGCTGGTGTTGACCCCCAAGGAGTATGACGAAGTCCTGCTCGCCGCAGACCGTCACCGCCGCGCCGCCAAGCCCGATGCCCGTCCCTATGCGCTGGTCTATCTCCTGTTGACCACCGGCATCAAAAAAAGTGAGACCCTCGGACTCCTGCTCGAACACGTCGAACTGGACGCGCCCAACGGACCGCAGATCTTCATCAAATACCCGTCTCCGGCGAATCGGTACAAGGAACGGAAACTGCCTCTGCCCGAGGACTGGATTCCCGCCTACAAGGAGTATCTTGCCCAATACCACCCCGAGGAGAAACTCTTCCCCTGGTCGCCGCGGCGGCTGGAATATCTGCTCGAAGACATCGGCAATGAAGCCGGGTTGAAGAAACACCTCTCCTTCGATATGTGCCGCTGGACGTGCGCCCTGAACGATTATCACGCCGGCGAAGACCCGGATAAAATCCGCCAGAAACTTGGCGTGTCTAAGATTCAGTGGCGGGAATTGTTCATCAAGTTGAAACAGTTGGCGGGGAACAAAGAATAGGCTCTATCCGAAACAAACAAAAAGCCAACCTCTTGCAAACGGTTGGCTTTTTGTTTGGCTTGATGCAGGGCAAATCCATCAAACAAAATCCGTGAGCATCCGTGCAATCAGTGGCTGAATACTTAACTCACCTTACGCAGTGGCGCGAGATTTATCTCGTGTTTTCGGGCGACATGAATGTCGCGCTACGAGAAAACTGCGTAACATCGGTACTTAATTTTAGGGAGTGCCTAATCTCGCGGGCTTGCAAAAGATTTAACCACGGAGCGCACAAAAATCACGGAGAAAATCCCTTTGAAAAATCTCCGTGGACTCTGTGTTCTCTGTGGTGAAATTTCTTTAGCCCAGCCTTTTAGACACTCCCTAATTTTGGGGCAAATCATGTTTTCTGCTATCCGCGTGTCAGCGAAAAATACACAGCCTGACGGGTATTCTCCGTAAGACGGACGGAATGAGCGGGGCGATAGCCCGGCACCCACACCACTTTTTGACCCATGCACAGCAGGGGCCAGCGGTCCCGCGCGCGCTGGGGTAATTTGACGTTGATGAAGAAATCGGACAATTTCATCTCGTGACCGTCCATGCCCAGCGGCTCGAAGCGGTCACCCTCGCGGCGGACACGCAGTTCGAGCGCCCCGCTAAGTTGTTTCGCATCCAGCCAGACCTGGAACGGGTCGTCGTTCGAACGCGCCTGATCCATCGCCAGAGACGCCATGTTCCAGCGTTCGCTGGTCAGTTTCCAGCCGCCCGCCAGCGAGACCGCGCCCGGCACCGGCAGAGGGATGACATCTTGCCCTTCGGGCATTTGGGGCCAGCGCTCGATGGGCAGGTTGGTGTTGTCGGTGATGAGGTAGATCAGCGCCCCCTCGCGCAAGAGGTGCAGGCTGCCGCTGAGTTCGAGGCGCGGACGGTGGGCAGGGTCGTTGATGAACTGGACAGCGCGTTCGAGCGAGGCGAAGGTGATGTCCAAATTGTCGGGGCGGAGCAGTTCGATGGCGCGGCGAATCAGGTGTCGTTGGAGTCCGAGCGGGTGTTTGGTCAGGGCGGAAATGTCGAAGGCAACGAAATCCTTCGTTTGTTGGGCAATGCTTTCTCTCCAAGCGTCATCCACCACCTGCAGGAGAATTTCATGATCGCCGGCAAGAGATTGGGACGTGCGTTTGATGACCTCGCGGAAGCGCGGGTTGTAGGATTCGAGGATGGGGATCAACTGATTGCGCAAACGGTTGCGGAAGAAATCGAGCGAGTCGTTGCTGGGGTCGAAGCGCGGACGGAGACCATGCGCCGCGCAATAGACAATGGTCTCTTCGCGCCAGACATCGAGCAGGGGACGGACGATGGGGATTTCCGGGTCGAAGGCGGGGAGGAGGGTGCGGTAGGTCATGCCTTTGAGTCCAGCCAGTCCCGCGCCGCGGATGAAGTGCATGAGCACGGTTTCCACCTGGTCATCGGCGGTGTGACCGACCGCCACCGCCTGCGCCTTGAAGCGGCGCGCCTGCGTCAACAGGAAATGGTAGCGCATGTAGCGGGCGGCTTCTTCGATGGAAAGTCGTTCCATGGCGGCGTATTCGCGCACGTCGCCGCTTTCGATGACAGAGGCAAAGTTCATGCGGCTGGCGGCTTGCTCGACGGCATTGGCATCGGCGTCGGCGTCGGAGCGCAGTTTGTGGTTGAAGTGCGCCACGATGACGCGGTAGCCGTGTTCGCGCAGGAGACCGAGCAGGCACAGACTGTCCGGTCCGCCGGAGATGCCGGCGATGATGGGACGGTCTTTGACCAGCCCGCATTGATCGCGAAGGATGAAGGCAATGTTTTCGAGCATGAGGTTTGCCGGGCAGGGAGGCTTTGTCTCCGTGAGGAATGGACGTGTCAGAGTTGGTAGAGTTCCACCAGCACGCCGCCGGTGCTTTCGGGGTGGATGAAGGCGTATCTTTTTCCATCGGCGGCGGTGCGGGGTTCCTCGTTGATAAGGCGCACGCCTCTCGCCTTCAGTTGCGCCAGCATGCCTTCGATGTCATCCACCTCGAGGCAGAGGTGGTGCATGCCGGGTCCGCGTTTGGCGAGGTATTTGGCGATGCCGGAATCGTCGGTGGTGGGGCGCACCAATTCCACTTCTGAGCCGGCGAGCGGCAGGAACGCCACCTGCGATTTTTCGGCAGGCACATCGCGCAGTTCGTGCAGTTCCATGCCGAGCGCGTCGCGCCAGAAACCGAGCGCCCTTTCCATATCGTCCACCACGACGGCGACATGATTGATTTGTTTCACTTTGGGCATGTGATTCTCCAATTTCAAGACTTTAGACGTTAGATCTTTGACTTTAGACTTTAGACTTTTGACTTTTGACTTTTGACTTCAGAACAGATTATAGCCGCTTGCCAGAGCGCCCGATACCGATTAAGATACCCCCATGCCATCCCTTCCCATCCATGTGCGCCGCGTGTTGGCAGTCATTGGCGTTGTCGTGCTGGTGTTCGTCATTCTCGAGTTCAACCGCCGGCTGGAGGAACTCAACCTGCTGACCAAGCAGGCAAAGAATTTCCGCGCCGAGGTGACGCAGGCGGTGCAAACCCAGTATGCGCTTCAAACCGCCGTCGCATACGCCAATTCCACCGCCGCGGTGGATGAATGGGCGCGCAAGGACGGGCATTATATTCGCGAAGGCGACCTGCCCGTCGTGCCGGTGGAAGCGCCCGGCGAAGCCCCCATTCTGCTCAGCACGCCTGTTCCCACTCCCACGCCCATGCAAAATTGGGAAGTGTGGTACACGCTCTTCTTTGGCGATTGACGACACGCTTCATGGACCGCCTCGACCTGTTCCCCGTTTCGACGAAAATCGAGCAAGACACCCTGACCATCGCCGGTCACGACCTCGCCTCTCTCGCGGACCGATACGGGACTCCGCTTTACCTCTACGACCGCGCCACCCTCGACCTTTCTGCCAAAGCCTATACCGACGCCTTAGCCGCCCACTATCCGGCTTCCTCGCGCGTCACTTATGCCGGAAAAGCCTTTCTTTGCAAAGCCATCGCCCAATGGACCCAAACGCACGATTTCTTTGTGGATTGCACGGGAGAGGGTGAAATCGGCATTGCGGCTGCGGCTGGCGTCCCGCGCGAGCATATCCTTGTGCATGGGGTGAATAAATCATTTGCCGATCTCAGGGCGGCGTTGCAACATGCGGGGACCATCGTTGTTGATAATCTCACTGAACTGCAACACATTCAATCCCTAATTACCAATTACCAGTTACCTCCTTCGCTTTGGCTGCGTCTCCTCCCCGGCGTTGCCGTTCACACCCATCACGCCCACACGCAGACCGGTCAACACGACAGCAAGTTCGGCATGACGCGCGAGGAAATCCTGCAAGCCGCGCAAATCTGCCAATCGGCAAATTTGCCGCTCAATGGGATTCACTTCCACCAGGGTTCCAACTTCCGCGACCCCGAACCCTTGCTTCCTGCCATTGACCTGGCGCTCGACCTTGCTGAAGAAATTGGATTTGCCGGCGAGTGGCATTTCTGTCCCGGCGGGGGTTGGGGGGTGGCGTATCACGAAGACGAATTGCCGCATCCCTCCCTCGAGAGTTACGTGAAGGGAATCGCCGAAGCAGTGACGGAGGGATGCCGGGCGCGCGGACTCGACCTGCCGCATTTGCATCTGGAGCCGGGGCGCAGTCTCGTGGCGCGGGCGGGGGTGGCGGTCTATCGTGTGGGGGCTGTCAAAAAGCGCGGCAATAAAGCCTGGCTGCTCACCGACGGCGGCATGGCGGATAATCCGCGGTTTGCGCTCTACGGGGCGAGATATTCTTGTTTGCCGGTCGAGGCTCCAGGTCGGGAAAGAAGCGAAAGAGTCTCGGTAGCGGGTCCGTATTGTGAGTCGGGGGATGTCGTCATCGAAGATTTGCCCATGCCGGAGGTCAAAGAAGGGGAGTTGATTGCCATCCCTGTGGCGGGAGCATATCATTTGAGCATGTCGTCCAACTATAACGGCGCGCGCCGCCCGGCGGTGGTGTGGCTGGAGGACGGACGAGCCAGGGTCATCCAGCGCCGCGAGACGATTGCAAATTTGTTCATGCGCGACGAATGAGGAATTTTTACGCGGTGGCGCGAGATTCATCTCGCGTTTTCAGGCAACATAACTGTCACGAGAAGACTGTGCAACCTCAGTGAGGAAGTGAGAATTTTTCATCGGGAGGGGCTTTCCAGAACCCGCAATTGGCATATAATACCCCCCTGCAAAACGCGAACCTGCCTGCCTGGCGGCAGTTTTGAGTTTTTTTGGAGAGAGTATGATTCAACTCAGTTACAGCACCTTCGGGTTGACCAACCTGAAATTTCTGGATGCCATTGATGCAGTGGATCGAGCGGGCTATCCCGGCATCGAAATCTCATTTCACCGCGACCAGTTCAATCCCTTCGACATCACCGATGAAGATATTGCGAACGTCAGACGCAAATTGCAGACGACGCGCGTCAAAGCCGCCTGCGTGGCGACCGCTTCGCACTTCTTCACGCCCCAGCGTCCGCACGAGCCGTCGCTGATGAGCTCCGACCTGGCGGGACGCAAACGCCGCATCGGGCTGGTGAAGCGCGGGGTGGAAGTGGCGCGTCAGTTGGGAGTCAATCTCGTCACGTTTGGGAGCGGGTTTATTCGCGATGAGCATGTCTCCAATCCGTCTGTGAATCCGCGCGAACTGCTCGTGGACAGCATTCACCAGTGCCTGCGCGCCATCCGCGACGATGAGGACATTACGCTGCTCATCGAGCCTGAACCCGGCATGTACATCGAAACGATGGAACAGGGGCTCTCGCTGGTGCGGGAAATCAATTCACCCAAGTTTGCCCTGCACGTGGACATCATCCACGCCTATTGTTCGGAGGTGGATTACGTCAACGCCTTGGGGCGCGCCGCACCCTACACGCGCTACATGCACATTTCGGATGCGCGCGAAGGCTGTAACCTGAAACTCGTCAAAGTGTCCGACGACCTGAAAATGGATTTGGATTTTGCGCGTTATCTGATTTACTTCCCCGACACCGCCGAATACCTGCTGGTGGACCGCGAACAGCCGCTGTATTTTTACGATCAGCCCGTGAGCGCAAAGCGGGAAAAAGAGATCGCCAAACTTCTCGATGCCGCCGGCGTCCGTGCGGCGGTGCGCCATGTGGACTATGACCGCCTGTATGCCGGCGCGACGCCGTTCGATAACGAAATCTTTGTCTATCTCATCTCCGTCCCCGGCTTGAGTTACGATGTGCTGGAACGCGCCAAGCCCATCGTCGCCTACCTGCGTTCCCCCGAAAGCGGCGGCGGCAGACCCATCCTCGATAAAATGGTCGCCAACACGCTGACGGGCATCGTCCACTTCCACGAAATTCCCGGCGAAGGCACGCTCGATTTTGCCTCCAGTTTCAAGGCGCTGACCGACAACGGCTTCTCCGGTTACGCCTCGGTGGAACTGTATCATCACGTCCAATCCTGGCAAAAAGCCCTGAACGACAGTTTCAGGCATTTGTCGCAATTTGTTTGATTGCTTATTCCCTCATTCCCGCCTGGAGTGAGGGTGTGTTTTATCAAAGGAGTACCTGCATGATTAACATCGAACAACTCGGCTGGCAGAAAGAAACGGTCGGCGAGCTCGATCATCGTCTGCTCAAAGCCCCGCATGTCAAACTGCGCTCGTTCACCGAAGGACCGAATGGCGACGTGGTCTATGCGGTGGACTTGCGCATCAACCGTCCCAATGTGGAGTTTTTGTCTTCCACGGAAATGCACTCCTTCGAGCATTTCCTGCTGTGGGGATTCCAGAAGTACATGAAGGAAAACTTCATCTCCGTCGGCTTGATGGGATGCCAGACCGGCTTCTACCTCATCCTCTACAACGAGGGACGCGCCGACAAAATCCTCGGCGTGTACGCATCCATCCTGAACGACATTCTGGTCGCCAGCGAAGTGCCGTATGCCAACATTCAGCAGTGCGGCAACTACAAAAACCACAGCCTTGAACTCGCTCAGAAACTCGCGCGCCGCGTGCTGGACGCCAAGGCAGATTGGCGGACGGTTGTATGACGCGCAATACGCAAGTCTGGCGCGTCAACCATCAGCGCCCCATCCGATACGAGGTTATCAACTCGCCCAACGTCTTCGACCCGCATAACACCGACCTGTTGTATCCAGCCGTAAGCGGCAGTTCCCGCCGCTTTGTCGTCGTGGATGCGAATGTGGAAAGGTTCTTTGGCGAGGATATTCGCCGCTACTTCCACTATCATGGCGTAAAGGCGAAAATCGTCACCTTCCCCGGCGGCGAGGAACACAAAACCATCGAATTCTACAAATCCCTGGTCCGCGAACTGGATGCGTTCCCCATCCACCGCCGCGACGAACCCATCATTGCCATTGGCGGCGGCGTTCTCACCGACGTGGTGGGCTTCGTCGCCAGCACCTACCGCCGCAGCGTCCCGCACATCAAAGTCCCGACCACGCTGATGGGCTACGTGGACGCCTCCATTGGCATCAAGACGGGCATCAACTTCAACGGACGCAAGAATCGCCTCGGCTCGTTCGAACCTCCCCTGCGCGTCCTGCTCGACAAGACATTTCTCAAAACGTTGCCGCGCCGTCATTTGCTCAACGGCGTGGCGGAAATCATCAAACTGGCGGTCATCAAAGACGCCCGCTTGTTCGACCTGCTCGAGGCGCACGGCGCGGAAAGCGTCGAAGCGTATTTCCAAAACGAGAGCGGCGGCGTCATCCTCGACCGCGCCATCACCGGCATGCTCGAAGAACTCGAGCCGAACCTCTTCGAGGACGACCTCGCCCGCAAAGTGGACTTCGGTCACACCTTCAGTTACGGACTCGAAACCCGCAACGAGACGGACCTCCTGCATGGCGAGGCGGTCCTGCTCGATATCGTCTTCTCATCGCTTCTTGCGCGGACCCGCGGCTTGCTCACCCGTGCAGACCTGGAGCGCCTCTTCCGCCTCATCGCCGCACTCGGCATCACGCTCGACATCTCCTCCCTCGAACCGCTGACGTTGTGGCAATCGCTCGAAGAGCGCACCTACCACCGCAACGGATTCCAGCGCGTCCCCCTGCCGCATGGCATTGGCGGCTGTACTTTCGTCAACGACATCACCCTGACTGAAATCCAAACCGCCCACCGCGCCCTTGCCCAAATGACCATGCTCAACCCGTCCGCAGGACTGACCGCTGAGAAAGTGGAAAGCGCTGAACTCGTCGCCGGCTGATTTCTGCGAACCGAAACGGAAACCAAATGACCCAATTCAACAACTTCGACAACAAAGAAATTGACAAGTTCGACAACGTGGCGCAGATCTGGTGGGACCTGAAAGGCGAGATGCGGACGCTTCACGTCATCAACCCCCTGCGGACGCGCTTCATCACCGAACCTCTGACCGTCCCCTCGCCTGCCATTCTCGACGTAGGCTGCGGCGGCGGCATCCTCGCTGAAGCGCTTGCCAAAGCCGGCGCGCGCGTCACAGGCATTGACCTGTCCACAGCGTCCATCGCCGCCGCGCGCCATCACGCCCAGGCGCAGGGGCTTTCGATTGACTACCGCGTCGTCAGCGCCGAGGAAATCGCCGCCTCCCAGCCGGAAAGTTTCGACGCCATCACCTGCATGGAAATGCTCGAACACGTCCCCGAACCGCAGAAAGTCATCGCCGCCTGTGCGCACGCCCTCAAGCCGGGCGGACACGCCTTCTTCTCCACCATCAACCGCACGCCCAAAGCCTTCCTCTTTGCCATCGTCGGCGGTGAATATATCCTGCGCCTGCTTCCGCGCGGCACGCACACCTACCGCATGTTGATCCGCCCCGGCGAGTTGAAGGAGTGGGCGCGTCAAAACGGGCTGGAGTTTGTGCGCCTCGCCAGTCTCATGTACAATCCCATTTTGAATACTTGGAAGGTCGCGCCCGATAAAGAAGACGTCAACTACATGGCTCACTTCATCAAGAGATAAACGCCCATGAAACGATTCTTTGCCCTCTCCCGCACCATGCACGGCATCCTCGATCTTGCCGCGCCGGGCTTTTCTGCCCTGTTGTGGCTGGGCGCATTCCCGCAATGGCAGGTCATTGTCCTCTCCATCTTTACCGCCTTTGCCGCCTACACCGCTATCTATGCCCTCAACGACCTCGTCGGCTACGCCGTGGACAAGGAAAAGTTCGCCCGAAGCGGTTTGAACGAAGGCTATTCCGTTGAAGCATCCGACCTGCGCTACCCTCTCGCGCAAAGCGCCCTCGACTACCGCAGCGGCTTGCTATGGTTTGCGGGGTGGTTTGCGGCTGCGTTGGTCGGCGCATATCTTCTCAATCCCGCCATTGTTTTCATACTCATTGCCGCGGCGGTCCTCGAAGTCATCTACTGCCTGCTCCTCAAGGTCACTTGGATGCGGACGTTCGTCAGCGGTCTTGTCAAAGCCAGCGGTCCCATCGCCGCCGTCTATGTCGTGGACCCCAACCCTGCCCTCCCATCTTTGCTCCTGCTCTTCGCCTGGATTCTCTTCTGGGAAATCGGTGGGCAGAACGTTCCCGCCGACTGGAACGACACCGCCGAAGACAAACTCATCGGAGCGAAGACCATCCCGGTTCAATTCGGACCTCAAAAAGCGGGGCTGGTCGTCCTGACCGCCCTCACCCTGACAGTGTTCCTCAGCCTCTTCCTGCCGCGCCTTTCCCCGCTGGCGCTGGGTCTGCCCTATTTGGCTGTCTCTGCCCTCGCCGGCTTCTTCCTGCTTCTCCTCCCCGCTTGGAACCTTTACCAGCAGCGGGAAGAGGGGCGCCTCGCCGCGAAACTCTTCGACCGCGCCAGTTACTATCCCCTCGCGCAACTGGTCATCATGGCGGTGTTTGTCCTGGTTCAATAATTCACCTTACTGATGTTACGCACCGTCCCGAAGGTTTGGCTCGAAAATAGACGCAATTTGCGAGAACCTTCGGGACGTTTCGCGTAAGGTGAGTTACCTTAAGTATTACAGCGCAGAGTCCGACACTGGTGTTTGCATCTTCCATGACCCTCAACCCGCCTCCCGCTCCCCAGCATTTGACGCGGCTGAAAGCGCTCCTCGCTCGAATCCGCCACTTTGACGAACTCCCGCTCGAGGTCCAGGAACGAATCGCCGCGTCCGCTTCTCCGCGTCACTTCGCGGCGGGACAAGTCATCTACGTGGAAGGCGAACCCGCCGAATCAGTTTACATCCTCGAATCGGGCTGGGTCAAAGCCACACGCATGTCCCGCGACGGGCGCGAACAGGCAATGATGTTCCTGCGTCCCGTCGAAGTGTTTGGCGACATCGCCGTGTTCACCGGCACGACCTATCCTGGCACTGTCGTCGCGCTTGAGGATGTGGATGTGTGGGTCATTCCGGCACAAGCGATTCTCGAACTCATTCCGCGCCACCCTGAGCTCGCCATGGCGGTCATCCGTCATCTCGGCGAGCGTGTGCTTCACTACATTCACCTCGCTGAAGACCTGTCCCTGCGGAGCGTGGAGTCACGGCTGGCGCATACGCTGCTGCAAAATGCCGAACTGCGCGGCGGTCAACTCATCGTCCCGCGCCGCGAGTGGACGACCTTCGACGAGATGGCGGTACGGCTGGGCACCGTGCGCGACGTGCTGAGCCGCGCGTTACACACACTGGAAAAGGAGGGTCTCTTGAAAGTGGAACGCCGCGAAATCATTCTGCTCGACCCGCAAGGTTTGGCGGCGCGAGAAGAACGGTAACTCGACCTTTGTAATGAAGACTTCAGTCGTGCGGCACCAAGCGGCTATCCCCCGCGGAGCCGCCGCTGCGAGCCTTACGTGAAGCGCCGAAGTTTGTACAACTCCACCAGCAGGGCGGGGGCAAGGGACGCGACAGCGATCACCAGCCACTCCATCGGCGAGGGCGGCACGGTCTTCAAAACCGTTTGCAGAAAGGGAAGAGTAACGGCGGCAATCTGCAACAGAATGGTCAAGCCCAGCGCGAGGACCGCCATGGATAGCAATCCCAACAAGAAGAGGAGCACACGCCGCCTGAGTGCATCTGAATGCTCGCGCAGTCTGCTCATCTTATTTCTGCGCGTGTGTGTGGGCGTTATCTATTCTCAAAGCCTGCAGAGAAGCTAGAAAAAGCAAAATACCAATCGTGATCATCCCAGCCACGTAAAGGACTGAAATGAATCCGGAACGGTAATTGCTGGCGGTGAGAATAACGGGCAATTGCGCCAAGCCTGCCGCCAGCGGCCACATGATCCCCAATCCCGCATGGATATAAAAGTTCCAGCGGTTCTGTTGACCTGCCCAGAATAGCGCCAAGCCTTGTAGAGCGAACAGTCCCGCCACCACAAATGAAAGTACGGGGGCGGGAACTCCGTTCTTGGCTGGCTCACCCAGGGCAAAATCCTCCAGCGTGTGGGGGATGGCAAAGAAGAACAACAACAGCGATAGGCTCACCACGCTCATGGTCCACCCCGATAACTTACTTTTTATTTCTGACATTTTTTCTCCTTTCGATTACCTTTGCGCTAACTTGGACTGATCCACAGCGCGTTGAGTTGCCTGCCGCAGAATATCCAGAAACTCCTCCAATGGCACTTTATGGATGCGCGCCGCCCATTCCACGGTAAGCGCTTTGGCGAGAAACATCCGCAGAGAATATTTTCCCACGCGCTGGATGCCGAAGATTTCCATCACATCGGCAATGTCGCCGTATTTCAACAGGATGTCTGAGACGCGCGTATCTTTGGTGATTTGCATTTTGTTTTCTCCTTGCAGGTCACGCCTCTTTTTGTGGAAGCGTGACCTGCG
Organism: Anaerolinea sp.; assembly: GCA_020723805.1. Classification (GTDB taxonomy): domain Bacteria; phylum Chloroflexota; class Anaerolineae; order Anaerolineales; family Villigracilaceae; genus Defluviilinea. Next base: position 170,002 of record DYID01000003.1, on the reverse strand, counting down.
CTGTCCTATCGTTGGTTTTTCTGTTTTGCTTCACGCTGCTGCTTCAAATCAAGATACAAGGCGATGGAGAGCGGTCCCAAAGCCAGGATGGATGCAAGCAATGTGTGAATGATGGTGATGGATAGTTCGTTCATTTTCGTTTCTCCTTGTTCATTCCTCTATTGCGCGTTGAGCGCGGGTTTCGGGCTGACCGCCATCAGGCGATAGGCTTCGTTGATATCGTCGGCGGTCAGCAAGCCGATGAGTTCGCCGCCGCCATTCAGCACGGGCAGGGCACGCGTGCGGCTCGTCAGCATTTTCTGCTGCGCGGCGTGCAGCGGTTCGTCGGGGCTGGCGAATGCGATGCGCGTCCGCATGACTTCGCGCGCCGCCGCATTTGCGCCCAGGGATTGCAATCCGCGCAGGAGGTCGAGCTCGCTAATGAAACCTGCAACTCGATTACTGCCCCATTCCAACACGGGAAAATCGGACTGGGAGGTGGTGAGCGTCAACTCGACGGCTTTGGACAGCGAATCGTTGACTCTCAGCACGTGAGGCGAGCGCGTCATTGCCTGACCGACGGTTGTTTCGCCCAGCGTATGCTTGACCTGCGCCCCCTGGCTTTCCTGCCCCGCGCCCATCCAGACGAAGATGGCGATGAGGACGAGAGTCCAACTGCCGCTCATGAAGCCCCACAGCCCCATCAGCAGGGCGAGTCCCTGCCCGATTTGCGCGGCGATCTGCGTGGCTTTGGCGTGATTCATCTTCTTTGCCAATAAAGCGCGCAGGATGCGTCCGCCGTCCATCGGGAAGGCAGGGATGAGGTTGAAGAATCGGCTCTCCCGTTTTTAACGGGAAATTGGGTCAAAAGCGACGAGAACGTGTAAACGAAAGGAATTGAAATTACGGTACCCATAACCGCGACGGTTGAGCATTTTGATTTTCAAGTTCACTCCTTCGGCAAAGCCGTTGTTGAAGCGACCGTCAAAATAATTCAAGATCTGCTGCCACCAATTTTGCAGTGTATGCACGAACGCCTTCAAAGCTTTGAAGGGCAGGGCTTCCACCTTGGCGATCCAACGCCGCAATCGTTTTTCAGCGGCTTTGGGTGTGAGGTTCTGGTTGAACAAATCGCGAAAGGCTTCTTTCAGTTCGTAGCACTGTTTCAATTCAGGCGAAGCCTTCAACATGTCAGCCAGTTGCTTTTCCTGTTCTTCGCTCAAGTTCTCGCGGTTCTTGACCAGTAACCAACGGCAGCCTTTGAGCAGTTCTTTGGTCTGTTCATCAGCGTCTTTTTGGATGAGGCGCCTGGCTTTGGTCAAGGCATCGTTCAAGTTCTTCATGATGTGGAAACGGTCCACCACACGGCGTGCATTGGGCAATTTCTGTTCAGCGGCTTGCTGGTAGGCGTCCCACATATCAGAACAGGCGTACTGGACAGCCGCACACCACTCGCTTCCGCGTTCCTCCAGCCATTTCAGCAGGGTTTCCTTGTTGCGGTCTGGCAAAACGTCCAAAACCAGCCCCAATTCGGGAGCCGAGATGACCAGGACAAACTTGCCATGTCCACGATGGAGCGCAATCTCATCGAAACAAATCGCTCTCACTTGCGGATAGCCGCGTGCCTCCGTCGTTTTTTTGCCCGGTATTCGAAGATGCCTTGCACGGCTTCTTCGCTCAGGCCTTCATCCTGCGCTACCTGGCTGATACTTTCACGGCGAACGCGTTGATAGATATAACGCTCATACCGCTCGGTGTAACTGACATTGGCGCGTTTCCATTCGACTCGTTCGACAAACGTCTTTTTGCATGGCTCGCATTTGAACCGCCGTGCCCGATAGACCAGGTAACACTGTCTTTCCGCAATGGAGAGATCGCGAATCATCTGGGCTTCGCTTTCATCGTGCACCAGATTGCTGAGCTGTCCACAGTCGGGGCAGCTCGCAACAGACAAGATTGATGCCACTTCCAGATGGACTCTCTCTTCGCCAATGAAATCAGACTTTATCACTTGCAGCTTTTGGATGCCGAGCAATCGGTTGAGCAATTCGTTGTTGTTCATCGGAAGTCACCTTTCTACTCCGATATTAGCACATCCTTTCTGCTTTTCCCGTTATTTACGGGAGAGCCGAAGAATCCCAGCATCAGGTTGGCGGAGGTCAAGTACGCCAGCAGTCCGCTCCAGCTGACGCGCCCGAGCGAGGCGTACAGTTCATTTAACGAGAGCAGGGCGCGGGCGTCGAGAAGCGCACCGATCCCGATCAGGAGGGCGGCAATGCCGAAGTTGACCAGCGGACCCGCGAGGGCGATCCGCAATTCCTTGTTCGGCTCTTCGGGGATTTCATCCATCTGTGCCAATCCGCCCATCGGCATGAGAGTGATGTCGCGCACACGCACGCCGAACTTGATGGCTTGCAGGCTGTGACCGAGTTCGTGCAGGGTCACGCTGAAGAAGAGCAATAGCGTCGCCACGATGCCGAAGATGGCACCTTGCACGCCCTCGCCTGTGTTGATGCTCCAGCGATACGCCGCCCAGATGAGAATCAACACAAAGGTCAGGTGAACTTTGATATTGATCCCTTTGACTTTGAGCAGGTTGAGTGACCAGTTCATGATATGTCTCCTTTTGTCCAGCGGGAACGTCCCGAAGGTTTGTCGCCCGACGTTCGAATTTCTCAAACGAAGCCTTCGGGACGCTCAATCGTGTCTGCATTGTAGACAGACATTCCATCTTTCTCAACGACTTTTGTCGAATTTGAGGAAGTCAATTCCGCGAGTGCGTCGCACCTGCCTAAACAGGACAATGCCAATCGAGGAGGGTTCCTTGCCTAAGCGGAATCGGTCTGCCCGTCTGGTGCGACGTACTTTCCATCTGCGACCACAATTTCAAACGGGCGCGTGATAGCCTGAGCAGGGCAGACCGCCTCGCACAGCCCGCTGTATTCGCACGCCAGCGGATTGGCGACCACGGCTTTGCCATCCTGCAACGCCAACGCCTTCGTCGGGCAGGCGCGCACGCACAAGCCGCACCCGTCGCAGCGTTGCGGGTCAATGAGGGGAATCGGTCTGTCGGTGAATTGGGTCATAAACGACTCCAGAAACAAAACTGCCCTGAGCATATGCCCAGGGCAGGATTCATTCAACGACTTTTATCGGTTTTCTATTCCATCACTTGTGCAACAGCCTTTAATCCCTCTTGATCCAAAATCTGAATTTGGTGGCGTTCCACGCGGATCAAACCCTCTTCCGATAATTTGCGCAGGGCGCGGTTGACCACGTCTGGCACTGTGCCGAGGCGGGAAGCCATTTCGGCTTGCGTCGCCCAGCGCCGGCGCTGGACGGATTCGCCCTCCGCCTGCTCCAGTAACAGCCGCGCCAGGCGCGCTTCCACCGAGCGCAGGGATAAGTCCTCCACCATGCGAACCAGGTGCATGACGCGCCCTGCCAGTTCCTTCACCACCTGCCGCATCAACGCTGGGTGTTCATCCATTAATTTCAATAGAACCTCGCGCGGGACGAGCCAGACGACCGAGGTTTCCAGCGCGGATATGCTCGCCTGGTTGGGTGCGTCGGTGAAGACGCTGATGCCGTTGAACACCTCCCCAGGCTTGAGTGTTTGCAGTACCTGTTCACGCCCGTCCAGCCCGATTTTGACGGCTTTCAGCCAGCCGCTTTCGACAATGTACAACCCGGCGCACGGCTCGCCTTCGATCAGGATCACCTGTCCCGCCTCGTAGACGCGGCGGATGGTTCTTTGTGCAACAAAGTCCAGGGCGGCATCATCCAAAGCTGAAAAATAGGAGACGGCTTTCAAAATTTCTGCGGCGCGCGGGGAGGCGGGTTCGTTCATATTTTCATTCCATTTCATTGCCTGCGATTATACATTCCGTTACGGAATTACGACTTAAGTCATTAACCTGCCGGCAGGAGAGACATATACTGCCTGCAACTCAAAGGAGAAGAAAATGAACACTACTCTCAATAAAATCGCGTCTATCCTCGCCTTCATCATCGGCGGCATGGCAATCTTTGCAGGCGGAAAGGTCCTGCTGGGCAATGATCCTGGCTACTATGTCATCAACTGGCTGCCAGTCTACAACTACACGGTCGGCATCCTGACCGTTTTCATCACCGCCATCCTGATCTGGATCAACAGCAGACTCGCCAAAACGGTCGCCATCGGGACGTTCAGCCTGCACGCCTTCGTCATGCTCATCCTGCAAACAGCCTACCAGAATGTGGTTGCGCCCGACAGCATCCGCGCCATGACGGTTCGACTGATCGTCTGGGCGATCATTTTGACCCTGATGTTTTTCCAACAGCGAAAGAACAAAACTGCGTAACAAAACACAACATCCCGAAGGCTTGCCCTGAACAAAGTGAAGAGTCTCAACCTTCGGGATGGTCTGGCATACGAAGGAATCAAAATGAACGCTACCCTGAATAAAATTGCGTCTGCCCTTGCATTCCTGATCGGCGGCATCGCGGTCGCCGCAGGCGGATTGGTTCTGCTGGGGCAGGAAACGGATTACTACGTCATCAACTGGCTGTTACTCTACAACTACACGGTCGGCGTATTGACCGTTTTTCTCACCGCCATCCTCATTTGGAAAAATAACAGACTCGCCCTGCCCGCCGCCCTCGCGACCTTTGCCGCGCATTCCAGCGTCATGCTCATTTTGCTGAGCGCTTATCGCGGCATCGTTTCGGCTCACAGCCTGGAGGATATGACGGTTCGAATCGTCGCCTGGGCGATCATTCTGGGATTGATGCTTATCCAGTCACATAACGGCAGGAAAGCCGGTAGACAGGCACGCCTGGACAGCGGCAGTTTGTGAAAATTAACACGACAAAAGTCGTATGCAAAAAACAGGTCTGTCTGTACACTGAAAACAGACGGACCTGTTTTTTTGTGATGTGATGACCACCCCTTTCGTCTCCGATGAAAAACTGCGCGCCGCCATTCTATCCCGCTTCGCGGCGGACGAGCGCACAGCATACGCCAACCTGCGCGTGGGCGTGTTGAACGGGATCGCCCATCTCGCAGGGGTGGTGAACTCCATCGAAACGCGCCTTCTCGCGGCGGAACTGGCTCAGAGCACGCCTGGTGTGCTGGCAGTTGTCAATCGCATCGAAGCGCCCGGCGCGCCCAGCCCTGCGAGAACTATTCACTTGGATATTAAAGACAAAAGGAAATAAAAATATGACTGCAAAAGTCATCGTCTTCGCGCTGGTCTCGTTCTTCCACGATCTGTTCACCGCCATCTGGATGGGCGGATTGCTTGTCACTGTCCTGGCATATTTGCCCGCTGTAAAAAACGCGCTCGGCGGGGGTCCTCAGGTCAAAAAAGTGATGATGGAATTCCAGAAACGGCAGAGTATTTGGGTATATGTCAGTATGGCAAGCTTAATCTTGACAGGTTTGCTGATGACCAACCCCAGTCCGCAGTTTGAAGCGCTGTTCGCGTTCGGGAACGCTTATTCGGCAGCGTTGTCCATGAAGCATATCCTGGTCATCGCCATGATCGGAATCTCGCTGTATCGAAGCCTGGTTCTCGGACGCGCGCAATCGGGAATAACGTCCAAAAAGGAACGCCTGAATATGAAACTGTTATTCATCAACGCCGCGCTGGCTGTGCTGGTTCTGCTCACCAGCGGATTCACCGCCGCGCTCGCTCGGCCGCTCGGCATATAAAAAAAGGAGAAATGATGAAAAACAATCACAAACTTGGAACTGTCCTTGCCATCCTTGGAATTGTGGCAGGCATCTTGTGTCTGTATTTCATTGCAGACACATATAACGCTGTCATTCACACCCATTTCAACGCGGGGGATTGGGAAGAGAGCAATACGGTACGGATCGTGTACGCGGTGCTGGGCTGGCTGGGCACGGCTGCGGGCGCGCTCTCAGTCGCAGTTTTGTGGGGGTTCCTGCACAAACAGGATTGGGCTTGGTTCTGGGGCGCTGTCGCCGCAACGATTCTCCTGCTGGCTGGTTTCTTCCCCATGATTCCCGCCGCCGACAGCGGACTGCCCGTCCCGACGATGTGGGTGTTCCTGCTGGCGGGTGTGATGTGGTTCGGAATGCTCTTCATCGGCGGCGTGGACAAGAAGATCATCACCCTCACGTTCGTCGCGGGATTGGCTTATGTGTTGACCTTCATTGACGGCGTCGCGCCAATTTCCAAATTCCAGACTACCTTCCAAATGCCGACAACGTTTGTTGAGAATCCAAACACGTTTTGGAACGGGATGTACGTGATTCTGCAAGAGGTCAGTTGGTGGGGCGCGGCGGCGTGGGCGATGTTCATCTTTGCCGTGTTGAGCAAGAAGTCGTGGGCGATTCCCGTAGGCGTGTTCGCGGCGAGCATGTCCATGCTGGCGGGCTATCCGCTCGGACTGCACAACGCCCTCGTGGAAGTCCACCGCTTCTCGATGTTCCTGCCTGCGCCGTTGATGAGCACAGGACTGTTGATTTACCTGCTGCTCCCCAGCACAAAGAAAATGCTCGAGGCGTGGAACGCCCAAGCGTAGCGGGCACAAGAGCATGGAAAGTAAAAGCGCAATTGTTTTGGCATTCGTCCTCGGTGCGATGTCCATTATGACAAGCGGGAAAGCCATGCGCGGCTGGAATCCTGGCTAGTCTGTTTCGCATGGCTTCCCTCCCATCTACAATTCGTCATCCCGCCGCCCTGATCTAGGAACAGCCGCTTTGCGCTGACCGCCTCTTTTTTGATCTTTGGCACCCACGCGCTTGTATTGCTTCTCTTGCGGACAGTCTTTCGTCAGGCGGCGCGGCAGCGTATCGCGGCAATATCTTTTGGTTGGGAAGGTTGCTGGTCATTCTCGCGCTGATTACGAGTGGTGCGAGGAGAACAAGAGGCAGGCTTGGATAGATGTGCCCGCTGCGAGGTTTATTCTGAGCAAAGCCCAAGGACCAGATGCAAAGCAAAGTGTGATTTATGTCACGGAAACCTTGATATATTTGTGTCACAATTCACAAAGGCAACCGCGTGGAGTTGTCGGATTTCATCCTACAAGGAGAGTGCCATGTTCACGCTCGACAATTTGTTCCTTCTGCTCACGGGCTTACTTGCTGCGTACCTGTGCTGGTATTTCTGGCAGAGGTACAGCCAAAACAAAGCGCTGCACAACCTCTACTACCTGATGGGTTTTGCAGTGCTTTTAGTTTCAGGGCTTTTACTCATCTTTCTCGGCTTGGGGATTCTCGCCTCGCCCTACGTGCTGACCGTTGCCAGCCTCATCCCGCTCGGCATTTCGATGGGCGTCGCCGAAGAATACTACCCCTCCTGGAAGAAAGCCTTCAAGTGGTTCGCTGTCATTGGCTTCCTCGCCATTGCCATCACCAGCATCGGCGGTATGGACGCGCTGAAAAAGATCGCCGTTCCGCTCTTCCACGGCGTAGCGGGGCTGGTCATCTTCCTTGGTCCATTCTTTGCCAAAGGCGCGCCGAAGGGATTCTTCTGGGTCGGCATCGGCGGCGCGCTCATCGGCTTGGGCGGCATTGCGCTAGCCTTCCTCACCATGGGAAGCCAGTTGTTATTCTTTAGCCAACAGTTCGTCATGCTCATCCTCACGCCCCTCCTCTTCCTGATGACAGGCGCGTTTGCGCTGGGATTTGCCCGAAAAGGGTAATTGGCGATTGGTAATTGGTAATTCGAGATTGGGAGGTTGATGCTTCGTCAATTTCCCAATCTCCCGTCATCATTTGTACGCTTTTTCATCTGCTCGATTCAATTACCATTTACTATTTACCAATTGCAGTCAAAGGACATACTATGAAAGAACGCTTCAACTACCTCTTCGGCTCCACAAAAGGACTCATCCTCGTCGCCATCGCCATGATTGCCATCGTCACCGCCATTTGGGGGATGCTCTCGGGTCCCATGGCAGAGATGGGCGTGCGCGAGGTGGTCATCAAACTGCTCGGCATGAAAATCGAGCAATCCGAGCGCGAGGGACGCATCATCATCCTCTATCACTCGATTGCCATGGCGGTCGTCGCCATCGAAACCTACATGGTGACGGGACTCTTGAAGATGAAAGAGTTCTATAAAACCGCCGTGCGCGTGCTTATCACCGTCGGCTACATGCTGGCGATGATCTTCGGCATGGGCTTCGCCTACTTCGGTCACAACTGGGCGTTCCACGGACTATACATCACAGGTCTCGCGCTCATCTTCTTCGCAGGCGTATTGCTCACCATCGCCCTCAATCCCTGGGACCCCGCCTACTTCATCACCGACACGAACTACGCTCGCACGAAGAAAGGCGTTGACCTCGAGCGCGCCGCCTTTTTCACCACCGCTCTTACCACCGTCATCTCTGCCCTCTTTGGCGCAATCCCTGGCTCGTACTACGGTCACGGCTTCGAATCCTTCCTCGCCGAGAACATCATCCGCTACCCCGAAAAGACCACAATGGAATATTCCATCATCGGGCATCTGCACATCATGCTGGCGCTCATCGGCATCATGATCACGCTCATCATCGGGCGCTGGCTGGACTTCAAGGGCGCGTGGCACAAAATTGCCATGCCGCTGATGATCCTCGGCTGTATTGTCCTCAACCTGGGCGTGTGGGGCGTGGTCACGCCGCTCGAACCCATTGCGCACATGATTATCTACGTCGGCGCAACACCCTCCATGCTGGCGGCGCTCTTTCTGCTCATCTGGAGTTGGAACAAGTTCATCAAGGAAGGCACGGCGCATCTCGCCAAACCGACCTTCCTGCAAAAACTCGGCGCGATGGTGCGCGACCCGCTCAAGTTCGGTCCCACCTGGCAGATGCTCTTCATGAACTTCACCACCAGCGGCATCGGCATCTTCATGGCAATCAAACTCGACGACATCTTCCGCCTGTGGCCCGCCCGCGAGGAGCGCATCGAACTGACGGGACACTGGCACGCCCTCTCCGCCATCATCGCCACCATCATCCTGCTTTACTACGGCGACATGATCGGGCTGAAGGGCAAAGTCCGCCAACTCTACGGCTGGGGCATTATCTTTCTCTCCGACCTCGCCCTCGGCGCGGTGACGATCTTCGAGATGAAGCGTCTGTTCATCAGCGAAGCGGAGCAGCAGCCGCTGGTCAATATGCTGATGTACATGATTGACTTCGGACTTGGCTTCCTGCTCGTCCTGCTCGCCGTCGTCATGGTCTGGCGTTTGATAGACCTCTTCAAACCGAAGGGACGCTGGACGGAAGAGATGACTCACGAACTCGCGCAGGAGGTGGCAAAATGAAACGCCTCTTTCTGACCCTCAGCCTGCTCGCCGCTTTATTGGCTTCCTGCGCCCCCGTTGACCTGAACGCCCCCCTCCCCGTCTACGACACGGGCGTTGACCCGACCTCCTGGGCGCAAGTTCCTGCGGGTGAATTCCTCTTCGGTCAGCACGAGGAAGTGAAATCCACCGACGCCTACGAGATCATGGTCACCGACGTGACGACACAGCAATACGCCGACTTCCTCAACGCCGCCCTCGCCGACGGCACAATCAAAGTCGAAGGCAACTCGGTGCTCGGCTATTACCCCGGCGATCCGTTCCACGGCATCAAGCACGAACTGGAAATCAAAGCAGGCGACTGGCAATACATCCCTCTCGCCGACCCGTCGCAGCGAGTCAAATTTGACGGGACCCGCTTCACGGTCCAGGAAGGATACGAAAACCACCCGATGACGATGGTGACGTGGTTCGGCGCGTGGGGCTACTGTCAATATTATGGCTGGCGTCTGCCCTCCGAATTGGAATGGGAAAAAGCCGCCCGCGGCACCGACGCGCGTCCCTTCCCCTGGGGCTGGGAGATTCAACGCAACAACGCCAACTTCTACGCCTCGCGCGACCCGTTTGAAGACATGCGCACCTTCGGCTCGCGCAGCACGCCCGTCGGCTTCTACAACGGAAACGCCTACGACGGTTATCAAACGCTCGACTCGCGCAGCCCCTATGGACTCTACGACATGGCGGGCAACGTCTGGCAGTGGATTGGCGACGTGCAGCCGATGGAAGGCTTCAGCGACCGCTGGCTGAAAGGCGGCTCGAAAGATACCTACGACATGGACTTGCGCATTTGGGTGCGCAACTCCGCCCCGCCCATGTACTTCAGCCCTGGGGTTGGGTTCAGGTGTGTAAGGTAAAATTGAGAGAGTAAAGAGCGGTAAGTGGTAAATCGTAATTGCTCTTTACTCTCCAATCATCTATCGTTGAGCCGCAGGAACATTACATGAACCATCAAACCCCAATTACCAATCACCAATTACCAATTACCACGTTCCGCCAATTATGGACCCTCACCAAACCCCTGCAATCGGGCTTGCTTCTCACCACAGGCATCGCGGGGTACATGAGCGCGCACACTCCGCCGAACTTTGCCCTCCTGCTGGTGATGTCGGCGAGTCTCTTCCTTGCCATTGCCGGCTCGACCATCCTGAACATGTGGTACGACCACGACATTGACGCGAAAATGCGGCGCACGCAAAAACGCCCCAACGCTTCAGGCGAACTGACCCGCGCCGAAATCTTCCGCGGCGGCATGATGGTCTCCATCCTCGGCATTGGCTGGGCGGCGGCGATTCAACCCCTCTACGGCTTCGTGGTCTTCCTCGGCTGGTTCTTCGACGTGGTGGTTTACACCCTCTGGCTCAAACGCCGCACCTGCTGGAGCATCGTTTGGGGCGGCATTTCGGGCGCCATGCCCATCCTCGCCGGGCGTGTCCTCGCTGTGGGCGAAGTGGACATGATCGGCTTGCTCCTCGCCGCTTCTGTCCTCTTCTGGATTCCCACCCACACCCTCACCTTCTCCATCAAATTCTTCGATGACTACAACGCCGCGGGCGTGCCGACCTTCCCTTCCACCTACGGCTTCGATACCACCCGCGCCATCATCGCCCTCTCGTCCATTATCGCCGCCGCCAGCATCGGCACCGCCAGCGTGATGATCGGCGTGCAGGCGGGCATTTTGCGTCTGCTCATCGTGCTTTCGTCGGGTCTGCTTCTGCTTTCCTTTGCCACCGTCTTCCGCCCCTCCGAGCGCGTCAACTTCTCGCTCTTCAAATACGCCTCGCTCTACATGCTCATCTCGATGATGCTGCTTTCGATTTGACGAATGCGCACTCGGCGTTCTCTAACGCCGCCCTGCGCTAGAGAGCGCAGACTACGTTTGTTATGATCCGCAACTTTTGACTTTCGACTTTCAACCTGCGCTATGAAAATGTCCCCCCTCAACCGCCTCCTTCTTCTCCTCACGGGTCTTCTCGCCGCCTATCAGGTTGCCATTGGCATCAACGGGCTGGACGAAGTCCCCATCATCGCCTACACCATCGCCTTCGGCGTTCTGCTCGTGGCGGGACTTCTCCTCATCATCCTCGGATTCGAAGCGCTGGATTCGCCCATCGTCGTCATCGTCTCGACGGTCATCCCGCTCGCCCTCGCTACCGGACTCGTCTGGCAGCACCTCGCTTCGTTTCGGACCTCGTACCTGATCTTCGCCATCGGCGGTTTCCTCGCTATAACGTTGACCCGCTCGATTCCCATGCGCGGCAAACTGCCCATCTTCGTGCTTGCCCTCGTCCACGGCATCGCCGGCATGACGATTTTCCTGCTGCCCTCCATCCTCGCCGCGGACGGGACGATGAAACCCGCTTTCGCGCTGGTCGGCTTGGGCGGCGCGCTGATCGGGCTGGGCGGGTTACTGCTCTCGTTCCTCAAGGCGGGCAAACCCATCGTCCCGCGGCAAACCATCCTGAAAATCCTGCCCGCCCTGCTCCTGCTGATGACAATTTGTTTTGTGGCAGGCTTTTATGTAGGACGAGATTAATCTCGTCCTACTTTTTTCTACAAAAGGAGTATACAATGTCCCCAAACGGTTTCGTTGCAAAGTCTCTCCGTTTCCTCGGCATCGTGCTGATGGCGCTGACGGGCGGATTCACCCTGCTGGGCGGAGTCGGCACAACCTGCGCCGCGTTTTTCCCGACCAAATACGACAGCATGGCGGCGCTGGCTCCGTTCCAATGGCTCTACATCCTGTTCGTCATCCTCGGCATCGCCCTCGGCGTGATGGGCATCCGCGCTGCGATCCTGCTCATCAAAGGCGCGGACAAATCCTACTGCAACGCGCTGATGGTCTTGATCGCGGGCGTCGTCATCGGCTTCATTCACATCTACGCCTCCCGCGCCCTGCGCGGCAAGTCCATGCCTGTGGATGCGGTGGTGTACACCACCCTGCTTACGTTAATTGTCTTCCTGCTCTTCCGCATTCCGTTCCTCTGGCAGGGCGTGGATTTCACAAAGGGTAACGTCAAATCCAACAAACCCGCAGGCGGCGCGGCGGCGATTCTGCTCGGCTTGATGACCCTCACCATTCAATACAGCATGGCCTCCACCCACACCTGGGACGGGGTCAACTACGCTGACGCGTTCAACGCGGCGATGACGACGACAGGGGTGACATTGCTGCTGCTGGGAGCAGGAATCCTCTTCAGGGCAGAAAAGGCTTGGGGACGATGGAACCAGGTTGAGGCGGGGAACGAGGCGGCGCTCCGCGCTTTGTCCAGGTTTGAGTGAGGCTTTCTTGTCGAATTCGTGCGCTGAGGGGGATATGTTATGCAGGCAGGGAACGCTAAAGAGTCTCCCTCGCATTCTCGATGCGTTTCTGCGCCAGGCGGCAATAGGCTTTGTCCACTTCCACGCCGATGCCTTTGCGCCCAAGCATGCCCGCCGCGACGAGCGTGGTGCCGCTTCCCATGAACGGATCGAGCACCGTATCGCCCACGTAACTGAACATCTTGATACAGCGGCGGGGCAGTTCCAGTGGGAAGGGCGCCGGGTGACCGATTTTCTTTTTGCGTTCACCGTTGAACGTCCACAAGCCGTTGGTCCAGTTCATGAATTCGTCGCGGGTAATGTCCGACTTCTTGCTTCCGCTGGTCTTCTTCCAGGTATTTTTGTAGAGGATGATGATGAGTTCGACCGGCGCAATGACGAACGGTGCGGAGGCGCTCATCCATGAGCCCCAGGCGGTGCGGCGGGAAATGTTGCCCTCGTTCCAGATGACCGTGGAGTGATACTTGTAGCCGATTTGCTTTGCCAGCGTGGTCAAGTCTGCGCCGACGCTTTGCTGACCGCTCTTGTTCTTGTCGAGCGGCACGTTGAGGCACAGACGTCCGTCTGCACGCAGAAAGCGGAAACATTGCGCCAGCCACTTTTCAGAGAAAGCCAGATAGTCGGCGTAGGAGATGTCGTCTTTGTGGGAGCCGTACTGAATGTCCACGTTGTAGGGAGGCGAGGTGACAACCAAATCCACCGTCTCCGCTTCGATGGCGGTGGTCGTCAAAATATCGTCGTTCAGGATGGTGAGGTCATCCTTTTGGTAAAAAAGGACCTTCTTTTGGGACATGGATGAATCCTTGCGAAGGATTTTACCAAGTTTCGGGCGGCGTTCCTCATTTGCCTGTGCCTTTTCTCCCCGCTAAATGATGATGTTCATCATCACGGCAAAAGGGGCGGGGTGGCTACAATGATTGTAGAAACCCATGCACGAATTACCGGTCACCCAATCCCTTTTGAAGATTGCCCTCGACCACGCCGAGAGGGCGAACGCCAAAAAGGTGCTTGGACTGAACATCGTGATGGGCGAACTCTCCAGCATGGTGGACGACTCGGTTCAGTTCTATTGGGATATCATCGCCAAAGATACCATCGCCGAGAACGCCGTCCTGCGCTTTCGCCGCGTGCCCGCCGAATTGCAATGTCTGTCCTGCGCCGAAAAATATCACCCCACAGACGGAGAATTCATCTGTCCGAAATGCGGTAACATCGGCGCAAAGATCATCGCCGGTGAAGAATTTTTGCTGGAATCAATAGATGTGGAATAATTACCAATCACCACTTACCATTTACCTCTTGGTAATGAGTAATTGGTAAATGGTAAACGAGGAATCCCCATGCCCCAAACCATCTCCGTCGTCGAAAACATCCTCAACGCCAACGACCGCCTGGCAGAGGAAAACCGCGCCCGTCTCGATGCTGCGGGAGTCTTCTCCATCAACCTCATCGCCTCGCCCGGCGCGGGCAAGACCTCCCTCATCGAACAGACCCTGCCGCGCCTCAAGGGCAGGCTCCGCGTGGCAGCCGTGGACGGCGACATCGCCACCTCCCTCGACTCTGACCGCGCCGCTGCCGCAGGCGCCGACGCCTCCGTCCAAATCAACACCGGCGGCGAGTGCCACCTCGACGCCGTGATGCTGCGCGGCGCGCTCGACCGCCTCGACCTCACGCAATTCGACCTGCTCATCGTCGAGAACGTCGGCAACCTCATCTGCCCCGCCAACTTCAAACTCGGCACGCACAAGACTGTCCTCGTTGCCTCTGTTCCTGAAGGCGACGATAAACCCTACAAGTATCCTGCCACCTATCGCGGCGTGGACACGCTGGTCATCAACAAGATAGACCTCCTGCCCTACGTCCCCTTCCGCATGGACTACTTCCAGCGCGGCGTGCAGGCGCTCAACCCCGGTGTCGTCACCTTCCCGCTTTCCTGTATCACAGGCGAAGGCTTCGATGGTTGGATTCAGTGGCTCATCGAAAACACTCGAAAGGAGTAATTGGTAACTCACCTTACGCAGTTGCTTCGTAGAGCGACATTCATGTCGCCTGAAAATGCGAGATAAATCTCGCGCTACCGCGTAACATGAGTTGGTAAATCGTAATTACCAATCGCCAATTACCAATCACCAATGGTAGGCGCTCGCATTCACATCACGGGCATTGTTCAGGGGGTTGGCTTCCGTCCGTTTGTCTATAACCTTGCCATGCGGTTGAATCTCAAAGGCTGGGTGCGCAACACCTCCGCCGGCGTGGACATAGAAGTGGATGGCGAACGGGATGCGCTGGATGCCTTCCTCAAAGCGTTGCGCGATGAAGCCCCGCCGCTTGCCCGCATAGACGAACTGACCGCCTCTTTCTGCCCTGCAAACGGATTCAACACCTTTCGCATTATCCACTCTGAAGCCATTCCCTCCGCCTTCCAGCCCATCTCGCCCGACGTTGCCGTCTGTGACGACTGTCTGCGCGAGCTCTTCGACCCCAGCGACCGCCGCTACCGCTACCCCTTCATCAACTGCACCAACTGCGGACCGCGCTTCACCATCATCAAAGACATCCCCTACGACCGCCCCAACACGACGATGGCATCCTTCCCGATGTGCCCCGACTGTGAGCGCGAATATAACGACCCATCGAACCGCAGATTTCATGCCCAGCCGGTGGCGTGTCCCGTATGCGGACCGAAGGTGTGGCTGGAAAATTTGTCAAACGTCGAAGGTCAAACGTCGCTTCCGAGTGACGATGCTATTTTAGAAACACAGCGACTATTGGCAGACGGAAAAATTGTCGCCATCAAAGGCTTGGGCGGCTTTCACCTCGCCTGCGATGCGACGAATTCCAGCGCCGTAAACGAACTGCGCCGCCGCAAACTGCGCGTGGACAAACCCTTCGCGCTGATGATGCCCGATTTGGAGACCATCGAACAGCATTGCTTTGTCAATGAAGCCGAGCGTCAATTACTGACCTCTACCGCCCGCCCCATCGTTCTGCTCCGGCGCAAACCCGAATCGAACATCGCAAAAGAAGTCGCCCCGCGGCAGGATACGCTGGGCGTCATGCTGCCATACACGCCGTTGCACTATTTACTATTTAACAATGACCAATCTCTATTCTCTGCCCTCGTGATGACCAGCGGCAATCTCTCCGAAGAACCCATCGCCACCAGCAACGATGAAGCCCGCCGGCGCCTTGCTTCTCTTGCCGATGCCTTCCTGATGCATGATCGGGATATTTATGTGAGGTGTGATGATTCGGTCGTCAGAGTGATTGGTGATCAGTTATCAGTGGTCAGTGAAAAGACCGATCACTGTTCACTGATCACTTATCCTCTCCGCCGCTCCCGTGGTTACTCACCTTTCCCTGTCAAACTGCCCTTCGATGTGCCGCAGCTCCTCGCGGCGGGGGCGGAGTTGAAGAACACGTTCTGCATCACAAACGGACGCTACGCCTTCCTCAGTCACCACATTGGCGACATGGAAAACTACGAGACGTTGAAGTCGTTCGAGCAGGGCGTGGAGCATTTCGAGCGGTTGTTCCGCGTGAAGCCGGAAGCGATTGCCCACGACATGCACCCGAACTACCTTGCAACGCGATATGCCTTGGAACGCGCCGAGCGGGAAGGCTTGCCGGCTGTGGCGGTCCAACATCACCACGCGCACATTGCGGCGTGCATGGCGGAGCATGGACTCAGTGAACCGGTCATCGGCGCGGCGTTCGATGGGACGGGCTACGGTGAAGACGGCGCAATTTGGGGCGGGGAGTTGCTGGTCGCGGAGTACAAGTCGTATCGGCGGGCGGCGCATTTGGAATACTTTCCTTTGCCGGGCGGCGATGCGGCAATCAAGCGTCCCGCCCGCACGGCGCTGGCTTTGCTGTGGAGCCTGGGCATGGAGTGGGAGACAGACCTTGCGCCGGTGAAGGATTTTTCCGCTGAGGAGTTGGTCATGCTGCGGGCGCAGTTGGAGAGGCAAATCAACACGCCGCTGACCTCCTCGATGGGGCGGCTGTTCGACGCGGCGGCGGCGCTGGCAGGCGTGCGGCAGAAGGTCAATTATGAGGGACAGGCGGCAATCGAGTTCGAGGCGCTGGCAGACGAGGCTGAGGCGGAATCCTATGCCTTTGGCGTGGAAGCAGGCTGGGTCGGAGTCCGAAGCGCGGTCGAGGCGTTGGTGAGGGATGTGAGGGCAGGAGTCCCCATCCCGAAAATTTCGGCGCGCTTTCACAACGGTCTGGCGCAGGCGGTGCGGGATGCGGTTCGGAAGATCGGCGAAGATACGGGGATTCGGTCGGTCGTGCTCTCCGGCGGGGTGTGGCAAAACATCACGCTTCTGCGGCGAACGTTTGCGCTTTTGCGTGAGGATGATTTCAAGGTATACATTCATCGCGAGGTTCCCGCGAACGACGGCGGGCTCTCGCTTGGGCAGGC
The DNA here is from genome assembly GCA_020723805.1 of Anaerolinea sp. GTDB lineage: Bacteria > Chloroflexota > Anaerolineae > Anaerolineales > Villigracilaceae > Defluviilinea. The sequence continues at coordinate 152,974 of DYID01000003.1, read as the reverse complement.
TGTAATTGCGGCAGCCAGATTGCGAGGTTGAAATGTGCCTGGGTGTGCCTGGAAAGATCGTCGAGATTTATGAGAAGAATGGTTTGAAAATGGCAAAGGTGGATTTTGGGGGCATCTTTCGTGAAGCCTGCCTCGATTACGTGCCGCAGGCACAGGTGGGTGAGTATTGCGTCATCCATGTGGGGTTTGCCATCAGTCTGTTGAGCGAGGCGGAGGCAAAGGAGACGCTCGACCTGCTCAGGCAGATTTCGAACGTTGAGGAAGAACTGGGACCCGGTACGACATGAAGTATGTAACGGAATACCGCGACGCAGCGCTGGTGCAGGGCGTGATCGAGGAGATTCGCCGCACGGTGACGCGCCCGTGGACGCTGATGGAGATTTGCGGCGGGCAGACTCATGCCATCGTTCGGCATGGGATTGATCAACTGCTGCCGGCGGAAATCGAGTTGGTGCATGGACCGGGCTGTCCGGTGTGTGTGACGCCGCTGGAGTTGATTGACAAGGCGCTCGCCATCGCTTCACGCCCGGACGTGATCTTTTGCTCCTATGGCGACATGCTGCGGGTGCCCGGCTCGGGGCGTGACCTGTTTTCGGTGCGGGCGCAGGGCGGCGATGTGCGCGTGGTCTATTCCCCGCTCGATGCGGTGACGCTGGCGCAGCAAAACCCCGATAAGCAGGTGGTGTTCTTTGCCATCGGCTTCGAGACCACCGCCCCGCCGAACGTGATGAGTGTGTTACAGGCACAGCGGCTGGGGTTGAAAAACTTTTCGATTCTGGTTTCGCATGTGCGCGTGCCGCCGGCGATTCACGCCATTTTGAGTTCGCCCGCCAATCGTGTGCAGGGATTTTTGCTGGCGGGTCATGTGTGCGCGGTGATGGGCTATTGGGAGTATCCGCCGCTGGCGGAAAAGTTTCGGGTCCCGATGGCGGTGACGGGCTTCGAGCCGCTCGACATTGTGCAGGGAATTTTGACCGCCGTGCAATTGCTGGAGGCGGGCAAAGTGGAAGTTGCCAACGCTTACCAGCGGGCGGTCACGTTCGAGGGGTTGAAGCCCGCGCAGGATGCCATCAACAAGGTGTTCATGGAGTGCGACCGCAAGTGGCGCGGCATTGGGATGATTCCCATGAGCGGCTGGTGTTTGCGCCCGGAGTTCGACGAGTTCAACGCCGAGAAGCGCTTCGATGTGGAAGCCGTCCGCGCGGAGGAATCGCCGCTGTGCATTGCAGGTCAGATTTTGCAAGGCTTGAAGAAACCGCACGATTGTTCAGCATTCGGGAAGCAATGTACGCCGGAACATCCGCTTGGCGCGACGATGGTCTCGGCGGAGGGGGCGTGCGCGGCGTATTATCGGTATGGGAGGTGAAAGAATGAAAGAAGAAAGAGGAAAGAGGGTTGAAAATGCCTTTCATCTTTCCTCTTTCTTTGCTGGGAGTATCCATGACTGAAGAATTACCCAACCTCGAAGGCGCGGTTTGCCATCCTCCCCTGCCTCACGGCGAGCAAATTGTGATGGGACACGGCGCGGGCGGGCGGATGAGTCACCAGTTGATTCAGAAGGCGTTCCTGCCGGCGTTTCGGAATCCCGCCTTGAGCGCGGGGAACGATGCGGCGCTGGTGATGCCCGATGGGCGTCAGCGGTTGTCCATCAGCACAGATGCGCATGTCGTCTCGCCGTTGTTCTTCCCCGGCGGCGACATCGGACGACTGGCAGTGTGCGGCACGGTCAATGATGTGGCGATGCTCGGCGCAAAGCCGCTGTACCTCACGGCGGGCTTCATCCTCGAGGAGGGTCTGCCGATGGAAACGCTCCAGCGCGTGATCGAGTCCATGCAGGCGGCGGCGGAGGAAGCGGGCGTTCAAATCGTGGCGGGCGATACGAAGGTGGTGCAAAAAGGGAAAGCCGACGGGCTGTACATCGCCACCGCAGGGGTCGGCGTGGTGCGCGAGGGGGTGGACCTCGGCGGGGCGAATGCTCGGGCGGGCGATGCAGTCATCCTGTCCGGCACGATCGGCGATCATGGCATCGCTGTCCTCGGCGCGCGCGGCGAACTCGGCTTTCAGTCCAGCATCCAAAGCGATGTCGCGCCGCTCAATCATCTCATCGAGGCAATGCTGGATGCGAGTCCGAACATCCATGTTCTGCGCGACCCGACGCGCGGCGGATTGGCGACGACGCTCAACGAAATCGCGGCTCAGTCCAACGTGGGCATCCTGCTGGACGAGCGGACGCTTCCCGTCCACCCGCAAGTTGCCGCTGCCTGCGAGATGCTTGGATTCGACCCCCTTTACATTGCCAACGAGGGGAAGGTGGTCTGCATTCTGCCGCGCGAAGAGGCGGAAAAGGTTTTGGCTGTGATGAGGAACACGCGCTACGGCGAAGGCGCGGTCATCATCGGCGAGGTGACGGCGGAGCCGAAGGGGCGTGTGCTGCTCAAGACTGCCATTGGCAGTACGCGCGTGGTGGACATGCTGGCAGGGGAGATGCTGCCGAGAATTTGCTGAAGGGCTCGGAAAATGAAACGACTCGACGCGTCAATGCGCTCGAGTCGTTTTTCTTTGGGGATACGCGGTTATTCGCTCAGGACGAGCACCGCTTTCGACGAACAGGTCACCCGCACCGTGTCGCCGGTCTGCGGCAGTTGCAGGGACGGGCGGTTGAAGGTGTCCATGTTGAAAACAGTCCCGCCGACGCGCAGTTGAATGCGGACGACGGAGCCGAGGAAGGTGATGTTTTCGACTTTACCGTCGAAGACGTTTTCTTTCTCCCCTTCGGCGATAAAGCCGATGCGTTCCGGGCGGATGGCGATCATCACTTTGTCGCCTTTTCTCTTCTCTTTCAGGTCACTTGCCGATGTGAGGCGGATACCGTTCATCGCCACAATGCCGGCGCTTGGGTCCATCACCTCAACCTCGGCGGTATTCAGCGAGCCGACGAAGTTGGCGACAAAGCGCGTGGTGGGGAAGTTGTAGATTTCAAAAGGTGTGCCGACCTGTTCGATCTTGCCTTCGTGCATGACCACGATGCGGTCTGAAATGGAGAGCGCTTCTTCCTGGTCGTGGGTGACGTAGATGGCGGTGATGCCCAGTTGACGCTGGATGGCGCGGATTTCGGCGCGCAGGGAGACGCGGATTTTGGCGTCCAGCGCGGAAAGCGGCTCATCGAGCAGAAGCACCTGCGGACGGATGGCGAGCGCGCGCGCCAAGGCGACGCGCTGCTGCTGTCCGCCGGAGAGCTGGTGGGGGAAACTGTTGCCTTTTTGTTCGAGGTGTATCAGCGCCAGCATTTCCGCGACGCGCTGTTTGATGGCGGATTCGGGTTCCTTGCGGATTTTCAAGCCGAAGCCGATGTTCTGCGCCACGGTCATGTTGGGGAACAGCGCATAGGATTGAAACACCATGCCCACGTTGCGCTGGTTGGGGGGGCGGTCGGTAATGTCCTCGCCGTTGAGGATGATGCGTCCCGTGGTGGGAGACTCGAATCCCGCCACCATGCGCAGGGTGGTGGTCTTGCCGCAACCCGATGGACCCAGGAAGGAAATGAATTCGCCTCGTTCCACCGACAGGTCGAATTTTTCCACCCCGACCGCCGTGGGAAACACTTTGGATATATCTTCCAAGACTAAAAACGACATGTTGACACCTTCCAACAGCAGGGATTAACGCGGACCGGCGGCAACGCTTCCATCGGCTGCGCCGCGGCGACCCACGAAATTAATCAAACCCATCAGAACCCAGGTGATGATGAAACTGACGATGACCAGCGCAGAGGCTTCGTAGGCGCGGTTTTGTCCCACCTGCCAAATGACGGGACCAAAGGCTTTCAGCCCCACCAGGAAGGTGGCGAGGGTAAATTCACCCAGCACAATGGCAAGGGTGAGAAAAGCCGCTCCCAGCATGGCAGAGCGCAGGTTGGGGATGATGACGCGGAGCATGATGGTGGGCCAGGATGCGCCCAGCGATTGCGCGGCTTCGGTCAGCGTGACCACGTCAATGGCGCTCATGCCGGCATCCACCGACCGATAGAGATACGGCAGACCAATGACCACATATCCGGCGATCAGGAGGAAATTCAAGCCCGTGTAGTTGTTGGTCAGCGGTAAAAGTCCTCCGCTGTAAGTGCGGATCAAGCCGAAGACCAGCACAATGGCAGGGATGACAAAAGGCAGAAGGGAGATGAATTCGATTACCGGGCGGAGGCGCGGGGCTTTCAAGCGGACCAAATACACCGTGGGAACCATCAAAAGCAAGCCCAGCAGAATGGTGAGCAAGCCAATTTCAGTGGAGAAAATGAGAGAACGCAGGATGCGCGGGTCTTCCATCATTTGCTGATACGCCAGCAGGCTGAGTTCTCCCTTGCGAGCCTTCAGTGAAAAATTGAAGGTGGCGTAGAGCGGTATGAAGAAATACACCAGGCTGATGAAAATCCAGAACCAGTTCCAAAAGACGTTTTTCTTCATCGCGCCATCCTTATTGTTTCAGCCAGTATTCACTGCGGCGGCGGAGCGCATAATAGATGGACATGATCACCGCCATCACCACCACCATGCCAAAAGCCAGTGCATAGCCAAGGTTGGGGTTGTGCAGCACATCCCCCTTGATTTGCGAACCGATGAGAATGGTGACGAGGTTGATCAAGCCGCCGGTCAGCGAGAGCGCCGTGGCATACGCGCCGAAGGCGTTGCCAAACAACAGAATCATCGAACCGAGAAGGGAAGGCATCAAAACGGGGATGCCAATGTGCCACCAATATTGCGAGGGGGTGGCGCCCAGGTTTTCCGCCGCTTCGCGCCATTCCCGCCGCAGACCCTCGATTGGCGGGGTGATGATCAGCACCATCAGCGGCAGTTGGAAGTAAAGGTAGGTCACGCTCAAGCCCCAAAAACTGTACAGGTTGAAACCCTGCCCGTAGAGGTCAATGTTTAGGGCTTCCTTCAGGAAAACGGTGAGCAGTCCCACCCGCCCGAGAGTAAAGATGAAGGCTTGCGCCAGCGGCACGCCGGCAAAGTTCGACGCGACGCCGCAGAAGGTCATCAATGATGAGCGCACCCAGTTGGGCACGCCTCCCGCCACCAGGGCATACGCCAGGAAGAAGCCCACAATGCCGCCCATCACCGCTGTAGTAAAACTGATTTTGATGGTCACCCAATAGGCGTTCAGGATGAATGGCGTGAACAGCCCGCGAATGTTTTCCAAGGTGAAGTTGCCTTTTGCATCCTGAAATCCACCCACAAACAGGGAGAGGGAGGGCAGAAACAGGAACAAAACAACGAACACCAGAAAAGGCAACACGCCCAGCCAGGCAAAGGAGGGCGGAGACTTGCGAATGGAAGGTGGCTTCGGGCGGTTCCCGCCCGAAGCCACTACACGTGCGTTATTTGACATCTGCGCCTACAACTGAGTCCCAGTTTTCAGTGATGATGGTCTTGGAAGTGGAAAGCTGGTCAAGGGTGGGGAAGACGGCTTTCGCATACGCTTCCGCCGGCGGCAGTTTGGCAGCCATGTCGGCGGGGATGACGTTGCGCGCCACCAAGTCATTGTAGCGGATGGGGTGGCAGTAACCCTTCAGCCAGAGCAACTGACCTTCATCCGAATACAGGAATTCCTGCCACAGGCGGGCAGCGGCAGGCTGCGGCGCATAGGCACTGATGCCCTGCAGGTACACACCGGCGACCGGGGTGCCGTCCGAAGGGATGACAAATTCGATGTTGGGGTTACCAGCGAAGGTATCGCGGTCGGTCAGGGCAAGGTAGTCCCAGCGGATGACGATGGGAGTCTCGCCGGAAGCGATGGTGGCAGCCTTGGCGATGACCGGCACGAAGTTACCTGCCTCGTTCAGTTTCTTGAAGAACTCCAAACCGGGGGTGGGATCTTCAAAGGAACCACCGTTCGCCAGAGCGGCGGCGTTCACTGCCTGAATCGCCTGGTTCGAAGTGCGCGGGTCGCCTGCCAGAGCGACTTTGCCTTTGTATTCCGGCTTGAGCAGGTCTGCCCAAGTTTGCGGCACGTTCTCGACGAAATCGGTGGCAACTTCGAAGCCCAGCACGCCATAGTAATCGCCAAACCAGTAGCCCTCGGGGTGCTTTACGTCAGCAGGGATGGTATCCCAAGTGGAAACTTTGTAGGGGAATGTGATGCCTTCCTCCACCAACTGCGGACCGAAACCAAAGCCGACATCAATCACATCCGGCGCGTTCGGACCTTTGTTCTCCTTGTTGGCTTTTACCGCCTCGATTTCATCGCCGGAGCCGGCATCCGGATTCAATTCGTTGACTTGAAGACCATACTTGGTTTTGAACGTTTCGATGGCTTCCCCATAGTTGCACCAATCGTGCGGGAGGGCGATGGTAGTGAGCGTACCTTCGGCTTTTGCCGCAGCGATCAACGCATCCATGCCGCCGCCATCCGTCGCGGATTTGGCGGTACTCCAGTCAAAATTGGTGTTGGCGCCTCCGCCTCCGCCGCCGCAGGCGGTGAGCAGCGTGGCGGCAACCGTGAACAGGGCAATCAGGTGATACACAAACTTTTTCGTACGCATTCTCTATCTCCTTTTGGTTTTGGAATGATCGAGCGAACGAAGCAATACGTTGTGGTCTGTTCCCTTGCACCTCCAATCTTAATTGACGAACATTGTAGCATTATCAACAGGGACGGTCAAACTTTGCTGGAACTCATTCAAACCCTGTTGTCCACACAGGAAAACCGCCTATTTCAGCCACCAGAAGATGCCGGCGGAAAGCGCTCCCGCGGCGGGAATGGTAATCAACCAGGCGGTAAGAATATCCGCCGCGACGCCCCAGCGCACCTTGCCGAACCGTTCGGACGCTCCCACGCCGATGATAGAGGAACTCACCACCTGCGAGGTGCTGACCGGCAGTCCCGCCGCGGAAGCGGAGAGGATGACGAGCCCGGCGGTCAATTGGGTGGCAAAACTATGCACGGGGCGAATCTTGTAGAACTTGCCGCCCAGGGTGCGGATGAGCCGCCAGCCGCCCAGCGAAGTTCCCAGCGCCATGACCGACGCGCTCAGCAGAATCACCCAAAACGGCACGGAAAAATCTTTCAATTGACCGCCGATAATCAGGCTCAGCGTGATGATGCCGATGGTTTTTTGGGCATCGTTCGTCCCATGGCTGAACGCCAAGGCGATTGCCGTAAGCAACTGGCTGCGCTTGAAAAATTCATTGATGCGCGGGCTGGCATTGTGAGCCAGAAGGTAAATGATGCGGAAGATCAAAAATCCTGCCAGAAAGCCAACGATGGGTGAGATGAACAACGCCAACAGCACTTTGTAGAGACCGGCAGGCTTGACGGCGGTCAGCCCGGAGGACATGAGCGCGGCGCCAATCAAACCGCCAATCAGGGCGTGAGAGGAACTGCTGGGAATGCCAAAGAACCAGGTGAGCAAGTTCCACAGGATGGCGCCTCCCAGCCCGGCGGTCAGCGCCTGCAGCGTGAGTACATCCGCTGCGACAATGTCATTACCGACGGTCTTTGCCACCGTCACCCCGAAAAGGAACGGACCGGCAAATTCAGCCAGGGCGGTTATCGTCAGTGCGGTCTGCGGGCGGAAGGCGCGCGAGGAAATCATGGTGGCGACGATGTTGCTGGCATCGCGCATGCCGTTGGTAAACTCGAACACCAGCGCCAGGATGATAACAAAGTGGAGGGCAGAAAGTGTTATCAACAAGTTAAGCTTTCTTGACCACAATATCAGCAATGGTATTCGCGGCTTCGTCGCCGCGGTCGGCGGCGTTGGAGAGGTGGCGGTACACTTCGCGCATCTTCAGCATCTCGACGACATGGTGAAGATCTTCGGGTCCGCTGAACAGGTCTGCCACGGCTTCGCGGTAGACCGCCTCCACGCGGTTTTCGAGCGCCTTGGCGCGCTGGGCGTGGTCAATGGCGACGTTTGGGTGGCGGGGCAGGCGCAGCACGCCCTGCCAGATTTCATAGGCGGCATCCCGCAGCAGCGACGCGATGCGCTGCATGTAGACGGTGGGCTTGACCTTGAGGATCACCATTTCCATCACAGTCGTGTCGGCGTAATCTATCACGTCGTCAATCGAGCGCGAAAGGGCGAAGATGTCTTCGCGGTCGAAGGGGGTGATGAAGGTGCGGTTCAATTCGTCAATCAGGATGCGCCGCACCTCATCCGCTTCTTTTTCCTTGAAGGCAAGTTCCTCGGCAATATCGGAATCGGTCGTCTCCAGATATTTGACGAGCAGTTTCAAACCCTCGAAGGCGAGGGCAGCCTGCTGTTCGATAAGTTTTTGGAATTTATCTTCCTTGCGTCTAAAAATACGAAACATGGAAACTTCTTTCTATGAGATGGGTTCCAGTGCGCCGCTCACCAGACCGGGGAAGCGGGCGCGCAGTTTTTCTTCGACTTCTGCCGGAATCAGCGTTTCGGTGTGCTGTTTCATGATGTCGCGCACGCGGTTCATGGCGCGCGCATGAATGTCGGGCGCCCCTTTCTTCTCCCAGATGGTACGCGCATCGCGGTCTGCCAGTTTGGTCAGGATTGCTTCGGTCTTCATGCGCTTGACCGTGTGCGGATGGACGATGAACGAACCGCCCGGACCGATTTCCTTGATCAGCGGCACTGCCAGTTCATCGTCGCTGAAATTCACGCCCCGTTTGAGGCGCTTCATCATCAACGCGATTTCGTCGTCAATCACGGCTTTGGCAAAATCGAACGTTTTGAGCGCGTCAATCAAACCGCCGATGTTGAACATATCCATGCCTGCCAGCAAACCGGCGACGGCAGACATGCCGGTCTCATACCCCGCCTGCGCGTCGTTGAGTTTGGAGTTGGTCAAGCCGATGTACCCTCCGCAGGGGACATTGTAGAAGTGCGCCATCTGGGCGTATGCCATGTGCAGCATTCCGCACTCGATGCCGCCCGAAGCGTATGCCCCCGTGCGCATGTCGGCAACGGTGCCGAGCGTGGCGTAGATGAGGGGCGTGCCTTCGCGGCACATTTGCATTAACGTTGCCGCGGCGAGAAATTCCGCGTTGCCTTGCGCAATCGTCCCCGCCAGCGACATGGGCGAGGTGAGCCCGGCGTTCGGCACGATGGTCGGGTAAACGGGCAGTCCCTCGCGCGCAAAGAACATCACGTTCTCGGTCGAAAGGTGATCCATCGTCAGCGGCGAAACCACCGGGCAGTAGTGATGCGTCAGGAAGGGATGTTCCTTGTACGCCGCCTCTCCGCCTGCCACCGTGTACACCATCTCCATCACGCTCTGCGTGTCTTTCATGTTGGTGGTGGTGACGCGGATCGGTTTGAGACAATACTTGAGGGCAGGGAACAGCCTCGAGATTGTGAATTGATCCGGCGGGGCGTCGTCTGCCAGCGTGGAGATGGAGAAGATATCGTAGCCCGGCAGTTCGTTGACGAGGTGCGCGATCTGCGCGATGTCGGATGAGGTGGCGCGTCTTTCCTGACCTGTGAGCGGGTCTATGATATCCGGCGCCGAACTCGCCGTGACGATGACCGGGCTATCCTGCGGAATGGTCTTGTCGAATTTCGGATCGCGCGCGTAAAAGGTGAAGGAGGGGGGATACATTTTGCGGTACTTCTCCACCACCGCGCGCGGAAATTTGACGCGCTCCTCTTCGACAATACAACCGTGCTGTTTGAAAAGCTCGCGGGCGGGGGCAAAGCGCACCTTCAGCCCCACCTCCTCTAAAATTTCCAGCGACGCTTCATGAATTCGTTCGACCTGTTCCTGCGTGAGAAGAGTTGCAAAGGTCATTTTGGGTTTTCCTTTTTCGACAACAGTAAATTTTTAGACACGGATTACACGGATTTCACGGATTTTTTCTCACTCACCTTACGCAGTACCGCAAGATTTATCTTGCTCAGGCTGGGCAACATGAATGTTGCGGTACTGCAAACTGGCAACGACGAAGCAAAATTACCAATCACTTTTTCTTCTCCTGCGGTTTCTTCTTGGGTATCAACGGCGCCTCTGCAATCTTTCGCGCAAGATGGCGCGTCTTGCGTTCCAAATTCTTCTGCTGTAATGCCAGTATTTTACCGATCTTGACAAACTGATTGTCGCGGAAAGCGAGATACTCGACGCGCAGCTTTGCCGCCAGCGCCTCGATCTCTTCCAGCGGAAACATGTCCAAGCCCGCGCGCGTGACCTTGAGCGACGCGGCGGCGGTGGCGAAACGGGCGGAATGTTCCAAGTCCCAGCCTTGCAGAAAGCCGTAGGCGAAGCCCGAAGAGAAGGTCGCGCCCGCGCCGCAGGCATCCACCGCCCGCACCTTTGGCGCGAAGACGCGGATAGCCTGGTCTCCGCGCGCCACGAGACAGCCTTCCTTTGCCATCGTCACCACCGCGATTTCGATGCCCGCGTTGAGCAGTTTGCGCGCCGTACCCATCAATGCACGGTTTTGACCGAGTTGCGCCGCGTCGGTCACAGCCTGACAGATGGTGGTGTACTTTGCGTACCGCTTGAGCAGTTGAATATCCTTGTGACCGTGTTCGATATTGAGAAACACGGGAACGCCCAGACGGTTCGCTTCTTTCATGGCGCGTGTGATGTGTTCCTCGCCGTCGTACCAGTCCACGTAAAGCAGACGCGCGCCCTCGATCATGGACAGATCCGCCGTGTCGAGCGTATCCAGCATTTGAGCGGTGCGCTGCCAGAAGTAGGTGCGCGCGCCGCGGCGGTCGGAGATGTCCACTTCGAGCGGAGTCTCGTAGGCATTTGTAAAACGCACGTCGCACTGCACGCCGCGCTGTTTGAGTTCGAGGGCGAGGCGGTGACCGCGCATATCGTTGCCGAGCGCCGTGCCGATCATCCCCGTCTCCACGCCCCACTGACGGAGACAGCACGCGATGATGGCGGCATCGTCGAAGACGAATTCCTTGATTTCCTTGACCATCGCCCCCGTGTTGTGACGCGGGAAACGCTCCACAGTCATAATGGTCACAGGAGTTAACATGCCGAAGCCAACGTAGGAGGGAGTCATGAGTCTGATGGTCTGATAGTCTGATAGTTGGTAATTGGTAATTGGTAATTACCCGCGTAACCTCTCGCCTTTCGGGTCATACAGCACCGGGGCGGTCACTTCCGCTTCGCGGCGACCCTCAATCAGGTCAATGATGAAGCGGCTGCCCTGTTTGGCGAGTTCGATGGGCAGGTACGCGTACAGGATGTTCTTCTTCACCGTGAAGCCGTATCCGCCGCTGCGGACGCGGGTGAGGACTTTGCCTTCATGATACACCGCTTCGCCGCCGTAGATTTGGGTGAAGTCGTCCGTATCGGTCAACACGAGGGTACAGAGTTTGCGCTTGATGCCCTCCGCCTTTTGTTTGAGCAGCGCCTCGCGCCCGATGAAGTCGCCTTTATCGAGGTCCACGCAAAAGCCGAGCCCGGCTTCATAGGGCGTTTCGGAGGGAGTGATGTCGGCGGTGAAATACTTGTATCCTTTTTCCAGCCTCAGCGGGTCGAGCACCTTGTAGCCGCCGAGTTCCATGCCAAATTCCCTGCCCGCTTCGATGAGCAAATCCCAGACCATCGCCGCGCGGTTGTTGGGGATGTACAACTCCCAGCCCAGTTCGCCCGCGTAACTGACGCGCTGGGCGTAAACCTTCGCCCCGTTGATGTCAATCTGCTTCGTCATCAAATAAGGATGCGCCTCATTCGAGACATCGGAACTGGTCACCTTTTGCAACACATCTCTGGCTCTTGGTCCCCATAGCGCGAGACAGGCATATTCCTGCGTGATGTCTCGAATCGAAACGTCGCCGTCTGCGTGCATTTGAATCCGCGCCAGGTCGTTGGCGATGAACGCCGAACCGGTGATGACCCAAAAGTAATCTTCGCCCAGCCGCGTGACGGTCAGGTCCGATTCGATGCCGCCGCGCGTGTTCAGGAACTGGGTGTAGATGGCGCTGCCGACCGGGCGGTCTATATTGCTGTCGGTCAGTCGCTGCAGCAAGGGCAATGCGGCTTTGCCTTTCACTTCGATTTTGCCAAACGAAGTCAAATCATACAGGCAGACCCGTTCGCGCGTGGCGGTATGCTCCTGCCGCAAACGTTCGAAGAACGGCGGCTTGACCCACCCGCCCCAGTTGCGCTGGTCTTCGCCCATGCGGCGCGAGGGCTTGCCGGGGTCAAAGTAGTTGACGCGCTCCCAGCCGAACTTCTCGCCGAAGACCGCTCCGTTTTCCAGCAAACGATAATGCAGCGGGCTGACCCGATGTGGTCTTGCCCATTCGTGTTCGTCATGAGGGAACTTGAGGCGGTAGTAATACTTCACGCACTCGCGCGTCCGTTCCGCCGCGTAGGTGAAATCGGAGTAGTAATTGCCAAAGCGCGTGGCGCGGTAGGCGTACACATCCATCGGCGCTTCGCCTTCGATGATCCACTCCGCCATGAGTTTGCCCATGCCGCCCGCGCCGCCGTAGCCGTTCAACGACATGCCCGCCATCATCCAAAAGCCGCGCGCGCCGGGCATCGGTCCCAGCAGCGGCTGGCAGTCGGGCGTGTATGCGCCGGGGTGGCGCACCAGCGTGATGATGCCCGCCTTGTCCAAAAACGGAATGCGTCGAATCGCGCCCTCCAACAGCATCTCGAACTGCTCGAAATCGCCGGGCAGGCTCCGTCCGCCATGCTCCCATGGTGCGCCGTCAATCCAGCGCGCAATCGGGTTCGGTTCGTAGCCGCCAATCACCAGCCCGCCGTGTTCCTGCCGCATGTACACCAGGTTATCGGGGTCGCGCAGACACGGCGTATCGGGAGCAAATTCATGTCCCGGCACGGCGCGCAAAGCAATGTGCTGATGATCCACCGGCGTCGTCGGGACATGCAGACCCGCCATCGCGGCGATGCGCGGCGCCCACATCCCCGCCGCGTTGACGATGGTCTCGCATCGAATCTCGCCTTTATCTGTCACAACGCCCTGCACCTCGCCCTTCGCCGAGAGTTTGATCCCCGTCACGCGCGTGTTGGTGTAGACCGTCACGCCCAATTCTTTTGCAAACTTCACCATCGAGGTCGTGGTGATGTACGGATCGAGCTGCCCGTCGCGCGGCAGATAGATCGCCCCGTAGAGATTCTCCCTCGAAATCTGCGGCATGATCCTCAACGCTTCGTCCGCACCGATGACCTCGCACTCCAACCCCAGCGCCTTTGCCCGGCTGACGCTGCGCTCCAACTCCTTGAGTTGTTCCCTGCTCGACGCAACGCGCAAACTGCCGACGTGATTGAACAAGCCCAACTCGCTGTACAACTCCACGCTGTACATGCGGAACTTGAGCATCGCCTGCGACGTGGCGAACTGCGTCACCAGTCCCGCCGCGTGCGACGATTCGCCGCTGGCGATTTCTCCTTTTTCGAGAATGACCACATCCTTGCGCCCATACTTTGCCAGATGATAGGCAACCTGCGCTCCGTAAATCCCTCCGCCGATGACGACAATTTCTGCCTGAGATTTCATGGTGTCTCCTTGAGGTACACAGGTATACAGGGGACGTGTGTACTTGTACCTGTCTACCTTTGCACTTCCTCCAGCCACTCCTCGAACTCTGCCGAATCCATTTTTTTCACCGCCCTGCCCCAGCGCTCGATTGCCCAGCCCCAAAAATCGAACTCTATCGAGGAAATCTTCGCTTGAATTGCCGCCCACAACCCCCAGCCCACGTCGGACATGATCATGTTCAACTTCATGCGGGCAATCATATTCGATTTTGCCTCCCCAAAATACGCTGCGCAGACCTCGGCAATCTGCGCCTCGGTAAATTGCATTTCCTGACAGGTATTGCCCAACTCAAAAGTCGGGTCGTTGTTGCCGCTGTATTCGTAATCAATCAACCATAATTGCCTGCCGTCGTCAATGTAGTTTTCTGCCAGCAGATCGTTGTTACAGGGAACGGTTGGCAATGGCTTGACGTTCATTGCCTGCTCGATGCGTCTGACCGTCTCCATGCGCTCATTGTATCCGTCGGGGATTTTGATGTCGCGGTCGCGGCACAGGCTGAGATAATACTCCGTGAGGCGAAACATGTTGAAGTCGAGCAGGAAGCGCGGACCGCCGTGAAGTTGTTTGATTGCCTGCGCCATGCGTGTCGGCATGCCCGGCGCGTTCAGCGCATCCTTCGACATGGTCCTGCCATGGATGAACTCCAGCACCATTACATTGTACTCTGGCAAATGATACAAAACCTTCGGCGCAACACCCGCTTCGCTGGCGGCTTTGGTGTTGTGAAATTCGTTAGCGCGGTCAATAGCGAGCAGGTCTGTGCTTTCGCCGGGGACGCGCACGAAATACGAAGTTCCGTCCACGTCCACTTTGTAGTTGGTGTTGGTCAGCCCGCCCGAAAGAGGCTGGATGGAAATCTGTTTGCCTTTCCAATCCTGAATCTTCGCAACGACTTCGTCAATGATTGGCATAGCGCGCTCTCCATGTTTTTTTAGGACACGGATTTGACGGACGAGCGCGGAAATTTAAAAAATCGGTGAAATCCGTGCGTTCCGTGAAATCCGAGTACCTCCTTTGAAACGGTGGTCAGCGTCTCACGACACTGACCACCAATTACCACTTGCCAATTACCACTTATTCTGGAGGAATTTCCTTGAAGGCATATTCCACATTGATGCCGCGTGATTTCTGCATGTTCTTGGCAATGAAGTACCACACCGCCGAAACCACCAACACCCCAAACACGATGCCATACGCCAGCGGGCTGGTCAAACCGAGACGCGGGTCGAACATGAACATCAAGAGCATAATCGCGCCGAGGACGAAACCAATGATACCCAGGATGGTCACAAGCGGCACGCCGCCGAGTTTGTACTTCGCGCCGGGCGAGGCTTCGTACACGTCTTTGGCGCGGTAAGGCAGCAGCGCACCCGCCAAACAGGTGATGACGAACACGTAACCGCAGGCAAAGGTCACGCCGAGGGTCAGACCAACCCAGCCCGGATAGAGATTGTAGAGAAGGATGACAGGGATGCTGGCGATAAAGTACGCCCAGTGCGCGTTGGCGGGAGTGTGGCGTTTCTCGTCCACTTTGCTCACCCATTCGGGCAGCAGGCGGTCGAGCGACATCGCCACCATGACGCGCGTCATGCCGATGTAGCAGTTATGCACGATCTGGTGCGAGTTGAGGATGTAGCCGAGCCCAATGAGGACAACCACCAGCGGACTCGCCGTAAGCGCAACCGCAATGATGTTGGGCCACAACCAGAAACCTGCAATTGTCGCTTCACTCACACCAGACCAGTAGCCTGCACCTGCGATGTAGAGAAATTCCGTGCCGACAGCCTTTTCCAGCGCGGCGGCGAGGAGCGCAAGCAAAATGCCTGTGAAGATCAACGAGCCAACGATGATGAACATTTGGCTGTTGAAGGAACGGGCATTCTTGATTTCGCCGTTTTGTTGGGCGGAGTAGGTTGCCCACTGAAGAGAAGTCCAGGCGATGGGAGCAACGAGCAGGGTGGCAATCAGGCTGAACGGCGGATTGAGGTCAATGCCCGCAGCAATCGAAGCCTCCCGCGCGGTTTGCACAAAATTATCTACGCCGGCAATCGCTTTGGCAAACGCATCCAAATGCGCGGCGGATGAGGCGGGATTGCCCGTAAACAAAACCGCCAGCATGGTGAAGAACGCCAGAAGCGTGCCGACGATCATCACGTTTTGGAAGCGTACGTAGTTTTTGAATCCGCTGATGAGGATGAGCGCGGCGACAAAAGCGTTCAAAATGCTTGTGATGATGATGCCCGTCGCGCCGGTAAACCACACGCCTAGATTCGAGAGCGCGGCATTTCCCAGTGTTGCACCCAAGCCGAGAAAGAGCGGCGCAAATCCGAGATAGGAAAGCAACCAGCCGGAAAGCGCCACCCATTGCAAAATCCAGATCACGTAACCGGACATCACAACGGTGAATGCCACACCGCCGCCAAACACACGGCTTTGGAACACATAGTCGCCGCCGGAACGAGGCAACGCAGTAGAGAGCCAGACGTACACCAGCGCAATCGGAATTTCGATTACCATTGCCAGCAGAATGCCCCACACCAGTTTGCCGCCGGGTAGTGCGCCCGGCGCCCACAGATACGTCCACGGAAAGATCAAGCCCATCGTCAAAATGTTATAGACGAAGGCTGAAAACGGAGACATGACACGCACCAGCCCCGAGGCTTTTCGGGTAAAGACTTCAGGTTTTGCCGTAGCAGTAGCCATTACATTTCTCCTTTGGTTTGAAAATGGTTTCAGCCGACAACAAAAGCGTCAAACAAAACTCACATCATGCCTGCCTCCTGAAATGGATTTGGATGAATCAACCGCTCGTCATTTGATACCCCACAACCTCGCCGTTCACAAAATTCACCAGACAGCCGCGCAGGATTCCTTCTCCATATTCGCTGCCGGGATTGACGCACACCGTCCGCCCAATTCTCGCCACAGACTGCGACTCATGGATGTGACCATGCAGCCCGAGCATGGGCTTGTACTTCTCAATCGCCTCACGCACGGACCTCGAGCCTGCTCCATGCAAAACGACCTGTCCCCCCACCATGATTTGTTCCGGCGGATCCTTCGACCAGTCCAACTGGGGACAGGTGTCAAGCGTCGAGTCTTTGGGCGGATCGTGAAAGTTGAAGATGGCTTTGTTCATGTCCGGCACTTTCGCCGCCATTTCTTCGATCATCCTGCCGAGTTCCTCTTCGGTGGTTTCGCGGGGCGTCTTCCAGGGGGTGGGCGTACTGATGCCGATGGAGATCATGGTGTGGTCGTCATCTACGTACACCATCTCGTTTTCGCAAGCGATGAGCGACTGCGCACCCTCGCGCTTCAACGATGACAACACATCCCATTCGTCATCGTTCCCGCCGGTGACGAAGCACTTGACCCCCGTGCCGTTGAGACGCTCCTCCGCCAAGTCCACCCAACGTCCAAGTTTCTTGCGCGCCTCTTCATGGAACAGCGCGTCCACAGCCTTTTGGTCGGCAGAGAGGGCGCGGAATTCATCCTCATCCATTATCTTGTAATAGAAGCCGAGCGTATCGAGCCGAGCAGTGAGTCCGGCCAATTCTTCCTGCGTAGCCATGCGTTCCACGCGTCCCTGCACCGTGGCGCGGTAATGACCGTTCGCTTCCTTGATGATTGGGATCAGCAACTTGCCCTGAATATCACCGCCCATTACAAGGACGTTTGCCTCATAGAACTTGCCGGCGTTGATGAATTTGCGGAAAGTACGTTCTGAGCCGTGCAGGTCAGTGGCAAAAAAGAGGCGGGTGGGTTTCTTGGCGGTTTTTTTGGAGAAGAATTTCATCGGGATACTCCGTAGTATGTATACAGGTATACAAGTACACAGGTACACAAGTAACGTGTCTACGTGTCTACTTGTTTACCTGTCTGCGTGTGTACTCAAAAACAAAAGCCCAACCACGCGTAAGCGTCGTCAGGCTTTGATGGAACTGGTCGAGGCGACAAGCGTTTCGATGTCGTGCTCCGCAAGGTCTTCTATGGCGGAGGGGTCGAACTTCTCGTCGGTGACCAACACATCTACTTCATCAATCGAAGCCACCTGGAAATTCGAGACCACGCCCCATTTGCTGGAATCTGCCGCGATGATGACCTTGCCTTTCGTGCGCTCGATCATCGCGCGGACCACCTCCGCCTCGGCGTTGGTCGGGACCGTGCAGCCATGTTTGAGACTGATGCCGTCAACGCCGATGATACATTTGTCTGCATAAACCTGCCGCAGATTTTCGAGGGCGAAACGTCCCGCCGTGGATTTTGAGCGCGGCTGAAATTCGCCGCCGAGAACATGATGCTGAAAGCCAGCGTCGCCAATTTCGAGAGAAGCGTTCAGATTGTTGGTAAAAACGGTGATGGTGGGGTTGGCGCGGATGCTGTGCAACACCTGCGTGGTCGTCGTGCCGCTGTTGATGAAGACAATGTCGTCGTCCTGAATCAGCGAAGCGGCAAGTGCGCCAATCGCCCGCTTCTCTTCGGGATTCTTTTGGGCGCGCTGCAGATATTCGGGTTCAAAAGTGAGGCGCTGACTGAGAATCGCCCCCCCGTGAGTCCGTTCCAAAATCCCCTCGTTCTCCAGCCATTCCAAGTCGCGCCGCACTGTCGCTTCGGAAGTCTCCAGCAGCGCACACAAGTCCGCGATCCGCGCGATTTGATGAACCGCCAGATATTCCTGAATCCGTTCTCGTCTCTGCGCTGGGATGAGGGGTTTACCCATGAGAACTATGAAAGTCCTTTTAGAAACTACAAAGAGTGCCTTCTAACTCTCTGTGACAAGAAATTTTTCTTGATTGAAAATGATAATTTTTGCTCGTCATTATAGGCGAAACCGATAAACTTTGCAAGATTTTGACTTTTTTATTATAATGCCGTCAATCTCCTGACAAAATCAAGCCTCGAGCGTTATAGAATGCTCGCTACGTGCCCAGGCGTCTTTGGGAAGCCGTTCCCATTTTGGACGAGACGAGTGCGTACCTGATCAGGAGTTGGAATCATCTCTTCGGGAGACTCGCCATGACAAATAGTCCGATTGGGATGGGAAAACAAGACCAGGCTGAACGCGAAAAATTCGAGAACGAACTCAAACGGATTCTCAAAGCCAGCGGCGACGCAGGCATTCTCCTGCGGGTAATCGGTTCGCTGGCTTTTCAAATGCACTGCCCGCAATTCGGGTACCTGCAAGCCGCTCTTGGACGCGCCTATACCGACATTGACTTCGGAGCGTACAGTAAACAGTCCAAACAGATTCAGGAAATGATGACCTCGCTGGGATACAAGGAAAACCGCGAGGTCTTTATCGTCTCCGAGGGCGAGCGCGCCATTTTCGACAAGCCCGAAGCGGGCTTGCATGTGGATATTTTCTACGAGAAACTCGACTTCTGTCACACCATCTACTGGAAAGATCGCCTCGAGGTGGATTCCCCCACCATTCCGCTTGCCGAACTTCTGCTCGAAAAAATGCAAATCGTCAAAATCAACGAAAAGGACGTGATTGACACCATCATGCTCCTGCTCGAACATCCGCTGGGCGATTCCGACCACGAAGTCATCAATATCAAGCGTGTTGCATCCATTTGCGCCAATGATTGGGGATTCTGGCGCACGGTCACGATGAACCTGGACAAAGTGCGCCAACTTGCACATCACTACCCTCAACTCACCGACGAACAAAAAGCCAAGGTGGAACAGCAAGTGAACGACGCCTTGGCGCGCATCGAAGCCGAACCCAAGAGTATGGGCTGGAAACTCCGCGCCCGAGTCGGCGACCGTGTGAAGTGGTACAAAGATGTGGATGAAGTCGGATAGGAGAACACCATGACCAAACTTGTACGCGACCTCATGCACCCGGGCGTCCTCACCTGCAAGCCCGATGCCACACTGGGGCAGGTGGCTACCTTGCTCGACCAAAACCGGGTACATGCCCTGTTCGTCGCCGACCGCGACGGACGTATTTTGGGGGTCATTTCGGACTTCGATTTGATGGCAGGCGAATGGCTCTCTGCCGACCCCGAAAGCCTGGAGGTGATGCGGAAACTGACCGCTGCGGATCTAATGTCCCAGCCGGTTGATTCAGTGGAAGCAAATGTACCCCTTGCTGAAGCAGTACATGCTCTCATCGAAAAGGAAGTCAGCCGCCTGCTGGTAACAGAAAACGGCAAACCGGTAGGGGTCATTTCTCTTTCCGATTTTGTCGCCAGCCTGAGCGCCCGTATTCCAACCAGACGCGAGACCGTCGGCGATGTCATGTCCGACGCGATTCTTGTCTGCCGCGGCAAGACACCGGTACTCTCTGCAGCGCGCGCCATGACCTCCGCTGGCTGGCGTTCCGTGCTGGTGGTGGATGCAAAGGGAAAAGTGCTGGGGGTGGTCAGCGGTAAGGACCTTCTACGCCTGGTCCAGAACGGCGCAAATGAAAACCTCATCGTCCGCGACGTAATGCACCCCGCTCTGACGATTGACATCCATGCCAGCCTGCGCGAGGCGGCAGATAAGATGATTCAAAATCATCACCACCGTCTGGTCGTGATTGATAAAGATGATCCCGACGCCTTTCCGCTGGGGGTCATTTCGACGTTCGATATTGTGGCGGAAATGGCGCGTCCCGATTCGGTGTGGCAGAAGTAAACACGGTATACAAATTGCACGGATTGAAAGTATTTCGCGGATTTTCTTTATTTGAACCAACCTCACACTTGGCTGTCATTGCGAGGAGGACGCTCTTCCCGACGAAGCAATCTCTCCTCCACAGCGCGGGCAATGTTTTGCGCAGTTGGTCTCGACACACCCGCAAAGAACGCTCGCTACTCGACCAACTACGTCCGCAATGACGGAGACTATCAGACTATTTGACCAGAAGACCAGGAGACCAATAACATGGCTGAATTTCCAACACAGGCGCAGGTTGTCATCATCGGCGGCGGGGTGGGCGGGGCGAGCATTGCCTATCACCTCACGCTCATGGGCTGGAAGGATGTGGTGATTGTGGAGCGGCATGAGTTGACCGCCGGCTCCACCTGGCACTCGGCGGGGTTGGTCGGGCAGATGCGCTCGGACGCGAACCTGACCCGCATGATGCACTACAGCACCGACCTCTACCGCAGGCTCAAAGCGGAAACCGGCGTGGACACCTCCTGGCGCGAGGTGGGCGGCGTGCGGCTGGCTTCCTCGCACGAACGCCTGGAAGAGACGAAACGCCTTGTGGGCATGGCGCGCTCGTTTGGCGTGCCGATGGAATTGATTACGCCCAAAGAAGCGCAGGAATTGTTCCCCCTGATGGACATCAAGGGTGTGGTCGGCGCGGCATACACCCCCAACGACGGCAGCATTGACCCGACGGGTCTCACCAATGCGCTCGCTGCCGGCGCAAAGAGCCGCGGCGCGCAAATCTTCACCAACACCAATGTCGAAAAAATCAACCTGAAGAACGGACGCGTCAGCGAGGTGGTGACCGATCGAGGCACGATCAAGACCGAGGTCGTTGTGAATGCCGCGGGGATGTGGGGACGCGAAGTCGGAAAATTGGTCGGCTTGAGTCTGCCCGTCATCCCCATGGCGCATCTCTACATCATGACCAAGCCCATCGAGGGTGTGACAAACAAATTCCCCAACCTGCGCGATCCCGATCTGCTGGTCTATTGGCGCGAAGAGGTGGGCGGACTCATCACCGGCGGATACGAACGCCAGCCCGCCACCTTTGGCATGAACGGCATCCCGCGCGATTTCAAGTTCCAACTGCTCCCGCCCGATTGGGAACGTTTTGCCCCGCTGATGGAAAATTCCATCCGCCGTGTGCCAGCCATCGAAAAGGCAGAGATCGTCAAACTGCTCAACGGTCCCGAAGGTTTCACCCCCGACGGCGAGTTTCTGCTCGGACCGACCTCCGTCAAGGGCTTTTGGGTGGCGTGCGCGTTCTGCGCGCATGGACTGGCGGGCGCGGGCGGAATCGGCAAGGTGATGGCGGAATGGATCATTGACGGCTCGCCTGAATGGGACGTGTGGCGGCTGGACGTGCGCCGCTTCGGTCCCAACTACAACAGTCTCGATTACGCCGCCGCGCGCACGCTCGAAACCTATACTCAATACTACGACATTCATTTCCCCGGCGAGGAGCGCATCTCGAAGCGCAATGTGCGCCTTTCTCCCACCTATTTCCGCCTGCGCGATCTGGGCTGCGTCTTTGGCGAAAAGATGGGCTGGGAGCGCCCGAACTGGTTCAAACCTCACGAAGAACTGGCGACTCACGGTCACGAACCGCGCGGCTGGGCGCGTCACAACTGGAGCCGCGCCATCGGCTACGAACACCTGATGACACGCGAGAACGCCGGGCTTTTCGATGAAACCTCCTTCAACAAATTCGAGGTGCGCGGACCCGGCGCGCTCAAATTCCTCAATTACGTCTGCGCCAATCAAATTGACGTTCCCGTCGGCACGGTGGTCTATACCCAATGCCTCAACAAACGCGGCGGCATCGAATGTGACTTCACCGTTACGCGCCTGGCGGAAGACCGCTTCTTCATCGTGACCGGCACGGCATTTGGTCAGCATGACATGTCGTGGCTGTCGCTGCAAATGCCCGAAGACACTTCGACCGGGCTCAGTGCAGGCGGCTCAGTCACCATCGAGGATGTCGGCTCGAACTACGCCTGTATCGGCATGTGGGGACCCAAAGCCCGCAAAATTCTGGAGAAAGTGACAACAGACGACGTTTCGAACGCGGGCTTCCCATACATGACCGCCAAACGCATCACCGTTGGCGATGTCCCCGTCCTCGCTTCGCGCGTGACCTATGTGGGTGAACTTGGCTGGGAGTTTTACTGCCCCATGGAATACGGTCTGCGTCTGTGGGATACGCTCTGGGAAGCCGGCAAACCCGAAGGCATGGTGGCGGCTGGCTACAAAGCCATAGACACTTTAAGGCTTGAAAAGGGTTATCGTTACTGGAGCGGTGAAATCTCTCCGGATTACACCCCCTACGAAGCCGGTCTTGGTTTTGCCGTCAAACTGGAAAAGGGTGACTTTATCGGCAGGGAAGCGCTGTTGAAACAAAAGGCGGAGGGCATCAAGCGAAAGTTGTGCTGCATCACCCTTTCCGATGACCGCACCATCGTGCTGGGCAAGGAACCCATCCGCGCCGGCGGTCAACTCGTGGGGTGGGTGGCTTCGGGAGGGTACGGTTATTCGGTCAAAAAGTCCATCGCTTACGCTTACTTACCGGTGGAATATGCCGCCGTCGGAACGAAACTCGAAATCGAATGCTTCGGCGAACAGGTGGATGCGGAAGTCGCGCCGCCGGTGTTATGGGATCCGAAAGGCGAGCGCATCAAGGCATAAGGGCAGAATCGGATTCAAATCCGAATTGAGGCAAAGCGCCTCCAAAATTTCATCGAGGAGTAAACGGAGATGATGACCACCCTTGCGATTGACAAAGCAATAGCCAAAGTGCCCTTCCTGGCAGAATCGAAGAACCTCAAAAAGATTCCGCTCAGCGGCGGCATCACCAACCTGAACTTCAAAATCGAAGCGGACGGCAGAGCCTACGTCATCCGCCTCGCCGGGGATAACACAGAACTGCTGGGCATCAAGCGCGACGTGGAACACGCCGCGAACAAAGCCGCCGGCGAACTGGGCATCGCTCCGGAAATCATGTACTTCATCGAACCCGAAGGCTACATCGTCACGCGCTTCATCAACGGCAAGACAGTGCCTCCCGATGTCATCAAACAACCCGATTACCTCGCGCGCGTGGTCAAGAAAATCCGTCTCTTTCACCGGCGGGGACCGGAACTCAAAAATGAATTCAACGTCTTTCGCCGGGTCGAAATGCTGACCAAAGTCTCCAAACGCCATAATTGCAAATTCCCCTCCGACTGGGACTGGATCATGCAGAAAATGAACGAGGCGAGGAAAGCGCTGGAGAAAGACCCCTACCTCCCCACCCCCTGCCACGACGATTTGTTGAACTTGAACTGGCTGGAGGAGGACGTGCCGGGCGAGATCGGCGAATTGCGTCTGCTCGATTGGGAGTACGCCGGCATGGGCGACATCTTCTTCGACCTGGCAAACTTCTGCCACCACCACCGCCTGAACGACGAACAGGTGCGCTTCTTTCTTAACGAGTATTTTGGCGAGGTGACCCCCAAGCATTATGCCCGCCTGAGGCTGATGTGGCCCATGTCCGAACTGCACGAGGCAATGTGGGGCACCACGCAGACCGGTATCTCGAAACTAGAGGAGGATTTCCAGGGCTATGCCGATTTGTGGTTTGCCCGTTTCCGCCAGCACGTGACGGACTTCCGCTGGGAGCAGTGGTTGAAGGATGTGGCGGGAAAACCGGCGAGGAAGAAAAGGAAGGCTAGAAAATGATAAATGCTGAAGGATGAAGGATGATAAGAATTCATCCTTCCGAATTCATCCTTCCGAATTCATCCTTCATCCTTTCGTAAAAAAGAGTCCAAGTTCCGCAAATTACCTGAATCAAAAGGAGTTCACCATGTCCATTGCAAATGCAAAAGAAATCATGATCGAAGCCGCCAAGAAAGGCTATGCCGTCGGCGCGTTCAACGTCACGGACTTGATTCAATTCGAGGCGGTCATTGATGCGGCGGTCGAAACGAAGTCGCCCGTCATCGTGCAGACCTCGGTCAAGCCGTCGCAGTTTTACGGAGCCGACGTGCTGGTCGCCATCTATCGCACGCTCGCCCAGAAAGCGCCCGTCCCCGTCGTGCTGCATCTCGACCACTGCACCGAGATTGACTACTGCAAGAAGTGCGCCGACGCCGGTTACACCAACATCATGATTGACGCCTCCAAACAGCCCTTCGAAGAAAATATCCGCCAGACGAAGGAAGTGGTGGATTACTGCCACAGCGTCGGCGACATCTCTGTCGAAGGGGAGTTGGGGACCGTTTCGGGCGTCGAGGACCAGATCAAGGTCGCGGAGGATGAGGCGCAGTTGGCGAATCCCCAGCAGTCGGTGGAATTCGTCGAGCGCACGGGCGTGGACATCTTCGCCCCCGCCATCGGCACCGCGCACGGCGTCTACAAGACCAAGAATCCCAAGATTGACTTCGACCGCCTCGCCACCATCAACAAGATGCTGAACGGCGGCGGAATCAAGACCCCGCTGGTCGTCCACGGTGGGACGGGCTTGCCGGAAGACTACATCAAGAAATTGCTGGCGGCAGGCGGCGCAAAGTTCAACGTCTCCACCGAATTGAAGCATACATTGATTGACACGAAGTACGAGTACATCACCGCCCACCGCGACGAGTACGACCCCGGCAAAATTGACAAGGTCGTGCGCGAAGCGACGAAGAAAGCCGTGATGCACTGGATGGAGATGC
The DNA here is from genome assembly GCA_020723805.1 of Anaerolinea sp. Taxonomy (GTDB): domain Bacteria; phylum Chloroflexota; class Anaerolineae; order Anaerolineales; family Villigracilaceae; genus Defluviilinea. Next base: position 128,126 of record DYID01000003.1, on the reverse strand, counting down.
TGGAGTCGGTTGGGAAGGCGTAAACAGGTACACAGGTAGACAGGTACACAGGTACACAGGTCACGTGTATACGTGTGTACTTGTATACGTGTCTACGTTTCATAAATCAACACACATTCAGGAGAATTACCACATGAAAAAAATCGAAGAATACTACGCCCCGTGGGTGAAGGGCATTCCGATGTACATCTCGGATCACATTGAAAAGGCATGGCGCGACCCGTCTCTGCATCGCATGATGTCGAACGAGAATCCGCTGCCGCCATCCGATAAAGTGCTGGATGCGATGTATCGGTATGCAAAGATGGCGAACCGCTATCCCGATCAGGGTCTGGTGGTGAGGAGCAAGATTGCCGAACTCAACAACGTGGACGGTCCCGAAAATGTGATGATTGGCAACGGCTCCAGCGAAGTGTATGACAACATCTTCCGTATGTTCATCGTCCCCCAGCAGGATGAAATCATCCAACATACGCCGTGCTTTGGCATTTACCAACTGCGCGGCACGCTGCTGGGCGCCAAGATGGTCAACGTGCCGATGATTTACAAGGACAATTACCTGCACTTCGACCCGGACGGCATCCTCAACGCCATCACCGATAAGACCAAGATCATCGTCGTCGCCAACCCAAACAACCCAACCGGTAACTTCATGGCGGCAGAGCACTTTGTCCGCATTGCGGAGACGGGCATTCCCTTTGTCATTGACGAAGCGTATGTCGAGTATGCCGGGTTGGGCATGTCGCAGGTGCAGTTGACCAAGAAATATAAGAACGTCATCATCACCCGCACGCTGTCGAAGGCTTATGGTCTGGCGGGAATGCGTTTCGGCTATGCCATTGCCGACAAGGACGTGATTGCGCAAATCTCCGGCTCGCTCCTGCCGTGGAACGTGGGGACAATCCCGATGTGGGCGGCGCTGGCGGCGTTCGAGGATCAGGAAGGGCTGGCGGAGCGCGTCAAGTTCAACAACGATGCGGTGGATTACATCACCGAGTCGCTGAGCGTCATTCCCGGCTTGGTCATTTTCCCGTCCAAAGCCAATTACATCCTCTTCGATTGCGGTCCCACCGGCAAAACGGGCAAGGAGGTGCTTGCCTACGCTGAAACCAAGGGCATCATCCTGCGCGGCGAGAGCAAGAAATATGGTTCCGACGGCTGGTTCCGCGTGACCATCGGCACGAAGGAAGAGAATGAGTTGTTCGTGAACACCATTCTTGAGTTTTTTGGGATGAAGAAGTAGACACGTACACAGGTAGACAGGTAAACAAGTAGACGCGTGTCCACCTGTTTACGTGCATACATGTCTACGTGTGTACTCCTCACAAGGAGGCAACCATGGCAATAAAAGCAGTTTTCTTCGACCAGGACGGCGTGATCATTGATACCGAACGCGATGGTCACCGCGTCTCGTTCAATATGACCTTCAAGGAATTCGGCTTCACCGATGAGTGGAGCGTGGATTATTACCACGAACTGCTCCAGATCGCGGGCGGCAAGGAGCGCATGAAGCATCATTGGAAGACCAAAGGCTTCTCCAAGCCGATGACCGAGGAGGAGATTGACGCGCTCATCCCGCAGATGCACAAGCGCAAGACGGCGCTGTTCGTGGAGTTGATCGAGACGGGCAAACTTCCTTTGCGCCCGGGCATCCACAGGTTCATGAAAGAGGCGATGGAGGCGGGGCTGAAGATCGCCGTCTGTACCACGTCCAACGAGCAGGCGGCGAAAGCCATCACCGAGAAGATTCTCTCCGATATCAAGTTCGACTTGGTGCTGGCGGGCGACGTGGTCAAGAACAAAAAGCCCGATCCCGAAATCTACAACCTCGCCCTCGAGAAACTCGGCTTGAAACCCGATGAAGCGTTTGTGGTGGAGGATTCCAAGAACGGCGTCAAGGCGTCGAAAGCCGCGGGCATCAAGACCATCGTCACCACCAACGGCTACACCGAAAAGGAAGACGTGAGCGCAGGCGACATCATCGTCTCCTGCCTGGGCGACCCCGACGGCGAGAAGGCTGTGCTTCGCAAAGGCGAACTGCCCGCCTTCGACGGCGTGGTGCATGTGAAGCAGTTGGTGGAGGTGTTTGGGGGATAGGAGTACACAGGTTGGCAGAGTATCTTTTGCTTGCCTACTTGTTTACTTGTGTACCCGCACTCGCGTAACTCCCTCCTCTAAAACAAGCCAAAACAAACCGACCTCCCGAAACCGGGAGGTCGGTTTTGATTTACGTCAGTGATGTTACGCGGTAGCACGAGATACATCTCGCGTTTTCAGGCGCGCTACGACAAAACTGCGTAACATCGGTTACTCAGGCTCGAAAGCCGAAGGCTAATCGTCTGCCGCCGCCATTTGTGCTTCGATCTTGCGCAGTTCCTCTTCCGCGTGCGGCTTGGGACCGGTGAAGCGCTTCTTGGCGTCCAAATTCCAATACAGGAACATAAACACGCCCAGGATGACGATGGACCAGCCAGCCAGTTCGTTCGGCGGGATGGAGAACAGGATGGTGATGAAGGCAATCCACGCCACTGCGATCCAGTTCAGAACGGGACCCCATTTCTTCAGGCTCCAGGGCGCCGTTTCGGGCGTGGTGTATTCTCCTTTTTGCTGCATCTTATTGCGGGCGTTCAGGTAGATGGGGATACCATACGCCAGATAGAGCGCCGTGGTGCTGACCGCCACGATGACTGAATACACCGCCGAATAGACCGTCAGAATGACGGCAATAATCGAGGTGATGATGATGGACCACATCGGCGTGCGCCACTTGGGATGAATTTGGCTGATGAGAGAGTAGCCCGGCATCCCGCCGTCGCGCGCAAAGGCGAACCACATGCGGCTCATGCTGGTAATGGAGGAAAGTCCGCACAGCCACATGGCAACGCCGATGATAATGGCAATGATATGACCAAAGATCGGGTTGTCGAAGTTGGAATAGACGATGTACAGCACCGCCGGCGAATTGGCGGGATCAATCGCCGCGGGAATGCCATCCAGCCCGTTGGGAATGTGCAGGGTCAACGTAAGCAGCATGATGTAACCGACCACAAACGAAACCGCCACCGAAAGGAACACCCCCCAGGCGCTGTTCAAGCGCGCCATCACCGTCTCTTCCGCCACGTGCGCTGAGGCGTCGTAGCCGGTGTAGGTCCATTGCGCTTGCAAAAGACCCAGCACGAACGCCAGGGCAAGCCCGCCGCCTGCATACAGCGGTCCCAGCGCCTTCATCATGATGGAATCGAAGGTGTAGGGACCTGCCGCAAACGAAGTGAACGAGGTCAGGTCGGTGTTAATGGCGCTCTGGAACAGGAAGGAGAACGGCTGCGAAACCTTGCCGAAGGCAATCAGCAAAAATGCCATGACCGCCACCCCGCCGATGTGCCAGTACACGCTGAAGTCATTCAGTTTGGCGGTTAACTTGATGCCGAAGATGTTAATCAACACCTGCGGAATCATGATGGCAATCATCACGCCCACCATCGTCATCGTGTTGGTGGTGTCCAGGTTGGTTCCAAAGATGCGGTTCAGAGCGCCGGCGATGTAGATGGCAGCCGCGAAGTCAATGCCCGCCGTAATCATGATCTGCCCGAGCATGTTGAACCAGGCGGTCACCCATGCCCACTTGTAGCCGCCCAGGCGGTGCGCCCAAAAATAAAGACCTCCAGCCGTGGGGTAGGCGGAGGCTAATTCCGCCATCGAGGCGGCAATCGTCAAAACGAACAGCGTGACCAGGGGCCAGCCGAACGTGTTGATGATGGGTCCCGCAAAACCGAGACCGTAGCCAAACAACAGAATGGCGCCGGTCAGAATTGAAATGATCGAGAATGAGATGGCGAAGTTTGAAAACCCTCCCATCTCACGAAACAACTGCTGGGCGTAACCCAGTTTGTGGAGATCACGCATGTCCTGCTTGATAATCTCCTCACGAGACATTTCTTTCTTAGCCATCGTTTACTCTCCTTATCGGGTATAGTGAAAGCGGGTGGGCAAAGTGATGTTCTTCCTTCGGCAATGGGCGATAGGCTGCTGTCTCTCCTTTCCAGAACATGTGAATTTATGAAAAAAACACACGGAACAGGGGAAAGGTTCGCTGGAACCAGTTTTCCTCCCCCGCTTTCCGCCGCGCAGCCGAAAACTGACCTATAATCAGACCATGCCCGACGAATTGTTCGATATTGTGACCGAAGAGGACGTTGTCCTTTACCAGGCGCCGCGTTCGGTTGCCCATGCCCAAGGACTTTGGCATCGCGGCGTTCACGTCCTGCTCTTCGACCGGGACGGCAGACTGCTCGTTCAACAGCGCAGCCGCACCCGCACCCATGCCCCCCTCACCCTCGACTGCTCCATCTCCGAACATGTCCAGGCGGGAGAAACCTACCTCCAGGCGGCAGTGCGCGGGCTGGCAGAGGAACTCGGCGTGAGCGGACTCGAACTTCAGCCGCTCATCAAATTCAAAATGAACTACGGACCCAACGACAACGAAATCAGCCTCCTCTACCGCAGCGTCCTCGACCTTCAGCCGCTCCGCTTCGACCCCGAAGAAGTCGAACGCGTGGACTTCCTTACCCTCGCCGAACTCCAAGGACGCCTCACCAGCGACCCTGCCGCATTCAGTTACTGGTTTGCTCAAATCCTGCGCTGGCTGCTCGGTCAGCCCTCCGCCTTGCAGCCCCTCGACATCCCCCAAAAATAACTGCCGGATGCGGCTATAATCCTTTCCCATGTTTTCGAGCATTTCCCGTCTCTTCAAACAGGCAGACGTTCCACCCGAATATCACGCCACCTTTCGCCACCTCTACTACGACATCGCCTGGTTTGGCGTACTGAGCGGTTCGGTCATCAACTTTCTGAGCGTCTATGCCACCCGCCTGGGCGCCACCAGTGTACAACTCGGTCTGATTGGCGCCATGTCGGCGGTGGTCAACCTCTTCCTTGCCATTCCCGCCGGGCGCTGGCTCTCCAAACGCGATACCCGCCGCGCCATCTTCTGGACATCCGTCCTCTACCGCATTGGCTTCCTTTTCTTCATCTTTCTCCCCTGGTGGTTCGACGCCTCCGCCCAGGTGACTGCCATCATCCTCATCACCTTCTTCATGGCGATTCCCCTCACACCGCTGGGCGTGGGCTTCAACGCTCTGTTTGCCGAAGCCGTCCCCGAACGTTACCGCGCGCACGTGGCAGGCACGCGCAACGTCATGTTTGCCCTCACCTATATTTTCACATCCCTGCTCAGCGGCTTCCTCCTCGACCGTCTGCCCTTCCCCTCCGGTTACCAAATCGTCTTTGGGATTGGGGCATTCGGCGCGGCGATGAGCAGTTACCACATCTACTTCATTCGTCCTGTGCAAGACGACACGTCTGCGCCTCTTTCCGCCCCTCAGCCTGCTCCTCATCAATCAACCGCATCTCCCCGCCGCCTTGCCTCCCTCCTCCGCCTCGACATTCTCTCCTCGCCGTTCAAGAAAGTTTTGCTGGCGCTCTTTGCCTTCCACCTGACACACAACCTCACCACGCCGGTCTACCCGCAATACAACGTGCGCGTTCTCGAACTGAGCGACAACACGCTCGGCATCAGTCAGGCGCTGTATTACCTCACCATGCTCATCGGCTCGATGCAATTGCGGAACGTCGTCCACCGCCTCGGTCATAAGCGGGTGACCGGCTGGGGCGTAGTGGGCATGTCGCTCTACCCGCTTTTGCTGGCGTTCACGCATGAGGTCTGGCAGTTCTATGCCATCGCCTTTCTCGGCGGCTTCACCTGGGCATGGACCAATGGCGCGTATGCCAACTACATGCTCGAACGCATCCCGCCCGATGACCGTCCGGCGCACCTGGCGTGGTACACCGTCGTTTTGAACCTTGCCATTCTGGGCGGTTCGTTGGGAGGTTCCGCCATTGCCGCGCAAATCGGTCTCTTCGGCGCGTTGATTCTGTTTGGCGTTTTGCGCATCCTGGCGGGGATTTACATCTTGAAGTGGGGGTAGGGAGGAGGAAAATGCTGAGGGGAGAAAAGGCTTGGGAGGCTGGGCAGGCTGAAGGTCCAGTGGGAAGCGCGGGTGTGCTAAACTCGAAGAAAAAGCCCGGAGGTAGTCCATGACTTATTCCTACATCTCGCATTTGCAATGTTCGAAGTGTGGCAAGGCGTATCCTCATCAGGAGGTGCAGACGTTCTGCCGGGAATGTCAGTCGCCGCTTTTGGCGGTGTACGATTTGGAGCGCGTCCGCCGCGAAGTGGACCGGGATGAAATTTCGCGCCGCGCAAAGGGGATGTGGCGCTGGCATGAATTGCTGCCGGTTGTAGATGCGTCGAATGTGGTGTTCCTGGGGGAGGGCGACACCGCTCTGTTGAAACTTCCCAACGTGGGAAGGGAACTGGGGCTGTCTCATCTATTTGTGAAAGACGAGAGTTCGAATCCGACCGGTTCGTTCAAAGCCAGAGGGCTGGGGGCGGCTGTGTCGAAGGCGAAGGAGTTGGGGATCAAGCGGGTGATTATTCCCACAGCCGGGAATGCGGGCGGCGCGATGGCGGCGTATGCGGCGCGCGCCGGGATGCAGGCGGCGGTGTATATGCCCGCCGATACGCCGCGCGCCAACCTGGAGGAGTGCCGCATTTCGGGTGCGGAGGTGGTGTTGGTGGACGGCTTGATCAGCGATGCGGCAAAGCAGGCGGGGGAAAGGGCGCGCGCCGAGGGTTGGTTCGATCTTTCGACGTTCAAGGAGCCGTACCGCACGGAGGGGAAAAAAATCATGGGCTATGAACTGGCGGAGCAGTTTGGCTGGGAGTTGCCGGATGTCATCCTCTATCCCACCGGCGGCGGGACGGGGCTGGTGGGCATGTGGAAAGCCTTTGCAGAACTCGAAGCGCTGGGCTGGCTGGAGAAGACGCGGCGTCCACGCATGGTGTCGGTGCAGGCGGCGGGATGCGCGCCGGTGGTGAAAGCCTTTGAGGCGAATGCGGCGGTCTGCGAGTTTTGGGAGAACGCCCACACTGTCGCTTCCGGCTTGCGCGTGCCGAAAAGTTTTGCCGATGCGCTCATCCTGAAGGACTTGCGCGAAAGCGGGGGGACGGCGGTGGCGGTGAGCGACGAGGCGATTCTCGAAGCGCAGAGTCAACTGGGCGGGCTGGAGGGTATCTTCGCCGCGCCGGAGGGGGCGGCAACCCTGGCGGCGTTGAAGGAACTGCTGAAACAAAAATGGCTCGACCCCGCCGAACGGGTGGTGCTGTTCAACACGGGGTCGGGGTTGAAGTATTTGGATAGTGAGAGGTAAACGGTACGCTGCGATGCGGATGTCACGGATTTAGCGGATTTCGCTGATGTTTTTTTGGCTCTGCCGTTTCTAGCGGGATGAAAAACGATACGCCGGTTTTTGCCACAGATGACACGGATTTTCGCTGATTTTTCATTCCCAATCCGTGTAAATCCGTGAAATTCGCGGCAAAGATTTTGGGGTTCCCGTTAAAAACGGTGAAACCCAAAAAAGAAATCCGCGCCATCTGCCTAATCAGCGTTGAGGTTCTCGCCGTTGTACGGTAGCACATTGTGTTTTCAAGGAATCTTCCATCCTTTCCGTGAAATTTGTGTTGAACCTGTCGAAGTATCCACGTCCCCAAAAGTCCTAATCCTGAATTGACGTTGTTTACACACCGATCAGTTGGGGCAATTGGTTTCCTTACATCAGGATATTTTTTGACCCATCCATTAGCGGGGGTGATGACATTTCTGTCCATCATATAAATTTGGTGATGTTCAGCACTATATAAATCCCCATACTTGGTTAGAATAGGCTTAGAAGATTGTGATAAATTTCACAAATTCAACCAAATTTATCTTATTTCGTCGCGAACGCAAAATCATTGAACAGGAGAATGACACATGAAGAAATTCGTACCGCATCTTGGAATGCCTGCATGGATGACGTTTGCTCTGGTCTTTGCGGCGTGTCTTGCCGTGGGGGCGGCGGTCAGCCTGTCGGAACCCGTTTCTGCCGCTGCGGACCCGGCGCCTGCCCTGCAGGAAGGGACGAAATACGTCACATCCGATACTTGCGCCGCATGTCATGAGGAAATTCACAAAGAATGGTCTGGCACACTGCATTCGCAGGCGTTTTCGTCCCCCATCTTCCAGGAGGATTGGGTCAAGCAGGGGTCGTCGCCATCCTGTCTGGCGTGTCACACGACCGGCTTCGATGCCAAGACGGGTAACTATTCTGAGCAAGGGGTGGCTTGTGAAGCATGTCATGGTCCCATGCAGGCAGGGCATCCCGAACAGCCCATGCCGATTACGCCCGATTACACATTGTGCGCTACCTGCCATAAGACAACCACCGATGAATGGCAGGCAAGCCGCCACGGGCAAATCAACCTGAATTGTGAGGCATGTCATAACCCGCATTCGCAGGAACCGCGCGCGGCTACCGTGACCGAATTGTGCACCAACTGCCACAAGGACACTGGTTCCTCCTTTACGCATGGCACACATGCCAATTCCGGTCTCTCGTGCAGTGACTGCCACATGTCCGCCGCTTCGAACACAGCGATGACCGGCGGGTTGTTTGCCACGGGGCATACCTTTGTCGTCGGCTCGGAAGCCTGCGTTGGTTGTCACAAGGATACCGTTCACACCCGCGACACCATTGTTTCGCTCACCGGTCAGAAAACCGGCGATGCGCCCAGCGCGGAGGAGTTGGAAAAACTGGTCAGTGAAAAGGAACAGACCATTCAGAGTTTGGAGGCGCAAAATACCGTCCGGCTTTATACAGGGCTGATTCAAGGCGCCATCGTGGGGTTGATTGTCGGCGGGGTTGCGGCGTGGGTGGTCAGTCAGCGCATTCGCTATGTGGAGGTCGAGGAAAATGACGACACAGACACCAAAAAAGAAGACTAGAAAAAAAGCCGTAGTCAAATTGACGCGCAGCGACGTGCTGAAAATTGCCGCCGCAGCGGCAGGTTCCATCATCGCCGCGCCTCTTCTGACCACTGGTCCGCTTTCTCCGTTTGGGCAGTTGAAGCAGGGACAGCTGGAAGGGGAGAATTATGCCGGTCACGGCGCGCAGACGGGGCAGTATCACTGGGGTATGGTCATCAACCTCGATCAGTGCATCGGGTGCGAGTATTGCATGCGCGCCTGCACTGCCACCAACGATGTCAACCCCGAAGAGCCATGGAACATCGTCATCGAGGAAAAGACCTCCGGCGGACATACTTTCTTCCTCAGCCGCCCCTGCCTGCACTGTCAGAACGCTCCCTGTGTGGAAGTTTGTCCGGTCAAGGCAACGTACCATCGTGAAGACGGGCTGGTCGTAATGGATTACGACCGTTGTATCGGCTGCCGTTATTGTCAGATTGCCTGTCCGTATGATGCGCGCCGCTTCAATTGGAAGGATCGCAGTGACGAGGAAAACCCATACGTGCCAGCCTGGGGAACGCCGGAAGTGGAGCGCCGTCCGCGTGGCGTGGTCGAGAAATGCACGTTTTGCATTCACCGCATTGACGCGGGTTTGGCGAAGGGGCTCAGACCCGGTATAGATCGTGAGGCGACGCCCGCCTGTGTCAACATTTGCCCGGTGGGCGCGCGCGTCTTTGGAAACTTGAAAGACCCTGAAAGCCGGGTTTCTCAACTCATCGCCTCCAACCCGACCTTCCGCCTGCGCGATGAACTGGGAACGGATGCCAGCGTGTACTACATCCCGCCCCGGGAGGGACTCTAGTATGACCACGTCAACCTTACCCCGCAAGTCCTTTCAGTTTCCATCCTTTAGCAGAGGGTTTCTGCTATGGATGGGATTTCTAGCAGTCCTGTTGGTGATTGGTCTCTATTCTGCAATACAAGTTTTGTTGAAGGGGCTCATCATCACTAACCTGAGTGACGCGGTGCCGTGGGGCTTGTGGATTACCATTGACCTTTCAGCCATTGCGCTGGGGGCGGGTGCCTTTACCCTTTCGGCGATTGTGTATATCTTCGGCATCAAGCGTCTTCAGCCGGTCATCCGCTTGGCGGTGTTGATTGGCTTTGCCGGTTACACCTCCGCCATGGTCACCCTGCTGATGGACATCGGTCGTCCGGACCGCTTTTGGCATCCCTGGGTCTTTTGGAATGTGCACTCGGTGCTTTGGGAAGTGACCATGTGCATCACCATTTACCTGCTGATTCTGGTGACAGAATTTGCACCGGTGATTGTGGACGCCCCCTTCTTCGACGGCTGGACCCGCCTGCGTGCGTTTGGACATTCCCTGCACAAATTCACGCCGTTCCTGGCAGTGCTGGGGCTGGTGATTTCCCTGCTCCATCAATCCTCCTTGGGAGCCACCTACGGCGTCATCAAGTCCCGCCCCATTTGGTTCAAACCGAGCATGCCCATCATGTTCGTGCTATCTGCCATTGCAGCGGGTCCCGCAGTGACAGTGGGGGTGGCTTACGTGCTGGAATGGATACTCGGCAAACGCACCGTGCCGCATGATGTCCTGCGCATCATCACCCGTTTCAGCGGAGTGGGGCTGCTGGCTTATGGATATATCAAGTTTTGGGATATGGCGGCAGTGACCTATTACGGCAGAACGCCCGGCGTGAGCAAAGCGTTTGCGCTCCTTCAACAGCAGACTCCCTACACCTTCAGTTTCTGGGTGGGGGAGGTGATTTTGGGGATTCTCGTGCCGGCTGTGCTGTTCCTTGTGCCGCGCTTCAATAAAAATCCCGCCGCGGCGGTGGTGGGGGCGCTTTCTGCCATGACCGGTATCATCGTCCACCGCTGGAATGTGACCGTTGGCGGATTGTTTGTCCCGCTTTCGTATTCTCCCGGCACAGCGTTTGAATTACCCATCGGCAGTTACACCCCGGCTCCCATCGAATGGGGGGTGGCGGTGCTGGTAATCGGCTATGCCCTCATTGTCATCACGCTGGCGGTGCGCTTCCTGCCGCTTTTCGAGAAACAGGAACATTAAACTACTGATTTTCCCCAGCAGGTGACAAACGGCGGAGTTCAACCTCCGCCGTTCAGGTTAAATTGATTACATTCATCCATAGGACAAAGAGTTTGATTAAGTTATACTTATTTTTGTCTAATCTCAATCTTAATATTGGAGATGCAATGACCAATCCATGTGTTGCGGGCGGCTGGAAAAATCCGCCATGGAGGGAAATACGATGAACGAACCGTCAGCCAGTCCATTCATTGTGGCTCTACTGTTCATCCTGCGTTGTTTGGTGCCGTTGGCAATTCTGTTTGGCATATCCTACCTGCTCCGTAAACTGGGACTGGTTGCCGAACCGCCCGAGCCACCCAGCGGCTACGAAGAAAATGGCGAGAACCAGCCCCCACCCGGCGGGAAAAAGAAAAAAAGGAAGGAGCGCTGACACATGGCAACGCGTATCACCCATCGTCAGGCATTCTGGTTTCTCGCGGCAGGCATGTTCATCCTGCTGTTGAGTTTTGTATCGGCTTCGCCAGCCAGCGCCGTACCTTCGGCGCAGGAGACCGAAAAATACTGTCTCTCCTGTCATGGCGCCCCCAATTTGAGCATTACGCTTCCCAGCGGCGAGACGCTTTCCCTTTACATCTCTCAGGATGATCTCGACCACTCGGTGCATAGTACGGTTGGCATCGAATGTGAAGCCTGTCATACCGACATCAAGGAATACCCTCATCCCGAGTTGAAATACCAGAGCGCCCGTGAACTATCCCGCGCCTATTACCAAGCCTGCGAAAAATGCCATTCGGTCAACTACGAAAAAGCGCAGGACAGTATGCACGCCAAAGCGGCGGAGGCGGGCAACCTGAATGCGCCCATCTGCACCGACTGTCACGGCGCACACGACGTCCGCCCGCCGGATCAGCCGCGCTCACTCATCTCTGAGACCTGCCGCCAGTGCCACACCGAAATTGTGGACACTTACCGTCAAAGCGTGCACGGCGCGGCGCTGATGTCGGAAGAAAACCCCGACGTGCCGGTTTGCACCGACTGCCACGGCGTACACAACATTCAAGACCCACGCACCGCCCAGTTCCGTGTGGCGGAGCCGGAATTGTGCGCCGGCTGTCATGCCAACGAAGAATTGATGAGCAAGTATGGTTTATCTGCCGATGTCTATAGCATCTACAAACGCTCATGGCACGGGGTGGACGTTTCGGTTTACAAGGCGAAGTGGCCCACCATCTGGCACGACAGCGCGGTTTGCTCCGACTGCCACGGCATTCACGACATCCGCTCGACGGACGACCCACAATCGCGCGTGAACCCGAACAACCTGCTTGCCACCTGTCAGCAATGTCACCCGGACGCGGGTCCAAACTGGACCGATGCCTGGACCGGTCACAACGAAATCAGCCTGGAACGCACCCCCTTCCTCTTCTATGTGGACAGGTTCTATAAGTTGTTCGTTCCGTTTGTCCTGTGGGTGTGCATCATTTACGTTGTCCTGCAAATCGTCCGCGCAACGGTTGACCGCGTGAGGAGGAATCTGTCATGAGCGGAAATGCCACCACCTCTCTGCCACCCGTCCGTCACGAACGGACCTTCCCTCGCTTTACGGCGGCGCAGCGCTGGGAACACGCCATTCTGTTGTTGAGCGGATTGGTTTTACTCCTGACAGGTCTGCCGCAGAAGTACCGGGAATTCTCCATCAGCCAGGATTTGCTCTCGACGCCTGAGCGTGTGGAGTTGATCCGCCAGATTCATCACATTGCCGCCATCGTGCTGGCGCTGGAGGCGTTGTATCACTTTGGGCGCATTCTTTACCTGATGTCGAAACGCCGCCTGCCCGGCGACCTCCTGCCCACCTGGCAGGACGTGCGCGATGCGGGTCACATGCTTCAGTATCTGCTGTTCTTGCGCAATGACAAGCCAAAGTTTGGGCGCTACAACTTCGAGCAGAAGGTGACGTATTGGTTCGTCTTCTTTGGCGTGCTCATCATGGGAGTCAGCGGCTTCATCATCTGGTTCCCGGTGTTCTTTACCAAGTTCCTGCCGGGCGGGGTGGTGCCTGCCGCCAAACTGGCGCACAGTACCGAAGCGATTGTTATTGCCATCTTTATCCTGATCTGGCATGTGTATCACGTCCACATCGAGCGGACGAACTTGAGCATGTTTACCGGACGGCTGAGCGAGGAGGAGATGCGCACCTTCCATGAAAAGGAATATGAACGCCTGACAGGTGGGTCGCTTAAAGTCAAATCGGGAGCGAAGAAGTGAAACGACTACGCATTTACCTTATTGTGATGAGCGTGGCGGTTCTCCTCATCGGCGGGGGGACCATTGTTTCGGAAGCCGCGGCAGGTTCGAGGTCCGAGAGCGAGGCGGTGATGGGACAGGCTCCGTCTCCCCAGGCGGAGAACGATACCTGTCTGGCGTGTCATTCCCAGCCGGGGTTCAGCGTCCAGTTGAAAAGCGGCGAACCCCTGCCATTGACGATTGACCCGCAGGCGTATGCAGAAAGCACGCACGGCTCAAACGATGTGACCTGTGTGACCTGTCACTCCGACATCGAGGGTTTTCCTCATCCCGAACGGACGGCGGAGTCGCTGCGCGAGTTCAAATTGGATTATTACACAGTCTGCAAGAACTGCCACGAAGAGCAGTTTAATCTGACGCTCGATAGTGTGCACGAGAAGTCGCTTGCCGCAGGGAATTTGGAAGCCGCCGTCTGTACCGACTGCCACAACCCGCACACCCAACAGCGGCTGACCGACCCGCAGAGCGGCGAACTGCTCGATTACGCCCGCCTGCACATCCCGCAGACGTGTGCCCAATGCCACAGCGCGATTTATGACCAGTATAAAGAAAGCGTGCACGGCAAGGCGCTGACCGAGGACGGCAACCTGGATGTGCCGACCTGCACCGATTGTCACGGCGTGCATAACATTTCCAGCCCCCTCACGGCGTCGTTCCGCAACAGCATTCCATTCTTGTGCGCGGAGTGTCATACGAATAATGCCTTGATGCGAAAATACGGTCTTTCCACCCAGGTCTTGAATACCTACGTGGCAGACTTTCACGGCACGACGGTGGTGTTGTTCGATAAGACTTTCCCCGACCAGCCAACGAACAAACCGGTCTGCACCGACTGCCATGGCGTGCACGATATTGCCCGCGCGGACGATCCGAACAAGGGGCTGGCAGTGCGCGAGAATTTGCTGGCGCGCTGTCAGGTCTGTCACCCCGGCGCAACGGCGAATTTTCCCGAAGCGTGGATGTCGCATTACATCCCGTCGCCGGAGAAGTATCCCCTCGTTTATTACGTGAATCTGTTTTACAAATTCTTCATCCCCGCCGTGCTGGGACCGATGCTCCTGCTTGTCGTCATGGACTTCAGCCGCGCGATGATCAATCGTTACAAGGAGAAAAAGGCTGTGAAGCCGCTTGCCGCGCCTGCGGACGCGCCCGCTGAAACCGAAACGAAGGCGGAAGAAACGCCCGCCCCCGAAGCGGTGGAAGAAACGCCGCCGCTGGAAGCGAATGAGCCGGTGGAGGAGCCAGCCGCCGCGGCAGCGCCCGCAGAGGCGCAGGAAGAGCCGTCGGTGGAGGAGCAGCCTGGTGAGGCAGAGCAGGCACCGGCGGAGTCGGAAGCGGCGGACGAGTCGAAGTCAGCGGATGAAGAGGAGACCTCCCATGACTGATACGCCTCGCGCATCCGAACCGCAAAAATACGTCCGCTTCGACCCGCTTCAGCGGCTTCAGCATATCATCTTCCTGATTTCGTTCACGCTTCTGGCGCTCACCGGTCTGACGCAGAAGTATGCCCTTGCGCCGTTCAGCATTTGGTTTTTCAACCTCATCGGCGGCGTCGAAACCGCCCGCCAGATTCATCACGCCTCGGCGATTGTGATGATGATCGTCAGTGTGGTGCATGTGCTGGACGTGACCTATCGTGTGCTGGTCTTGCGTAACCCCATCAGCATGATCCCGTGGATTGATGACCTCCAGCATCTCATTCACGACATCCAGTATTATCTGGGGCGCAGGAAGCACAAGGCGTATTACGGGCGTTATACCTACGCCGAGAAGATGGAATACCTGGCGCTCATTTGGGGTACCATCGTGATGGGGCTGACCGGCTTCATCATGTGGAACCCGATTTCGGCGCTGCGTTTTCTGCCGGGCGAGGCAGTCCCTGCTGCCAAGGCAGCGCACGGCGGCGAGGCATTGCTGGCGGTGCTGGCGATTCTCATCTGGCACTTCTACCACGTCCACCTCAAGACCTTCAACAAGAGCATGTTCACCGGCACGCTCACCCGTGAAGAGATGGAGCATGAGCATCCCGCTGAACTGGCATTGATTGAATCGGGCAAATATCATGAGCCGGTGCCGGCGGATGTCATCAAAAAGCGCCAGCGGATCTATGCCCCCATCGCCGCCGCCATCCTGGTGCTCTTTGGCTTTGGCTTTTATTACTTTGTCGGCTATGAGACCACAGCAACTCTGCCGGTGGTCACCCAGACCGTTCCTGTGTTTTTGAGACAGACGCCCACCCCAACACCGACTCCCACCTCGACGCCGACCGCCACCCCCACCCTCCCGCCGACGGAGACCGCGCTTCCGACCGCCACCGGGGCTGATTCTGCTTCCGAGGCGCCTTCTGCCACTCCCGAGGCGGCTGCCGCAGGTCCCACTTGGGATGGACAAATCGGCGCGCTTTTCGCCGCCAAATGTCTCACCTGTCACGGCGCGGGCGCATCGGGCGGGTTGAACCTCTCCACCTATGCCGATGCCGTCAAGGGTGGACAGAATGGACCGTTTTTCACCGCCGGTGACGACGCCAACAGCCTGATTGTCACCAAGTTCGAGAGCGGCAAGCACCCTTATGCCCAATTGACGCCCGACGAACTCACCCTCATCAAGGAGTGGATCAACGCCGGCGGACTGGAAAAATAACAGGCATTTTGACGAACAAAATAACTTAGCGGGTAATCTGCGTAGTGGGTATACTGAAATTACAGGTTGCCTGTGGACATCATAACGGTCTACTTCTTTTACGGTCTGTCCTTTTTTAGCATGGGGCTGGCTGTATTATTGGAAGTAGACCGTTCGTCTGAATTGGACTTTGCGCGCGCCCTGCGCTCGCTGGCAGGCTTCGGGTTGATTCATGGGGGGCATGAATGGATCGAGATGTTTCTGCTCATCCACCCCGATATTCAAAGCGCATGGGCATATCCATATATCGGCGGGGGGCGCATTGTGCTTCTTGCCGTATCTTTTCTCTTTCTTTTTTCCTTTGGCGCACGGCTTATTGCAGGTTCGGAACGTACACGACTTGTAAGGCAGTTGATTAGCGTCATTGCAGGCATCTGGGTCATTGGGCTGATTTGGCTGTATCTAACCGAACCTCCCGCCGCACGGCTGACGGCGCTGGATGTATACACCCGTTATGCGCTGGCAATCCCCGGCGCGGCGCTCACTGCGTGGGGGCTCATTTTACAGAGACAAAAATTCCTCCAGGCGGGGATGCGCGGCTATGGCAGAGACGTGCTGGCGGCGGCAGTTGCCTTCGGTCTCTACGGCGGCATTGGACAGTTGTTTGCTTCACCGAGCAATGTCTTTCCTTCTTCGTTTCTGAACGCCAATGTCTTCCGCGAGTGGTTTGGTTTTCCCGTTCAGTTGTTCCGTTCTGTGATGGCGTGCGTTGCCGCCATCGGCATCATCAGTTCCCTGCGAGCGTTCGAGGAGGAAACACGGCGGCGCATCGAAAGCCTGCGGCAGGCGCAGCAGAGGGAGCATCGTCATCTCGACGAATTGCGCGACGAGTTGCTCCACCGCACCGTCCGCGCGCAGGAGTCGGAACGTCAGCGCATTGCGCAGGAACTGCACGACGAACTCGGTCAGACCCTCACCGCACTGGGCATGGGGCTGAGCGCCATTGCAGGCAACGTCTCGAAGCCGGAAAAGGTCAGCGCTCAGGCGCGCCAGTTGCAGGGCGTTGTGCGCGAGGGGCTTTTGAGTTTGCAGAACTTGGTCAGCGGTTTGCATCCGCCGCAGTTGAACGATTTGGGTCTCCTGCCCACCCTGCGCTGGTACGCGGATGAGGTGAAGGAAAGGTTTGGGTTGGCAGTGACAGTCTCCAGTCGAGGGGAAGAGGCGGCTCTGCCGGTGGATGTCCGCACGGTGTTGTTCCGCATCGTCCAGGAGAGTCTTACGAATGTCATCCGTCATGCTCAAACCGACAAGGCGGAAGTGCTTGTGGTGTTCGATGAGAATGAGATACGAATCCGGGTGGAGGATTCGGGCTGCGGTTTCGATGTGAACGCGACGTTGAATCAAAGCGGACGCCCGTGCTGGGGTCTGCTGGGCATGATCGAACGAGCCGCGCTCATCGGTGGGGAATGCCATGTTTCGTCCCTGCCCGGCGTAGGCACCATTGTGGAAGTGGTGATGCCCTTGAAGGAGAAGACAAATGACAGAGATACGTCTGCTGCTGGTGGATGATCATGAAGTGGTGCGGAGCGGCTTGCGGATGCTCCTCGAAAACGAAGCCGATATGGACATTGTGGGAGAGGCAAATACGGGCAGGCAGGCGCTGGAACTGGTCGAAACACTCGAACCGAACGTGGTTATCATGGACATCGCCCTGCCGGACCTTTCCGGCATCGAAGTGGCGCGGCGCATCAAAGCGGCTCACCCCGAAACAGCGGTGGTGGCGCTGACCATTCACGAAGACCAGCAGTATTTCTTTGAAATGCTTCAGGCGGGCGCTTCGGGTTATGTCCCCAAACGCGCCGCGCCCGATGACCTGATTACCGCCATTCGCGCCGCCCACCGTGGCGAGGTGTACATCTATCCCTCGCTGGCAAAACTGCTCGTGACCGATTTTCTCTCGCGCAGCGGGGAGGAAGAAACAAAAGAAACCATCAACGGCTTGACCCCCCGCGAGAGCGAAGTCCTGTCTTTGTTAGCGGAGGGGAAGAACAACGATGAAATCGCCGAAATCCTGGGCATCAGTGTTCATACGGTGGCGCGTCACCGCGAGAACCTAATGAGTAAACTGGGGCTGCACAGCCGCAGTGAACTGGTCAAATATGCCATTCGCAAGGGGCTGATCAAGCCGTAGCCGGCAGCACAAGTTTATAGATTTGTTCTACCTATAAGTAGGGGTAATTTACTACAATAAAAATGGCTTATATGCCCTATTGAAATTGGCATCTCCTTCATCTATGCTGTAATTGAATGGAAAAGATTTACCAGGCAAGCGGAGCGTGACATGCGTTCTCTAATGCGCTGGATGCGACCAAGAAGAAAGGAGGTTGCCATGCGTAAGGTACCGTTTGCAGGAGTGTTCTGGGTGTTTGCCCTTGCCCTGCCGTTCACGGTCATTGCCCTGGCGGGCGTGGCGTATGTGGACCTCCACTTCAGCCAGATGATGCAGGCTGTGGCGGAATTTGGGCAGAGCATTACCGTTGGCGGACGCGGGCTGGTTGCCGAAACTGCCGAGCGTCTTCCCGAGGCGTTGGGCATGCTCATCGGCTTGATTGTCATGCTCACCATCCATGCCTTTGTGCGCCAATCTGCCGAACCGTTCGGAAAGAACCATAAATGAGGCTGCTTCCGAAGTAGATGAAGCGTCAAAACAGAGACGACCGAACGCCTCCACCTCATGCGGAGACGTTCGGTTCCTTTTTTGGACCTCGAACCTTGTCCCTCTTCCCAAGCCTTCCCCTGCCTCATGATAATTGACAATTTAAATTGTGACATATTTCACTAGCAATTGAGTAGGGAAAGGAAAAAATGAAGAAGGGGGCGTTTTATTGTATCAATTGTACGACCATTGTCGTTGGGCAAACTGTCATGTCGAAGCGGATGACAGACCGAACTGCAAAGCATGGAGGTGCTTATGCCCCAAGCAGACACACAATCCTTCAGAACCGCGCTCATACAGGAGGAAGACCTTTCCCTGCTGGAAGAGGTCAGCATGAAGACGGCGGGGGTTTCGCATTTGGAGATGTGCATCCAGTGCGGCTCGTGCGGCGGGTCCTGCCCGCCCGCCGAAGAGATGGATCACACCCCGCGCATGTTGTTCGCCATGCTGCGGGCGGGGATGCGCGACGCCGTTCTCCAGAGCAACACCCCATGGATTTGCGTCTCCTGCTATCACTGCGTAGTGCGCTGCCCGCAAAATGTTCACATCACCGACGTGATGTACACGCTCAAGTCCATGGCAATCCGCGCAAAGAAATACCGTGACGCCACTGCCCCGGAATTCTCCGAAACCTTTGTGGACATGGTGGAAAAATACGGGCGCAGTTTCGAGTTCGGTCTGGCAACGCGGCATTACCTCAAGCATGCTCCTTTGCGCCTAGTGGGGATGAGCACGCTGGGTTTGGGCATGCTCACCAAGGGACGCATGAGCCTCACGCCCAAACGCATCAAGGGTATGCCGCAGCTCAAGGCGATTTTGGACAAAGCCAAGGAACTGGAGCTGACCTCATGAACGACTATCTCTTCTACCCCGGTTGTTCCATGGAAAGCAGCGCCAAAGCCTATTACGACTCCCTGATGGAAATCGCCGAACCGCTCGGCATCAACCTGAAGGAAATCGAGGATTGGAACTGCTGCGGCGCCACCGAATATGTGGGCATCAACCTCATCCCCGCCTATTCGCTCATCGCCCGCAACCTGGCGCTTGCCGCGAAAATGAACAACGGCACCAAGACCGTCGTCGCGCCCTGCTCCGCCTGTTACCTCAACCTTGCAAAAGCCGATTACTACATGGCGGAGCGTCCGGCGCTGGGCGAAAAGGTCAACCAGGCGTTGGAGGCGGGCGGCTTGCATTACGTCCCCGGCACGCTCGATATTCGCCACATTCTGGATGTCATCATCAATGACATCGGGTTGGATGTGCTCAAGTCGAAGGTGGTCAAACCGCTCAAGGGACTGCGCGTCGCTCCGTACCTCGGGTGCATGGTCCCGCGACCCGACTATTACCACCGCTGGTCCGACCCCGAACACCCCATCGAACTGGAGGAGGTGCTCAAAGCCATCGGCGCGGAGGTGGTTGACTTTCCGCGCGCCACCGCCTGCTGCGGCGGTCACATGACCCAGATCGGTCCCGAAACCGCCTACGAACTCATCCGCCGCCTGATTTCCTCCGCCGAAAAATACAAGGCGGACATCATGGTGACCGTCTGCCCGATGTGCCAGATGAACATTGATGCCTACCAGGCGGAAACCAACCGTCATTTCGGCACCCATTACCACATGCCGATTGTGTTCTTTACCCAACTCATCGGACTGGCACTGGGGTTCCCGCCCGAAAAACTGGGGTTTGGCACCGAAATTACCAGCACCAAAGAGGCGCTGGCGCGCATCGGCGTGGAGGTGCCGGAAGCGGTGGAGGAAGGCGCGCCGCGCCGCAAGAAAGAAGAAGGCTTGCCCATGCCGCCGCGGCTGTTAAAGAACGTCAAAGGCAAGCCCCGCAACGCAGAGGAGGCAGAGCAATGAGCGCTGAATCCAAGAGCAGCAAACCCAAAGTTGGGGTCTATATCTGCCATTGCGGCACCAATATTTCCCACACGGTGGATGTGGAACAAGTGCGCGAGTGGGCGGAAAAGACCCTCGGCGCCGAGGGGGTGGTCATCGCGCGCGATTACAAATTCATGTGCTCCAGCCTCGGGCAGGAACTGATCGAGAAGGACATCAAGGAACTGGGCTTGGAGCGTGTGGTGGTGGCGGCTTGTTCGCCGCACCTGCACGAGATGACTTTCCGCGGGGCAAGCAAACGCTCCGGGCTGAATCCTTATCTGACCGAACTGGCGTCCATCCGCGAGCAGGTCTCGTGGGTGCATACTGACAAGGCGGTTGCCACAGAGAAGGCAAAGGCTGTGGTGGCTGGAGCAGTCCGAAGGGTCATACAGAACGAACCGCTGGAGGAGATCCGCGTGCCGATTCATCCCGACACCCTCGTGGTGGGCGGCGGCATTGCCGGCATCCAGGCGGCGCTCGAAATTGCCAACGCCGGGTTCAAGGTCTATCTGGTTGAGCGCGAACCGTCCATCGGCGGGCACATGGCGCAATTTGACAAGACTTTCCCCACCCTCGACTGCGCCGCGTGCATCCTCACCCCGCGCATGTTCGAGGCGGGCAACCATCCCAACATCGAACTGCTGACGTGGAGCGAGGTGACGCACGTCGCCGGCTATGTGGGCAACTTCACGGTGACAATCAAGAAGAAGCCGCGCTATGTCAACACCGACTTGTGCACCGGCTGCGGCATCTGCGTGGAGAAATGCCCCAAGAAGGTGGTGGATGACGTGTACGAGGCGGGGCTGGGCTACCGCAAAGTGGTTTATACGCCGTTCGCGCAAGCCGTGCCGAAATACCCGGTCATTGACGCGCCGAACTGCACCTACTTCCAAAAAGGCACCTGCAAAGCCTGCGAGAAGTTCTGTCCCACCAACGCCATTGATTTCACCCAAAAAGAAGAGTACGTCACCATCCAGGTGGGCAACATCATCCTCGCCACCGGCTACGACCTGTTCGACGCACGCCGCGTTAGCAACTACGGCTATGGGAGGCTGGCGAACGTTTTCACCAGCATCGAGTTCGAACGGATGAGCAACGCAGCCGGTCCCACCGGCGGCAACATCGTCCTGCGCGACGGCAAGACCCAGCCCAAGACAGTGGGCATCATCCACTGTGTCGGCTCGCGCGATAAGAACTACAACAACTACTGCTCCAGCATCTGCTGTATGCAGAGCCTCAAGTTTGCCCATCTGGTGAGAGAGCGGACCGGCGCGACAGTGTACGAGTTCTACATTGACATGCGCACGCCCATGAAAGCCTACGATGAATTCTACCAGCGCGTACTGGAAGAAGGGACCCTCTTTGTACGCGGCAAGGTTGCCCAGGTGACCAACGCCGCCCGCAACGAACGCGAAGAGGGCAAACTCATCATCCAGGTGGAGGATACGCTGGCGGGCAAACAGCGCCGCATCCCGGTGGATATGGTCATCCTCTCCATCGGCATGGAGCCGCGTCACGATGCCAAAGAGACCAGCCACCTGTTCGGCGTCGGCTGTTCCTCCGATGGCTGGTTCATCGAAAAACACCCCAAACTCGACCCGGTTTCGACCATGACCGAGGGCGTGATGATTGCCGGCTGCGCCACCGGTCCAAAAGATATTCCCGCGTCTGTGGCGCAGGGCGCTGCTGCGGCGGCGCGCGTCCTGAACAAAATCATGCAAAAGGAAGTGGTGCTGGAGCCGATCAAAGCCAGCATCAACGAGGCGCAGTGTTCCGGCTGCCGCATCTGCAACGGGCTGTGTCCGTTCAACGCCATCCTCTTCCACGAAGACCGCATGGTGAGCGAGATCAACCCGGCGCTTTGCCAAGGATGCGGCACCTGTGTGGCGGCTTGCCCGGCGGGCGCCATCAGCGGCACCGGCTTCAGCAACGAACAAATCCTGGCGCAGATTGACGGTCTGCTGATGGACGTCAATTTGGCGGTGTGAGGAGGCAGATATGAGCGAAACATTCGAACCCGTCATCATCGGCTTCACCTGCAACTGGTGCTCCTACCGCGCTGCAGACCTGGCTGGCACTGCCCGCATGAAGTATGCCCCCAACGTGCGCCTCATCCGTTTGATGTGTTCGGGGCGGCTCGACCCGACCTTCGTCATGAAGGCACTCGCCAGCGGCGCCGACGGCGTGCTGATTACCGGTTGTCATCCCGGCGAATGTCACTACATCGAACAAAACTACAAAGCCCTGCGGCGTTACCTGCTGCTGCGGCGCGTGCTGAAAGGTATGGGCATCGAGCCGGAGCGCGTCAAACTCGTGTGGGCGAGCGCCGCCGAAGGCATGAAACTTGCCCAGGAAATCAACACCTTCGTGGAGGAGATCCGTGCACTCGGTCCGCTAGGATGGAACAGGAAACTGGCAGGCAACGGTCACAAGGTCGAAGAGCCTGCATTGGAGGTGGCGGCATGAGCGAAAAGCCGAAATTTGCCATGTATTGGTCCGGTTCATGCGGCGGCTGTGAAATCGCCGTGCTGAACATCGGCGAAAAAATCCTCGAGGTGGACGCGCGTTTTGAGGTCGCGTTTTGGCCCGTGGCGGTGGATGCCAAAGTCAAGGATGTGGAAGCGCTGCCCGACGGCGACATCCTGCTCACGCTCTGGAACGGTTCCATCCGCAACGAAGAGAACGAACACATGGCGCATCTCCTGCGCCGCAAATCGAAACTGCTCGTCGCGTTCGGTTCCTGCGCCACCGAAGGCTGTATCCCCGGCTTGGCAAATTTAGCCCCGCTGGGAGAGATTTTCGAGACTGTCTATCACACCATCTCCACCGACAACCCGCAGGGCATTCACCCGCAGCCGGTGACCCAAGTACCCGAGGGCGAAATCACCATCCCCGCCCTGAAGGACCGCGTCTATACGCTCTCGCAGGTGGTGGACGTGGACTATTACATGCCTGGTTGTCCGCCGGAGAGCCACCAGATCGCGGCAGTGCTCGACCTGGTATTTCAAGTGCTGGAGGGCAAAGCGCAACTGCCGCCCAAAGGTTCGGTCATCGGTGCGGGCGGTTCGACGGTCTGCGATGAATGTCCGCGCGCGCGCAATGTGAAGACCATCAAGGCGTTCCGCCGCATTCAGGAGGTGGCGCCGGCGGATCCGGCGTTGTGTCTGCTCGAGCAGGGGATTCCGTGCAACGGTCCCGCCACACGAAGCGGATGCGATGCGCGCTGTCCGCGCGCCGGGGCGCAGTGCATCGGCTGTTACGGTCCCGCCGAAGGCGTGATTGACTACGGAGCGCGGCTGATGACCGCCTTTGCCTCGGTCATAGACGCCACTGAGCCGGAAGAAATCGAACGCATCCTCGACGGCATCCCCGACCCGGCGGGTCAGTTCTACCGCTTCAACCTGGCAGATTCGCTCTTCAAGGCGGGCGCGCCGGCGTTCAAACACAACGGTCATTAGGAGGCAGGCATGGAACGCATCACCATTGATCCCATCACCCGCCTGGAAGGTCACGGCAAGATTGACATCTTCCTCGATGAAAACGGAGATGTCGCCAACTCCTACTTCCAGATTCCCGAACTGCGCGGCTTCGAACGCTTCTGCGTCGGACGCCCGGTGGAGGAAATGCCCCTGCTGACCAACCGCATCTGCGGCGTCTGCCCGGAGGCACATCACATGGCGGCGGCAAAAGCCGCAGACGCGGTCTATCACGTGGATCCGCCGCGCACCGCCAAACTCCTGCGCGAACTGCTCTACATGGCGTTCTACTGCACCGACCATACCACCCACTTCTACGCCCTCGGCGGACCCGACTTCATTGTCGGTCCCGATGCGCCGGTGGCGGAGAGAAACATTCTCGGCGTTGTCCACAAGGTGGGGCTGGAGATCGGCGGCAAGGTCATCCAGATGCGCAAGTACGGGCACAAGGTCGTCGAGATGATCGGCGGACGAAAAGTCCATCCCGCCACCGCCATCCCCGGCGGCGTGACAAAAATCCTGAGCGAGGAGGAGCGCAAGGAAATCGAAGCGATGGGGCGCTGGGCGATTGACTTTGCCCTCTTCAGCCTGCAAGCCTTCAACGACATCGTTCTCTCCAACAAAACCTACCTTGACCTCATCCTCGGCGACGTGTACTACCACCGCACCTACTCCATGGGTCTGGTGGACGAAAACAACAAAGTCAACTTCTACGACGGCAAAGTGCGCGTGGTGGACCCCGACGGCAAAGAGTTCGTCAAGTATGAGCCGAAGGATTACATGAACCACATTGCCGAGCATGTCGAGCCGTGGACCTACCTCAAGTTCCCTTATCTCAAAAAGGTGGGCTGGAAGGGCTTTGTGGACGGCAAGGACAGCGGCGTATATTTTGCCACCCCGCTCTCGCGCCTCAACGCCGCCGACGGCATGGCGACTCCGCGCGCGCAAGAACACTACGAAAAGATGTACGCCACGCTGGGCGGCAAGCCCGTGCATCACCGTCTCGCCATTCACTGGGCGCGGCTTATCGAATTGCTCTACGCCGCCGAACACTGGGTGGAACTCGCCACCGATCCCGAAATCACCTCGCCGCACGTCCACAACAAACCCACCGAAATCCCCACCGAGGGCGTGGGCATCGTCGAAGCGCCGCGCGGCACCCTCACGCATCACTACTGGACGGACGAAAAAGGACTGCTCACCAAAGTCAACCTCATCGTCGGCACCACCAACAACTACGCGCCGATTCAAATGTCCACCAACAAAGCCGCGCGCGCCCTCATCAAAGGCGGCAAGGTCAACGAAGGACTGCTCAACATGATCGAGATGGCGTTCCGCGCCTACGACCCATGCTTCGGCTGCGCCACCCACTCCCTGCCCGGGCAGATGCCGCTCGAAGTCACCATCCACAACGCCAGCGGCGAAATCATGGAGGTCTTGAAACGAGATTAGTCGAATAGTCATCAGACTGACAGTCTCATAGTCAGATTAGCCATCAGATTATGAGGCTATTTGGTTACGGGACTATAAGACTATAAGACTATGAGACTATAAGACCATAAGACTATGAGACTAACAATCGTCGGTCTTGGCAATCCCATTCTGGGGGATGACGGAGTCGGCTGGCGCGTGGCGGAGGAAGTCAGCCGGCGCAGCGGGATTCCCCTCGGCGACGCACCGCTCCCGCTTCTTTCCCCGCCGACGCCTGATTCTGTTACGATAGAGCGTTACTCCCTTGCAGGACTCAGCCTGATGGAACGCCTGACCGGCTTCGACCGCGTCATCCTCATTGACTCACTCAATACCGGGCAACATCCTCAGGGCGCAATCGTCCACTTCACCCTCGCCGACTTGGACGACCTCACGCACGGTCACAGCGCCTCCGCGCACGACGTTTCGCTCAAACACGCCCTCCAATTGGGACGCCGCATGGGCATGCCGCTTCCATCGGACGAGCATGTCCACATCATCGCCATCGAAGCGCGGCGCGTGTATGACTTCGGCGAAGAGCTCAGCCCAGCCATCGCCAGCGCAGTCCCTGCCGCGGCGCAACGTGCCCTAGACTTGCTTGCTCAACTCACTGCTGAATACAAGCCTTCCCGCTTTGAAATGGAGACGCCATGATTTCCCCTGAACTTCTGAAAAAACATACCTTCTTTTGCTGTTTGGATGAAGCGCAACTCCGCGAACTTGCCATGATTGCCAATGAGGAGTTCTACGACGCTGGCGCGAACATCCTCGAAGCCGATGCCCCTGTGGATGGGCTTTACCTGCTCACCAGCGGTCACGTTGACCTCTTTGCCGTCTCGCAGGATAAGCATGACCCCAAATTGCGCAAGGAATTTTTGGTGGGAGAAGTCAACCCCGGTGAGCCGTTTGGTGTTTCTGCTTTGAGCGAACCCTACAAATCCATTGCTCTTGTTCGCGCCGATACCGCCTGTACTGCCATCAAAATTGAAGCGAACGCCCTGCGCGCCCTGTGCGAAAAAGATTGCGGCTTGGGCTACGCCCTCATGCGTCAGATTGTGCGTTACATTCTCGAGCGCCTGGCATATACACAAGCGCAGCTGGCGGCGGCGCGGGCTTGATCCCTCCAGTCCCGAAGGCAATCACGCACCCAAGCCTTCGGGACGATTGCTTTTTTTGTTCTATGATTGAACGGTAACAAAGCCGCTTCGCTTCTTTGTTCCAACATAGTCATAATCCCCATCGCTGTCAGTAAATACGACAGCGTTTTTTGTTTTCTCGTTTTTGGGGATTGAAGACAGGCTCGTAAAGGATGAATCCCCGCTTCAGAAAGCGTCTGAAAGCCAATGATTTGCGCGCAAGCGGTGTTCTCCCCTGGTACCGCCCGCTTAACATAGATATAACCTACGCATGTCGAATAACGGCACAAATTTTCAGACACTCTCTCAGTTCATGAATGTTGGTTGAGATCGCCGCGACACATCTTCCTATATCTTCTTTTACATAGAAATTGTATGTTTTATATGGTTTTTGTAATTTTACTTAACTTATGAAATCTATTACTTTCATCTATTTGCCAAATGACATCTATTCTTATATGTAAAAACATCTTATATTAAAATGAGTTTTAGATTAAAACAACTAATCGTCATTCTCATAAGGAGGTGCAAACTAATTCGATTCAATACCATCCCACTTCACCAAACCCACTGAAAGGAGAAATGCAATTCGATGAAAAAGACTTTAATGCTTCTTGGTTCTCTGCTTTTGGCGGCTGTCCTCATTACCGCTTGCGGCGCTGAACCCACCGAAGCCCCAGTTCCTCCCACGGAACCTCCCGCTCCTGCCCCGACGGAAGAGGTCGTTGCCCAGCCTGAGGTGGAAGTACCCTACCTCGCCGCGTGGGAGGGTTCTGCACATAATGCCAGCGATACCGAAGCGTTCCGCCATTGGGATGAAGAAGATCCGGCCGAAGTACCCACTGCCTGTGCCAAGTGCCACAGCACCCAAGGCTATCAGGATTTCCTGGGCGCAGACGGTTCCGAAGCGGGAAAGGTTGACCTGGCTGTGCCTGCCAAAGAGGTCTTTGGCATTCAGTGCGTGGCGTGCCATAACCCCGTCACCCTGACCAAGACCGAAGTGACCTTCCCCTCCGGCGTGACCATTTCTGCCGGCGACGACAGCCGCTGTATGGAATGCCACCAGGGACGCGAATCCAAGGTGAGCGTGGATAAGGCAATCGCGGACTATAACGCCGTGGACGCCCCCGATGCCGTGCCCGCCCCCGTCAATGACCGCCCCTTCGGCTTCCGCAACGTGCATTACTACCCGGCTGCCGCCACGCTCTATGGCGGCGTCGTTCAGGGCGGCTATCAATACGACGGCAAGACCTACGACGGCAAATTCCGCCACGTGGAAGGCTACGATTCCTGCACCGGCTGTCACGACCCGCATACCCTGCAGGTCAAAATTGACCAGTGCGCTTTCTGCCACGAGGGTGTTGCCAGCGTGGATGACCTGAAGAACATCCGCATGGTCTCCTCCGCCTCGGATTACGACGGCGATGGCGACACGGAAGAAGGCATCTACTACGAACTCCAGGGCTTGCAGGACCTGCTGCTGGCTGAAATTCAAAAGTATGCCGTCAACACCGCCGGCGCCGAAATCAAATATAACCCGGCTGCCTACCCCTACTGGTTCGGCGCAGACGACAAGGCGTATCCCAACTGGACCCCGCGCCTGCTCAAAGCCGCCTATAACTATCAACTCGCTCAGAAAGACCCGGGCAAGTTCGCCCACGGCGGCAAGTACGTCATCCAACTGCTGATTGACTCCATCGAAGACCTCGGTGGTGATGTCAGTGCTCTGACGCGCAACGATCCCGGTCACTTTGCCGGCAACACCGAGCCCTTCCGCCACTGGGATGCCGAAGGTGAAGTTCCCGCCGGCTGCACCAAGTGCCACACGGCTGAGGGCGTTCCGTTCTTCGTGAAGAACGGTCTCAACATCGCAGGCGAACCTTCCAACGGCTTCATGTGCACCACCTGTCACAACGAGGAAGCCTGGCCCGAACGCTATGCGGTTGCGTCGGTGAAATTCCCCTCCGGTGCCGAAGTGAGCTTTGGCGGCAAGGATGCGGAAGGCAAATTCGTAGCCGATGACGGCAACCTGTGTCTGCTGTGCCACCAGGGTCGCTCCTCCAAGGTCACGGTGGATGGCGCCATTCGCGCCTCCGGCGCCGCCAATGATGACTCTGGTCCCGCTGAGGGCAAACGCCTGGGCTTCAGCAACATCCACTACTTCGCCGCCGGCGCCACCTTGTTTGGCTCTGAAGTACAGGGCGCCTACATGTACGACGGCAAGGAATACGTGGGCGCTTTCACTGCTCATCCTCTGAACAAGTGCCAGGACTGCCACAACGTCCACGCGCTCGAGCCCAAGGTCGAGGCTTGCGCCGGTTGTCACGGCAACAGCACCGAGGTCGAGACCTACCGCATCGGCGATCACGACTATGACGGCGACGGCGACGTCACCGAAGGCGTGAAGGCTGAACTGGACGCCCTGGCTGAAGCGTTGTATGCCCAAATTCAGGCGTACGCCGACAGCAAAGGCACGCCCATCACCTACAACGCTGCTGCCTACCCGTACTTCTTCGGCGCGGATGGCAAGGGCTTTGCCGCTTGGACACCTCGCTTGCTCAAAGCCGCCTTCAACTACCAGTACTATCAGAAGGATCCGGGTGCCTTCGTGCACAACGGTAAATTCATCGCCCAGATTCTGATCGACTCGATTGCCGATCTCGGCGGTGATGTCTCGGCTTACAAGCGTCCGTAAAAACAACCCCTCAACATGGGGGAAGAAAAAAGATGACGGGTGCTGGTGCGCCCGTCATCTTTTTTGAATGTTCGTTGGTGTTACAGCGCAAGGTCCGACGCTGAAGAGTGTCTTCTTTTACGCAAGGGGGAGCGGAATCCATTTCATCTCAACTTGCTCCCGCACACGCGGCAGAAGCGGTCACCCGGCTGTGAGCGCGTGCCGCATTCGGGGCAGTAACTTGGCACACTTGCCTCCTCTTGCCTGTGCGAACGTTTGCGCGGCTTGGCAGAACGCGCCGAAGCGGATTGACCTCGGAAGAAATAGACCAGCGCCGCCACGATGAGCGCAATACCAAACCCGCCGAGTACCAACGGTAACTTCTCCAGTGTTGCACGTCCGTCCGTGTTTTCATCCACCGGGTTGAGCGGCTCGACTTGTGCTGAAACGGGCGTCGCCACAAGTGCTTCGCTTGAGCGGGAGTATTCCAGTTGCAGTTGATACGTCTCTCCCTGATCGAGGGCATTTAGCCGCGCCCCGCCGGTGAGGGATGCCCCGCTTTGCATCAGCGGAATGACCGGCTCCGTCTTCGCGCCTTTGCTGTCGCCCGGCACCTGAACCTCGATATTGAACTCATTGACGGCATAATCGCCCGTCCACTGATAGGTAAACGACCTCGCCTCGCCGCTGCGCTTGAGAGGCTGGTAATACTCGATGTGATAGGTGGTGCGCTCGGTGACGAAAATCTGAATTGCCTGCCATTGCTCGTCTTCACTGGGGAGCGGCTGATATTGCGCCAGCAGTAACTCGCCCCCGCTTTCGTATGCCACTGCCGTAATATTTGCATCGGCAGGGAAGCGCAGATTCACGCTTCCAGGCACGGCTGTATCTTCCGTAACCGTGAAGTTATAAATCACCAGCATACTCGGCTGGTCATATTCCGCCCAGAGCATGACGCTCAAAGTATCCAGTTTTACAACTCCGCTTTCCTGCGCTTGTGCAGGAAGAGGGAAGAGCAAGACCATCAGCGCCCAAAGGATGAGCCATTTGCGCATGAACGCCTCCAAGCCATAAGGTATTTGGGCTTTATCTTACCATGTGTGCGGAGGGTTGAAGGGGAGTTTGTTTGTCTTGGGGGCGCGCAGGCTGGAGCGCCCTCACCAACTGCCAGCACGTCCAATTGACCGGCGCCCCGAGGCGGTGTTTTTCCGCCGTTCGCACCACTGCGCCGCAAATCGCGTCAATTTCCGTCGGCGTGCCGCGCAGCACATCCTGCAACATGGACGAAGTGTTTGCGGCAGTCCTTTGCGCCACCTCCTCCACTTTTGCCAGCGGGTCATTGAACGGCAGAACAATGTTTTCAGCGCGGGCAGCTTCGGCGGCTTCACGCGCCAGCGCCCACATCACTTCGCGCGCAAACGGATTGGTCAACAGTTCGCCGTTCTTCACGCGCAGAAGAGCCGTCAGCGGATTGATCGCCGCGTTGATGACCAGTTTGCCCCAAATCAGCGATTCGGGATTCTCCACCGTCTGCACGCCGAAGCCGGCTGATTGCAACGCCTCCACAAGCGGACCGAGAGCCGGGTTCTGTTCCAACGAAACGACTCCTTCCCCCCCAGCCTTGACCAGCCCCGCTCCGAGCAGCGTGGCTCCGGTGGTGGTACTGCCCAGGGCGACGCGCCCCGTTCCCAGGTCCCGTATGAGCGTTTCGCGGTTGCCGAGTCCGTTTTGGAGAGTCAGGGCAATGCCGTCGTCCGCCAGACAATCCCGCAGTTGACGTGCGGCGCGTTCCGTCTGCCAGGCTTTGACCAACACGATGGCATGTTTCACCCGTCCGCACTCGCGCGGATCGCTTGTGGCGCGGACGGGGAAACGCCATTCACGGTTTTGTGCGTCAACCAGCCGCACGCCCTCCCGATTGAGCGCTTCGATGCCCTCCTGCCAGGTGCCCAGCATGGTGACCGCGTGTTTTGCCTGCGCCAGCCGCGCGGCGAAGAGACAGGCAAGCGCGCCGGTGCCGACGATAAGAATGTTCATGCGATTTCGCTTCAGCCCAGTTCTTTCAATAGCCCTTCCCATTCGCGGTCATCCATCTCGACGGTGTGTTCGGGGGCGGGGAAGCGGCGGGTCTCCACGTCTTCGATGTAATCGGCAAATGCCCTCTGCATTTCGGCGTGGAAGTTGGCATATTTTTTGACGAACTTCGGCGTGAAGCGGTCGAACAAACCGAGCAGGTCGTGTGTGACCAGCACCTGACCGTCACAGCCGTTCCCTGCGCCGATGCCGATGGTGGGAATGCTCAGCCGTTTCGAGATAAGTTCCGCCAGCCGCGCGGGGACTGACTCGAGTACGATGCCGAAACAGCCCGCCTCCTCGAGGAGCAGGGCATCTTCCACGAGACGTTTTGCGGCGGCAGCGGTCTTGCCCTGCGCACGGAAGCCGCCCAGTTGATGGATGGATTGCGGGGTCAGACCGATGTGTCCCATCACGGGGATGCCTGCGCTGGTGATGGTGCGGATGGCGTCGGCGCGCTCACGTCCGCCCTCGAGTTTGACCGCGTCCATGCCGCCCTCTTGCAGGAAGCGGCCTGCATTGCGAACCGCCTGTTCGACAGAGACCTGATAGGACATGAACGGCATATCGCCGATGAGCAGGGCGGTCTTTGCGCCGCGCGACACCGCCCGGCAGTGATGGAGCATTTCCTCCATCGTCACGGGAAGCGTGTTTTCGTAGCCGAGCACGACCATCCCCAGCGAATCGCCTACGAGGATGGAATCAACCCCGGCTTTATCCATCGCCAGCGCGGTGGGGTAGTCGTAGGCGGTGAGCATGGTGATGAGCTCGCCGCGTTCCTTCTTTTGACGGAAGGTGAGCGTGGTGATTTTTTTGCGCGCCGCAGGAAGCGCGCCGGTGGAAACAGGAGCAGGTGTGGACATGGTATCCTCCAATCATGATGGTAGGAGCCGTTGTATGGTTGCGGTCGTCCCCTGATTGCCGCGCCTTGAACAGCCTTGAGAGTGATGCCGTGGCGTTCCGAAACAGATACACCCGGCGCTCTGATTATTCCACAAAACCCGAATTTCATCTATAATAATTTCAATCACATTCTATTGGGGAAGACTTTGCAGCGAAGGAACAAAGGAGAATCATCATGAGAAGAATGTTTGGCTTTTTGATTGGAATCCTCGTCGGCGGGCTGGTTGGGGCGGTGCTTGCTCTTCTGCTGGCACCCGAACCGGGCGAGGAACTGCGGTCTCAACTCCGCGAGCGCGGACAGAAATTTTTTGAGGAAATCCGTCACGCCGCGGACGAACGCAAGATCGAACTGCGCCAGCGGCTGGACGAAATGCGCGCGCCCAGGGAAGGGTAGCCGCGGCTAAAAGACAAGTTGCTGCAAAACAAAAACTCCGAGTTCTCCTCGGAGTTCGTTTTCATCTATCCCGCCACAGGCGAGACTTGATATTCGATTTTGCTCGGCACGCTCACTCTCCGTGAAGCATCCAAAATTTCAAGCGAGACAAGATTGCCTTTCTCGTCATAATCCAGAATCACACCTGGTTTGTCCTCATCGCTTTCGGCGACGGGAGTTTCGGCAAAGATAACCGTCAGGGTGTCAGTTTCGCGATCATAAATGACTTTCATGGCTTATCTCCAGTACTTTTCGATCTTGCTCGTTCGATAAACAGTAACCACGAATGGCGGGACAGGTTCAATATCTACAAAGACGCGCAGCAAGTATGTTTTCGGCGGTTCGCCCATGCCAATTCTTGATTGGTAAACTGCCCGCCCGTCTCGAACCATTTCCATTTGCTCAGGCTTTGCTAAAACTGCTCTTACATCTTCCTGAGTGATTTCGCGCCGCGCCATTTCTTTCAACGCGTGGTCGGTGAAAACAAACTTGTGGATTGGTTCGATGTCGGGCATGTCTGCTCAAAGTATAGCA
Organism: Anaerolinea sp.; assembly: GCA_020723805.1. Taxonomy (GTDB): domain Bacteria; phylum Chloroflexota; class Anaerolineae; order Anaerolineales; family Villigracilaceae; genus Defluviilinea. The sequence continues at coordinate 94,984 of DYID01000003.1, read as the reverse complement.
CAATCTTATTGCCCACTTTTTCGTTAAAAACACAATGCCCATCGCCGAGTCTCCCCTCGCGAAGCACCCGGTGGGCAAATCTGACGATTCAACTGCTCAATAATCATCCCAAATTTTCATTGTCGCATTTGGGGAAGATGTCCGAAGGACAAAGGGGGAAACCCAACCCATCTCCCGTCTACCCCAAGGGGGGAGAAACTAAAACCATGTTCTACCAAAACTCTCTCTCAGAAAACCATCACAGCCATCAACTGACCAGCCCACTTCCCCTTGGGGAAGGGCGGGGGGGATAGGTCCTTCCCCCTCCCTCCCCTCTTCCCTCTCACGTTTGGAGTTGGCAAATTATGCAGGTATAATTTCTACAGTGAGATTATGAAACCAGAGATTACTACATCATTTACGCTGCGTGGGAGAAAATTCACAGCATCTTCAATAGGTGTGGTTAAATCATGTGTAAAGAAATACTATAAGTTTGGAAGAACTCGAATCTCAAAAGAAGTTTGTAAAAGGCTAGACTGGAAACAACCAAATGGCTGGCTAAAAGACAGAGCTTGTCGCGATGCTTTGGTGCAGTTGGAAAAAATGGGGGTAATTAAGTTGCCTGAACCAAAAGTAAAGAGAAAAACTAAGAAAGAAAACAATGCCCAAGAACCTAAACTTGGAAAATATATTATTCCAAGCGAAGTAACTGAAATTCCAGTCTCGATTGATTTTGTTTTGGCAAAGGGCAACAAGGAAGAACAAATCTGGAATTACCTGGTTGAGCAATACCACTACTTGGGCCACAAGGTTATAGTTGGACGTACTCTCAAATATCTAATCGTTTCTGAAAATGTCATTCTGGGTGCTATTGCCTATTCGTCACCTGCTTGGAATCTTAGCCCAAGAAATCAGATACTCCAGAAATTGGGTTTTACCCGCGAAGACATCTTGAATAAAGTGATCAATAACAGCCGATTTTTGATTTTGCCGACAGTAAAAGTGAAAAATCTTGCTTCAAAAATCCTTTCTCTGTCAACAGTTAAGGTAGTTTCCGATTGGGCTTGGTATTATTCAATTACCCCATTAGTCGCAGAGACTTTTGTCCAACCGTCGAGATATTTGGGAACAAGTTACAAAGCGGCAAACTGGCAGGAAATAGGTATAACGAAAGGCTATGCAAAGAGTGGAATGTCATATCGAAATAGCCAAGAGCCCAAGAAAATATATCTTTATGGATTAAGCAACGAGGTTCGCTCAATGTTAATGAAGGTTTTGAGTTCTAGAAGCGAAATGGAGCAACAATGATTCTTCTCATTCAGTCACTCGAATCTTCAAATGACAATTATGTTGTCTACCAAACGAGTTGGTTGGCATCGTTAGAGTAAACAAAAAACTCCTATAGACATCACGCCCCTTATTGAAACTGAACATGCCTGAAGTAAATAACACTCCCTTTGCCGAGTTGCCTGCCGCGCTGGTGGATGAAGTTTTGACACAAACCAAAGATGTCAGCCAGCGATTGCTTTCTGCTTTTGGTGATTTAAGAGCCAAGAAAGAAACTTGGCGGAGTGAACTATTCAGGAAAGATTTAATCCAAAAGCAAGCCGCCCTCCCTTTTGTCAATACCCCTACAACATGTGGTGTAGACGGAAGTATGGCGATTGAACGTTTACTCGCATTAGACCTGGTGGCAGTCGGAGCGGTAGCCGTCGAGGGTTTGACACCACCATCCGAAGCACGTTATTGGCCTGAACCGCGTCATTTAGTTTATGTCAATACAGAAATCCATCATGCCGACACTGGTTCAATATTACAGAGTATCATGGTGGGCAATGAAATGCAGCTGGCAAAAGATGCTCCTCATGAGGTTGTCTTTTTGGATGGTTCCCTAACCACGCCAACCATCTTCTTCAACCAAGCGCTGAGTAAAGTAGCCGAAGCATCTCATCTACGTGTGAGTAAATATTTACTCGAAGCTGTCCTGGCTTATTTGGATGCCTATCGCATAATTTTACAATCCACACGTTCTGATCATTTTTGGGTGGCAATGCCAAAATATACAACCAAACGCGAAATTGGCGAATTAGCAGGCTGGCACAGCGCTTATGAGGATCGGGGAATCCTAAGCCTAGTTATGGAACCAGGTGAATATACCCGTCCTATGTCTTTGACACCGCCTGAAACCCCATGGCATATCAGTCTTTCTCCCATCAAGGAAAGTAAGGAACAAGCAAAAAAGGTGGTGGATGAAATTATTAAACTTTTGAACGGGGTTAAAGTCGTCTACTACCGCCCTGTCCAGTGGTGGCCAGCACTGCGGCTAGAATTGGCGCAATCAATAGCAGACAATCCATCCCGTTTGAGTATTGTTCTCAAAGGTATCGAACACCAATGTCAGGCAACAGCTATCATGGAACCGTTTCCGCTTTACATGGCTGACCGCATGGTTAAGCATCTGGCGCGTTCCATACCCGTTTTTCGTCAAATTGCCAGCCAAAATTTGGCTGAAAATTACGAGGGCAATATTGGGGAAGTTTTCATGAGTCTACACGGCTACCGTACAGAAACAGGAGCATAAAACATGACATTGGAGCAACTTGTTGCCAAAGCCGAGCGCATCGGCGTAATTGGGTCTCCCTCGTCAACCAACGAACTTGCGCTCGACATTATGGCGAGCGCAGTGAACAAAAAACTGGTTGGTGAATTAGCCTTTTTCCCATATAGCCAGGACGCCTATACCAATTACGCGCTGGGTCAAATTACTGAAATTACCTTGCGCAACATTTGGCATGAAGACCCAACCATGCGAAGCCTGATTCGTCAACGTGGGCGAGTTGATTCCATTAGCGAACGACAGGATACACATCAGGGACAGATGATAATTAGCGCAGTATTCGCTAACGAAAATGGCAACTATCGCCCTAGCATTCTCGGTACTGTCCCTGCCACTGGCACGCCGATTTACCTTGCCGACGACGACATCTTGAAAGAATTACTCTCGCCGTATCAATCACAGCTGTTCTATCTTGGTCATGTGTACGGTTCCAAGCCTAAATTGCCATTGTGGTTCAAGCATTTTGATAGTGGCCCAGACGGAGCGGGTGAAGCCTATCATCTCGGTATCTTTGGAAAAACTGGTTCTGGTAAATCAGTATTGGCAAAGATGATTTTACTGGCGTACATGCGTCATAAAAAAATGGGATTGTTTGTTCTCGATCCACAAGGGGAATTCTCTCTTGATTTGCAAAATACCCAACCCGCTCCTACAATAGGAAGAATTTTGCATCCTACACTGGTTAAAGGGAGGGGAAGAACTGTCGAAGTTTATAATCTGGACAAGTTTAGGCTGGACTCGTGGGAACTATTCACCGAATTGCTAACTGAATTTGGCTTCTTTTTTGATTTAGGCATCAAAGCGGCTGATTACCAAAATGTTGCCGCCGCATACTTAACCGACTATTTTCGTGAGAGCAAAAAACACAAATTATCCGCGATTGATGATGATGCGTTACTTTCGGCATTATCTCACTTGCACCAAAACGTTCATCGCATTTACAGCGGCGGAGCGGGCATTGAACGAGTACAAGGATTTATCCAAGAGACGATTCAGAAATCGAAGGACGGTCAGTATGTAGCCGTTAAAGAGAAATGGCATAATGTCGCAAAATTCTTCGCTGAAACAGGCGGTAAAAGTTCAATCGAGACAATTGTCAAGAAAGCTCTAATCACTTTTAGCAACAATAGCCGCCCTGTCATTGTGGTTGACCTTTCCAAACGACCAAGCGGAATTTCAACAGGAGTGTGGGATGACAAAATCAAACCACTCCTGATAGACGCTTTCCTGGGTGTTCTAATTCGAGAGGCTGAATACGCTTATCAAGGAGAAAAAAGCCTCAATACCCTTGTTGTATTGGATGAAGCCCATCGCTTTGCCCCACAAGAACGCGACAACAATGAGCGTAAACAACGTATCAAACGCAATCTGGTAGACGCTGTTCGCACAACGCGCAAATATGGCTTGGGTTGGATGTTTTTAAGTCAGACTCTGTCCAGTCTGGATAATGAAATTGTCCAGCAATTGCGTATTTCATTCTTTGGTTTTGGTTTGAGCATGGGAACGGAGTTCAGGAAATTGCAGGAATTGGTAGGCGGCAAAGGAGAATATCTGAAACTCTATCAACAATTCCGTGACCCACACTCATCTTTTGACACAGCTAGTCGAGAATATTCCTTTATGACCATTGGTCCCGTTTCGCCACTCTCATTTGCGGGGACGCCCCTGTTCTTCAATGCCTTTAGTGATATTGAAGATTTCACTAAATTAAATGGTCTGATAATACAGGGCAGAATGCTTTGATTTCAAAACTCCCCTTGAAATTTCTGACAATTACGATTTGTTACAATACGCCCCAATTACCAACCACCATCTCCCCCACTTACACCCACGCAATCTTAATCTCCCCTTCCAACGACTTGAACTCCTTATCCCCCGTCACCAACTCCGCCTTCTTGATCTTCGCCAACGCCGCCGCAAAACAATCAGCGTATGAAATATTCCCGTTTGCCTTGAACAGGGCGGCTTGACGGGTGAGATTCCAGTCCGCCTCCACAATTTCAATCCCCATTCCCTTGATTTCGTGAATATACTGGTCTGCAATCTCAGGGGAGTTGGTGCGGGCAATGGCATACCAGACCTCCCCCAAATTGACGACGGTCATCAGCAGGCTTGTGTCGCCTTCCACGGCTTTGTGAATCAGCCCCCTCACGAAGTCCGCGCCCGGCTCGTCTTCAAAGAAAGCCATCAACGCATACGAGTCAAGAACTTTGGTCGCCATGTTTATTTTTCCCTTTCCTTATCCTTGCGGCGTTCATCCATCAGCGTTTTCAGCCCGCCCTTGCCTTTGAGCGAACCTTGCAGGCTTTTGAGATATTGTTCGGTCACAGGTTTCAAGACAATCGCATCGCCCATGTCAGTGACGATAATCTTTGTGCCGTTCTTAATCCCGTATTTCCGCCGTAGCGTCGCGGGAATGACAATTTGACCTTTTACAGTTGCGTAAGTTTCCATTTCAAATATCTCCTTCGTTCATGTAAATATTACTTCATTCCAATTTGTAAGTCAAGAGTGGATATGTAATACTTTTCGAAGATGGGCTGACATCTTCCCCCTTTCCTGGAAACAGCGACCAACTTCCAGTGTCCTACGCGCTCTTTACGTTCTTCGCGGTTAAAGAATCCTTTGTGCACTTCGTGTTCTTCGCGGTTAAAAAACAATCATCGGGTAAAATCACGCCACTATGAGCAACGAAACCACACAAGTTATATATTCAATGAATCGGGTCGGCAGAATCGTCCCTCCCAACAAACAAATCCTGCGCGACATCTCCCTCGGCTTCTACTACGGCGCAAAAATCGGCGTGCTGGGACTGAACGGCGCGGGCAAGTCCACGCTTCTGCGCATCATGGCGGGCGTGGACAAAGACTACGTCGGTGAAATCTCCATGAGCAAGGGCTACACCGTCGGCTTGCTGGAGCAGGAGCCAAAACTCGATGAAACGAAAACCGTCCTCGAGGTCGTGAAAGAAGCGGTACAGCCCATCGTGGATATGCTCGCCCGCTTCGATGAAGTCAACGCCAGGTTCGCCGAACCCGACGCGGACTTCGACGCGCTCGTCGCCGAGCAAGCCAAATTGCAGGAAGAACTCGACAAGCACGACGCCTGGAATCTCGACAGCCGCCTCGAACTGGCGATGGACGCGCTGCGCTGTCCGCCAGCCGATACGCCCATCAAAATTTGTTCGGGCGGAGAAAAGCGCCGCGTCGCCCTCACCCGCCTCCTGCTCACCGAACCCGACATTCTCCTGCTCGACGAACCCACCAACCACCTCGACGCCGAGTCCGTGGCGTGGCTCGAACATCATCTGCGCGAGTACAAAGGCACGGTCATCGCCGTCACGCACGACCGCTACTTCCTCGACAACGTCGCGGGCTGGATTCTCGAACTCGACCGCGGCTACGGCATCCCCTGGAAGGGCAACTACTCCTCGTGGCTCGAACAAAAGCAGGAGCGCATCCGCCTCGAAGAGAAATCCGAATCGAAGCGGCAGAAGACGCTGGAGCGCGAACTCGAATGGATTCGCATGTCGCCCAAAGCGCGTCAGGCGAAGGGACAGGCGCGCGTCGCCGCCTACGAAAAACTGCTCTCGCAGGAGACCGAGAAACGCCGCGAAGATTTGGAGATTTACATCCCGCCTGGTCCGCGTCTCGGCGACGTGGTGATTGAGTTTGACAATGTGACGAAGTCTTACGCTAGCCCCGACGGAGGAGGGGAAGACCGCCTCATTCTGGACCGTTTTACGGCTTCCGTTCCCCCAGGCGCCATCGTCGGGATAGTGGGTCCGAACGGCGCGGGCAAGACCACCCTACTGAAGATGATCGTCGGCAAAGAGACGCCCGACAGCGGCACGATCAAAATCGGCGAGACAGTCAAACTCGCCTACGCCGACCAATCGCGCACGCTCGACTCCGAAAAGACCGTCTATGAAGAAATCGCGCAGGGACAGGAAACGCTGGAACTCGGCAAGCGCAAAATCAACGCCCGCGCCTACTGCGCCTCGTTCAACTTCCTCGGCGCAGACCAGCAGAAGAAAGTCGGCGTGCTTTCAGGCGGCGAGCGCAACCGCGTCCACCTCGCCAAGACCCTCACCGAAGGCGCAAACGTCATCCTGCTCGACGAACCCACCAACGACCTCGACGTGAACACCCTGCGCGCCCTCGAAGAAGCCCTCGAAGAATTTGCAGGCACCGCCCTCGTCGTCTCTCACGACCGCTGGTTCCTCGACCGCATCTGCACCCACCTGATTGTGTTTGAGGGCGATTCCGTTGCGAAGATGTACATCGGCAACTGGTCCGATTACGAAGCGATGATGAGGGAGAAATTCGGCAAGGATTTGACCCCGCATCGGGTGAAATATAGGACATTGAAACGGTAACGCGAAATTTATTTCACAACTGTGGCGGCGACATGAATGTCGCGGTACGCGAAGTCGGCAACTGGTCTGACTATGAAACAATGATGAGGGAAAGTTCGGGAAAGACCTCACCCCGCAGCGGGTCAAGTATCGAACGTTGAAGCGATAAACAAACCGTCCCGAAGGCTCGCCCTGAACAGAGTGAAGGGTCTCAACCTTCGGGACGGTTTTTCTACTTCACTTCCACCAGCACGGCGCGCACCAGTCGGCGGAAGAGGTAATTGCCTGTCACGGAATTGTAGCCTTCGCAGGTGAGCAGGGTGACCCAGTCCAGTTCCTCGTGCTTGAAGACCTTGTCCACGCGGCTGGCGCCCCACAGCCAGGTGTTCTCGCGCACTTCATAGACGTAGGTCTGCCCGTAGGCGTGGATGGTGAAGCGGTCTCCATATTTCAGGTCTTTGATTTTGGCGAATACGCCGGGGGTGTTATCGGCGTCCCACACGTGACCGGTCAGCACGGTGTTACCTTTCCATGTCGGGAAGGCGCTGCCTTCCAGCCAGCCGACGGAGTTGCCCAGCCAGGTCACATCCCAGCCATCGCCGGATTTCAGCACGCCCACAATCGGGGCTTTGACGCCCAGCGAGGGAATTTCCAGGATGAGGTCGGTGGACGAATAGGAAACGGAGGGCGCGCCCAGTTCGGTGATGCGCCCCATCGGGAAGCCGGTGGCGGGCAGGCGGGTCGTTTGCGGTTGAACGCGAAAGTCAAAGGTGAAGTCCGCCCCGTTGTTGAGGGGAGTGTCATCCAGGCTGACGATGGAGGTCGTGCCACACACGAACAGGCGATAATTGCCAATCGGCAGCGCGCCAGCCAGCGTGACGGTGGCGGTGAAGGTGGAGGCGTTGTAAGAGACAGCGGTGACGGTTTGCTGGGTATCATCGCCGCCCACGCCGCCCGCGCACGAGGCGGTATCGGCGATGGCGTTGCCGCCCTTTTCGATAAGCAGGTAGTTGGCGGGGTTGGTCACGTCATCCGCGCCGCTGTTGCCGAGCGGGTCAGCGACGGCTTGGTTGTAGGTGACGGTGAAGGCAGCCGGGCCGGTGTCTGTATATACGGTTTGCAGGCTGTGCGCACTGACCAGCAGCGGGAGCGGGGCTTCGTACGAGCCGATGTCGCAGATGGCGGAGCCGTTGTTGTCGCCGTCCTTCGGGCGCGTGACGCCGTTTTGCGAATCGGTCGGGCAGCCGGTGTTGGTGCCCGCGTCAATCGCCGGACTGCCGGGGAGAAGCGGGAAGTAGGCGGGCGAGCCGGTGAGCGCGCCGAGGTTGGGGTCGAAGCCGATGATGTTGCCGTTCACGCCGTGCGTCAAGCCGCAGGCGTTGACGCTGTCTTCGATGAGATTGTTGATGTTCGAACCGTTCAGCGGCGCCCCCATGCAATCCCCGCCGCTCGTGCTGTTGGCGATGATGGTGTTTTTGAGCGTCGCCGTGCCGCCGCTGTTGTACACGCCGCCGCCGCTGTACACGCCGCCGTAGCCGCCCGCCCTGTTGCCAGAGAAGGTGCTGTTGGTGACGGTCAGCGTGCCGCCGCTGTTGTACACGCCGCCGCCGTAGCCGTAGAAGCCGCCCGCGCCGTTGCCAGAGAAGGCGCTGTTGGTGATGGTCAGCGTGCCGGCGTCGTTGTACACGCCGCCGCCGTAGCCGTAGTAGCCGCCCGCGCTGTTGCCAGAGAAGGTGCTGTTGGTGATGGTCAGCGTGCCGTCGTTGCTCACGCCGCCGCCGTAGCCGTAAAAGCTGCTCGCGCTGTTGCCGGAGAAGGTGCTGCCAGTGATGGTCAGCGTGCCGGCGTTCCTCACGCCGCCGCCCTCGATGGCTCTCCCATTGGCGATGGTCAGGTTTTGCAGGGTGAGGTCCGCATCGCTGTCCACAATCATCACCCGCACGCTGTTATTCCCGCTGATGGTGATGTTCCCGCCGCCGTCAATCGTCAGCGCGCCCTGTCCGCTCACGATGTTAGGAAGGGTGGAGCCGAGCGCGATCGTCGCGACACCCAAAGAGGAGTCAAAGGTGATGGTGTCGTTGACGGTACTCCCCGCACCACAGTTGGCATTGGCAGGCGCATTGTTCGCCGCCAGAATCGCTTCGCGCAGGGTACAGAAGGCGTCGTCGGTCGTGTTATCGGCGGTCGTGTTGACGACATAACTCGCCGCATACGCCGGGCGGACGCCCTGTCCCGCCAGCAGGAGCGCAACCAAAAGCAAGGCAGAGAGGAAACGAAGAACAAATGCTTTCATGTCCGTACCTCAAGGCAAGGTGTGAATCCAAAAAAAACATACCTTGGCGGGCGCGGGTCTCTCTGCCGTTCGGGTATGTTTGAATTGGATTAATTTTATCTAAATTTTGACGCCAGACAAGGGATGAGCGATCAAAGATAACCGCTGGTCTCGATACATGGCGCGGCGAACGCGCGCCATTACTCGACCAGCGGTTGCTCCAGTGACAAAAAGCCGTCCCGAAGGGTGTGATCCTTCGGGACGTTGCGTTTCCTATTTGATTTCCACCAGCACGGCGCGCACCATTCGGCGGAAGAAGTAACCACCTGTCAGGGAATTGTAGCCTTCGCAGGTGAGCCGCGCCACCCAGTCCAGTTCTTCGTGCTTGAATACCTTTTCCACGCAGTTCGAATCCTACAGACGGGTATTCTCGCAGATTTCGTAGGCGTAAGTCTGCCCATAGGTGTGAATGGTGAAGCGGTCACTCTATTCCACGGCAATGAAGAAATTATCCGGCACATGGAAGGAAAAGCCCACATAGGTAATCACCGCCGCGGCAAAAGCCAGCCAGATCAGGGAGTTCAAGGCGGGACGGAATTTGACGCCCTCGAGTCCCTCATCCAGGCGGAAAGCGAAGTACAGCCCCAGGGCGGTGATGGTTAGTGAATACAATAATTCCCTGCTGCCGAGTTCGATGCCCGCAGCCACCGGAATGAACCAGATAGCAATGGACATCCAAGGGAAGGAAGAAGCGATCAACATGCGGGTTGTCCAGAACGACGATGCTGCGTCAATCTGCCTGCGGCGCAGAAAATAGTCAATGACGCTCACAACCAGATAGGCGTAGAAGTACATCTTCATGTGGGCATAGATGGATTCGATGCCCTCGCCGAGGATTCTCCCCCACAGGTTCCCGCCCAAAATATCATAGACCTGGTGAAAGAAGATGAACAACAGGTAGCCGACAATCAACTTCCACCACTGAAATTTCGATCTCATCTTCAACTCCTCCTTGATGAAATTTTGATGTCTGGTTTCAACTCACGTGTGCCAGCCGCGGGTCGAGCGCGTCGCGCAGACCGTCGCCGAGCAGATTGAAGGCAAGCACGGTCAACATAATGGCAATGCCTGGAAAGAAAACCAGATGGGGTGCAGTGAAGACCTGGTTACGCTCCGCGCCAAGCATCGAGCCCCACTCTGGCATGGGCGGCTGAGCGCCCAGCCCGAGGAAGGAAAGAGCCGCCGCGTCGAGAATGGCGGTGGCAATGCCCAGCGTTCCCTGCACGATGAGAGGCGTCAGGGCGTTGGGCAGGATGCGGCGGAACAAAATGTCAAAGTTGGAACCGCCCAGGGCGCGCGTGGCAGAGACATAGTCCATTTCGCGAACCGAGAGAACGGAGGCGCGTACCACGCGGGCATAGGCGGGGATGGAGACAATGCCAATCGCCAGCAGGGCATTCGTTAGCCCGGGACCCAGCACGGTCACGATGGCAATCGCCAGCAAAAGCGAGGGGAATGCCAGCAGCACATCCATGATACGCATGATCGCATTGTCCACCCAGCCGCCGAAGTAGCCGCTCAATGCGCCGAGGACAGTGCCGATGACAATGGCAAAGGTGACAGTGGAGAAGCCAATCCACAGGCTGATGCGCGTTCCATACAGCAGGCGGCTGAACTCGTCGCGGTTGTTTCCATCGAGTCCTGCCAGATGCTGCGGCTGTTCTTCGGGACAGCCGAACAGGTGAATGCAGGGAGGCAGGCGGCGTTTGATGTATTCGCTTGGATAATCTTTCACGTCGCGCATGGATTGGATGGGATCATAGGGGGCAAGCCACTGGGCGGTCAAGGCGATGAAGACCAGGATGCCCAGAATCCCCAACCCCACAAGCGCGGAACGACGGCGGAACAGCCGCCGCCATGTAATCCGCCATAGACTGACCGACTGAATGGAAATTGCTTCGGCATCGAGGGTGGCAACTTGTTGTGTTTCCGTCATGGCAGTTTCCTAGGAAAGGCGAATGCGAGGATCGAGGTAGGCATAGGAGATGTCCACAATCAGGTTGATTGCCACAAAAAAGATGGCAATCACGACAGTAAACGCCTGCACGATTCCGTAATCGCGGGCGGTGATGGCTTCGTAGAGAGTGCGCCCTACGCCGGAAAGACCGAAGATCGTTTCAGTGAGAACTGCGCCGCCAAGCAGACTCCCCAGCGAAAGTCCGATGACGGTCACTAAGGGCAGGAGCGAATTCCGTAAGGCATGTTTGAGCACCACCCGCCTGTACGTCAGCCCTTTGGCGCGGGCGGTACGAATGTAATCCTGACCAAGCACGTCCAGCATGGCGGAGCGTGTCATGCGGGCAATCAACGCCATGGGAATGGTTCCCAGCGCCACGGCGGGCAGGATGAGATGTTGCAGAGCGTCTTTTAGCAGCGCCCAATTACCGGTCAGAATGGCGGTCAAAACGTTCATACCGCTGATGAAATTCAAAAAGCCCGTCAAAAAGCTGTCTTCAGGAAGGGTCAAGCCCCATGCCTCTGCCAAGGAAGGAGTCGGGATGCCCGGGCTGACGCGCCCGGAAGGAGGCAGCCAGAAGGGTGTGTCTTTCAATAACAAGGAAAAAATGTAAGCCAGCATCAAGCCCAGCCAGAAGACCGGCATGGAGACTCCGATGTTCGCCCACACCATGGTAATCACATCCACCCAGGAATTGTGCTTCACAGCCGAAATGATTCCAAGCGGAACGCCAACCAGAATGGCGACGAGAAGCGCGGCAAAACTGAGCTCCACTGTAGTTGGAAGGCGCTCGATGAGAAGCCGTGTGACCGGCAAGCCCAGGCGAAGCGATTGTCCAAAATCTCCGCTCGCTATTTCTTTTACATAAATCCCAAACTGCGTCAGGATTGGCTTGTCCAGTCCCTTTTCCTGAATAAAACGGGCGCAGACCGCCTCGGTGGCTTTTTCGCCCAAAATGGCACGGCACGGATCGCCCGGAATGACGCGCGCCAGCGTAAAAGTGACGAACAAGATGCCGAACAAAACCGGAATGGAGGCTAAGATGCGCCGGGTAACATACTGTATCATCGGTTTTCCTTTGTGAATACGGGATGGCGGTACGCCGCCATCCCGTATTGCTTACTCGTTGCAAATCACGATTTATTTACCGGGCTTCTTCATCAGACCCCAGAGATAGTCGTAGTACTCCCACAGGTTGGTGTTGCCAACGTGGAAGGGTGAACCGATGTTCAAGCCCATGTTGAAGGTGGCGACCACATCTTTGGCGTCGAAGTCCGAGCCGTCGTGGAATTTGACGCCTTGGCGCAAAGTGCAGGTCCAGACCGTCAGGTCTTCGTTCGGAGTGCAGGACTCAGCCAGAGCGGGTTTCACGGCAGTGCCGTTGATTTCGTAGGAGTACAGCGCCTCGGTCACCTGCTCGCAGACGCGCAGGGATTCGCCGTCGGATTCATCGGCGCAGAAGAGGCTGATGGGCTCGGCGTTTTGCATCCAGACGAAGGTGTCGCGTCCACCGGGGTCGGAGGCGTAGAACAATTCGGTGCCGAGCGGGCTGGCTTGCGGGTTGATCACGTCAGCGCGGTAAGCAACGCCCGAACCACCGTGCGCCACCGGAATCATCGGGACGTATTCGCGGATGGCGTTGTTAATTTGTACGTAGAGCGGTTCAGCCTCGGCCGGGTCGGCGATTTGGGCGGCTTGCACCAGCAATTCCGTATAAGTCTCAGACTGTTTACCGAACTGCGGGTTGGCAGCGCCAAAGTGATAATCGAGGAAGTTGGTAACGTGCGGGAAGTCCGCGTTCCAACCGAGCAGGTAGATACCGTCGGTGAGCGAGCCGGATGTAGACGCTTCGATAAAGGCGCCCGATTCCATCACCACAACCTCGGCTTCGATGCCCAGGTTTTCCTTCAATTGCGCTTGAATATCCTGCGCCACATTGCTCACCTGCGGCAGGTAAGCACGCACCACATCGCGGTAGTAGACTTTGATCTTCGGGAAGGGGTTGGATGCGTTGTAGCCAGCCTGCTCCAGTAATGCCTTGGCGGCTTCGGGGTTGAAGTCGTACCACGGATCACCCACGCAGCCGTTCGGGATGGCGCAGGGAGTGAAGTGCGAAGCGACTTCGGATCCGGGCGGATAGAAGTCATCCACGATGCGCTGGCGGTCAATGCCCTGGGCAAGCGCCTGGCGGACCAGGATGTTATCGAACGGAGCAGCGGTGTTGGTGATACCGATGTAGAACACGTTCAACGCGGGACGTTCCACCAGTTGCAGGTTCGGGTCGGCTTTGACTGTCTCGAAATCATCGGGACCGACGTTGTCAATGCCGTCAACCGTACCGGCTTGCAGTTCGAGCAGGCGCGCCGCCGATTCAGTGGACCAGCGGAAGACCAGGGTTTCGGCTTTAGCCGCTTCGCCCCAGTAATTGGGGTTGGCAACCAGGGTGACGCTCTCGCCGCGCTTCCATTCCTGGATCATGTACGGACCAGTGCCAACGGGCTTTTCCAAGCCCTCGCTCGTGCGCTGACCATCGCCCGCGGTCGCTTCAATCCACTCGGACGGATAGATGCCATATACATTGAAGGCAATCTTCGAGAGGAAAGCGGGATCGGGACGGCAGAGGGTGAAGACCACGGTGTGGTCGTCCTGCGCAACGACGGACTGGATGAGACCGGCGTAATCGCCGTTGCATTCCTCCGGCGGCACGGAAAGCGATGTGCCGTCGTAGGTGGCAATCGGAACATCGGGAACAGGGGTTGGCTCAGCGGCAGGCGCTTCGGTGGGCGCTTCAGTAGCCGGCGCCTCGGTGGGGACTTCGGTGGCGGGCGCTTCAGTGGGCGCCTCGGCAGGCGCCTCTGTAGTTGCCGCACCGCCGCAGGCTGCCAATGCCAGGCTGGCAAGCACCAGCAAGGAAAGTAAGGCAAAAAGGTTTCGTTTCACGTTTCTCCTCCAAGAGAATGTAGAATGGGTTGCAAGATGGGAAAAGGGGAAAAGTATATGCAGCAAGCCACCTCCTTCCGGCTAGTGGACGAATTATACAGCAAAAGAATGTTTAGTACACAGGCAGGGGAATCCCCAGCCCGTTCAAGGTCACCTGCGAAGGATCCTTGTGCCAGATCCCCGCCACTTTTGCGCCGCACTGCGGACATGTCCCCTCGCCCGTAATGTGATACTCCAGGATGACATACCCCCGCCTCCGAATCAGCCGATGGTTGCATTCTGCGCAAAAGGTATCTTCATAATCCCCCACCTGTCCCGGCAAATTCCCGGCATACACGTACTTCAACCCCGCCTCGCGCCCGATTTCCGCCGCCCGCAGGAGTGTTTTGGCATCCGTGTTATCGGGGTCGGTCATCTTGTAATCCTTGTGGAAGGCGGTCACGTGCCAGGGGATGTCGCGCGAGACGCCGGCGAGGAAGCGCGCCGCGTCCCACAACTCCTCGTTCGAATCGTTGAAGCCCGGCACCACGAGAGTCACCACCTCCACCCACAAGCCCATCTCTCTCGCGCGCTTGATGCCATCCAGCGTGTTTTGCAAAACGCCGCCCAATTTACGATAGTTCTTATCGCTCATGCACTTCAAGTCCACCTTGTACGCTGAAAGATACGGCGCAAGATACTCCATCACTTCCGGCGTATTGTTCCCATTCGAGACATACGCGCACATCAAGCCTGCCGCCTTCGCTTCCTTGAAAATCGCCGCCGCCCACTCGCTGGTAATGAGCGGCTCATTGTAAGAAGAAACCACCACCGATGCCTTCGTTCGTTTCGCCAGATTCACCATCTCCTGCGGCGTGATCTTGCGAATGTAATTCGCCGACACATCCGCCGCCGGGTCACGCATGGCTTGGGAAGTCAGCCAGTTTTGGCAGTTGGAAACCAGGAAGAAGTTGGCAAGATAATTATGTTCGCCTTCCACTTCCATATTGAAGACATCACCCTGGAAGGCTTCTCGTTCGATGCCGCGCAGGGGGACAAGATAAAACTCGTCTGTTTCCACAATCTTCCGCATCACTTCGCGGTTCTCATACCAAACCACTGTAAATTGATGAGCGGCGCGGCGAACAACACGCCCCTGAATTGTCCCGCTCTCCGGCATTTCAGCATCATATACAGATGGGAAGTATCCACACTTGAGCGCCAGCCAGGCTACGCCATAGGCGAGATCCTTCGAAACCGTTGTTACGCTTACCTTTCCATTGGAAAAGCGATGCCCATCCCCTTGAAGGTAGGCGTTCAGGAATGCCTCGACCACCTCGCGCGGCGCATCGAAAAGCATTTCCGGCACGCGCTTTCGTGTGGAACGCTCTCCGGCAAGAGCCTTGAACAGCAAAGCCAGCGAAGCCTTTGTAACAGAAACTGCCAGCGTCGTATCGCGATGAACCAGCCTGCCTTCCACGCCGAAACAGGTCTTGAGCAATTGAAGTACGCGGTTTGCCAGTTCGGTTTCTTGTTTTGAAAAACTGAAATTGATTGCGAAACTGTTGGGGCGGTTTTTATCCGCCACGATCGAACCCTCGGCGCAATAATACCCCAACAACTCTGCCGCCGCCGCGTCGAATTGAATTTGTACAGGAAGCCCCGGCTGCCGTTCATTGGGGAACCGTAAATATCCGTCCTCGATATACGGCTGTGATGTTTTTACTGCGGTGACGTTCCCTCGCCTGATTTTTCCCCGCAAATGACGGATATAGGAACCGCTCTTTCCAAACAGTTCCCCAATTTCGCGCGAGGGTTTCCCTTCCGCCGAAAGATTCATAATCCTCTGCATTTCCTCACTCGAAAGTTTCCACGGCGTTCGATATGTGATTTGATGTGAGCCAATCAGATGCTCCACGTCAATGACTTGAGGCGAGGAAAAACGGTAATTTTTGGGAACAGCCAGATAATGTTTCGTAGTCAAATCCCTTGCAAAGGTAAGCGCCGGTGGTTTCGAAACATCGTCTGTGGCAAACACGCGATGGTCGGGCGTGCAGCGAAGCGCAGGCAAATAATACGGTTTGACCTTGATGAGGTCGCCCTGATAGGGGTGCCGAAAAACGCCTTTCACCTCTCTAAGCACCCCTGCCGAAGTGATTGCTTTCAAACCAGAGGGGAACGAAATCTCTCCATCCGGTTGTCTCATTCGAGCCCCGCCCAGTTCAAACGCCTCGCGTAACGTCATGGGACCTCGACTGGTGACAACCATCGTATCCCCCGTAAAACAATACCCGCAATGAAAATCGCATCCCAGCATCCCGAAGGTCAACGCGTTGGCGCTGGGCAGAACATGAAAGAACGGCTTCTTCTCGATGGGGTCGCTTTGCAATGCCGCCACATAGCCATACGGCACGCGCAACTCTCCGCCCTGGTTGAACCGCACCTGACAAATCCCCCGCCGTCCCTCGCGAATTTTACAACGATGCCCGCAGGCATGACACACAACCGTGTTATCGGGCAGTTTCTCGTATAACTCCCCCGGCACTGTCAACCTATCCAGTAAATCACCGATGGATGTAGTCATACGAACCTTCCTTCCGCAGAACTTCTGCGCAAGAGACGTTCTCTAATGTCGTTATTAGAAAAACTCTTGGGCATGTACTGCCACCTGTTTATAATACTCCAAATGCTCACAATTTGCATTCAGGCAGGCGGCGCTTCCTCCCGCATGGGCGAAGACAAAGCCCTCAAACCCTTTCTCGGACGTCCCCTCATCCGGCGCGTCATCGAACGTCTCACGCCCATTGCGGATGAAGTCATCGTGACGACCAACCGCCCGGCAGATTATGCCTTTCTGGACGCTTCGACAGACTCAGTGCAGCGTCTGCGCCTCGTTTCGGACCTGATGCCTGGTCGCGGCGCCCTCGGCGGACTCTACACTGCAATCGCTTCTGCCACCCATCCCCTCGTTGCGGTCGTCGCCTGCGATATGCCTTTCGCCAGCCCAAGGCTCATCGAAGCAATGACCAGGCTCCTCGTCCAGGAAGAAGCGGATGTGATCATCCCCAAAAGCGCGGAGGGGTACGAGCCGTTTCACGCCGTCTATCGCCGCGAGACCTGTCTCCCCGCCATCGAATCCGCCATTCGCGCGGACAAGTGGAAGGTCATCGCGTGGTTTCCCGAGGTCAGCGTGCGCGAATTGACCGCTGATGAATTGAAGTCCCTCGACCCTGCCGGGCTGGCATTTTGGAACGTCAACACGCCCGAAGAGTTCGCCGAAGCCGAGCGTCTCGCCCAACAATCCGACTAACGACTATCGGACTATCCGACTATCAGACTATCTGACTATCAACACCGGGCATGGCGCATGGCTGAGCACCTTCTGGCTGGTGCTTCCCAAGAGCAGCCCCGCCAGCCGCCCCAAGCCGCGCGAACCCATCACAATCAAATCGCTGTTGCGGGTCTTTGCCACTTCGATGATGGCTTCCGCCGCATCCCCTTCGAGCAATTCCGTGTGAATCTTTTCTTGGGGAAGATCCCCCGCTGCCTCCACGGCTTTTTGCAGAATTGCCTGCGCCTCATCGAGGCGGGAATTGATTGCCCGCTGCAGATTGGGCTCGCCCAAATACGGCGGGATGGGGGCATAGACCACTACGATTCTTAACTCTGCTTTCATGCACCGCGCCAGGTCGGCGGCAACTTTGGCGGCGTGAAGAGCATGTTCCGACCCGTCCACCGCGAGCAGAATTCGTTCGAACATGGCGGCTCCTTTCCGTAGTGTACAATTCCAGTATACGAGTTTTCCGTCTGAAATTCATTAATCAGGAGTTGGTATGTCTTTCGATCTCGAAACCATTCGTCAGCAGTTTCCCTCGCTCCAGCGCCCTGCCGTCTTTTTGGATAACCCCGCCGGCACGCAAATCTCCAAGCCGAGCCTCGACCACATCAACCGTTACCTGCTCGAATGCAACGCCAACCACGAAGGCTTGTTCGAGACCAGCCGCCGCTCCGACGAAATTCTGTACGAGGCGCACGCGGCAATGGCGGATTTCCTCAACGCCTCGCGCCCGGAGGAAATCATCTTCGGCAACAACATGACCACGCTGACTCTGCACATCTCGCGCTCGCTGGCGCGGACCTTGCAGCCCGGCGACAACATCCTGGTCACCCGCCTCGACCACGACGCGAACATCTCCCCCTGGATGTTGATTGCTGAGGACAAGGGGTGTAACCTGCTCTGGGTGGATATTGACGTGGAGCAGGGCACGCTCGACCTCGACGATTTTGCGCGGGCGCTGGAAAAGAAACCGAAGATTGCGGCGTTCGGCTACGCCTCGAACCTGCTGGGAACGGTGAACCCGGTCGAGAAACTGACGAAGATGGCGCATGAGGCGGGGGCGCTGGTGTACATTGACGCGGTGCAGTATGCGCCGCACGGTCCCATTGACGTGCAGAAGATTGGCTGTGATTTCCTCGTTTGCAGCGCCTACAAGTTTTTCGGTCCGCATGCGGGGGCGTTGTATGGGAAGTATGACCTGTTGAATGAGTTGAAGGCATACAAAGTCCGCCCCGCCTCGGACGAACTGCCGCACAAATTCGAGACCGGCACCCAAAACCACGAAGGCATCGCGGGCGTGCTGGGGGCGCTGGAATATCTCGAGTGGCTGGGCAGGCAATTCGGAGCGGATCAGGCTCAGGCTTGGAAAGAGGCGGGGTTCAGCGGTCGGCGGCTGGAACTCAAGAAGGGCATGTCGGCGATGCAGGCATACGAGAAGCAGTTATCCCAAAAATTGATTGGCATCCTCGAATCCGTGTCGGGCACGCGCATTCACGGCATCACGGATTTGGGTCGCCTCGATGAGCGCGTACCGACGGTCTCGTTCACGGCTCCAGGCAAGGACCCGGCGCGCATCGCGGAGGAACTCGGCAAACATGGCATCTATGTCTGGAACGGACACAACTATGCGCTCGCCATCGTGGAGCGCATGGGGCTGCTGGAAGCAGGCGGCATGGTGCGCGTGGGACCGGTACACTACAACACGCTGGAGGAGTTGGAGAGGTTTGGGGAAGTGTTGGAGAAGGTGTTGAAATAGAAACGCGGCGGTCGAGTTGCGAGTATCGAGACCGCCGCGTCAGGTTCGTTAAATGATAACTGCCAGAGTGAGGGGGGCACCCTAGCAGTCATCGTTTATATATTACTATATCCGCCAACTTTTTTCAAGGGGTTTGCGTAAGAAATAGATTAGAGTTTGCTCTGCCGCTACGGCGCAGGGATGGTGCCCCGGGCAGGAATCGAACCTACATCTAAGCCTTAGGAGTGCCTTGTTCTGTCCATTGAACTACCGGGGCGCGGGGGAGATTATATCACTACGTTTTGCGCTCACGTTATGCGCCGTCATCCTTGGGCGGCGCAGTGGGACCGTAATCCAGCACCTGCCGCATCTGTGTCCCTCCTTCGGGAGGACCGACGATGCCCTGGTCTTCCATCATGTCCACGAGGCGCGCAGCGCGGGTATAGCCAATACGCAAGCGCCTCTGCAGCATGGACACGGAGGCGCGTCCCTCCTTGCGGACGAGGTCAATCGCCTCTGCCAGCAGGGGATCCACGCTGGTGTCCACGGCTTCCATATCGTCGAAGAGAGGGACTTGCTTGAGCGGCACGTCCGATTTGGGGATGTCAACCGGGGCGGCGGGAGCGGCGTAGGGGCTTCCTCCGCCGAGCTGCGCGCGCCAGAACTCCACCAGATTGTTGATTTCTCGGTCCGAGACGAACACGCCCTGCAAACGGACCGGCGCGGGGGCATCCGGCGCCTGGAAGAGCATGTCGCCGCGCCCGAGCAGGCGTTCTGCGCCGGGCTGGTCGAGGATGACGCGGCTGTCGGTGTTGGATGCAACCGCAAAGGCGATGCGCGCCGGGAAGTTCGCCTTGATGAGACCGGTCACCACATCCACCGATGGACGCTGGGTGGCGAGAATCATGTGAATGCCGGTGGCGCGCGCCAGTTGCGCGAGGCGCGTGATGGACTGCTCGGTTTCGGTCGGGGCGATCATCATCAGGTCGGCGAGTTCGTCAATGACGATGACCAGCAGGGGGAGCCGCTTTTGCCCCTGTAATTTCATCTTGGCGTTGTAATCGTTGATGTTGCGCGACCCGACCTGCGCGAAGAGATGGTAGCGGCGGTCCATTTCGCGGGTCATCCATTGCAGTGCGCCGACCACGCGGTCCACTTCCACCACCACTGGCGCCAGCAGATGCGGAATGCCGTTGTAGCCGGTCAATTCCACGCGCTTGGGGTCCACGAGAATCAACTTGAGTTCGTCCGGCGTGTTGTGCAGGAGCAGGCAGGTCAGAATCGAATTGACGCAGACCGATTTACCCGAGCCGGTGGTGCCGGCAATCAGCAGGTGAGGCATGCTTTCGAGGGTGGTGCTGATGGGACGTCCCGTCACATCCTTGCCGAGGGCAAATTTGAGCGGGCTGAGGCTGCGTTTGAACGATTCGCTTTCGACGATATCGCGCAGAGCCACCATGGTCATTTCTTCGTTTGGCACTTCGATGCCCACGTAACTATGACCGGGCACCGGCGCCTGAATGCGGATGCGCGGGGCGGCGAGCGCCAGGGCAAGGTCGTCTGCCAGCGAGGCGATTTTGTTGACACGCACTTTCGTGCGCCCGGCTCGCGTCTCGACGTAGAGCGGCTCCACCCCAAATTGCGTGATCGCAGGTCCGCGGTTGATCTCCACTACCTGCACCGGCGCTCCAAAGGATGCCAGGGTCTCCTGAATTAACCGCGCGCGCTGCTGGATGAATTCCTCATTGACCTCCGGCGCCGAGCCCGGCTCGAGGATGTTCTTTACCTCCGGCAACTGCCACTGAATGACCGCCTCCGCCGGGCGGACGGTGGTCACCGGCGCGCCGGCGGGGAGGGGCTCCGCCACAGCCGGTTCAGGACGGTGCAGAGGGGTGAATCCGTTCGAGGCGACCTCAGCAGGCTCCGGCGAGGTCGAAGCGGGTTTGGGCATCCGCTGGCGAATTTGCTCGAAGAGGGAAGTCATCAGCAGCGACAGCCAGCGGATCAGGTCCTGGATTTCGAGGTCGAACGTCATGGTGACGGCGATGAGGAGCCAGGCGAACAAAAGGACGATGGAGCCGCCCATGCCAAAGGCATTGACCAGGGTTTTTTGGAAGAAACCGCCGAGGTAACCGCCGCCGTCGCCGTTCAGGGCGGCTTCATCTGCCCGGGAGGGGGCGGCAATGATGAAGTGCATCGCCGCCAGCAGCCACAAAAACAGGAGGAGGATGCCCGTAGCGCGTTCCAGCGTGAGCGGCGGGAGTTTTTCGATGCGGCGCAGGACGAGCCAGAGCCCCATCACAATCAGCCCGATGGGCAGGATGTAAATCCCCCAGCCAAGCGCCTGACTCAAGCGGAGCATCAGGTAGGCGGTTACGTTACTGCGCGTGGCGGAGAACAAGATGAGGGTGGTCAGAATGCCAACGACTGCCATGACCACGCCGACCACGTCCAGTTTGCGCTCGGCGGAGAGGGAATCCCACCACGAGAGGGCAGGTTCGGGCGGAGGAGGAGGCGCAGCCTTCCCCCGTTTGGACGGCGCATTCCCTTTATCTTTACCGGCGGATTTCCCCTTCGAACCGGAGGAGGATTTTTGAGCAGAAGAAAACGGCATCTTCAACGGCATAGGGCATCTTGGAGTATAGCACAAATGGTCTGATTTTCATTTGCCGCAGCCGGTAGAGAGTGTCTAAAAGAATGGGCTAAAGATTTTTCTGCCACAGAGCTCACAGAGATCCCTGAGAAAAATCTCAAAATCTCTGCGCTCTCTGTGGCGAAACCCGCGACATTGGGCACTCCCGCCGGTAGGGTAAAATTGTAGGACTTCGCATTCAAGGATACAAGGTTGTTCGAAATTCTCTTTCTCGGCACATCGGCATCGGCGCCTTCGGCAAAGCGCGGGCTTTCAGCGCAAATCGTCAAACACGACGAATACCGCTTTTTGGTGGATTGCGGCGAAGGCACACAGCGCCAGATTTTGCAATCAGGCACGGGCTTCAAAAACCTGACCAACATCCTGCTCACGCACGGACATCTCGACCATATCCTCGGGCTGGGCGGATTGCTCAGCACCTTCCTGCGCTGGGAAGCCATCGAGGAACTCAACATCTTCGGCGGGCGCGCCACGCTCGACCGTGTTCATGCGCTGGTGTATGATGTGGTTCTGCGCGGCAACCAGCCTCCCATGCCGCTCACTTTCCACGAAATCAAGCCTGGCACGTTCTTCGATGCGGACGATTTCACCATCACCGCCTTCCCGGTCACCCATCGCGGACCGGATTGTCTCGGCTACATTTTCGAGGGAAAGGCACGCCGTCCCTTCCTGCCGGAAAAAGCGGACGCCCTCGGCGTGCCGTTCGGACCCGAACGCCGCGAACTGGTCGCCGGCAACAGCATCATCCTGCCCGACGGCAAACGCGTCACCCCCGACGATGTGCTGGGTCCGCTGACGAAAGGCGCGAAACTCGTCATTGTGGGGGATACCGGTCGGACGGATAACTTGGTCGAGGCGGCGCACGACGCGGATGCGCTGGTCATCGAAGCGACGTATCTGGAAGAGGAGGCGGAGATGGCGAGTCAGTTTTCGCACATGACGGCGCGGCAGGCGGCGGAACTGGCGGTGAAGGCAAACGTCAAAAAATTGATTCTGACGCACATCTCGCGCCGCTACCGCGAAAAGGATGTACTCAAGGAAGCGCAGGCGGTGTTTCCCAATGTGGTGGTCGCGCGGGATTTTGATACCTATCAAGTCAAGCGCGAATAACCTTGCCGCCGACAGCGGATAGAACAGACGAACAAGAGTCACAGAGACGCCGTATTTGCGGCGTCTCTGTGGCTGGATGGGGGAGAGGTGTGGATTCTCTCAAAAATCTCAACTCATGAAGCGGTTGTTGTTCTGTGCTTCGGCGTTCATGCCGATGGGGTGGTAGGTCGGTTCGGCATAGGCTGGGCGGTTGACCGTCGCGGCGGGTTTGGGCGCCGGGCGCGGGAAGGAGCCGGCAGGCGCACGGTAGGTATCGTTTTCGGCAGGGCGATAGGCGGGACGATTGGAATATTGTCCATCCTCTGCCAGCGAGAAGATGCGCTCACCGGCAATCGAAAAAGTGTTGATGAGCAAGACGCGGATGGTCAGCACCATGACCGCCACCAAGATGGGTATCACCTTGGTCATGGTCGCCTGCCCAACCAGGACGCCGCCTTCTGCCGTATGCTTCATAATCGCCACCGAGATACCCCACCAGGTGAGCGCGGCATTGAACGCCGCGGCAAGAAACCACGCACCCAGCAAATACCAGACCTCGGCGGGTTCATTGGCGCCCTTTTCAGGGGTAAAGATGCGGGCGATGCCGGCAAAATCTATGGCGCAGAAGGCGAACGCCAGCACGGTTGCCCAGCGGAACGGTCCCACAGCCAGGTCGCCGATGATGTCGCGCAGGGCAAAGAAGGTGCTGGAGTAGTTGAAAACCTCGAACGCCAGCAGGGCGCTGAGGATGAGCAGACCGAACACTAGTCCGCGCTGGAGCGCCACCCTGCGGAACATCTGAAGCGAGTTGAGAGTTGCGGAACGGTTCATTTGAGCCTCCTGTGGCTCCCAAACCGGGGAAGAGCCACGCGCATAAAAGGAAATTACAGTGGCGTAAATATAGAACACTTGTTCTAAAATGTCAAGAGGAAAACTTCACCAATTTGCTCCGAATCTATGAGTTTCATAAGTCTCGCCGTCCTCACCGATTCGCGTCGCAATTCCTTGCTAAAATACTGTCATTTGGGATTAGAACTTTTGGGGACGCGGATACTTCGACAGGCTCAGCACAAGTTTCACGGAATGGACGGAAGATCCCGTGAAAACACGAAAAAAATCCGTGTCATCCGTACGCAAAAGTTTTGGATTGAAGGAGTAGAAAACATCAATGACACTGCTGACAGGGATTACCTTTTTGGGTGGGCTTGCCGTCCTCATCTTTGGCGCGGAATGGCTGGTGCGCGGCGCTTCGCGGCTGGCGGCAAAGGTCGGCATCTCCCCTCTCATCATCGGCTTGACCGTCGTTGCGTTTGGCACCAGTTCGCCCGAAATGGCGGTTTCCGTGCAGTCCGCGCTGGCGGGTCAGGCAGACATCGCCGTCGGCAACGTGGTCGGCAGCAACATCTTCAACATTCTGTTCATTTTGGGCATCTCGGCGGTTATCACCCCGTTGATTGTTCAACAGCAGTTGATCCGCCTCGACGTTCCGCTCATGATCGGGCTTTCCTTTGTCTTCTACCTGATGGCGCTGGACGGTGCCATCGGCAGGCTGGAGGGACTTCTCCTCTTTGCCGGCATCATCGTCTACACCATCTTCCTCATCCGCCAGAGCCGCAAGGAGAACAAAGCTGTGAAGGAGGAATACGCCCAGGAATTCCCTGCCAAAGCCGAAACCGGCTGGAAGCCGTGGATCGTCAACCTCGGACTGGTCGGCATGGGGTTGGCGCTTCTTGTCCTCGGCTCGAATTGGCTCGTGACAAGCGCCATTTCCATCGCCCGCTGGCTGGGATTGAGTGAACTCATCATCGGTCTGACCATCGTCGCGGCAGGAACCTCCATGCCGGAGGTGGCAACCTCCATCACAGCCGCGGTCAAAGGCGAGCGTGACATTGCCGTTGGCAACGCGGTTGGCAGCAACATCTTCAATCTCCTCTCGGTGCTGGGACTCACTGCTCTTGTCGCCCCGGGTGGAGTGCCGGTCTCGTTAGCCGCAGAGGCGTTCGACATCCCCGTGATGCTCGCCGTCGCCGTTCTTGCTCTGCCCATTTTCTTCACCGGCAATCGCATCGAACGTTGGGAGGGCTGGCTCTTCCTCTTTTACTACGCCGCCTACACTGCCTACCTCATCCTCGATGCCGCCCAGCACGACGCCCTGCCGCTGTTCAACAGCGTTTTGCTGTACGGTGTCATCCCTTTGACTGTCGTTACCCTTGCCGCTTCACTGGTTTGGGAACGGCGAAACTTGGCAAACGGTAGAGAACGCCCACTGCGTTGAAAAAGAGACAACCATGCAGGACTTCATCCTCGCTCTCCCTCTTCTCCTCCTCGGCGCCGGCACGCTGACCGCCCTTGCCTTCAGCCGCAGCGGATGGAGCGCCTCGCGCCTCGGCTGGCTGCTCTCCCTCTTTGCTCTTACTTCTTTCCTCCTCATCCTCTACGCCTTCACCCTCGTCCCTTCCGGCAAAGCGCTGACCTTCACCCTTCCGTGGATTCCCTCCGTCGGGCTGGACTTTTCCCTCTACCTCGACGGTCTCTCCGCACTCTTTGCCCTGCTCATCACCGGCATCGGCACGCTGGTCGTGATCTACGCCGGGCAATACTTCGGCGGCGACGCCTCCGCCTGGCGCTTCCATGCCTACACCCTGCTTTTCATGCTCGCCATGCTGGGACTCGTCCTCGCCGGCGACTTGATTACCCTCTTCCTCTTCTGGGAAGGGACGAGCATCTCATCCTTCCTCCTGATCGCCTACAAATTCAAGGACGAAGCGGCGCGTAAGGGAGCGTTCAAGTCGCTGTTCATCACGGGCGGCGGCGGCATCGCCATGCTGGCGGGCTTCCTCTTCGTCATCCACCTCAGTGGCGGCGCGGACTTCAAGACGGTCCTCGCCAGCGGCGGCTTCTTGCGCGCCAGCCCGCTCTACCCGGTCTTCTTCGCACTCATCGCCTTCGGCGCCTTCACCAAGAGCGCCCAATTCCCCGCCCACATCTGGCTCCCCGAAGCCATGACCGCCCCCACGCCTGCCAGCGCCTTCCTGCACTCGGCGACCATGGTCAAGGCAGGCGTCTATCTCCTCGCGCGGCTCAACCCTGCATTGGGGCAAACCGACTTGTGGTTCTGGACGCTTTCCATCGTCGGGCTGACGACCATGCTGGTCGGCGCGTACCTCGGCTTCAAACAGAACGACCTCAAGCCCCTGCTCGCCTATTCGACCGTTTCCCAACTCGGCGTGCTGGTTGCGCTCATCGGGCAGGATACCGAGATCGCCTTCAAGGCGCTGGTCATCAGCATCCTCGCTCACGCGCTCTACAAGTCTGCGCTGTTCATGTCGGCGGGCATCATTGACCACGAAACCGGCACCCGCGACCTCCGCAAACTGGGCGGGCTTCGCAGACAAATGCCGCTCATGTTTGGGATTACGGGAATCGCCGCCCTCTCGATGGCTGGACTCCCGCCCCTCTTCGGTTTCCTCGCCAAAGAGACGCTCCTCGCTTCTGCGACTCACCCAAGCCTGCCTCCCATCGTGGACAGCCTCTTCCCGCTGGCAACGGTCCTCGCCGGAGCCTTGATACTCGCCCAAGCCGCGCTCGCCGTCTGGGGCGTTTTCCTCGGCAAACCCGCCGACGAAAAACACCCACCGCACGGGCATGACCCTCACTTCGCCTTCTGGCTGGCGCCCGCCGTTCCTGCAATCATTTCGCTGTTGATTGGGCTGACCCCGGTCGAGCCGCAATTCCTCGTGGAGTTCCTCGCCGATGCTGCCAAAGCCGCCTATGGCGACAAGGTGAAAATCTCGCTTGCCCTGTGGACCGGCATCAACGTGCCGTTGATTCTGTCCATTGTGGCGGTGACGCTCGGCTCGCTCCTCTTTTGGCAGAGAGAACGCATCCGCGCGTGGATGACCGACTTCCTGCCAAACTTCACAACGAACGCGCTCTTCGACGGGACCGTTTCCGGGTTGGATACGCTCTCTCGGACAGCGACCAGGCTGCAGGGCGGACGGCTGCGGGTTTACCTCCGCATCTTGCTCTTGAGCGCGATTGTCCTCGTCGTCCTGTTCAACGGCATCCCCCGGCAAATCTCCCTCCCCGCGCTGACATGGAATATTGAAGGGTTGAACGGCTTGCGGATGTTCTCGCTGGTCATGCTGACCGTCTCGGCGCTGGTGAGCGTTTTCGTGCGGCGCGATCTGTACGCCGTGATCGCGCTGGGCATCACCGGCTTGGGCGTGGCGATGTGGATGGCGCTGGAGCCCTCGCCCGATGTGGCGCTGGTGCAGTTGATAGTGGACATCCTTTCGACGGTGATCCTGATCCTCAGCCTGAGCCTGATTCCACGCAAGTTGCGCGACCGCGCCAACGAACTTTTGCACAGCCGGCGCGGCATGGTGCGCGACGCCCTGCTTGCCGGGCTGGCGGGATTGGTCGTGGCGGGGCTGGCGTTCACGGCGTTGAACACGCGCCCGCGTGAGAGTGTCGTCTCGCCGTTCTACGCGGAGAACGCCAAGCCGTTAACCGGCGCAAAAGACATCGTCGGTGCTATCGTGGTGGATTTCCGCGGTGCAGATACGCTGATGGAGATTTTGGTCTTTTCACTGGCGGGGCTGGGTATCTACACCCTCTTGCATTATGCCACGCGCAAGAGCAGTGACCGCACCCGCGAGGAGCCGGAGAAACGCCTCAAACCGAACACGCCGCGCGGGGTGTTCAACCTGCCCACCTCGCCCATGCTGCACACGCTGGCGTACATCATGCTCCCGCTGGCGTTCCTGCTCGGAATCACGCACATGATGTACGGTCACGACCAGCCCGGCGACGGCTTTACCGCCGGGGTCATCATCAGTCTCGCCATCGCGCAGTGGTACATGCTGTTCGGCTATTACGAAACGCGCCGCAAACTCGCCTGGCTCAACCGCAACAACATGATTGCCGCCGGCCTGACGCTGGCGGTGCTCAACGCCCTCGGCGGGGCGGTCTTTGGGGGCGGCTTCTTTTCGCCGGTGGATTATGGCAGGATGCTTCGTCTGCCCCTGCCGCCCGGCTTCTACCTGACCAACTCGTTCCTCTTCGAGGTGTCCATCGCGTTGAGTGTGATGGGCGCGGCGACCCTCATCCTCGACAACCTCGGTCACCCGCGCGAGGAAGACCTCGAAGCCGACGCCGACCTCGCGGCGCTGGAGGAAAAACAATGAACCTGCTCACGTCCCTCGCCATCGGTATTCTCTTTGCGGCGGGCATTTACCAGATTTTGCGCCGCAACGTCATCCGCGCGGCGGTTGGGCTGGTGCTGCTCTCGAATGCGGTCAACCTATTCCTGTTCAGCGCCGGCGCCTACAACGGACAGTCCGCCGCCTATTCCACCGCCGCCGCGCAAATCAGCGACCCGCTCCCGCAGGCGCTCGTCCTGACCGCCATCGTCATCAGCATGGGCGGCTTTGCCTTTGTGCTCAGCCTGCTTTACGTTATCTCGACGCGCTACAAGACCAGCGACAGCGACGAAGTGAAAGGCTTGAAGAACTGATGAATACCTGGCTGCTGCTCCTCCCGCTTCTGCTCCCCTTTGCCGGCGTGCCGCTCACGCTCGCTCTGCGCAAGAGGCGGAAGATTCAATCCGCCCTGGCGCTGGGACTCATGCTCGCCGCCCTCGCCTCCACCTTTGGATTGCTCCGCGCGGTTCTGACGACCGGCCAGCCTGTCTCTGTCCAAATGGGCTCCTGGCAGGTCCCCTTCGGGATCACCCTCACCGCCGACCCGTTGGGCGTTTTCATGGTGTTGATGAGCCAGATTGTGCTTTCGGCAGGGCTCATTTACTCGCTTGGCTCGACGGAGAAGGTCGTTCAGTACCCCACCTACTATCCGCTCTTCCTCGCCCTCGCCGCCGGTCTAACCGGCGCCTTCCTGACCGGCGACCTGTTCAACCTCTTTGTCTTCGCCGAGATCATCGTCATCTCTGGCGCGGTCCTCACTGCCATCGCCGATGACACTTACGGCGTGGAAGCCGCCTACAAATACTTCTATATCTCCACCCTTGCATCTGTTTTCTTCCTGCTTGGCATCGGCTCGCTGTATGTTGCGCACGGCACGCTCAACCTCGCCGACCTCGCCGCCCGCATCGCCTCCAACCCCTCCGCGCCGCTGACAATGACAGGCATGGCGTTCCTGACCGCCACTTTCCTCATCAAGAGCGCGGCGTTCCCCTTCCACTTCTGGCAGCCCGATTTCCACGCCGCCGCCCCGACCGCCGTCAGCGCCATGCTCTCCTCGCTGGTGGTGAAGGTAGGTGTATATGCCTTCTTTCGCATGACGGCGCTGCTCTTCCCCGAAGTGACTTTGCTCAAGACTCTGCTTGTCGGCGTGGGCGTGGCAGGCGTGATTTACGGCGGCTTCGGCGCGGCAGGGACGCACAACGTCAAGCGCATGCTGGCATATTCCACGCTGGCGCAAATCGGCTTCATCTTGGTGGGCATCGGCTGGGGAACGCCTCTTTCGCTGGCGGCGGCGCTGGTCTTCACTTTCAACCATGCGCTCGTCAAAGCCGCCATGCTCATGCTGGCGGGCGCAATGGCAAGCCGCGCCGCGGTTAAATCTGCCTCATTCGAGGTGGTGGTCGGCGTGGGGAAATACTATCCTTTCGCGGGTGTGCTCTTCCTGCTGGGCGGCATGGCGCTGGCGGGCATCCCTCCGCTGAACGGATTCATCAGCAAGTTGATGATCTTCTGGAGCGGGGTGGAAGCGGCGCAATACGTCCCCCTGCTGATCATTGGCGTGGCGAGCATCGTCACGCTGACCTACGTCACCCGTGCGTTCATCCGCATCTGGTTCGAGCCAAATCCCAAAGCCAAAGAGAAGGCGGGCGACCGCCTCCTCGCGCCGGCGCTGCTCGTATTGCTCAGTCTCCTGCTCGGCGTCTGGGCTGAACCGCTCGTCTCGCTCTCCCAGTGGGCGGCGGCGTGGCTGGGCGATCCGGCGTTCTACATTGCCGCCATCCTGAGATAGGAATGACCATGTCTCACACGCTTCAATTTTCCGTGCCGTTGTTTCTTGTGTACCTTGCCCTGACCGGTAACGTCGAACCCGCCAACCTTGTGGTGGGCGCACTGGTCGCGGTCGGCATCAGCCTGCTCCGTCCGAAGATGGACCTGCCGCTCATCCACTGGAGGCGGCTCCCGCAATTCCTGTGGGCGGGGATACGTTACCTCTTCATCGTCGCCGGGGATGTGATCCGCGGCGGACTCAGCACCGCCCGCATCGTCCTG
This sequence comes from Anaerolinea sp., assembly GCA_020723805.1. Taxonomy (GTDB): domain Bacteria; phylum Chloroflexota; class Anaerolineae; order Anaerolineales; family Villigracilaceae; genus Defluviilinea. Next base: position 64,756 of record DYID01000003.1, on the reverse strand, counting down.
GACCCGAACCTGCCCATCAACCCCGGCATCATCGCCATCCCCAGCGGAACGCAGAGCGAACTCGGCACTGCGCTTTCGGCGCACTCCATCAGCCTCTCGCCCGGCGAAATGGTCGTGGCGATAGATGACGAAGGCGTGATGTACACTCACTGCCTGAACGTGGACGACTCCGAGCGCATGGTTGCCGATGCCCAAAACCTGCGCAAGAGCCTGCTCAGCCGCATGTTCGAATAGAGAATGGAATTGGAGTCATGAAGTCTCTCCTCGACATCACCATCTGGATTGTGTTGATTGCCCACCTGTTCATGGCGCTCGTCGCCGCCTGGCGGGTTTGGCGCGGCGAGAACAGTCTCAGCCGCCTGGCGGGTCTCGACCTGGCAAGCACGCTAACCATCGCCGTCTTCGTCATTATCTCCATCATACGCGCCAACATCATTTATATTGACGTTGCCATTGCCGCCGCGGCGCTGAGTTACATTTCCACCATTGCACTGGCAAAGTACATCTCGGACCACCGGGTGTTCTAATGGAAACCGTCCTGCAACTCCTCGCATTCCTCCTGCTTGTGCTGGGGACATTGTTTTCCCTCATCGGGGTGATCGGCTTCATCCGCCTGCCCGATGTGTACACACGCCTGCACGCCACCGGCAAGGTCAGCGTGTTTGGGCTGGTCTTCCTCCTGCTCGCCGCCGACATCCTGACCCCCCTCGCCACCTGGAAAGCCCTGCTGCTGATCTTCTTCGTGCTGGCGGCGTCGCCGGCGGTAGCACATGCCATCTCTTCGTCGGCATACCGGACGGGCGTTCCCCTCGTCGGCAAACGGGACGACCTGAAAGGCAAACTGGAAGTGGGGCAGGAAAAGGACTGATCTACGGCTGTCCTTTCGTCAACCCTTTGCGGACGACATCCAGCGTTTGCAGGGCGGTCAGGTTGCGCCAGGGCCAGGCGCTCTTCATGCGGACGGGGTCATCGAAGAAGTTACGGGCAAAGGTGAGGTGGAAGCCATCGGGGCTGAGACCATGATTGGGCAAAGGCTGAACCGCCGCCCAGAAATTCCACAGCGGAATATCGTATTCGTAGGCGAGTTGGGCGATGGCGGCGTTGATGGCATGGTCGCCTTCGAGGTTGTCGGCTTTGGTGGCGATGATGGGGACGGCGCCGCTTTCGATGATGCGGTCGAGCACGCGGCGCATGTACTTTTCGTATTCCTGCGCGGGCTTATGCGACCACCACGTCTCCATGCTGACGATGACGACGGAGGGACGCCACAGGCGCAGTTCGCAATCGAGGGGGGATTCGTTGGCGTTGCAGACCGTCGGGTCGGCGCGCAGGGGGGAGATGACCGCCGCGGCGTTGAAGCCGCCTTTCACAGCCACGCTCACGCGCGAGAACGAGCCCTGATAGTAGTCAATGGTGGGTTGAAGGTAGGCATATTCTTCGCCGAGGCTGTATTCTCCAGGTTTATCGAACACGGAAAGAAAATACGAGGACACGTTTTGGCAATCGCCGATGACGGAGAAATGGGTCGGGTCGTTGCCCAGTTCCAAGCCGCGCCGGTACACTTCGCGCATGGCGTCGCTGACGCCGCTTGGCACGGCAGGCATTTGCATCCAGGCGTCTTTGGCGAGGGGCGGTTTGGGTGTTGGTGTGGGGGTGGAGGTGGCGGGAAGCGCCGTCGGGGAGGCGGAGGCTGGTTGGAGCGAAGCAGGCGTCGGGTCGGTTTGAAGCGCGGCGTCCGTCGGTGAAAGGGGCGCGGCTGGAGTGGATGTCCCTGTGCTGGAACAAGCCGCGAGGAGGGTCAAAATCAGTGAGATGAGAATCATTCTTTGCATAATTCACTCCTGCACTTCTGCAAGTATGGCATCCAGGACCTGCAGGGCAGTCAGGTTTCGGATTGCCCAGGCGCCTTCGAGGTTTTGGGGGTCATCGAAGAAGTTTGGGGCAAAGGTAAGATGAGCGCCGTCTTCTTGAAGCCCGTGCCCGGGCAGGGGCTGAACTGCCGCCCAAAAGTTCCACACCGGGACGCGATACTCCACTGCGAGACGTGCAATGCTTTGATTGATGCTTTCATCGCCTTCCAGATTGTCGGCTTTCGTGACCAGAATGGGGATGATGCCCTGTTCCAGCGTGTATTCGATAATCTCGCGCATTTGCGGTTCGAATTGTTCGCGCTTATGAATGTCGTTGGTGCCGAGCGCGATGAAGGCAAAGGCTGGGTTGTGCAGGCGGTATTCACACGCCAGGGGTGTTTCGCCGCTCTCACAAGCCTGGGGGTCAGCCCAGAGGGGCGAGAGCACAGTGGATGCAGTCGCGCCGCGGAGGGCGGCGTAACTGCGATACCCGAGGGAGGCTTTGAAATGATCAATCGTGCTTTGCAGGTTTGTGTATGGACCGAGTTTGTAGAAGCGTTCGTCTTTTGAAAAGTCCTTCAAGAACCAGTCGGAGGAACTTTCGCAATCGCCCACCACAGAAACGACATGCACATCGCGCCCCAGGTTTTGCCCTTTGACATACACATCCAGCATCTGCGGGCTGAGCGTTGGGATGACGGACCAGGTTTTCCAACTCGCAGGGTCGGGGCTTGTCGGCGCGGGTGCAGGCGTGAAAGCAGGTAAGGTTGCGGTGGGGGACGCGGACGGTGATGGAATTACCAAAGCGGCTGTTGGGGATGGCGGTGTTGACTGTGTGGGTTCAAGAGCGGCGGGTGTTGTCGCCTGCGCTGTTGAACAGGCGGAGAACAACCCCGCCGCCAGCATGTAGAACAACAGTGTTTTTTTCATGTCCTATTTGCAAATCATTGGAATTGCCTCGGCGAGTTTGTCTGCAAGCAGGGCTTCGCCGGAGGGGGTGAGATGAATGGCGCTGTTGGTGAATTCGTTCAGCGGCGCGATGTTCCAAAGGTCGAGGTAGTTCCAGCCGTTTTGTGCGGCGCGCTCGGCGAGCAGGCGGCGGTATTCGTCGTATGCCCAGCGCGGGTAGAAAAAATTATAGCGGATGCCGCTGTTCTGCCCGTTGCTGACGAGCATCGGTTCGTTGACCAAAAGGGTGGGGACATCGGCGGCGTTCATGAGCGCGTCGAGGACTTCCAACGCCAGCGCGCCGCGCAGTTCCGAAGGCTGGGTGAGACCGTGATATGCGAGGTCGGCATCGAGGTCGGTTTGGGCGCGTTCATAGTTTTCGGGATAGACCTGGTCTATGCCGGTGGATGCCCACAACGCCCCATAGAGTTGCAGACGGATGAGGTCGGCAACCGCCCGCCTCCGACTCAGGAAGGTCTGGTCCCGTTTCGAGGGGTGGATCAACGCTGGGTCATTGGGTTCGAGAGGTAATTGGTAATTGGTAATTAAGTGGCGGATGCGTTCGGCGTTATTGGCGGCGAGCGGGGATTCGAACTGTTTGTCGAGCGGGAACGCCTCGAGGGTGGTGAGGACAATGACCATATCGGGCTGATAGGCGAGCGCCTGGTCGAGGAGCATTAGGTCTTTGGTCAGAGAGATGGTGGGGTAGCCGAGGTTGTAGGCGCGGACGGTCCTTCCGCAGGCGGCGAGGGCGCGGGCGTTGAGTTGACCGGCGAGGGTCTGTTCCGGCGTGAGCAGTGTACCCCACACGGATGAATCGCCGATGAGCAGGACGCGGTATTCGTCGGACGATTTTTCTGCGCCGGTCAGAACGTGCGAGGCGAACATGGCGTTGAGGTTGTAGAGGCTGAGGTTGTAGGAGGCGCGCGTCTCGCCGAAGGGAAAGCGCTCACGTCCGGGAAAGAGGCGGTTGTAGAGGGAAAGCCTGCCGAGCGCTTCGAGATTGACGAAGACAAACGCAAAATTGAACAGGGCAAACAGAATGCCTGCCTTGAGGAGAAGGCGGAAGAGGTTGATGGACGGATGTTTCTGTTCCATTTATCCGAGCCCGAAGAGTTTCGAGAAGACCTGCGCCGAGAGTTGCGGTGCGCTCAACGCGAAGAAGACCCATCCCAGCGCGACGAAGTGAAAGGTGAGCAGGACGCCGCCGAATTGCAGGACGCTTTGCAGGCGCGGACCGGCAGCGGCTATTCTCGTCTTGGCAAAGTCGCTCCAGCGGTTTTGGAGGAAGAGACCCAGTCCATGCCAGGCGCCCCACAGGACGAAGTTCCAGGTGACGCCGTGCCAGAGACCGATGAGCAGCATGGTGGCGAGTTGACCGAGGAGGAGCATTGCCCAGGCGGGGAGGGATTTGTATCCGCGAATCCAGCGATTGAAGGGGTTGAAGAAGTAGGCGCGAATCCACTGGGTGAGGGTCATGTGCCACGCGTTCCAGAATTGGGTCAGGTTGGGTTTGGTGTAGGGGGCGAGGAAGTTTTCGGGAAGCCTGACGCCAACGAGCCGCGCGATGCCGATGGCAATATCGGTGTAGCCGCTGAAGTCGAAGTAGATTTGGAAGGTGTAGGCGTAGAGGTGGATCCACATCCAGCCTGCGGCATGGACTTGCGCCGCCAGCGTGTCGTTCAGGGCAATCAACGCCAGCGCATCGGCAACGACGAATTTTTTGAACAGCCCGACGATAATCCGCTGTCCCGCCGAGAGCGTTTCATTCTGTGTGAGGGTAAAGTCAGCGCGGAGGTCTTTGGCGAAGCGTTCGGCGCGGTCAATGGGACCGGCGGCAAGCGACGGGAAGAAGATGACGTAGGCGGCAAATTCGGGCAGGGAGAGTTCGGGGAGGCGACCGGTCTGTTTATCGCGCAGGACGTGGATGAGGCGGAAGGCAATGTAGGAGATGCCGAGCCAGCGCAGGTCGAGGGCGGAGGCGGTGGCGGTGGGACGGTCGGTCAGCGTGCGGAAGAAGATGCTGGCTTGCAGGGAGAGCGCCGGGGATTTGAGGATGATGAGGATGGAGAGTAAAAGAGTGATAAGCAGGAGAGTGGAAAGTGGAAAAAGGGTGTGGCGATTGATGAAGGTGAATAGCGCAGTAAAGAAGATGAGGATGGCGAGGAAGACGATGTAGTGAGGAAAGGGAGGCGGGGTCGTTCCCGTAAGGAGCGGCTCAGGGAAAATGTAACGGGAGAGTTCCACGAACGTGACGACCCCGCCGATGATGAGCAAGCCGGCGAGGTTGTGCCGCGTCTTCCATGCGCCGGGCGGGGAGGTGACGAACCAGGTGAGCGTCACCAGTGCAAGCGTGAGCGAGGGAAGCCAGAAGTCGAAGGAGCGCAAAGGCAGGGCAGGCTGAAACCAATACACCGCCAGGGCGCTGAGCGCGAGCAGGGAATACGTCCGCCAGGAGCCGTGCGTCAGTGCGCCGACCAGGATCGAGGTCAGGATGGATGCGGCGATTTGGGTCAGTCCCATTTAGAAGCCCTGATAAATCCACTGGGGACTGTCGTCGGTGGTGAAAATAATCAGCGCGACGACGATGAGGAAGAGCAGAAGCGCCCAAGTGTTTTCGGGCGTGAAAATTCGTTTCAGCGCGTGCCGCATACGAGCCAGTCGCCGCCCTGCTGGATGACCTGATAGGTGCGGACGGAGAGGTCGAGTTTTTGGTCTTCGTTGTTGTAGGTGGCGACGATGCTGCCGGTGCAAAGGACGAGGACGGTGTCGCCGTCGGTGCCGGTTTGGGAGCAGGAGACATCCTCGAGGCGCGCCGTGACTGCCTGGAAGGAGTCGAGTTCGATGAGGGCGTCCTCCTCCCAGTCGCCGCAGACGAGGGCGGGGAGTTTGTCGGCTTCCTTGTTGACGAGGGCGTTGAGGTAGTTTTGGACCGCCTGGGCGGGCGCGTCTGTTTTCGAGGCGCAGGCGGCGAGAAGGATGCCAGCCAGAATAAGGGTGAAAAGCAGGATGGTTTTTCGCAAGGGTACCTCCATTGGTTCGAGACGGGGATTATAAGGGAGGAAAGGGGAAAGAAGAAAGAGGAAAGAAGAAAGAGGAGAATGTGACGGTTGGCAATTGCAAGGGGGCTGAAAATAGTGTAAGATAAATCCGCCATGATACGGAATCTGGCTCTCATCCTCCTAGACGTTCTTGCAAGAAGGAGTCAGTCAGCCTGACAGGTGTGGAAGTGTACCTGCCAGGCTTTTTTTATCTCTGCACATTATTTTCAAAAGGAGCCGATATGCAGACACCCTGGGAATATCGCTATGCTCATCGTACACAAAAAATGGGGAGTTCGGTCATCCGCGAATTGCTGAAACTGACCGAACAGCCCGATATTATCTCGTTCGCAGGCGGCTTGCCGGCGCCGGAGGTCTTCCCGGTGAAGGAATTCCGCCAGGCGTGCAATTATGTGCTGGAGCATTTTGGTCCACAGGCTTTGCAATACAGCACCACCGAAGGCTACCGTCCCCTGCGCGAGATGATCGCCCGGCACACGGCGCGCTACAGCGTAGCGGTCACCGCCGACAATATTATGATTACGTCTGGTTCGCAGCAGGCGCTGGATTTCATCGGGAGGCTGTTCATCAACCGCGGCGATTACATCGTGGTCGAATCGCCCACCTACCTCGGCGCGTTGCAGGCATGGAACGCCTACGGCGCACAGTACATCCCGGTCCGCTCGGATGAAAATGGCATGATCGTGGACGAACTGGAGGCGGCGCTGCGCATCGGACCGAAATTCATCTACGTCCTCCCGAACTTCCAGAACCCGAGCGGTTCCACCCTGACCCTCGAACGGCGCAAGAAACTGGTGGAACTCGCCGACAAGTACGGCGTGCCCATCGTCGAGGACGATCCCTACGGGCAGTTGCGCTATGAAGGGGATCACATCCCCTCGGTGGTGATGCTGGACAGCGAATACCGCGGTCCGAACGGCTCGCACTACAGCGGCAACGTCATTTACCTGAGCACGTTCTCCAAACTGCTGGCGCCCGGTCTGCGCTTGGCGTGGGTGATTGCGCCGCCGGAGGTGATTCGCAAACTGGTGATGACCAAGCAAGCCGCCGACCTGCACACCTCCTCGTTCAATCAGTATGTGGCGTATGAGGTGGCGAAGGGCGGCTTCCTCGACGAGCATGTCAAGGTCATCCGCGCTACCTACAAGGAACGCCGCGATGTGATGATCGAAATGATGGAGGAGATGTTCCCCGACGGCGTGCGCTGGACCAAGCCGCAGGGGGGCATGTTCCTGTGGGGCATTTTGCCCGAAGGTATGGACTCTGCCGAGGTGTTGAAACGCGCCATCGAGAAGAAGGTGGCGTTCGTCCCGGGCGAGGCGTTCCATCCCAACGGCGGCGGGAAGAACACGATGCGCATCAACTTCTCGTATTCCTCGCCCGATACCATCCGCGAAGGCATCACGCGGCTGGGCATGACATTGAGGGAATTGATCAGCGAAAAAGTGTAGCCCTGCGATTGCGCCCAAAGGCTTCGACAATGCCTGAAACACACAGACCGCCGTTGGAAGACGGCGGTCTGTGATTGAAGCGCTCGCTGCCGGGGATGGCGAATATTCGAAATCATCCCTCTGCGTAGGGGATATAGTCGGCGCGGGCGATGCCCTGTTTGATGGCGGTCTTCGCCACGGCGCGGGCAACCTCATGATGGACGTTCTTGTCGAGCGGGTTGGGGAGCAGCTCGCCGGCCGGGGTCATGCGCACCAGCACTTCCATCGCCGCAATCAGCATTTCGTGCGTGATGCGCGGTGCGTTGGCATCCACTGCGCCGCGAAAGATGCCGGGGAAGCCCAGCACATTGTTCACCGACTTGCCGTCCGCCGCAAACACCGCGCCCTGCGCCAGCGCCGCTTCCGGGTCAATTTCGGGATTGGGGTTGGAGAGCGCGAAAATGATTTGCCCGCGGCGAACCATCTCCGGCTTGATGAGATTCGGCGCGCCGGTAGTGGCGAGGACGATATCGCACTCCGCCATGATTTCCTTCAGGCTGGAGGCTTTGCCGCCCGCCTCTACGAACCGCCTCACTGCATCCTCGTTTAGATCCGCCCCGAACACAGGATTCCCCGTCAGCCCCATCAGCATCTTTCCGATGGCGTTCCCTGCCGCGCCCAAGCCGATTTGACCGATCTTCGCCTTGCGAACGTCCACGCCGGCGCGTTTGGCGGCGGTCATGAGCGCCGCCGTGCTGACCACCGCCGTGCCATGCTGGTCATCGTGCATGACGGGGATGTCGAGCAGCGCCTGCAGCCTTTCTTCCACCTCGAAGCAGCGCGGCGCGGAGATGTCTTCCAGTTGAATCGCGCCGAAGGTCGGGGCAATGGCGGCGACGGTGCGCACGATTTCATCGGTGTCACGGGTGTTCAGTAAAATCGGCACGCCGGATAAACCCACCAGCGTTTCCATCAGCATGGCTTTGCCTTCCATGACCGGCATACTCGCCAGCGGACCGATGTCGCCCAGTCCCAGCACTGCCGTGCCGTCGGTGACGATGGCAACCATGTGACTGACGCTCGTATAAAGCCGCGCCAGCGCCGGGTCGTCTGCAATCTTCAGGCACACTTCCGCAACGCCGGGCGTATAGACGCGGCGCAGGGTGGCAATCGAGTCAATCGGGAAGCGCGAGCGGATGGCGATCTTCCCTTTTTGGTGCAATTCGAGCACTTCATCGCGGACGGCAAGCACGCGCGTCCCTTCGTTGGCGCGCATCGCCTCGATGACCTTGTCCATGTGTTCGGCGTCATCGGCATAGACGGTGATGTCGCGCACGACGGATTGGGCGGTCTCGTTGATGAGTTCGATGGTGCCGACGCTCGCTCCCAGGCTGGAGATTGCCGTCATCAGACGCGCCAGCGTGCCGAGTTTGTGTTCGTTGCGAACGCGGACGGTTCGCATGATTTTACGTTCCCATGCCATGGTTCACATCCTTTTCGAAGCAGGTTTTATATGCTTTCGATTACAGCATTCAACTCATCGAACGATTGGATGGTGGGGCAGTCGGCTTCGGGGAAGATTCCGTTTGGGTCGTAAAGCACAGGATGAAGTCCGGCGCGGCGCGAGCCGACCACATCCGCAAAGTAATTGTCGCCGACATACACCGTCTCCTGTGCGGAGACGTTTGCACGTTCCAGCGCGTGGTGAAAGACGCCCGGCTCGGGCTTGTAGATTTTTACTTCGCCGGCGGCGAGTGAAAAATGAAAGTATTCGCTCAGGTTGTGGCTTGCCAGCAGTTCATGGAACGGTTCGTCGCGGTTCGAGATGACCGCCAGGATGTAGCCCGCCTCCTTGAGGGCAGGCAGGAGACGCTGCACATCCGCAGGGACGATGCTTTGCGGCTTGTACATTTCGCCCATGTGCGCGGAAACCTGCGGCGCAAGTTCCTTTGCTGCGGCAGGAGAAAGTCCCACCGCCACGAGTCGGCGGCGGGTATATTCGATCCAAAAGTTTTCGCTGTCGGCGGAGTGGGCAAGCAGGTCGTCACGCAGGTCGGGGGAGTTTGCCCAATAGAGGTACTCCCAGCGCAGGGCGCGGCGGCGGTCTTCCTCGTGGAGGGAGTAACCCAGCGAAATCAGATATTCGTCGAAGACTTGTGCGCCCTCAGGGACGCTGTGACGGAGCGTGCCGTCGAGGTCGAAGAAAACGGCTTTGATTCGGTGATTATTGGTCATGTCAAATATAATATCATAATCATGGAACAGACATTCAACAGGAGGATGAGATGGGAAAATTGAGCGGCAAGGTTGCCATCATCACAGGAGCGACTTCGGGCATCGGCAAGGCGGCGGCGCTTTTGTTTGCAGATGAAGGCGCGGACCTGGTCATTACGGGACGACGCGCAGAGTTGGGAAAAGCCGTCGAAGCGGAGATCAGGCAAAGGGGAGTCCGCTGCGTATTCGTCCAGGCGGATCATGCTCAAGCCGACGATTGTTCCCGCGTCGTCGAGCGGACTCTCGCCGAATTCAACCGCGTGGACATCCTGTTCAACAACGCCGGCATCGTGACAGGCGGTACTGCCGAGACGACGACCGATGAGGTTTGGAACGAGACGCTGGCAATCAACGTGACGGCGGTCTGGCGGATGTGTAAACTGGTCATCCCGCACATGAAGAGACAGGGCGGGGGCGTGATTGTGAACAACGGTTCGGACTGGTCGGTGGTGGCGGGCAGGGACGCGTTCCCGTATGTGGCAAGCAAAGGCGCAGTGGGGATGATGACGAAGGCGATGGCGCTCGATTTTGCGCGCGACAACATCCGCGTCAACGCCGTCTGTCCCGGCGATACGTTCGTGGACCGCTGGCTGGAGAAGGGCTACTTCGAATACTCGGACCCGGTCAGTCTGGAGCAGGCAATGAAGGATGCGAGCGCCTACATCCCGATGGGACGCTTCGGCAAGCCGGAAGAAATCGCCCGTGCCGTGCTGTTCCTTGCCTCGGATGATTCGTCGTTCGTGACGGGTCATCTCCTGCTGGTGGATGGAGGCAATACGGCGCAGTGATGAACGGAATACGCAAAGGGAAGCAAGATCAGGCGCCTGGCAAAATTTATGCCGGATTGGGTTGAACGCTTGTTTTAGTCAGGTCAAGTATAATTTGGGAGTGCGTTCATGATTATGATGCACATGGAGCATTCTGTGACCGTAGAGAAATCCACTTCTGCCCGGTTAAACCAAATTATTCAAGCCGATTGTCTCAAAGAACTTGCTTTCTTTGATGATAATTCGATTGACCTAACTGTATTTTCTCCCCCTTATGATGGTATTCGAGACTATAAAAATAATTGGTCTTTTGATTTTGTTGAACTAGGAAAACACCTTTTTAGAATAACAAAAGATGGCGGTGTTGCTGTCGTCGTCATCGGCGATGGGACGAAAAATTTCGCCAAGTCCCTTACTTCTTTTCGGCTGGCTGTCAATTGGGTGGATGATATTGGTTGGAAACTCTTTGAAAGCGTCATTTACAAGCGTGACGGCAACCCTGGCGCATGGTGGAATCAGCGCTTTCGGGTTGACCACGAGTACATCTTGATGTTTTTCAAAGGAAATCGCCCCAAGTCCTTCCACAAGGAACATCTTATGGTACCCAGCAAACATGCGGGGAAAATTTATTCGGGGACGGATAGATTAACAAATGGCGGCTTCAAGAAGATTGAACCCAAAGCAGTCAACCCGATGAAATGCCGGGGGACGGTTTGGGAGTATTCGACAAGCAATACCGAAGGAAATCGGCTCAAGCTACAACACCCCGCTACTTTTCCAGATAAACTCGCCAGCGATCTGATTCGATGTTTTTCAGAGCCAAATGATATTGTGTTAGACCCCATGTGTGGCAGTGGCACAACCTGCGTGCAGGCAAAATTAAATAACAGACAGTTTATTGGCATCGAAATCAGCGAAGAGTATTGTGACATTGCTCGAAAACGTCTTCAAATTGAAGCACAAGCCAATCAAGTCAGCATGTTTTAGGAGCAACCCAAATGTCATATAAAAATGACATAAAAATCGCCAAACGCCTGCTTGCAGATTTGCCGACAAAATGGGACGGGAAAACAAGCGTTTTGGAAATGAAAGAAGCCGATTTCAACTGGCGGCAGATGGAATGGTGGGGATTTTATTTTGAGTTGCTTTGCCACAGACGGCTTGCTGGCGAGTTTTCCATCCCTGGCGATAAATATGGCTCAGCCGCCACTTCATGCTTTGACTTAAAACGCTCCATCAATTGGGATTTGAAAGCCAAAGCCATAAAATCTGACGACCATCGTTCCATTTTGAATGATGCAGAAGCAATGGACTGGAGCGTCAAGGAGTATGGCGCTCACGGTTTGATGATTGGCTTATGTGATGTCGAATATAACGATAATGACAGGTCTTTCCAGCGATGGCATGAAGAGTTAAAAGGAGGTAAATCGAAATACCAATTGGAAAGGGAACAAAGAACCAGCGTATCCCGGTATCGAAAGACCAGAGTCGAATTGCAAGAAATTTTATTCCTTGCAATCACTCCCAAAAATATTGCGCTGTTGGGAATTCATCATCAAGGAAGAAATAGCAACGGCAAGCCCCGCCCGCCAAAGTATATGCTCGATTACGACGAAGAGATATTGGGTCATTTTTTGATAGACAGAATCGTATTTCGATAAGGGTTGTCTTATGACCCCTATCCGCATGGAAAAAATCGAAACCGCCCTGCGCGTCGTCCTTGACTTCAACGACGCCTTCAACCGTCATGATGCAGCAGGGATGATGGCGCTCATGACCGACGACTGCGTCTTCGAGAACACCCATCCCGCCCCCGATGGAACCGTTTATGCCGGCAAGGAAGCCGTAACGCGCTTCTGGCAGGAGTTCTTCCGCGAGTCGCCGCAGGCGCACATCGAAATCGAAGAGGCGTTTGGGCTGGGCAATCAGCGCTGCGTCATGCGCTGGAAATATACCTGGGTGGATGCTTCGGGCGCAAAGGGACACGTCCGCGGGGTGGATATTTTCAAAGTGAGGGATGGGCTGATTTGCGAGAAACTGTCCTACGTCAAGGGCTGAAGCGCCTCATTCCTTCTCCCTGCTCACCTTCATTGTACGTTTTATTCGCGGCGTGCCGCCATTGACCCCTCTTCTGTCTGTGATTACAATGTTTGCACAAAGGAGACCGGCATGAACACGATTAGAACCCAGGTAATCAAGATTGGCAACTCGCGCGGCGTCCGCATTCCCAAGCCTTTTATTGACCAGGCAAAGCTTGGCACCGAAGTGGAGATTGCCGTTCAGCGCGGCGCGATTGTCATTCGTCCCGTTGCGCTTCCCCGCCGCGGCTGGGCGGAACAATTCCGCAAAATGGCTGAAAACGGCGACGATCAACTGCTCGATGCCCCTGTCTCAACCAAATGGGATAGAAGCGAATGGGAATGGTAGTCAAACGTTTCGACGTTCACCTCGTCAATCTCGATCCAACCATCGGCAGAGAGATCAAAAAGACCAGACCCTGTCTTGTCATCTCTCCCGACGAAATGAACGAGCATATCGCCACCGTTATTGTTGCCCCCATGACCACAAAGGGACGCCCCTACCCAACGCGCGTGGATTGCCGTTTTCAAGGCAAAGAAGGGCAAATCGTACTCGACCAAATTCGCACAGTGGACAAAGTGCGGCTCGTCAAACGACTGGGGCAAATAGACGCCGCCGCTCAAAAGAAGGTACTGGCGCTCCTTGCTGAAATGTTTGCTGAATAACGCCTATTCCTTTTCCCCGCTCACCTTCATCCACGTCTTCTTCATGAACAGCGCGTCCTCCTCCATGATGGGGCTTTCGCACAAGATGCGCCCCGCACAGCCGAAATCCCTCAGCGCCTCGAACAACGCCTTCAACTTCAAATCGGACTCCTGCAGCGGCAGATGATTCTTTTCCCCTTTCGGACCGTACTCGATGCCCGAGAGGTGGATGTGCAGACTCTTCAGCGCTTCCTTCCCCAGCGACGCCTGATACGCTTCGAGCAGCCTTTTCCACTCCTCGACCGAGTTCATCGTCCCATCGCCGGGACGGGCGTGCAGATGCGCAAAATCGAGGCACGGTCTCACTCCCTCGATGGCTTTGCTCATCGCCAGCGTATCCTCCAGCGACCCCAGCATGGCAGACTTGCCCATCGTCTCCGGGCGCAGGATGACCGGGTTCTTTGCCTTGCGCAATTCCTTCACACAGTCTTTCAAGCGCGGGATGGCAACCTTCAGCACCTCCGCCGGCGGACGTTCGAAATACGAACCGGGGTGAAAGATGATGTCGGTGGCGCCGGCGAGGTTGCCGTAGTAAGCCGCATCCATCAAGCGTTTGCGGGACTTCTGCCACTCGTCATCGTCGGCGTTCAGGTTGATGAAGTACGGCGCATGGACGCTCAGCGCGACCCCCTGCTCCGCCGCCTTTTCGCGGATCGCCGCGCAGGTTGCCTCGGTCACGCGCACCGACTGCACCCAGCCCAACTCCAACGCCGTCAAGCCGATGGATTTGCTGAACTCAATCGCTCCCACCGAGCCGCCCGGTTTCTTGGGTGTGCCAATGGGCGAACCGACTGTGCCAAATTGAAAGGATAGGGTCATGGTGTCTCCAGTTGACAGTTAAGAGTAAGCAGTGATCAGTTATCAGTGATCAGTTATCAATGATCAGTTGTCGGTGATCAGTGTTCAGTGATTAGCGAGCAGTGCAATGAGTTTTACCCACAACGGCGGACCGAGAATGAGCAGACCGATGATCACTGCCGCCAGCGCCGCGATGAGCACCGCCGCCGCGCCCACGTCCTTGCCCACCTTTGCCAGCGGGTGGTGGACCGGGCTCGCCAAATCCACAACCGCTTCGATGGCGGTGTTGACGAATTCGGCGGCGAAGACCATCGTCACGGTCAGGATGAGGACCGCCCAATCGCGGGGAGGCAGTCCCAGCCAGAGGGCGAGGAGAAAAACCGCCACTGCGGCGACGGCATGAATCCAGGCGTTGTGCTGGGTTTTGAGAACATACCACCAGCCGCGAAAGGCGTGTCCGAACGAGCGGATGCGAGAGTAGATGAATTCTTTGAAGGTCATGATTGTATGTTGTGGCGCGGCAGATGTTCTCTTACGTTTGCTCAACCTTGCGCTGTCATACTATTCTTCCCGAATTTTGATGCCGCCCAAGCCCAGCGACTCTAAAATCTCCGCCTGCGCCTTCCACATCCGTGCTTTTTCGCGGGCTTTGGCATGGTCGTGACCGAGCAGATGCAGCACGCCATGCACCACCAGCAACTGCACTTCCGCTTCGAGCGCATGACCGGCTTTGGCGGCGCTTTTGGCGGCATACGGCAGAGAGATGAGGATGTCGCCCAAATAGGGCGCGCCCGTCTCAGGGTCCGTTTCGGAGGCGGGGAAGGAAAGCACATCGGTTGGGGCGTCGTTGCCCAAGTAATCGCGGTTGAGTTCCCGAATCCGTTTGTCGTCGGTCAGAACGATGGTCAGGTTTGAAGCGGCGGGAGCGGATTGATGATCCAGCGCGGCTTGGGCGGCGCGTTCGAGAAGTTTGGCGGGGAAACCGCTTTTGGTGTGAATGGTAATCATGGTTTGTGAGGGACGGTCACCACGTCCTCGCCGGCGGGCGTCTCTTTGGGGTAGGCAATGCGGGGATGATGTGTGCCTTTGAGGACGGTGACGAAGGCTTCGGTAATGATGCTGAGGTCGCGCAGGGTGAGTTTGGTGTCGTCGAGTTGACCTTGTTTCTGTGCGGCTTCGATGGTGGAAAGCACCAGTTTGCGGATAGATTCTTCGTCATGCGGGCGCTGGGCGCGGGCGCGGGCTTCAGCGCCGTCGGCGAGCATGAGGAGGGCGGTTTCGCGCGATTGCGGGCGCGGACCGGGGTAACGGAACTTTTCGATGTCCACTTTGGATGCGTCGCCGCCCGCCGCCTGCACCGCCTGATTGTACTGGTAGCGCGTGACCATCGTGCCGTGATGTTCGAGGATGAAGTCGTCCATGCGGCGCGGCAGGCGGTATTTGCGCGCCAGCGCCACGCCGTCGGTGACGTGGGCGATGATGGCTGCCGCGCTTTCCTCGGGCGGGATGTCGTCGTGCGGGTCAATGTTTTCGGCGGGCTGGTTTTCGATGAAGAAGGACGGGTTGAGCGCCTTGCCTACATCGTGAAATAGCGCCCCCACGCGCGTGAGGAGGGCATCGGCGCCGATGAGTTCGGCGGCTTGTTCGGCAAGGTTGGCAACCTGCAAACTGTGCTGATAGGTGCCGGGCGCATTGCGCAGGAAAAATTGCAAAAGGGGAAAATCGGGGCGCGAAATTTCAATCAATTGCAGGGCGGTGGTGAGACCAAGTGTCTGTGCCAGGAAGTATTGCATGAGCAGGGCAATGCTGGAGGACGCCAAGCCGTTGAAGAGCGCCGCCGCCGTCAGTTGAAAGATGGCGACGCCGTCCATGGCAGTGAATGGCAGACGGAAGGCTGCCAGCATGATGATGCCCGCCGCGGCAATCCCCATGCCTGCGCGGAAAAACGTCCACACCCGGCGCGCCGCTCCCAGCACGAGTACGCCGGTCAAGGAGGAAAAGAGAAAATACGGAATCAGGTCGAGAGCGTTGGGCAGTCCGTATGGCACGAGCAGGGAGAGCAAAATCGAAAGGATGATGCCCGTCTCCAGCCCGAAGAGGGTGGTCATCAACAATCCCACAGCGGGCAGGGGATAGGCGTATGGCAGAACGGTGCGGTCGGGGATGATGAGGCGTGCGCCAATGACAAACACCAGGAAAATCAGCGCCACGATCATCGTGCTGCGTGCATCGGAGAGAAAACCCAGGCGGCGGCGCGTAAAGTACAGCACGCTCAACACCGCCAACATCACCACCAGCGCGCCGGCGCCGGCGTATTCCTGCCAGGGGCTGGTCTGTTCGATCAAGCCCAGTTTTTGGAGCGCCTCGAGCTGGGCGGGGCGGAGGACCTGTCCGCGCAGGACGATGATTTCGCCCGCCTTGTAACTTTGGGTCACCGGCTCCACCGCCTCGCGCGCGGACCGTTTGGCGGCTTCGGTCAATTCAGCCGAATACACGCTGTTGGGCGTCACGAACGCCGAGACCAGTTCCACCACGATGACGGCTTGCTCTTCGTTGAGCGCCAAACTCACGAGGGAGGGAACGCTCCTTCGGACGGAATCCAGGTCGGTGTCGCGGATGGTGCGGCGCATCACCTGTTCCAGCACGCTCAACGCTTCCTGCTGGATGGCGTCCCAGCGGGCGGGAGGCAGGGCGAGGATCTGTTCGATGGTTTGGGGTTTGAGGCTGATGTCGCTCAGCGAGGCGATATCGGCGGCTTTTTGTTCGGGGGAGGCGTGGGCGTCCTCGCGGACGAGGGTGATGTATTGGAGGGCGGCGCGCAGACGTTCGAGTTGTTTGCGCGCGATGGATGGATCGGGCGGGGCATAGACCGGGGCAACCGCGTTTTCCGCGGCGGCACGCGCCTCTTCGGTGCGGACTTCGCTGATGTAACTGATGTCTTGCGGCGCTTGAAAGTCGCTGGGCGACACGTCTCCCGCTTGCAGGGAAACGGAGGCGGGTCCCATGAGCGATGGCAGGACCAGCGCCCCATAGGAAATGATGCTCACGAGGACGAGCAGAACGATTTGCAGGGTGCGCAGTTGCGGCGGTATCTGTTTTTGCCGCGGAGGAGGGAGGGTCATCCTATTTGGGGAGCAATTCCCGCACAGTACGGCTGATGAGGTCGTTGGGGGCGCGTCCTGCGACCTTGCCCATGACGACCTTCATCACCTTGCCCATGTCGGCAGGGGATGCGGCGCCGGTTTCGGCAATGGCGGCTTGCACGATGGCGCGCAGTTCCTCTTCCGGCATGGCTTTGGGGAGGAAGGACTCCAGCACAGCGATTTCCGCCTCGTTGGCGGAAACCAGGTCGGCGCGGTTGGCTTTTTTCGCTTCTTCGAGCGATTCGCGGCGGTTCTTGATTTCCTTTTGCAGGAGCGCCATCACCGCCGCGTCGTCGAGTTCGACGCGCTTATCCACCTCCACCTGTTTGACGGCGGCGAGCGCCATCCGCACCGTGCGCTTGCGGATTTCGTCGCCGCTCTTCATGGCTTCCTTCATGGATTGGTTGAGTTGATCTTTGATGGTCATGGAGGGGATTATAGCAGAGAGGCGGCGAAATACACGCAGCCTGCGGCAGCAGCAAATTCTTCGCGGCGAATTACACGGATTTTCACAGATTTGTGAAAATCCGTGTGCATCCGTGAATTCTGTGGCTAACGGTACTTTTGCAGGAGTTCTCTTTTACAGAACCTTACGCACAACTCGATTTGATTTCGCCAGTCGCCGCCAATTTGTTCAAAATTTGCGAAGATTGGCTAGGATTAGTGGATAACTCATGCGTTCAGCCCCCGATGTGCGACATTTCGACCTTGGGCAGGGCAACCGTATTTTCGGAGCGGATTTCCGAGTAGCGGTCGCTGCGGCGGCTCCAGAGATGAGTGATGAACTCTGCAATCTCCTCGTCGCTTGCGCCGCTGCGCAGCATGTTTTTCAGGTCATATCCTCTGGCGGCGAACAGGCAGGTGTAGAGTTTTCCCTCCGCGGAGAGGCGCGCCCGGTTGCAGTCGCGGCAGAAGGGCTGGGTGACCGAGGCAATCACGCCGATTTCGCCGCTTCCATCCTTGTAGCGCCAGCGTTCTGCCACTTCGCCTTTGTAGTTCGGGTCGAGCGGCTCGAGCGGCAGTTCGGCGTTGATGATGTTGATGATTTCCTTTGCCGACACTACGTCGTCCATCCGCCAGCCGTTGGTCGTGCCGACATCCATGTATTCAATGAAGCGCAGGATGTAGCCCTTCTCGCGGAAGAACCGCGCCATCGGCAGGATGCTGGATTCGTTCAGCCCACGCTTGACCACCATGTTGACCTTAATCGGCTCCAGCCCGACCTTTTGGGCGGCTTCCATTCCCTCCAATACTTTCGCCACCGGGAAATCCACGTCGTTCATGGCTTTGAAGACGGCGTCGTCGAGTGAATCGAGGCTGACCGTAATCCGCTTCAGCCCGGCGTCTTTGAGCGCCTGGGCGTTGCGGGCAAGGAGCGAGCCATTGGTCGTCATGGTCAGATCAACGTTGGGAATCTGCGAGAGCATGGAGACGAGCAGGGGCAGATCGCGGCGGACAAGCGGTTCGCCGCCCGTCAGGCGGATTTTCTTGACGCCAAGTGAGACGAAGATGCGCGCCAGACGCGCGATTTCTTCGAAGGTCAGGATTTCGGCGTGCGGCAGGAAGGGATGATCCGAGCCGAAGACTTCCTTGGGCATGCAGTACACACAGCGGAAGTTGCAGCGGTCGGTGACGGAGATGCGCAGGTCGCGCAGGGGGCGGCGGAGGGTGTCGGTCAGCATAGGCTTGGGGGTGGAACAGGCTGGGGAGGCGCGCCAGCCTCGAGCGGGGAAGGAGGCGCAGCGTCCTCCAGACGGTTTTTAGAGATTATAACAAGGGTATATGAAGTTTCGATGAGCAATTGACTAGGTTTTTCAGCCATGCTATGATGAGACATCATTATTGCACTTTACAAAGGAGTTATTTTATGAAAAGCAGTTATTCTTTTCGCGTTGTCGAGCTTATTGTCCGTTTCATTGGGCTTTTTATTTTTGGGATTTCGGGGTTTTCGTTTGGGGCGGCGGTGGCAAATTATTTCGGTCCGACCGATACCGCTGAGATTTTCCTGTTTCAAACCGTTTTCGCTTTGCTGGGCGGGCTTTCCGGGTTCATTTTGATTCCCTACTTTACCACCCGCCCGGCGCGCGCCATTCGCCGCAGTTTGGGGCGGCTCTCCGCCGAGACGCTCTTTGCCGGGCTGATGGGGTTGATTGTCGGTTTGTTGACCGCCGCCCTGCTGGCGTTTCCCCTTTCCCTGCTCCCCACGCCGTTCGGGCAAATTCTGCCGTTTTTGGGCGTGGCGGCATTTTCCTACCTGGGGATTTCCCTGTTCGTGATGAGGCAGGGAGATTTGCTGGGGCTCATCAGCGCCCTGAGCGGACGCGGCGAGAGCGGTTCTTCCTCCTCGTGGACGAATCTCAACCGTACCATCCTGCTCGATACGAGCGTCATCATTGACGGGCGCGTCGCCGACATCGCCAAGACAGGCTTCCTGCCCGGCACGCTGCTTATTCCGCGCTTCGTGTTGAACGAACTGCAATACATCGCCGACTCCCCCGATGGTCTGCGCCGCCAGCGCGGACGCCGCGGTATGGAAGTGCTTGCCGAACTGCAAAAACTTCCCAACGTGCTGGTGCGCATCAGCGATATCAATGCCGAAGGCGTGCGCGAAGTGGACGATAAACTCGTTGTGCTTGCCCGCCAGTTGAAATGTCCCATTCTGACCAACGATTACAATCTGAACCGCGTTGCCGAACTGCAGGGCGTGACCATCCTCAACATCAACGAACTCGCCAACGCCGTCAAGTCGGTGGTTCTGCCGAGCGAGCGCATGACCATCAACATTTTCCAGGAAGGCAAGGAGTATGGTCAGGGCGTGGGCTACATGGACGACGGCACGATGGTCGTGGTGGAAAACGGCAAGGATTACATCGGCGAGTATAAGGAAGTGGTCGTCACCAAGGTCCTGCAAACCGCCGCCGGGCGCATGATCTTTGCCCGTGTGGAGGAGGAAAACGGGAAGAAGAGAAAATAAAGCCATGATTCGCATCTACAACACCCTCACCCGCAAAAAAGAAGAATTCCAGACCCTCGAGCCGGGCGTCGTCAAGATGTACGTCTGCGGCGTCACGGTCTATAACGACGCGCATGTCGGTCACGCCATGTCGGCGCTGGTGTTCGACATCATCCGCCGCTACCTCGAATACCGCGGTTACAAGGTCAAACACGTCATGAACTACACTGACGTGGACGACAAAATCATCAACCGCGCGCGGCAGCTCGGCGAGGACCCCCTCAAACTCTCCCAGCGCTACATCGAAGACTACGCCAACGACCTGCGTAATCTCAACGTCCTGCCGCCCACCTCCACCCCGCAGGTCAGCAAGACGATGCCGCACATCATTCAATTCATCCAAGGGCTGATCGAAAAAGGCTACGCCTACGCTGCGCCCAACGGCGACGTGTACTTCCGCGTCACCAAAGACGACGACTACGGTAAACTCTCCGGGCGCAGGCTCGAAGACATGCAAGCCGGCGCCCGCATCGAAATCGGCGAAGCCAAAGAACACCCCATGGACTTCGCCCTCTGGAAAGCCGCCAAACCCGGCGAAATCTCGTGGGACAGTCCCTGGGGCAAGGGGCGTCCCGGCTGGCACATTGAATGCTCCGCCATGAACCTTGTCGAACTCGGCGAACAGATTGACATTCACGGCGGCGGCAACGACCTCATCTTTCCCCATCACGAAAACGAAATCGCCCAAACCGAATGCTACACCGGCAAACCCTTCGCCCGCTACTGGGTCCACAATGGCATGCTGCAACTCGGCGGCGAGAAGATGTCCAAGTCGCTCGGCAACATCGTCCCCATCAAGGAATTTCTCAAACAGCGCGACGCAGACGTGATGCGGATGCTCGTATTGATGGGATCGTACCGCGCACCCCTCATCTTCAGCGACGAAACACAAGACGCCGCGGAAAAATCACTGGAACGCCTCAAGACCGCCCTGCGGCCTGCCTCGCCCTCTGCAAGCGGACTCTCCGCTGAAGCCGCCTCTGCCCTCGCCGCCCAGGCGGAATCCACCAAACAAGCCTTCATCGAAGCCATGGACGACGACTTCAACACCCCGCTTGCCCTCGCCGCGCTCTACGAACTCGTCAAAGCCATCAACACCGCTCGTGACAACGGCGCCACAGACGCGCAACTCCAGCCCGCCCAGTCCATGCTCCGTGAATTGACCGGAGTCCTCGGCTTGCGCCTGCAGGAAAAACAAGGCTCCGGCGACGCAGACAAATTCATTGACTTGCTTGTCGAAGTGCGCAGCGAAGTCCGCAAACAGAAGTTATGGGCGCTCTCCGACCTGATCCGTGACCGGCTCAAGGAACTCGGCGTGACGCTCGAGGACACAAAAGACGGCACAAAGTGGAGATGGAGTTAGGCGGGTACCTGGCAAATCAAAAACTTCCGAGTGAACAGGCTCGGAAGTTTTTTGTTTACAACATTACCAATTGCGCGGCTTCGGCTGATTTCTTTTTTGATTTCGTTTGCAGACTCGGAAGATCGTAATTGGCTATAAAAAGCTCATTGCCCCGTTCGGCTTTTCCTTGTTTGTAGTTGTTCATCCCATACTGCAATTCCCATTCATAAATTTTGGCAAAGGAAAAGTTTTTACGGATTTCCGGCGAGTCGTCATAGGTAATCAGCCAGGAATGTTTGCATTTTCTCATCTCATGTGCGAATTCATCATGATTGAAATTGATGTGTAAAACGCCATTCCTGCCATACAGTCTCGACTTGGTTGCCTTGAAGTAGGGAGGATCCAGGTAAGTAAAAACACGTTTGTCGCCATCTTCCAGTAATTTGCGATAGTCAAGGTGAGTAATCTTGACGCCCTCTAATACACGCCCTAAATTTGACAGCCGCTCGATGGAAGAAATGGTGAAACGGGATTCAAAAGCATGCCTGGAATAGCCTCCGGATTCGACAACGCCCGAAAACGTAATTCGATTTAACACAAAAAATCTTACGGCGCGTTCGAACTCGGTTAGAGAATCGGTATTTGTGCCCAAGAGTTCATCGAACAATTCCTGCCCATTCCGCCTCTCGCTTTTTATTTTTAGAACTTCACGGGCAAGTTTTTCCGAATCAATTTGAGCATACTTCCAGAAATAATAGAGTTCGAGATTTAGATCGTTGATCCAGACTTTCAGATTTGGTCTTTTTTGCTTGAGATAGATAAAGAATGAACCGCCTCCCACAAAAGGCTCCCGATATTCATCGAACTCTGGAGGCAGGAGGTATTTCATCCGTTGAATTGCGCGTGATTTTCCGCCGGGGTAACGAAGGGGACTTTTGATCTCAGCCATCATTTCCTCCTATTTCAATGGTGAGATTTTTGTTTTGTGTCGCCTCCAGATTTAACTTTTTCATCAGATCAAATTGCGCTCTCGAAACGCCGTTTGATGATGCAAAGTTCTCCAAGGCTTTTTCTTTGCAAGGAAAGCGGATGTTTCCGCGAACTTTGTTTCCGGTCAATTTCAAACGTGTAGAAAAGGCGACATTGCGTCCTTCAATTTCCAACGAATCAAGATTGGCAAATAGAATAAGCTTGAATAATCCATCCTTGATATCAGATATGGATGGCAAAAAATTCTTTGTGGAATTTTTCGCTTCTTGAATAATGTATACACCTTGTTCGCGTAAAACCTCATCGGCGGTTAGGTGGTAAACACCCCCAAGATAATTTTCAATCAAAAACACACTTTTTCCGCCGTCTTTCAAGTATTCCTGCAAATGTGATGTCTTTGATTCACGAACAGCCGCCCCCTGAGAGCCTTTCAAAGAGATGTCTCTGAATTGTCTGTAATCTTTTTTGACAACCTCAAGATATTGAAGTTTTGTTTCGCGGGGATGCACCTTTACTTTCGTCCTACGCGAAATATCCTCATAAGCAAATACGGCCTTTTCGTATATATCAACGAATCGCTCCTCGAACAAACTACGGTTCCAATGCAGGGCGCTTTGTTTGTAGGTGGAAATTGCCTTGATTTGCGAGTTTACATCCTCTGCATTTAACTTTTGATTGGTTAGCTTATGCCTGTTTTTCTGTTGGGGGCTTCGGTTTTTGTCTGCACTTTCGTAGTAAGCCAAAACAATATACACATTCAGTAAATTCATCCACGATATTGTGGAGTATTGAATTTTGTCCAGATCGCCATCCAAGCCTTCATCTTTCATTACAGGAATGACTGTCAGAATTTTCGACTCATTGTAAGTGTTATATAGCCTTGCAAAAGGATAGGTCCGTGTTCGTTTGGGGGATGTCCACTTTGAATATGCAACTTGGCCGCGTGCAAAATTCAATAGACCGTATGATTTGACGTTATTAATATCGAATTCGAGGGGGTTGTAGGAAACCAAACGGTCGGCCAAATGGGCCTGATAATGCAAATCTCTAATAAAGCCTTTAAAAAACAGTGTATTTGACATGAAAAAAACTCGCAGACGGCAGATGTTGATTTTCAGTATACAGCAACTTCAGGGGTGCAACAAGATTGACCCTGGCGAGAGAACACATCTGCTGTGTTATGTGAACGGGAGAATATCGGTGAATACAAAGCCGTCGCGGGTGACGGTTTCGCCGATTTGAATCGGGATGGAATGCTGAAACATAGGTCCCGCAAAGCAGAAGGTGTGGAATTCGCCGTTCTCGCCGCACGGGTCAACGGAGGGCGGCAGTTCGGCAAGCAGACGCTCGTCGTACAGGCGTCCCGCAAAAGATGGGGCAAGTTGTTTGGGGTCAACGGTGGTCAGCGCGGCGCGCAAGCCGCCCGCAAGCATTTCTTCGGCGAGGGCTTTGGAGTCGTCCCGCGCGCGCCAGAGGGGGAAGATGGGCTGAATGCCCGTGCCTGCCATCATGCGTTCGCGGTAGGCGCGGATGTCTTCGAGGAAGAGGTCGCCAAAAGCAATGTGGGTCACGCCTTCGCTGCGGGCGCGTTCGATGACGGCGCGCATTCTTGTTTCGTATTCTTCGTTGGAGCAGGGGAAGGGCAGCGGCACAGACCAGAGCGGAATGCCCGCCGCTTCCGCCTGTTTTTCCACCAATTCCATGCGGACGCCGTGCATGGCGACGCGGTTGTTGGTCTCGTTGAAGGTGGTGAGCAAGCCGATGATTTCCACAGCGGGCTGCTGGCGGATGGCGTGGAGCGTCCAGGCGCTGTCTTTGCCTGAAGACCAGGAGAGGAGGAGGCGGGAGTTCATGGGGGGAGTGGTAATCAGTGATCAGTAAGGCAGTGATCAGTGAGTTGCGGTAATGGGTGATTGGTAATTGGTAATTGTTTCATGCAGCCATTGGGCGGCTTGCATCATGGAGGGTCCGTCGTGGATGAGGTTGTGTTCGGGCTGAACGTCGGCTTGGATGTAGGGAAAGTCCCAGCCGCGCTCGCGCATCAGGTCAACAGCCTGGACGGGATGTTCGGGTTCGGAGAAGCACAGGAAGAGGTCGGGTTTGCGGCGCTCGACTTCTTTTGTGTCCAGCGCGAGGTAGCCCGTGCGGACATCGCCGAAGATGTTTTCGCCGCCTGCCGCCTGGATGAGGTCGTGGACGAAGGTCAGCCCGCCCGTCATGCGGACGTGTTTTCCGAACCAGAGTTCGGCGTAGATGCGAGGCTTGGGGGTTGGCGAATCCGCTTCGAGGTCCAGAAAGAGGCGGTTCCATTTTTGGATCAAGGCGCGGGCGGCAGGGAGGTCATCCACGAGCGCGCCGAGAGTCAGGACGTTTTCCAAAACGCCATGCAGGCTGTTGGGAAGCGGAAGAAGGTACACAGGCAAGCCCTGTTGATGCAGTTTGTACGCCAGCGTGCGCTGAATGCCTGTGGTGAGCAGGATGAGGTCGGGCTGGGTTTCGCGCAGGGCGGCGTCGTCCACTTTGAGGTAGTCGCCGACGATGGGGGCTTGCAGTTGCGGCGTGTAGCGCGGACAAAATTCGGAGACGCCAACGATGGAGTCGCCCCAGCCCATGTGGACGAGGGCTTCGGTCAGCCCCGAGGCGAGGGAGACGATGCGGCGCGGGCGTTCGGGGATGTGGACGTGGTCGCGGAGGGGGTCGCAGTAGAGTCTCATAGTCTCATAGTCTTGTAGTCTGATGGTCGGATGAGGGAGGGTCGAAGGTCGGAAGTCGAGGGTCGAAAGTCGAAAGTCGGAAGTCGAGGGTCGAAAGTCGAAAGTCAAAAGTCGAAAGTGTTTTGTTCAACGGATTGAAGCCCTGTGGAAGTTGAAAAAATTTGAGTTGGCGCCCAGCCCACAGGGCTTTCAGGAATTGAGGATGCGGCTTCAACCCCGCTTGGGTTCATTTCCTGATGGGGCAGTGAGGGCATTGAGGAGGGATGCAAGGGTGGGGTGGTCGCTTTGTCCGTGTGGGGTGGTGAGATGCCAGTGATGCGAGTCCAGCACGTCCACGTGGACGGGGCGGCGGACGCCGTTGTTGTGGACTTCGTAGCCGATGCGTTCGAGGGCGCGCCAGGTCCAGGCGGTGGCGACGCCGTCACGGTCGCCATGCAGGCTGATGGGTCCGCACACAGGCTGGTGGACTTTGAAGGCGCCGCGGGCGTGGTCGAATTCCACGCCTTCGCTTTGGAAGACGCGGGCAAGCGCGCCGTTGAGGGCGAGTTCTTCGGGCAAGCCGATGTGCAGTTCGCCGCTCGAGGAGAGCAGCCAGAGTTTGTCGGCGATGCGCAGGGCGAGGTCGAGGTCGTGGGTGGAGAGCAGGACGGCGCAGCGGGTCTCGCGCGAGAGGCGTTTGAGGAGTTGGAGGAGTTCGACGCGGCGGGGCAGGTCGAGGAAGGCGGTGGGTTCGTCGAGGAGGAGAACTTTGGGTTCTTGTGCAAGGGCGCGGGCGATCATCACTTTTTGACGTTCGCCGTCGCTGAGTTCGTGGATGGGACGGGCGGCGAGGGCTTCGCAGCCTGTCAATTGCATGGCGCGGCGGACGGCTTCTTCGTCGCGGGGGGTGAGGCGTCCGAGCCAGTCGGTGTAGGGATGACGCCCCAGCGTGACGAGAGCGTAGGCGGAGAGGTTGCCCGCTTCGACGCGCCCCGTGAGAACGACGGCAAGTTGTTTCGCCAGTTCGAGGGCGGGGATGGAGAACAGGTCGGCGCCGCCCAGTCTCACCGTCCCTGAGAGCGGCTCCTGCATCCCCGCCAGCGTGCGCAGCAGGGTGGATTTGCCCGCGCCGTTCGGTCCGATGAGGCAGACCATTTCAGCGGGACGCAGTTCAAGGTCGAGGCTGAATGCGATGGGTCTGCGGTGGTAGCCGATGGTGAGGGAGGAGGTGGTGAGCATGTTGGTAATTGGTAACTGGTAATTGTCACGAGAAACGCAATTGGCGCTGGTGCAGGATGACCCAGAGGATGACAGGCACGCCAAAGAGGGACATGACAACATTGAGCGGCAAAACGTATTGACTGCCCGGCGCCTGGGCGATGACATCCGCGACGAGGGCGAAGGATGCGCCCATCAGCATGGAGGCGGGGAGCAGGGCGCGGTGGTCGGCGGTGTTGAGCAGGGAGCGCGCCACATGCGGCACGGCGACGCCGATGAACCAGATGGGTCCGCAAAAGGCAGTGGAGACGCCTGCCAGGAGCGAGGCGCTCAAAATAATCCAGAAGCGGGCGCGGCGGACGTTGAGTCCCAGCGAGCGGGCGTAGTCGTCGCCGAGCAGCAGGGCGTTGAGGGGCTTCATCATCACGAAGCCGATGAACAAGCCCGCGATGGTGACAGGGGCAAAGACGCGCATCTGATTCCAGGTCACGCCGCCAAAACTGCCCGCCGCCCACAGGCTGAAGACCTGCACGCGTTCGGGCTGGCTGAAGTAGATGAGCAGGCTGACGACGGCGTTGGTGAGGTAGCCGAACATCAAGCCGAGGATGAGCAAAGTGACGGTGTTTTGTACGCGGCGGGAAACGATCAGCACTGCGCCGAGGACTGTCCCCGCGCCCAAACTGGCGGCAAGCGCCAGGCTGAGGTCGCCGAAGGCGTTCAGACCCGCGATGAAGGCGGAAGCGCTGCCCGCGCCCGTGCCGAGAATCACCAGCGCCACGCCCAAACTCGCGCCCGAACTGACGCCCAGAATGAACGGGTCTGCCAGCGGGTTGCGGAAGAGGGTCTGCATTTGCAAGCCCGCCGCCGAAAGCGCCGCGCCGACCAGCAGGGCGGTGATGGCTTTGGGCAGACGGAACTTGAAGATGACATCTGCCCACGAGGCTTTGTCGGGTTCGCCGCCGCTTAGGATTCGTAGCACCTGTTCGGGCGGGATGCGAACCGACCCCAGCGTGAGGCTGAGGATAAACGCCGCCGCGAGAATAACCAGCAGGAGGACGACGATCCAGGCGCGGAGTCCGAGTTTGGGGAAGGATAGCATTGGTAATTGGTAAGTGGTGGGTGGTTGAAGGTCGAAGGTCGAAGGTTGAAGGTCGAAAGTCAAAGGTCGAATTGTCTCTGACCTTCGACTTTCGCCTTGGAACGTTTGACCTGCTATTTCAACTGCCTGTAATACACCAACTCATGGTCGGGGAGCAGGTCGGGGTGGAAGATTTTGATGAGGTCGGCGAGGACAATTTCGGGATGGGCAACGGCGCTTTCGTAGTAGTCGTTGCCGCCGTTGGGGGAGGTCTTGGCGTCGTTGTTCCAGACGTTGCCGTTTTTGTAGGCGGCGAAGTCGGCGTAGCGTGCGTCGGCGGCGAGCACGTCCGCGAGGGTGAAGAAGAAACCGACGTTCACCCAGTAGTCGGCGTCTTTGGCTTTTTCAAAGACGGCTTCGAAGGCGAGCGGGATGCTGCCGGTGGATACGTCGTCCGCCCAGAGGTAGTCTGCGCCCGCGTCCTTGAGGAAGGCGGCGGCGAAACTGTTTCCGCCCGGCACGTTCCACGTTCCCTGGTAGGCGGAGCCGGTGAACACGGTGGGTTTTTCGGTCACGCCGGCGGCAAGGGCTTTGAGTTCTTCGTATTTTTGCGCCTTTTCAGCAAAAAGGGCTTCGGCGTCCGCTTCCTTGTTGAAGAAGGCGGCGATGAACTTGCCCCATTCGGCGCGTCCCAGCGGGGAAGTGTCCATCCACTCGGCGTTCAGCGCCACCTTCAGCCCCGCTTCGAGCAGGACGGGGTGGGCGTCGTACTCGGGAGCGCCGGAGCCGTAGGTCATGATCAGGTCCGGGGCGAGTTCGAGCGCTTTTTCCACGTTGACGCCGGAGCCATAGCCAAGCATGGTCAGTTTGCCTTCTTCCGCCATCTTCAGCACGGTCGGGTTGCTGACGTAGGTGGCGTCGTCCAGCCCGACGAGGCGGTCGAGCAGACCGAGTTCATCGAGGAAGGGCAGGTAGGAGGTGGACATGGTGACGATGGTCTGCACGGGGACTTCGATGATTTGCTCGTCGAGGAAACCTTCGGGCGCGGGCGTGCCGCACTGGACGAGGACGTACTCCACCGATTCGGTTGCGCCGGGGTAGGGCGTCTTGACCGTGACGATTTTGTAGTTGTTGAAGTATTCGATGCTGAAGTTTTCGGTGTGGGTGAGCGCGGCTTTTTCGGGGAAGTAGTCAATCGAAGCGTCATACTCGCCTGCGGCGACACAGCCGTCGGTGAGGTTGTGTTCGGGGGCGGCAATGAGGACGCCTTGCGTAGGGGCGGCGGCGACGGGGGTTTCGGTTGGGGCAGGGGCAGGCGCCTCGGTCGGGGTGGAAGCGGGCGCACAGCCTGCAAGGGCGAAGGCGAACAGCAGGGTCAAAAGCAAGGTCTTGCGAAGCATAGGGAATCTCCAAAAAGTGTGTAGTAGTGCGACATTGATGTCGCATGGGCAGGGTAAGCGACATGAATGTCGCTGTACTGCGAATCAAAATCCCCAGCCGAGGCTGGGGAGGTTGGAGAGGCAATCCGACTGGACCGTTCTCCACCTCCTTTCCGCGAGAAGTGGGCGAACCGACCAGGGCGGGCGACCTGACTTAGTTAGTCTTATAGTCTTATAGTCTTATGGTCTCATAGTTTTATAGATTGACTATCAGACTATATGACTATTCGACTATTTGACTAACATCACAGTTGCGGGACAGCGCCGGATTCGCACCGGACTTCGCCGCTGACTGGTCTGATTTGGTTGTGCGTATTGTATGACGGGGCGGGGGGAAAGTCAATGCCGCGTTGTGTTTTGCTGTTTGCGCTTCCAAAGCAAACCGAAAAATTTCAACCAGCGCAAGGGGTATAGCAGATACCAATAAAGGAAGCCCGGTAGTCCGCGCGGGGAGAAGAGGATGGTTTGGGACTGACGGTCACGCTCCATCCAGAGCGAGCCGAAGGGTGTATGACGAAACTCCCTCACCTCTAACCCCTTCCCCTGTGGGAGAGGGGCATCAAGATGAAGAATAAAACAGCCTTCGTGCTTGAGCGATTTGACGCCCGACCTGCCGTCCAGCCAGATGCGTTCGATGTGGTCGGGGTGGGTGCGCTGGAGGGCGTCGCGGATGGCGGCGTCGAAGTCAATCAATGTGACCTCGGGGAAGGCTTGCAGGGCTTGGGGATGTTTGACCACGCTGTCGGCAGAAAGCCCGCCGATGAGCGCATGAGCAATGGGGTAGGGAACCGGCGTCATCAGCGCCACACCGAGCGCCATGAACCAGACGGGGAGCCCGGGCAGGAGGACCATGCGGCGTTTGAGTCCGCGGGCGCGGGCGTAACGGAGCATCAGGTCGGCGTAGGTGTGGATGTGCGGTCCGCCGATTTCGAAGACGCCGCCGCGCCCGTTGGGATTGGTCAGCGCGGCAAGGAGATAGTCAATGACGTTTTGGATGGCGATGGGCTGGGACTTGTTCTTCAGCCACAGCGGACCCGGCACGAGCGGAAACAACTCGGTCATGAAGCGGATCATTTCGAACGAGATGCTGCCCGAGCCAGCGATGACGCCCGCACGAAACTCGGTGACCGGAACCTTTCCCTGCCGCAAGACTTTCCCGGTCTCGATGCGGGAACGCATGTGCGGGGCGATGTGCTGTTCGGGGTCTGCCAGCCCGCCGAGGTAGATGATGTGTTCCATGCCGGCGCGTTCGGCGGCAGAGGCAAAAGCGCGGGCGGCTTCCAGCTCGAGGGCGGTGTAGCCGCGTCCGTGCGCCATGTTGTGGACGAGGTAGTAGGCGGTGTGGACGCCCTCGAAGGCGCGGGGCAGGGTTTCGGGGAGGGTGACGTCAGCGTGGACAATTTCGATTTGGGAGGACCAAGCGCGCCCGTAGAGACGACGCGGGTCCCGGGCAAGGGCGCGGACACGATAGCCGGAGTCCAACAGGCGGGGGATGAGTCTGCTGGCAATATATCCAGTGGCGCCGGTGACGAGGATGAGAGGAGAAGTCAAAGAATCCACTTTCTACTTTCTATTTTCCACAAAAAGTGGAACGTAGAAAGTAGGCTAATGTGCAAGGACACGCGCCCTCGACGCTACTCTGCGCGTCAGCCCGTCGAAGATGAAACGGTGGGGGAGCCACATGGCATACCAGTAAAGAAAACCGAAGAGACCATGCGGGGCAAAGTAGGCGGTGACAGTGAAGAGGGTCTTGCCATCCTGCGGATCGGAACGGAACTCGAGCCAGGCTTTGCCGGGCAGTTTCATTTCGGCGCGCAGACGCAGGAGGCGGTTCGGCTCCACCTGTTCGACACGCCAGAAGTCGAGCGCCTCGCCCGCGCGAATTTCGTCGGGATGCCGCCGCCCGCGCCTCAACCCTACGCCGCCGACTGCCTTGTCCATCCAGCCGCGCATTGCCCACGCCCAATCCATGTAGAGCCAGCCGCGTTCGCCGCCGATGCCCATGTAGGAACGAAAGACCGCTTCGAGCGGAAGGTCGAGAAGCACCTGCCGTTTTTCGATGAACATGCCCTCTTCGACGGTGAAGGTGTAGGGCTTGACCGCGCCGGCGGTGGTGACGAGCGCATCCGCCCAACTGGTTTCGACGTTGTCGCGCTGGATGCGTCCCAACGCCAGATGGACGGCGGTGCGGAAGTCTATGGGCTGGATGTGCGGGAAGAGCGCCCGCGCCGCTTCATTACGGACGATGAGACTGGCGCGCAGACCCTCGATGAGCGGCAGTACCAGACGCCAATGCAGCGGCGTGATCATGTGAACCCAATAGGCGGAAAGGCGCGGCGCGTAGAACGGCGTGCGGATGAGGTAGCGTTTGAGTCCGCGCTCCTTGGCGTATTCGAGGAGCATGTCGGCATAGGTCAGGCGGGTCGGACCGCCGATCTCGATAAGTCTGCCGATGGCATCCGGCGTGTCGAGGGCGGCGATGAGATATGCCAGCACGTCGCGGATGGCGATGGGTTGCGCCTGTGAGAAAAACCAGGCTGGGCAGATGAGCAGCGGCTCGCGTTCGCTCAGATAGCGAATCATCTCGAACAGCACCGAGCCGGAGCCGACAATCATGCCCGCACGGAACTCGGTGACCGGCACGCCGCTGGCGCGCAAAATGTAGCCGGTCTCGTGGCGGGCACGCAGGTAAGGAGAGATGTCGGCGGTGGGGTCCACCAATTCGCCGAGGTAGATGATGTGTTCCACTCCCGCTTCACGGGCGGCATTGGCAAAGTTGCGCGCCATGCTCAGGTCGCGTTCGGCGTTGACTTTGCCCCCCTGCATACCATGGATGAGATAGTAGGCGGTGGAAACGCCGCGCAGGGCTTCGATGAGGGAAGATGCATCGAGCGCGTCGCCGGCGGTAATTTCCACCTGATTCAGCCAGGGACGTCCGTGCAGGCGCGCCGGGTCGCGGACGAGGACGCGCACGCGGTATCCCGCTTCGAGCAGGCGCGGCACGAGCCGCCCGCCGACATAGCCGGTCGCGCCGGTGACGAGGATAAGTTTGGAGGATGACATCATGGTTTCATTACTTTTGGCTGTTCGCAATGACGGGCGAAATTGTATCTCACCAATCAAATTCCATGCTATGATACACGGCATCCATGCAGGCAGAACAACCTTCTCCCTCTCTGCGCGAACGCTTGACCGCCCAGCCTCCATTGATGTGGATTTCGCTTGCCTTTCTCGGCGGCATTGTGCTGGGCAGGCTGGTCTCTCTGCCGCTGTGGGGATGGGGAGCGCTCGCTTTGTTCTTCATCCTGCTTGCCCTCTCCTCCCGCCTCTTTCATCCCTTCGACGTGGCTCAGGGCAGGCTTTCCTCTTTCTTTTCCCAACCCTTCTCCTTCATCCTTCATCCTTTCTCATTCATCCTTTTAACCGCCCTCTTCCTCGGCGCGGCGCGTTATCAATTCTCTGTGCCTCGATTCGATGCCTTCCACATCGCCTTTTACAATGACCGCAATTACGAATTGCTCGTCACCGGCTACGTTGCCGAGCCGCCCGATTACCGCGACGCCTATACCAACCTCCGCATTCAAGTGACCAAGGTGGACACCGGCGACGGCGATTTCGATGCCGAAGGTCTGCTCCTTGCCCGCGCTCCCGCCAATCAGGTTTTCGAATACGGGCAAATGGTGCGTTTGCGCGGCAAGGTGGAAACGCCGCCCGAAAACGAGGATTTCTCCTACCGCGAGTATCTTGCCCGGCAGGGCATTCACTCATACATGCCCAACGCCGCTGTCACGATTCTGCCCAGGCAGGCGGGGAATCCGCTCCTGCGGGCGCTATATACGTTCAAGGAACGCTCGCTGACCAACCTCTACCGCCTCTTCCCCGACCCGGAAGCCTCCCTGCTGGCGGGCATCCTGCTCGGCGTGGATACCGGTCTTACGAAGGAACTTCAGCAAGCCTTCAAAAACACCGGCACGGCGCACATCATCGCCATTTCGGGCTTCAACATCAGCATCATTGCGGGCATCTTCATCACTTTTTTCAGCCGCTTCCTCGGCGCGCGGAGGGGCGCGGCGCTGGCGGTCGTTGCCATTGCCCTCTACACGGTGTTGGTCGGCGGCGATGCGGCAGTGGTGCGCGCCGCCATCATGGGCACTCTGGCTTTGCTGGCAAGACAGGTCGGACGCCGGCAGGTCGCCCTGAATACCCTGCTGGCGGTGGCGCTGGTCATGTGCCTGTGGAATCCGCTCTACATTTGGGATGTTGGCTTTCAACTCTCGTTCTTCGCCACGCTGGGACTGATTCTCTACGCCCAGCCGTTTTCCGAATTTGCGAATAGAATCATCACCAAATACCTCCCCGCTTCGGCAGGCGAGAAAGCCGCACAGTGGTTTTCCGATTTTGTCCTGCTCACCCTCGCCGCGCAACTGACCACCCTTCCCATCATGGCATATCACTTTCAGCGCATCTCGCTCGTTTCGTTCATCGCCAACCCGTTCATCCTGCCTGCCCAGCCGGCGGTGATGATCCTCGGCGGGCTGGCGGTTCTGCTCAGCCATGCCTGGTTCCCGCTGGGACAGGCGGCGGCTTGGATTTCCCTGCCCTTCGTCGTGTACACCATCCGTGTTGTGGAATTGTTCGACCGCGTGCCGCATGGAACGCTCTTCCTGGGGGATTTCTCGCTCTGGTTCGCGGTTTTGTTCTACGCCGCGCTTTTCTCTCTGACCTTTCTCTTTGCTCAGGGCGGCGCTTTTGGCTGGTCCAGCCTCAAAGCGTGGATGCGCTCCCTCGGGCAGAAAGCAGGCGCGGTCGGAGTCGGAAGCGGAATCGTCCTCCTCGTCATTGCCCTGCTGTTGACCTGGCGCGCCGCCTCCGCCGTCCCCGATGGACGTTTGCACGTCACCTTTTTGGACGCCGGCTCCGCAGACGGAATCCTCATCCAAACGCCTGCCGGCAGAAAGATTTTGATCAACGGCGGAGAGAGCGTGACGAACTTGTCGGATCAATTGGGCAGACGCATCTCGTCGTTCGACCGCAAACTGGACTGGCTGGTGGTTGCCTCCACCGAGGAAGAACAGGTCGCCGCCCTGCCGCGCGTGCTGGAACGTTACCCGCCGGGCGCGGTGTGGTGGAGCGGCAACCGTCAGGCGTCGTTTTCAGCGGGCATTTTGAACGAGTATCTTTCGATTCGAGGCATTCCCGTCAGCGAGGCAAAAAGCGGGCAGACGCTCGACCTGGGCGATGGTGCCACGCTGACAGCGCTGACGACCGGTCCGCGCGGGGCGGTGCTGTTGTTGGAATACGGTAACTTCCGGGCGATGCTGCCGGTGGGCATGAGTTTCGACGCGCTGGATGAACTGGGATACGGTGAAGATTTGGGCGGCGTGAGCGTGCTGCTGCTGGCAGATGCGGGGTACGCGCCATCGAACCCCGAAGACTGGATCGTCAACCTCAACCCCGCACTGGTAGTGTTGAGCGTCGCCGCCGCCGACCCGAATGGCATGCCCGATGCCGACACCCTTGAAGCCGTGAAAGATTACGCCCTGCTGCGCACCGACCAGAACGGCTGGATCGAAATTTCCACCGACGGCGTGCAAATGTGGGTCAATGTGGAGCGCACGCCGCCGCTGCCAACAGAAACGCCGTAGGGATTACGTCAGCGCGTTCAACACCGTCACGAACGTTTGCGCCATCCGTTCGATGTTGATTTCCTCCCTCACAATCCGATAGGATTCCTCCCCCATCCTGCGCAGACGCGCCGGGTTTGTGAGCGCGTCTTTCATCGCTGAGACCAACGCCTCGAAATCGTCCGGCGGAATCTGCCAGCCGTTCTGCGGGCGGACGAGGTCATCCTGTGTGCCGTCGCCTTGCGCCACGATGACGGGCAGACCGTAACTCATCGCCTCCTGAACCGCCAGCCCGCCGGTTCCCGGCAGGACGAATAGGTCTGCCACCTCGAAAAAGGGCTTCAACTCCGCTCCATGCTTTGCTCCGACAAACTCCGCCTGCGGGTACACGTCTCTGGCGAGCGACTCGAGGGCGGGACGTTCCGGTCCATCGCCCACGATGACCAGCCGCACGTTTTGAATCGCGGCGCAGGCACGCAGGAGGGAATCCACCCGCTTCCGCGCCTGGAGTCTGCCGACAAAGAGAACCACGGGACGCGGGTCGAAGGTCAACGGGCGGGAGGGGAGCGGATGGACGGGCGCGGGGGAGACGGCGTTGTATGCCACGAAGATTTTGTCGCGCGGGAAGCCGAGGGCGGCGTATTCGTCTGCCCCGCGGCGGCTGTAGGCAATCAACGCATCGAAGCGGCAGAGGGAGGCGGCGCGGCGCATTTGGCGGAATCCAGCCAGAGGTCCAGAAAGAGGCGGAGCACCCAATCCCCAGCCGATGACGGGACGCTGTCGTTTGTGCATCCAGCGGATGACGGCGGAGGTGGAGAGACAGCGCGGGTTGGCATCTACAATCAGAATGTCGGGGTTTTGTTCTTCGAGCCAGTCCAGCACGCCTTTTTGATAATACAGATACAACGCGCCGTCGAACAGGTGAAGGTTTTCGCCGTGACAGTAATGGGCGACCTGCAAGCGGCTGGCGGTGGTGATGCCCTCGTGGGGGCGTGGCGCGCCGGCGAACAGACTCATGCCTCCGCTGCAGGCGGAGGCGAGCAGGTCGAAGAAGGGCACGCGGTACGTGGGAAGGACGCGCTGTTGAACGGCAAGTTTGCCGGGGAAATGTTTCATCGAATCGGTTCACACCTTGAGAAGATGACTGCGACCTCGTCGCGGTATTGTTCGCACCACCGAGGAGAGGCTTCCACTTGCTGGATCAGTGCGGGCTGGTTGACGGTGGAAAGGAGGAGCAGGTTGACGCCTTCGCGGTCGAATACCGCCTCCCAATCGGCGGCGCCGCGGCTGACTTGCAGGTATTCTTCCATTTGCCCGCCGCTGAAAGGGAAGAAACGGCTGTCCACCCAGACCGGACGCGAGGGCAGGGCATAAGCAAGATAACTACCGAAGGCATAATCGTTCCAGAGCGGACCGGGCAGTTCCGGGCGGCGGCTCAGCCATTCCACCGCCTGAATGGGGGTCAGTTTGGGCGCGTACACTGCCGGCGCCTGCGCCCACCACGTTTCCCGCAAGCCGGGCAGATAGAGGAGGGACAACGCCATCAACAAACCCGCCAGCGCGATGTTGAAGGCAGGAAAGCGGTTGCGTTCGGGAGATACGCGCGGCGCAGGAAGGATGCCCTCCAGCAGTCGGGCGGTCAGCACGACCAGCAGAAAGAGCAGCCAAATCACATAGCGGACGCCTGAAAACGCCAGCCAGCCAAACCCCAGAAACCATACCCATTCCATGAGAGAAATTTTTCTGGAAGAGAACGCCGCCAGCGGAGCAAAAGACAGGACCCATGCAAAAAAGAGGTTCATCTGCCAGCCTTCATTGACCGGCGCCCGCCATTCCAGGCTGTATTCCTGATTGGACGGCACGGTGAGCATGAAGCGCAGATGTTCCCACAAGTCAATGCCGTGCGGGGTGAGGAAGGACGCTGCCAGCATGAGCAGGAGGATGATGAATAACGCTTTGCGATTCCCTTTTCCAAAGAGCAGGGCAGAGCCAGCCAGCACAAGGCTCAGAATGAAAGAGCCGTGAAGGTTCGCCCACAGAAGGGTCGCCAGCGGCAGGGTCCAAAGCATTTTGTGATTGCCCGCCTGCCACTCGAGCAGGCTGTAAAGACAGAGGACAAACAGCGGATACGCAAACAACTGGGCGCGCATTTCCCAGTTATTGCTTCCCGCCAGCCCGGCGGTCAGCACGAGGAGCGCTGCGACTTGCGGACTCAGCGAGCGTCTTGCCATGACCCAAAGGAGAGCGTAGGTCAACCCGATGAGCAAGCCGCGCAGCAAAAAGGTCGCGGTTGCGCCGCCCAGCGCGTGGGTGCGCTCGAAAATGACGCACGCCAGCCAGGGCTCGTACAAAATAGGTTCGCCAGCCCGGCTCCAACTCAAGGTCTCCGTGACCGGCACCGCCCGCGCCGCGAGGGTATCCCGTCCCACGCGCAGGCACCACCAGTAATCCTGCGGCTGAATGGCAAACAGGAAGGAGAGCGTGACAAGTACAAGCAATGTCAGGCTCAGCCA
This sequence comes from Anaerolinea sp., assembly GCA_020723805.1. Taxonomy (GTDB): domain Bacteria; phylum Chloroflexota; class Anaerolineae; order Anaerolineales; family Villigracilaceae; genus Defluviilinea. The sequence goes on along the minus strand of DYID01000003.1, from coordinate 27,791 downwards.
GAGGAGGTCGTAACTTCGGATGGGGCGTGCGTTCATGATGGGATGTGCAGTGCCTGCCAGGCAGGGGATGTATGGACGTGGGACAACCTTCCTCCTATCTCAGCAGAACTTCGAGATACTTTTCGACCATCTGGTCGAGACCCAGACGATTCTCCGCCTGCGTCCGCGCCGCCCGCCGGAACTTTTCATTCTCCCGCAGAACTTCCTCCGCCGCCTCGGCAAGCGCGGGAATGTCGGGCGTTTCCAGTTTCCAGGGATTTGCTCCGTAGGGGACCAGCCGTCCCGCCTCTCCCTGCACGAGTTCGGAGAGCGAGCCGGTATCGAAACCGACGACGGGCAGTCCGCATGCCAGCGCTTCGATGACCGAATTGGGGCAGGGCGGGTTGACCTCCGCCGAAAACAGCAGATGCGAGGAACGCATCAGCCAGGGAATTTGTTCGCGCTTGACCGCTCCCAGAAAGCGGATGCGGAAGGCGGTTTGATTTTCCAGTTTGTGTTTGGTGTGCGAATCCACCTGACCGGCGATGTGCAACTCGATCTTGAATTTGCGCGAGAGCCGCGCTGCCAGTTCCACCGCCTGGAACAAGCCGGCGTTCAAGCCGCCTGCCAGACTGCCCTCCACAATCAACAGCCGATGGTGCATGGATGGACGTTCATGCAAACCGTGCGGCGTGTACTGAGTCAAGTCCACGCCGTTGAGGATGACCGACGACGGAACGCGCGCCGGACGATACCAGTCCTCCCACCAGCGGCGGATGAACTGACTTTGATAAATCACCTCATCCGCCAGATGCGCGCGGATAAAGGAGAGATTCCAATTCCCATAAATGGCTCGCAGGGTGTAACGCATCCCCGCCCAGCGGGCGCGATGCACCCAGTTAATTCCGTCGAGGCGCTGCACGATTCGCCGTCCGCGTGAACGCGCTCTCCACAGCGGGAGCAGGCTGCGGGTCCCGGCGAGAACGAGGATGACATCCGATGGTTCGGAGAGGTCGTAAGTCACATCCACGCCGCGGGTGCGCAAGCCGTTCTCGAATTTGAGTCGAAAAGACGCCACGCCCGCCAGTCCGTCGGCGCGCGGCACGATACAGATACGAGGCATGGAAATATTATAGCCGTTTGTGCCAGAGCCAACTCTGTGGTTAAATAGCCGGGGAGGTAACGATGACCCAACACGACCCGGACTTTGTGGCGTTTCTGAGAGAGTTTCCCACCTACCCCACCACTCACATCATTGACGACCTGCGCGCCGTCGAATATGCCCGTCTCGATTTGGGTGGTCACATTTATCTTGATTATACGGGCGGCGGCTTATATGCCGAGTCGCAGCTGCGCCGTCATCATCGCCTGCTTGCCGAGCATGTCTTCGGCAACCCGCACTCCGGCAACCCCACCTCGCAAGCCGCCACGCAATTGGTGGAACACACGCGCGAATACATCCTCAAGTTCTTCAACGCCGACCCCGATGAGTATGTTGCCATCTTCACCTCCAACGCCAGCGGCGCGTTGAAGTTGATTGGCGAATCGTATCCGTTCGCCAACGGGCGTTACCTCCTGACCTTCGATAACCACAACTCGGTGAACGGCATCCGTGAATTTGCCCACGCGCGCGGCGGCACGGTGACTTACATCCCGGTTGCCCTGCCCGATATGCGCGTGGACGCATCTCAACTGGACCGTGAACTTGCCCAGCCCTCCAAACGCGGACACAACCTTTTTGCTTACCCTGCCCAATCGAACTTCTCCTCTGTCAAACATCCGCTGGAGTGGATCGAAAAAGCGCACGCTCACGGCTGGGACGTCCTGCTCGACGCCGCCGCCTTCGTCCCGACCAGCCCGCTCGACCTGAGCCGCGTCAAACCCGACTTCGTCCCCATCTCTTTCTATAAAATGTTCGGTTATCCCACCGGCATTGGCGCGTTACTGGCGCGCAAGCCTGCGCTGGAAAAACTGCGCCGTCCTTGGTTTGCGGGAGGCACCATCACCGTCGCTTCAGTGCAGGGCGGCAAGTATTATCTCGCCGAGGGCGCCGCCGCCTTCGAAGACGGTACGCTCGATTATCTCAACATCCCCGCCATCGAAATCGGACTCAAACACATCGAGTCCATCGGCTACGATGTCATCAGCGAGCGCGTCCACTGCCTGACCGGCTGGCTGTTGAAGAACCTGACCGAGATGAAACACAGCACCGGCGTGCCGCTGGTACGGGTCTATGGACCCACCCGCATGGAGGGCAGAGGCGGAGCGGTAACGGTCAATTTCTACGACAGGGACGACAAAGCGTTCGACCACCGCTACATCGAAGAGCAGGCGAACAAGGTCAACATCTCCCTGCGGACGGGATGCTTCTGCAACCCCGGCGCCGGCGAGGTGGCGCTCGGCATTTCCCGCGTCGAATTGGATGTCTGCTTCACCCAGCCCGGACACGAAAGCCGCCTCACCATCGAGGACTTCCGTCACTGCATTGACGGCAAATCCAGCGGCGCAGTGCGAATCTCCGTCGGCATGGTCACCAATTTCAAGGACGTGCAGGGCTTTCTGGCATTTGCCAGAAGTTTATTGTCTTGAAGCCGGTGTTATCTGCGTTACAGGGCTGATACTTTGGTTCCCAGCAGGGCAATACTGCTGCCCAACCGTCGCAGTCCAGGCACGAGACTGGCAAGGCTGTCGTCCATGCGAATCAGCCGCCAGACCGTCATCAGGGATAATTTCACCCCCAGTTTTTTCAACGCGATGAGAAAGTAACGCGCAAAGGTCCCGTGTTGAACCGTAGCGGACCAGCCGAAGGCGGTCTGGAGCGGCGCCACCCGCTCCCGGTCGAGCGGACGGCAGAACACATTCTCTTCGCGCTTGCCGAAGATGCGGGTTCCGAGTGAATAGAGAGGCGCCCGCCAGGGTTCGATTGCCGCGAAACGCCCGCCTTCCTTCAACACCCGCGCCGCCTCCGGCAGCGCCAAGGAAGTGACCATGTGATGCACGCATCCGCCCGAATACACCGCATCGAAAGCGGCATCCTGCAGGGGCAACTCTTCGGCAATGGCTACCACACACCGCAGGCGGGATTCCACCCCAAAGGCTTCCGCCAGCGAAACGGCAAAGCGGGCTTCCGCCAGCATGGGCGTCACCAGCCAGGCTTCCTCCGCCCCGCCAAGCAAAAACTTGACGGCGTGAATACCCTGACCGCCCAACTGCATCACCCGCCTGCCGCCCAACGGCGCGATGTGCTTGTAAGCGTCCCATTGACTGGCGCTGTCGTACACCGCATCCAGCCAGACCTGAGGCGGGGCAGGGAAGGAGGCGCGTTCGGCGGGCGAGGCTTGCCGCACGCGGGCGACGTGGGTATATGCCTCCGAGCGGGTGATGTCCTGCGCCAGACTGCCCGAAACTTGGTTGTAATGCTCCATCTCCGCATACGCCTCGGCGTAACGCGGATCTTTCAAATCGAAGGTGCGGCGCTGAGTCCAGGGTCCGATTTGTTCCGGCGCCATCAGAATCGGAATGCCGTCCACCACGGCATACGCCACCTGACGATCCTTGCGGCGCAGGATGTGCGTCACCGCCCCGAAATGAGCCTCTAAAGCGGCAGATTGTTCATCCTCGGCGCGCAGCAGACAAAGCGGTGCCCCCATTTCTGCTTCCGCCTGCTGGCGCGTGACCAGTTCGAGCGGTTGACCCGTTTCCGGGCAAGCCAGTACATCCAGCATCTCCGTCAGTGGTTGTTGCATGGGCATACACTCCAATCTCACGGCATTATAATGCACCGCCAGCACCCACCCAAAAAGCCAATTTTTTCCTTGACTCACAGGGGTTTCCGCATATAATTCGACTGCTGGATGAAATCAGACAACGAAACACCGCAAGCGCTTGAGGAAAACCCTCGAAGCGCTTGCCTTTGTTTGTCTCTTATACAGGACGCTTATACGCTGTCCGCCATGTTGTTGACAGACTTTTTCTAAGGAGAGGAACCAGTGGAAACCAAGGGACTGACCGCACTCCGCATCAGCCTCGCATCGCCCCAGACCATTTTGTCGTGGTCGTATGGCGAGGTGCTCAAACCTGAAACCATCAACTACCGCCGCCTGCGTCCCGAAAAGGACGGCTTGTTCTGTGAAGCCATCTTCGGTCCCCAACGGGATTGGCAGTGCTACTGCGGCAAATACAAGAATCCCCGCTACAAAGGCATCGTCTGCGACAAGTGCGGCGTCGAGGTGACCCGTTCCTCCGTCCGCCGCGAGCGCATGGGACACATCGCCCTGGCGACGCCGGTGGCGCACATCTGGTACACCCGCCGCATCCCCTCCTACCTGGGCATGCTGCTGGATATTTCCCGCCGCAACCTCGACCGTGTGTTGTATTTTGCCCAATACATCGTCACCTACGTGGACGAGGAAGCCCGCCAAAAGGCGCTCAAACGCCTCGAAGACGAAATTTCCGTTTCTGAGCGCGAGCAGGCGGCGGAAGTCAACGCCAAGATCGCCGAAATCAAAACCAAACGCGATCATACGCTGAACGAACTCAAGCAAAAGATTGCCAACCTTGAGCAAAACTACGATGAAGTCATCGCCGAAAAACTCGACCCGGTCATCAAGGAAGGGCAGAAACTGGAAAAACTGCTCCAGGACCAGATGGGCGAACCTGCCAAGAAGGCGATTGTCTTCGCCTTGACCGGCGACAAGATTCTCGACGCCGGCGATAAGGTTGCCGCCAAGCATATTTCCCAGGTGCAGAAAATCGTCAAGAGCAAACTGGAAGCGCTCGAAAACGAACTGAAAGACCAGCGCGCAAAGGAAATCGAAGAACTCAAAATGGAGGCTGGGCGCGTCAAAGCGGAAGCCGACATGCAGATGGAAGCCCTGCGCTCCCAGTTGGAAGAGCAGACCTCCGCTTCATCGAACCAGTCCTCGCGCATGCGCGACGAACTGCTCGAACTGCGCCCATTCACCTTCCTCAGCGAAACCCGCTACCGCGAACTCAAACAGCGCTGGGGGCAGGTCTTCCGCGCCGACATGGGCGCCGAAGCCTTCTACGACATCCTCGAACGCCTCGACCTCGACAAACTTGCCGAGGAACTCTGGCACGAGGTGAAGACCACCAAGTCCAAACAGAAGCGTAAGAAAGCCACCACCCGCCTCAAAGTGGTGGAAGCCTTCCGCCGTTCCGGCAACCGCCCCGAATGGATGATCCTCACCATCCTGCCGGTTATCCCGCCCGACCTGCGCCCGATGGTGCAGCTCGACGGCGGGCGCTTCGCTACATCCGACCTCAACGACCTGTACCGCCGCGTCATCAACCGCAACAACCGCCTCAAACGCCTGCTCGAACTCGGCGCGCCGGATGTCATCATCCGCAACGAAAAACGCATGTTGCAGGAAGCGGTGGACAGCCTGATTGACAACTCCCAGCGCGGCAAAGCGCTCTCCCGCCGCGGACGCCGCGAACTCAAATCCCTGAGCGACATGCTCAAAGGCAAAAAGGGACGCTTCCGCCGTAACCTGCTCGGCAAGCGCGTGGACTATTCCGGGCGTTCGGTCATCGTCGTCGGTCCGCAGTTGAAACTCAACCAGTGCGGTCTGCCCAAGACCATGGCGCTGGAACTCTACCGTCCCTTTGTGATTGCCAAACTGGTGCAAAACGGCTACGCCGCCAACGTGAAGGGTGCACGCCGTCTCATCGAACGCAACCGCCCCGAAGTGTGGGAAGCGCTCGAAAGCGTCATCGGCGAACGTCCTGTTCTGCTGAACCGCGCCCCCACCCTGCATCGTCTGGGCATTCAGGCGTTCGAACCCATCCTCATCGAAGGTTCGGCGATTCAGTTGCATCCGCTCGTCACCACTGCTTTCAACGCCGACTTCGACGGTGACCAGATGGCGGTGCATGTGCCGCTCTCGCAGAAAGCCGTGCAGGAAGCGCGTCAATTGATGCTCGCATCGAAGAACCTGCTCAAGCCCGCCGACGGCGAACCCATCATTTCCCCCTCCAAGGACATGGTGCTGGGCGTTTATTACCTCACCATGTCGCAGAAGGCGGCACACAAAGGAGACGGACGCGCCTTCGCCAATATGGACGAAGTGGAAATGGCATACGAACTGGGGCAGGTGCAGATCCATACTGAAATCAAACTGCTGACCAAGACCTGGTACGACGACAAGGGCAACCGCCTCCCCGAACCGCAGACGCGCGTCATTGACACGACCGTTGGACGCGTGCTTTTCAACCGCGTCCTCCCCGAAGAAGTGCAGTTCGTCAACGAAAAACTCGATAAAGGCGGCGTGAAAGACCTCATCGCCGATGTGTATGAACTGTGCGGGCAGGAAAAGACCACCGAAGTCGCCGATAGAATCAAAGCCATCGGCTTCGAATACGCCATGAAATCCGGCACCACCCTTGCGGTTGCCGACATCTCCATCCCGCCGGAACGCAGAACCATCATCGAAGAGGCGCTCAAACAAGTGGAACTCGTCCAACGCGACTTCCGCCGCGGTCTGCTCACCGAGCAGGAAAAGAACGAGCGCGAAATCGAAATCTGGCAGGAAACCACTGACAAGGTGGCGGATGCCGTCAAGAAGCACATGGATCCCGACGGCAACCTCTCTACCATGGCGACCTCCGGCGCCACCAAAGGCGGTTTCTCCACCATCTCGCAGTTGGCGGGCATGCGCGGGCTCATGGCAGACCCGTCCGGGCGCATCATCCCCATGCCCATCCGCTCGAACTTCCGCGAAGGGCTCACCGCGCAGGAATATTTCATCTCCACGCACGGCGCGCGCAAAGGTCTGGCGGATACCGCCCTGCGCACCGCAGACGCCGGCTACCTCACCCGCCGCCTCGTGGACATCGCCCAGGACATCATCATCAACGAATACGATTGTGGCACCACCGATGGAGTCTGGATTCGCCGCAAAGACGACGTGGCAGGGCAGTCCATGTCCAGCCGTCTCTACAGCCGCGTGCTGGCGGAAAACGTCATTGACCCGCAGACCGGCGAAGTCATCGGTGAGACCGGCGACGTCATCAACTACGAACTTGCGCGCCGCATCTCCGCCTCGGGCGTAGCGGAAGTCAAAGTGCGCTCGCCCATGACCTGCGAACTCCAGCACGGCATCTGCGCCAAATGCTACGGCATTGACCTGGGACGCGGCACCATGGTGGACCTTGGCGCGGCAGTCGGCATTGTTGCCGCCCAATCCATCGGCGAACCCGGCACCCAGTTGACCCTGCGCACCTTCCATACCGGCGGTGTCGCCGCCGGCGGAGCCGACATCACCACCGGTCTCCCCCGCGTAGAGGAACTCTTCGAAGCGCGCAAACAGCCGAAGGGTGAAGCCGTCATTGCCGAAATCAGCGGCACGATCCACATTGACCAATCCGAAAAATACGCCGACCTGCGTGAAGTGGTCATCGAAAACAGCCAGTTGGTCAGCGACGAATACACCATCCCCGAAGACTGGAAGATCGAAGTCAAAGACGAGGCGGAGGTCAAGGCTGGGGAGGTGCTGGCAACCCTCGGCGAGGCAAAGATCGTCGCCCAGCACGCCGGGCGTGTGCGCGTCGAGAAAAAGGAACGCAAGGTCGTCGTCTCCTACGATCACAAGGAATCCGTCACCTACGAAATCCCCACCACCTCCCGCCTGCTGGTCAAAAACAACGACCACGTGGAAGCCGGTCAGCCGCTCACCGAAGGCTCGCTCAACCCGCACCGCGTGCTGAAAATTCAGGGACGCGAAGCCTGCCAGATGTACCTGCTCACCGAAGTCCAAAAGGTGTACCGCTCCCAAGGTCAAAACATCCACGACAAACACTTCGAAACCATCATCCGCAAGATGATGAGCAAAGTGCAAATCACCCGCCCCGGCGACGCCAAATACCTGCCCGGCGACATTGTGGACCGTCTCGAAATCCGCCGAGTCAACGAGCAGTTGCTGGCAGAAGGCAAACAGCCCGCCAAATTCTCCGAAGTCCTGCTCGGCGTGACCAAAGCCTCCCTCAGCACCGACTCGTTCCTCTCCGCCTCCTCCTTCCAGCACACCATCAAAGTGCTGGCGGGCGCGGCAATCGCCGCCGCCACCGACCCGCTCATCGGTCTGAAGGAAAACGTGATCATCGGCAAACTGATTCCGGCCGGCACGGGCTTCAACCACGCGCGCCTCGCTAAACAGATGACAAAGAACCTGCCGGCGGGCGCCGAACCGCAGACTCAACTTCCCGATACACAGGCGGGCGACTAAATCGCACATCCACCGTTCACAAACTCACCCTTGAGAAAATCTCAGGGGTGAGTTTTTTATCGGGACTTTTGCGCTCAAAATGATTCTGTGCGCGTAAAAGGCGCTCTCTTGCGCCGGCTATGCGGGCAAACGAAAGTCCTGTTTATAATCGCACTCATGCCGCGCCCTCAAAAACCGCTCGGACAACCCACCCGCGGAAAGACCGCCTCCAACCGCCTGCGCCGCGTAGATCACTTCCTCCTGCTCTACGAACCCTCGCTTCTCACGCGGACCGACGGACTGTTCGCCGATTCCCTCTTTGTGGACCTCGGCTACGGCTTCGACCCCCGCACCACCCTTGAAGCGGCGCAGCGCTTCCGCCGCCTCAACCCCCGCCTGAAAATCCTCGGCGTGGAAATTGACCGCGAACGCGTCGAAGCCGCCCAGCCCTTCGCCGACGAACAAACCTTCTTCCGCCTCGGCGGCTTTAACCTGCCGCTCCAGCCCGGCGAGCACGTGCGGCTCATCCGCGCCTTCAATGTCCTCCGCCAATACGAGGAAGCCGATTTCGCTCCCGCCTACGAGATGCTGGCGCAATACGTCCTGCCGGGCGGACTGATGATCGAAGGCACCTCGAGTCCGTTTGGGAGCATTTGGGCGGCGAATCTGGCGCGAAAAGAGGAAAGCGGAACGTGGAAGTTCGAAGCGCTGGTCTTCAGCACCAACTTTCGCCTGGGGTTCGACCCGGCGGAATTCCAGACCATCCTGCCGAAGAACCTCATCCACCGCGTCGTGCCGGGCGAACCCATACACGACTTCTTCCAGGCATGGAAACGCGCCGCCGCCGAAGCCTCCGCCGCCAAAACCTACGGCTTGCGTCAGTGGTTTATCGCGGCGGCAGAACGTCTCGAAGCCAAAGGCTACCGCGTGGCGCTTCAACGCCGCTGGCTCTCCCGCGGCTACCTCATCTGGCGGTTATAAAATTTGGTATGATGAACCAGACAAAAGGAGCCGTATGCGAAAGCGACATATTCCTCTCGCCGCCGTCATCATTTTGCTCACCGCCTCGCTCGCCTGCGGATTGCCCGCCCCCGCCTCAACCGCAGACCCCAACGCTCTTGCCACCTCCATCGTGCAGACCGTCGCCGCCCGTCAGACCGAAGCCGCCCGCGCCAACCCTCCTACTGCCACCTTCACCGCTTCACCCCCGACCCCCAGCCTGACACCCCTCCCAAGCCTCACTCCCACCCCTGACTTTACCGCCACCCCTGAGATTCCGCTCATCAGCGTTTCGGTGGATACCAACTGCCGCACGGGTCCTGGCGAGTTGTATGAGAGGGTGGGAATCCTCCTCGTTGGCGAAACAGCCGAAGTCGTCGGGCGTGAACCGAAGGGCGAGTTTTGGTACATCCGCAACCCGGACCAGGGTCAGGGTCCCGAATTTTGCTGGCTGTGGGGCAAATATGCCACCGTCTCCGGCAACACGCTCCACATTGCGTATCTTTCTCCTGAACCGCCGCCTGCCAGCAGTTTCACCGTCTCCTTCCAGCGGGTGGGGACCTGCACCGTCTGGTGGGTGGACTTTCGTCTGACCAACTCGAGCCCGGCGACATTTCAATCCTTCTCGCTCACCATGCGCGACATCACCGCCAACACCACCGCCTCCTTGGAGTCCAACGACTTCACGCGGCGCGATGGATGCAACGCCCCCATCACAGTGGATACGCTCATCCCCGGCGGCGCGGTGACAATCAGTTCGCCGCCGCTGGCGGCAAATCCTGCCGGGCACTCCATGAGCGCTTCCATCACCGTCTGCACCGACCCCGACCTCAAAGGCTCCTGCCTGACGCGCGAACTTACCTTCAAGCCGTAGCCGCCTGTAGCCACCGAACGAGCCGCCCTGCTGTCATTTCAGGGCGGCTCGTTGATTCTCGTCTCAATGGAGGAACTCATTGGGTGACGGCATCGTCATTAAAAATACCGTGATGATAAATAGCCGGTCGAAATAGATTTTACGTGTAGGGGACGTTCTCCCCTGGCACCGCCCGTCAGGGCAGGTGTGTAACGTCCCCCCTCGGCGTAAGAGAACGCCGAGTACTCACAGGAGTTTATAAAAATTTCGACCAATCACTTAGCAAAAGGAGTTCCCATGTTCAAGCCCTCTCCCTTGCGTGTCTTTATGATTGTTTTGATGGTTAGCGCGGCGGCTTGCGCCCCCCTTGGCATGACCGCCACCCCCAACCCCAATCTCATCAACACGCTGGTCGCCCAGACCCTCGCGGTCATCCAGACCCAGAGCGCACAGCCGGGCGCCCAGCCAACTGCCACGTTCACCCCCGCTCCGCCTACGGCATCTCCCACCATTACCCTCACCCCCACACCGGAGTTTACCGCTACCCCTTCCGTGCCGCTCATCAGCGTCTCGGTCGCCACCAATTGCCGCGTCGGTCCCGGTAAAGCGTATGACCGCGTGGGAGCGCTCTTGGTGGGCGAAATGACCGAGGTCTATGGGCGCGATGCGCTGGGCAATTACTGGTACGTCGCCAACCCAGACGTGGAAGGCGGATTCTGCTGGCTGTGGGGAGAATACGCCACGCTGGTTGGCAACATCCAGGCGCTGCCGGTCTTCACGCCCCCCCCCACACCGACGCCTGCTCCTGATTTCGCGGCGGAATACACCGGGCTGGAAGCCTGCACCGGCAGCGGCTGGTGGGTGGAATTCAAACTGCAAAACACCGGCGGCATTGTCTTCCGCTCCATTTCCATGTCCGTGCAGGATACCGACGCCAAGATCACCCTCTCGCTGAGCGACAACAACTTCACCAACCGCAACGGTTGTACCGACATTGACGCGAAAAAGGCGCTGGGTCTCGGCGAGAAACTGACCGTGAGTTCGCCCGTCTTCAACTACGATCCGGGCGGACATAAATTCCGCGCCACGCTCACGCTTTGCTCCGAAGACGGCGTAAACGGCATGTGCGTCACACACAACATCGAATTCAAGCCCTGAACATGCACCGGGCAGGCAGATGACCTGCCCGGTTTTTCTTCAAAAGGGGATACAATATCTCCCCAGCCGGGCGGGACTGGCTGTTTTGGGAGCAATCCGATGTTATCCACCATACTACTCTTCATTGCGGGACTGATTGTCCTCATCCTCGGCGCGGAATCGCTCGTGCGGGGTTCTTCGCGTTTGGCGGCGGCGTTTGGCGTTTCGCCCCTCGTCATCGGCTTGACGGTTGTCGCGGTCGGCACTGCCTCGCCGGAGATTGCCGTTTCCCTGCAAGCCGCAGTCAGCGGACAGGGCGACATCACCATCGGCAACATCATCGGCTCGAACATCTTCAACATCCTGTTCGTGCTGGGTTTGAGCGCCGTGGCTGCGCCCCTGCTCATTGCCGAGCAGCTCATCCGTCTCGATGCACCCATCATGATTGGCATATCGCTGCTGACCTACCTGCTGGCGGCAGATGGGAGACTGGGCAAACTGGACAGCGCCCTCCTTTTCAGCGGCGTCGTTGCTTACACCCTGTTTTCCCTGCGCCAGAGCCGGCGGGAGACTAAAAATGTCCAGCAGGAATACGCCCAGGAATACGCTCAAAAAGAAACCACCACGCCGCGCAACATCCTGAAGTACCTCCTGCTCATCGCCGCCGGGCTGGGCTTGCTGGTGCTGGGCGCGCGCTGGCTGGTCAATGCGGCGACCGCCATTGCCGTGGCGCTGGGCGTCAGCGAACTGGTGATTGGCTTGACCATCGTCGCCGCCGGCACCTCTCTGCCGGAGGTCGCCACCTCGGTCGTTGCCGCCCTGCGGGGCGAAAGCGATATTGCCGTCGGCAACGCGGTGGGGAGCAACATCTACAACCTGCTGGGCGTGCTGGGCATTGCCGGGCTGGCGGCGCCGGGCGGCATTGGCATTGCCGAAACCGCCTTCCGCTTCGATTTCCCGGTCATGATTTTCGTCGCCGTTGTCACCCTGCCCATCTTCTACATTGACAGCCGTGTCTCGCGCTTTGAAGGCGGGCTGTTGTTCTCCTACTATCTGCTCTACACCGCCTGCCTCGTTCTGCGTTCATCGGAAAGTGCGGCTCTCCCCGCGCTGACAGCGTTTGCCCTTTTCTATGCGCCTTTCACCTTCCTGGTCATTTCAATCATGGCGCTTCGCTCCTACTTTGGCAAAAGGCGCGTCACTTGACGCCCTCCCCCTTTCCCCGTAAGATTGTCCCGACTTATAGAACATCCATTCGCCGCTGAGTCACGGAGACACTGAGAACAAAAGCCTCTGTGTTCTCCGTGTCTTTGTGGTTAGCATCTGGAGACCCCATGGATCTTGGAAACATCCGCAAAATAGACATTGACCGCGAAATGCAGCAATCCTACCTCGATTACGCCATGAGCGTGATCGTGGCGCGCGCCCTGCCCGACGCCCGCGACGGACTCAAACCCGTCCAGCGCCGCATCCTCTACGCCATGTACGACATGGGCATCCGCGCCGACTCGCCCTACAAAAAATCTGCCCGTATCGTGGGTGAAGTGCTGGGTAAATATCACCCGCACGGCGACGCCGCCGTCTATGAAGCCATGGCGCGCATGGCGCAGGATTTCTCCATGCGCACCCTGCTCGTGGACGGTCAGGGCAACTTCGGCTCGGTGGACGGCGACCCGCCCGCCGCCATGCGCTACACCGAAGCGCGCCTCACCCCCGCCGCGCTCGACATGCTCGCCGACCTCAACAAAAACACCGTTGACTTCGTCCCCAACTTCGACGACACGCTGACCGAGCCGGGCGTGCTCCCCGCCGCGCTGCCCAATCTTCTGGTCAACGGCGCGACCGGCATCGCCGTCGGCATGGCGACCTCCATCCCGCCGCACAACCTCGGCGAAGTGATAGACGCCATCGTCTATATGCTCGAAAAGTGGGAGAAGCTCGACGACATTGACGTGGAAACGCTGATGAAGTTCGTGCAGGGACCCGACTTCCCCACCGGCGGCATCATCCTGCTCGACGACAAGGAAGAGAATCCCATCGAGGCGGCATACGGCTCCGGGCGCGGACGCATCACCGTGCAGGCAAAGGCGCACGTCGAAGAGATGGAGCGCGGCAAGAACCGCATCATCGTCACCGAACTGCCGTACACGGTCAACAAGTCCAGTCTCATCGAGCGCATCGCCGATCTTGCCCGCGAAGGCTACCTCGAAGGTCTCTCCGACCTGCGCGACGAATCGGACCGTCAGGGCATGCGCATCGTCCTCGAACTGACCAAGAACGCCGACCCCGACGCTGTGCTGCGCGAACTCTACAAGCGCACGCCCATGCAGACCACCTTCAGCATCAACCTGCTGGCGCTGGTGGACGGCGAGCCGCGCACGCTCACCCTCAAGCAGGCGCTGCGCGTCTATATTGAGCATCGGCTGACGGTCATCAAAAGACGCGCCGAATTCGATTTGGAAAAGGCGAAGGCGCGGGCGCACATCCTGGAGGGATACCTCATTGCGTTGAAGAATCTCGATGAGATCATCGAACTCATCCGCTCCGCCCCCGATGTGGACGCCGCCCGCTCCCGCCTGATGAAACGCTACAAACTGACCGAACTGCAAGCCACTGCCATCCTCGACATGCAGCTGCGCAGGCTCGCCGCGCTCGAACGCAAAAAAATCGAAACCGAATACAAGGAAGTGACCGCGCTCATCAAAGAACTGACCACGCTCCTGAAATCGCCGAAGTTGATGCGCGGCGTGGTGGCAGACGAACTGCTCAAGGTCAAGGCGCAGTACGCCGACCGCCGCCGCACGCAGATCGTGGACGTGACCAAGCGCGGCAAAGCCGCCAAGGCGCTCACCGCCTCCGACATCCTGCCTCAACAGCAGGTGTGGATTGGCGTAACCGCCGATGGCTTGGTCTCGCGCACGGCAGACGAAAAGGAGCCGAAGCATTCCGGCAACGACGCGCCCCGCTGGCTCGTCAAAGCCTCCACCACCGATACGGTGTACTTCGTCGCCAAATCGGGACGCGCCGCGGCGGTGGCTGTGCATGTCATCCCGCAAACCGAAAAATTGACGCAAGGCTCGCTGTTTTACAAGGTCACACCCTTGCAGGAGACGGATGCGCTGGCGGCGGTGTTCGCCCTGCCCTCGCGCAAGACCGCCCTGCCCGAAGAGACGTGCGTCGTCACCTGCACGCGCTTTGGCATGATCAAGAAGAGCCTCATCAGCGAACTGCCCGGTCCCTCGGCGCAGACCTTCACGCTGGTCAAGGTCAACGAGGGCGACCGCCTGATTTCCGTGGGCTTGACCGATAACAAGACAAAGCACATTTTGCTCGTCACCGCGGGCGGCATGGCAATCCGCTTCAAGGAGGATGACGTGCGCCCGATGGGTCTCGTCGCGGCGGGCGTCAACGGCATGAAATTGGAAGACGGCGACGAGGTAGTGGGCATGGAAATCCTGCCCGCCGCCGGCGAACTCTTCCTGCTGACCAACGACGGCAAAGCCAAGCGCGTGGAGGAAAAGGACTTCCCTGTGCAGGGACGCTACGGCAAGGGCGTCATCGCTTGGGAACTGACAGGCAAGACCAAACTCGCCGGCGTCGTCAGCGACAAGCCGAATCACATGGCGACCATCCATTTGAGCAAAGGCGCCCCCAAGTCCACGCGGCTGGATGCGGCAGGACTGCGCAAACGCGCCGCCGCGAAGGGCGATGTGGTCGTCGAAGTCAAACCCGGCGAGGAAGTCGTCTCTGTCAATGTGGCGTGGACAGTGGAAAAGTTCATCCGCGAAGAAAAGAAAAACGGCGGCAAGGCAAAACCGAAGAAAACAGCGAAGGCAAAAACCTCTGCCAAACCCAAAGCAAAGCAGCCGGCGGCAAAAGCGAAAAAGAAAAAATAAAATTGGCTCCACCGTTTTAACGGGAAACTCCAAAAACCTTGCCACAGATTTCACCGATTGACAAGGAACATCAGTGAAAAATCCGTGAAATCTGTGGCGAAAGATTGTGAGCCTGTCAGTCATCCTGCCCTCACGGCGAATACCTCAATATGGTATCCTTAACCCAACCTGCCATCTGGAGCGCAATCCATGTATGTTGCCATTGAAGGGGTGATCGGAGTGGGAAAGACCACCCTCGCCCGACTGTTACAACCCGCCTTCGACGCCGAACTCCTGCTCGAAGTATTCGAAGAAAACCCGTTCCTGTCCGATTTCTACAGCGACCGCGCGCGCTACGCCTTTCAAACGCAAATCTTCTTTTTGCTCAGCCGCTATCACCAGCAGCGCCGCACCGTTCACGAACTGCTCGCCGCCGGCAAAAACCTTATCGCCGATTACACCTTCGCTAAAGACGCCCTCTTCGCCCGCATCAACCTCAAAGGCGACGAACTCGACATGTACTACAAAGTCCACGAGGCGCTTGCCGAAAAAATCCAAAAGCCCGATCTGCTCGTCTATCTGCAAGCCAGCACCGACACCCTCATGCAGCGCATCGCCCTGCGCGACCGCCCCTACGAACGTCAGATGGAACGTTCCTACATCCACGAACTCAACCTCGCCTACGAGGACTTCTTCTCCAAACCCTTCGACCATACGCCCATCCTGACCATTGACACCAACAACCTGAACATCGTCCAGAACCCCGAGCATCTCAAACTGATTGAAAACCGCATCCGACAAAGCCTGAACCTGCCGCCCTTTCAACAAACCTTGCCCCTCCCCGAAGCCTGATCGCCTCTCCCGGCGGCTTTGACCTGCGCCAACAGGAAGATACTTATGCGAGTGACACGCGAATCCCTCATCAAAATTGCCCGCGAGACCGCCCAAGAACGCGCCTACAACGACAAGGACATCATCGCCGCCTACCTGACCGGCGCCCTCGCCGACGACCAACTCGACCCGCTCCTCGGCGGCACCGCCGACATTGACATCATCTTCGTCCACGCCGACGAGCCGCGCCACCGCCGCGAATTCATCAAACTCACCCCCGACTTCCACGTGGACATCGGTCACCGCGCCAAAGCGGAGTTCAAACGTCCGCGCGAACTGCGCCTCGATCCCTGGCTGGGCTGGGAAATGTACGACCCCATGCTCCTTTACGAACGCGAAAAATTCTTCGAGTTTGTGCAGGCTGGCTTGCGGGCAGGCTCCGAATTCAACGCCCCGGCGCCCGCTCTGCACCGTTCGCGCGAACTGCTCTCGCACGGGCGGCAGATCTGGCGCGACCTGCTCGAAGTGAGCGGCTCGGTCACCCCCACCGACGTGGCGAAGTACATGAAGTCGCTCTACCACGCCGTCAACGCCGTGGCAGAGTTGTCCGGTCCGCCATTGCAGGAGAGGCGTCTGATGTTGGAATTTGCCGGGCGGGCAGAGACGGCTGGACGTCCCGGCATGGATGCGGCGCTGGCTGGCTTGATGGGCGTCCATGCGCTGGAACCGTCCACCATCCAATCCTGGCTTCCCGATTGGCGTCTCGCCTTCGAAGCCGCCGCGAAAAACAACCGCGTGGACCCTCGCATCCATCCGGCGCGCATGAATTATTATGAGAAGGCAATCCTGGCGATGCTTGGCGGCGACAAACCCCACGCCGCCTTGTGGTCCCTCCTGCAAACCTGGACTCTCGCCGTAAATGTTGTGCCGGAATTGGAAAGCCCCTGGCGCGCCGCGTGTGGTCAATTGGGACTGGTGGCAGGCATGAGCGAACGCGTGGAAGCGCTCGACCATTTCCTCGATGAAGTGGAAGCCCTGCTCGACGACCTCGCCGCTCAGTATGGTCTGGAGACTTCGACAAGCATCTAAAATCAAACCGCGAAGATGCCGGGGAAACCTTATAAAAGGGTCTCTTTTTGCCTTCGCGGTGAATTTCGGGAGATTCAATGACACGTGATGAAGCCCTGTCCCTCGTGCGCGAATATGTAAAGAATGAAGGCTTGGTGCGCCACATGCTCTCAGTGGAAGCCGCCATGCGTTTCTATGCCGAAAAGTTCGGCGAAGACGTGGAACGCTGGGGCTTGATCGGTTTGCTCCACGATTTCGACTGGGAAATCCACCCCACCCTCGAACAGCATCCGCAGGACGGCGCTCCCATCCTGCGCGAACGCGGCGTACCCGAAGACATCATCCAGGACATTTTGAGTCACGCCGACCACATGAACATGCCGCGCGATACGCTGGTGCGCAAAGCCATCGCCGCCTGCGACGAGATTACGGGATTGATTACCGCCGTCGCGCTGGTGCGTCCCTCCCGTTCGCTCTATGACCTCGAACCTGCCTCGGTCAAAAAGAAATGGAAGGACAAAGCCTTTGCCGCCGGCACCTCCCGCTCTGAAATGGAACGCGCCGCGCAGGAATTCGGTGTCGAATTGTGGGAGCATGTGGGCAATGTAATCCAAGCCATGAGAAAAATCGCCCCGGAACTGGGACTGGAAGGAAACCTGCCAAAGCCACAATAATTCGAGCGGGCTCTTTTTTCTGTGCAGACGTGCATACTACGCAGAGGGTGCGTCGCACCTTCTCTGCCAAAGAAAGTTCCAAGCGGCGTTTTGACTGTTTTTTTTGGGTATATCTGCCCGTATGGTGCGACGCACTGCCGCACGCGCGTACGATATAATTCCCGGCGGAGATGCAGGCATGAAAATCCTCGTCCTCGACAACGATGAAGTGGAACGTTCTGTCATCCGGCAGGTGCTTCAGCACAACGGGCATGAAATTATCCTGGCAGAAAACAGCGAGGACGCCATGCAACTCCTGCGGGAGGGGGAGGCGCGGTTCGTCATCGTGGACCGCGAGACAACGGACGCCGGCGAAGCCCAATTCATCCAACGCGTGCGCGAGGCGCAGCCGCCCTACTACATCTACATTTTGCTGATTGCCTCCAAACTGCAGGAAGCCGACATCGCCCCCTCGCGCGGCGGCGCGGACGATTACCTGCACAAGCCCATCACGCCGCTCGAACTGAAGTCACGCCTGCACATCGGTCTGCGTATGCTCGGCTTGAGAGACCATCTCGTCAGCGCAAAGGGCGCGCTCGAACAGACCGCCATGTTCGACCCGCTGACCAAAGTCCTGAACGAAAAAGCCTTCCTCACACTCTCGCACGGTGAACTCGAACGCGCGCGCCGCGCCCAGGCGCCCCTCAGCCTCGTTGCCATCGAAGTCGAAAACTTCCGCGAGATTGCCCAGCGGCACGGCGAAGACACCGCCGGCGAAGCGCTCGCTCTCATTGCACAAACCATTCATGAAAAAAGCCGTCCTTACGACGGCACGGGGCGGATCGGCGAAAACCTCTTCCTCATCCCCCTGCCCGGCGTCATCGGTCAGGATGCGGAGAAAATCGCCGCCCGCATCCTCAAGGGCATTCAAAACGCCAACATCTCCCTGCTCGACGGCACCGCCCTCGACCTGAAACTTGGCGCGGGAGTCGTCTCAGCCTTGCGCGTCACAGCAGCGACCGAAATCGAGATGCTGATAGAAAAGTGCCGCGAGGCGCTCGCCGGCGCGCGTCAGGCGGGGGATGGACAGGTTTACACCCTCTTCCTCTAACTGCTGTGACCAGTTTTCTTGTAGCGCGACATTCATGTCGCCCGAAACGCAAGAAAAATCTTACGCCGCTGCATAAAGTGAGCCTCTAAATCACATCCAATACTGCAAAGCCAGCAGCACCGCCATCCCTGCCAGGATGGTGACAAGCGTGTTCCTGCTGAACCATGCCGTCAGAACGGCGGCAAGACCAGCCAGCAGGCGAGTGTTCCCCAGCGATACATTCAACACGCCATCCGACAAAAACAACTCGGGGGCGATGATGGCGGAAAGCACCGCCGGCGGGACGTAATGCAGCGCCCGTCGCATCGTCTCCGGGACCTGAAACCTGCCGAACAAATAAATGAGCGAAAACCTCATCCCAAAGGTGACCAGCCCGCCGAGGAGCATCACCAGCCAGATGTTCACAGTGCGCCTCCTTTGCGTGTTTCCCGCGTTTCCAGCGCCGTCCCTACGGCAATGCCGGTCAGCGCGGCGAGAATCAAGCCAAGTTTAAACGGCAGGGCATGAGCAAGCAAAGCCACCGCGCCCGCTGAAAGCGCCGCCGCCACATACGGACGTCCCTTGAGGACAGGCACGACCATGGCGATGAACGTCAGCGGCAGGGCGAAATCCAGCGACCAGGAATCGGGGATGGCGGCGCCGAGGAAGATGCCCAGCGCCGTGCTTGCCTGCCACGTGGACCAGAGCGCCAGCCCCGCCCCCAGCAGAAACCAGTGACCGAACGGCTGCACCCCGTTGCGCTCATAGTGGAGGATGGTGGGAGCGTATGCTTCGTCGGTGAGCAGATAGGCTAACAGCGTTTTCCAGCGTGTCGAAAGGGAGGCAAGGTACGGGGCGAGCGAAGCGGAGTAGAGCATGTGCCGCAGATTGACGACCACAATCGTCAGCACAATCACCAGCCCCGGCGCCGATTCGTGAATCAACTGCGCCGCCACAAACTGCGAAGACCCGGCAAACACGATGGAGGACATCATCTGCGCGGCGGATTTCGACAACCCCGCATTCAACGCCAGCGCGCCGTAAATCATGCCGAAGGGGAAGACGCCAACCAGAAGCGGGAGTTCGGCACGCACGCCCGCCCAGAACTGCCTGGCTTTTTCATTCTTGAGGGTAAACATCCCCCAAATATATCATCCCAGCGGATGCCAGCGCAACGAGAGGAACATCGCCAGCAAAATCATGATTGCCGCAAACGCGGTAAAGAACACGCCGACCTCGATGGTCTCGCGCGTGGCGACCACGAAGGAGGGCAGGTTTTGAAAGACATCCTCCAATTCGCCGGCGCTGGATGCAAAGTAGTAAGCGCCGCCGGTAACATCGGCGATTTGCTTGAGGGTGGTTTCGTCAATTTGCAGGCGGAAGTCGCGGGAGCCGGTCTGCGGCTCGAACTGGAAGCCGCCTCCGCCAAAAAAGAACTGGTCAGAGTTGAAGTCGTCGCCGCAGTCCATGCGGGTGGTGTTGCTGAACGTGCCGTAACCGATGGTGTAGATGCGGATGCCGCGCGCGGCGGCTTGGGCGGCGGCGGTGAGCGGCGGGGGACCGGCGTTGCTGGCGCCGTCGGTGAGCAGGACGATGATGTGGGGAGAAAGAGGCACATCGGCGGGAGCCAGGTCCGAGGTCCCGCCGGAAGCGGCAGTGTTGCCGCTGGGAGCAATGCGGTTGTCCACCTCTGCAATGGCGTCAATCGAGCGCAGAATGGCGCTTCCGATGGCGGTGCGGCGGGCGGTGGTCAGGTTTTCGATGGCTTCAGTCAGGACTTGGGTATCGGTGGTGGGCGGCTGGATGAGTTCGGCGAAGCCGGCAAACGCCACGATGCCAATCTGCCTGCCCGAGGTGCGGTTTTGGACGAACGCCTGGGCGGCGTCTTTGGCGGCTTCGAGGCGGTTGGGGGCGATGTCGGTGGCGCACATGCTGCGAGAGACGTCCATGGCGAGGATGACGGTGGCTTTGTTGGAGGGGACGACGACCGTGGCAACCGGACGCGCCAGCGCCAGGATGAGGGAGGCAAGCGCCAGCAGGAAGAGGACGAAGGGCAGGTGACGCCGCCACCAGGTCTGATGCGAGGCGGCTTCGCGGAGGAGCGACAGGCTGGAGTAGCGCACGGCAAACCGCCGGCGTCTGCGCAGGGCGAGGAGGTAGGCGGCAACGGCAAGCGGCAAAATCAGCAGGGATACCAGTAAGGGAGACCAGAGGAAAGTCATATCACCCTTCCAAACCAGGACATGGAGAGTGCGCCTCCGGCAAGAAAGACCAACATGCTGAGTCCTGCCAGCAGAGAGGTCAGTTCCAGTTTTTCGGGTTTGATGGAGAGGGTCGGTTCGAGGTCGCTGTAGATGCGGTCGAGACCGGCGCTGTCGCCGGCGAAGTAGTATTGCCCGCCGGAGGCTTGGGCAATTTCTGTCAGGAGCGCCTCGTTCATTTGCGTGTGGATGGTCATGCCTTCGACGCGAATGGTGGCGCCTTCGAGACTGCCCACGCCGATGGTGTAGATGCGCACGCCGAGGTCCGCCGCCAGGTCGGTGACGGCAAGCGGGTCGGGCGGGTCGTTGTTTTCGCCGTCGCTGAAGAGCAGGATGACCGCCGACGGATACCAGCCCTGCGGAGCGGTCAGCACATCGTCGGCGGTGGAAAGGCTGTTGGTGTTGACGAGGGGCGGGTCGCCGGCGTCCACAGCGATGGTGTTGAGACCCACGAGGATGCCGTTGCCCAGCGAGGTGCCGCGGCGGGGAACGAGCCGTTCGATGGTTGCCAAAGTCGCTTCGCGGTTGGTGGCGGGCGTTTGCACGGTCAAACCGCCGTCGCTGAATGCCACCACGCCGATGCGCACGTTGGCGGGCTGGTCGTTGACAAAGTCTGCCGCGATGGTCTTGGCGGCTTCCATGCGGGTGGGGGCGATGTCATCCGCTGCCATGCTGCCGGAGACATCGAAGACGAGGACGACGGTCCCTTCGTAGCGCGGCAGGCTGACGGTCGCCTGCGGACGCGCGAGCGAAAAGAGCAGGACGGTGACACCCAGCAGAAACAGCATCGCCGGGATGTGACGCCGCACGCCGCTTCCACCGGACGGGGAGGCGGTCACGCCGCCCGGGCTTTGTACTACCCCAAAGCCCGACCTTGCCGCCCGTTCCCTGCGCCGCCGCTGAAGGATGAAATACGCCAGCACCAACAGCGGCGGGAGCGCCAGCAAACCGAGCAGGGAAGACCAGATAAAAGACATATTCTCCACTCAGAAGTTTAATCCGCTAATCATCGCCAATCTCCGCGAATGAACAACGATGAGCGCTCATTCGCAACTGGTGATTGCTCACATCTCGAATCGCAGGGCTAAAGCCGCCTGCTCAGCGCCTGAAAGTCCGCTCAAGCGGACTCGGAGCGGGACTTGAGTCCCTGCCGAAGCGGTAATCACCGAATTCGCAAGGATTGACAGACGTGGGATTCATGCTTTTCTCTGCTGACGCCGCTTTGCAAAACGCAGGATGGCTCGAATCAGGTCATCCTCCGTCGAGAGCGTCAGCATATCCACGCCGGCGCGTTTGAACGCCGCGTTCAATTCCTCCTCGCGCTTCTGCGCCGCCTCCAAAAAACGCCGGCGGAACTTCGCATCGTGCGTATCCACGAACAACTGCTCGCCCGTCTCGGCGTCTTCCATCACCACCATGCCCACATCAGGCAGTTCCATTTCGCGCGGGTCGGTCAGGCGAATGGCAACCACCTCATGTTTCTCGCCCAGCATGTTCAGCGGACGTTCCCAGCCGGGTTGGCTCAGAAAATCGGAAATGATGAAAACCAGCGAGCGCCGTTTGATGGCATGCAGTGCTCCCTCGAAGAACGGCTTGAGGTCGGTGCGCGGGACACGGGAAAGCTGCGGCTGTTTGAGCAGGTCGTTGATGAGACGCAGCACCTGCACCTTGCCGCCTCGCGCCGGGACCGTGTGCTGGATGCGGCTCCCAAACATCATCGCCCCGACACGATTCCCGTGCCTTGTCATCAACCGCGCCAGCACCGCGACGAAATCCACCAGCATGTTACGTTTTTGTACGCCCACTGTGCCAAAGTCCACAGAAGGACTCAAGTCCAGCAAAAACCAGGCGGTGATTTCGCGGTCTTCGAGGTACTGGCGCACATAGGGCGTGTTCATCCGTGCGGTGACGTTCCAGTCAATGTAGCGGATGTCGTCTTCGGGTTGGTATTCGCGCAGGTCGGCAAAGTCCACGCCGAAGCCGTAGAACAGCGAGCGGTAATCGCCCTGAAGCAGACCATCCAGCCGGCGGATGACGTGCCAGTCGAGGCGGAGCAGAATCTTTTCAGGCGTTTGCGCGGAGGTCGGCGTGTTCATGCAAAGGTACCACCGGAATGGGAATGCGGTCGAGGATGCGGTTGAGGAGGTCGTCTGCGCTGACGTTGTCGGAGAGCGCTTCGTAGGTCAGGACGAGGCGGTGGCGCATCACATCGAGCGCCATGTCGAGCACGTCCTGCGGGAGGGCGTAGTTGCGTCCGCGCACGAAGGCGAGGGCGCGCCCGGTCAGAATCAGGTTGATGGAGGCGCGCGGGCTGGCTCCGTAGAGGATGTACCGCTGGAGTTCCGGCAAGCCCACTTCCTTCGGGCTGCGCGTGGCGGTCACCATGCGGACGGCGAACTCCATGAGCGCCGGGTCCACATAGACCTTGTCGGCTTCTTTTTGCAGTTCGAGCAGGCGCTCGATGGTGAGAATTTTTTGCACCGTTTGCAGTGCGCCGGTCATGCGCTCGACGATGACGAATTCCTCGGTGGGCGAGGGATAGCCGATGACCACCTTGAGCATAAAGCGGTCCACCTGCGCTTCGGGCAGGGCATACGTCCCTTCGGTCTCGATGGGGTTCTGGGTCGCCAGCACGAGGAAAGGATTCGGCACTTTGAAGGTCTCGCGCCCGATGGTCACCTGCCGTTCCTGCATCACCTCCAGCAGGGCGCTTTGCACTTTGGCGGGGGCGCGGTTGATTTCATCTGCCAGCAGGAGGTTGGTGAAGACGGGTCCCAGCGAGGTTTCGAATTTGCCGGTCTTTTGGTTGTAGATGCGCGTGCCGATCAGGTCGGCAGGCACGAGGTCGGGCGTAAACTGGATGCGTTTGAATTCGCCGCCGATGGCTTCCGCCAAGGTTTTGATTGCCATCGTCTTGGCGAGTCCCGGCACGCCTTCCACCAGGATATGTCCGCGCGCCAGCAGGGCGACGATCATCCGCTCGAGCATGTGGTCCTGCCCGACAATGACCTTCTTTACCTCGTACAACACCTGCTCCATCGGCGTTCGATTTTCCGTTTTGCTTTGAACCATAGTTTGACTCCTTTTGGAAAGGCTTTCTGATCCGCTAATCTACGCTACTCTGCACGAATTTCAAACGCATATTTGCGCATCAATACGGCGGGCTGCCCCGTCCGCCGGAGGTGGCGCTGGTAATCGGCACGGCAAAGCCAACGCCCACAAAAAAGTTGCCGCCGCCCGCGTTGACCAACCCGGTCACAATGCCAATCACGCGCCCGTTGCGGTCCAACAGCGGACCGCCCGAGTTGCCCGGGTTTGCCGCCGCGTCGAACTGAATCAAGCCTTCCAGCACCGTATCGGAGCCAGAGGGCTGAAACGAACGTCCGAATCCCGAAATCACGCCCGCGCTCATGGAACCATACAGCCCAAACGGATTGCCGACCACATACACATCGTCGCCCACCTGCATCGTTGCCGGGTTGCCCAGCACGGCCGGCACCACCACGTCCGGCGAATTGAAGGCGCGCAGTACTGCCAGGTCCTGTTCGGGCATCTCGGCAAGCACAAACGCTTTCGAGGTCGAGCCGTCGGCAAACGTGACTTGAATCACGCGTGCGCCGTCCACCACATGAAAACTCGTCACAATATCTGCGCTGTCGTTGATGATGACGCCCGTGCCCAGCCCGCCGCTGCGGTTTCCCTCCCCGCCCTCGAACTCCACTTCGATGAACACAATCGAAGGCTGGATAATCCGATACACCTGCACCGCATCCGGCGGGCGCGGCGTGGCAGAAGCCATGGCGCTGGCGACCACTTCGTTTACTTCGCGCCTCGTCAATTGTTCCGATGGGAAAAGGGCTCGATACAAAATCAACGCCAGCAAAGCCGCCATGACCCCCGATGCAAACGGAATCATCCCCCGCAAACGTTCACGCCATCGCCGGAACCCGGCAAAAAAGGACTCTCTCATCGCCTCTGGTTGCCTGATTATACATGGGGACGAGACCGCATCCCCAATACTTACCTGACGTTTCCCCTGCGCTTCTCCCCGCCCCGCAACCTGCTCCCGTTGAATCAGCCTTTATCTACTCCTCAGCAGTTCCACCAGCGCCCGCAGTCCCAGCGCATACGACCTCCACCCGAAGCCGGCAATTTTCCCCACGCACACTGCCGAAATCATGGAAATATGACGAAACTCCTCGCGCGCATACACATTCGAGAGATGCACCTCCACCACCGGGATTTGAATGGCGGAAACCGCATCGCGCAAGGCGACCGAGGTATGGGTGTAGCCGCCGGGGTTGAAGACCACGCCGTCTGCCCAGGCGCGCGCCTCGTGCAGGGCGTCAATCAACGCGCCTTCGTGGTTCGATTGCAGGTAGGTCACTTCCACGCCCAATTCCTTGCCCAGGGCAATTAGCTTTTCGTTGATGTCGGTCAACGTCATCGAGCCGTAGATTTCAGGTTCGCGCGTGCCGAGCAAATTGAGGTTGGGTCCGTGCAAAATCAATATCTTCATTTGTATCCTCATTGGAGGTAAATGGTAATTGGTAAATGTAATTACCACTTACCAATTACCTCTTCCAGAGTTTCAACCTCCACCAGTTCCACCCTGCCAATCTCCGCCGGCAGGGCAAAGCGGATGGACTTTGCGTTCTTTTTCTTGTCCACGCGCATGGCGCGGAGGATGGCTTCGCGCGGCAGTTCGTTCGGAATTTCAACCGGCAAGCCCAAAGAAGATAACACTCCGGCAATCGCAGCAGATACACCTGCCTTTGCCATTCCGATTCTCTCGGCGTATCTGGCTTCGACGACCATGCCGATGGCAACCGCCTCGCCGTGACTTAACTTGAATCCGCTGACGAGTTCGACGGCATGACCGACGGTATGCCCCAGGTTCAGGCTGGCGCGGATGCCTTTTTCGTAAGGGTCCGCCTCGATGATTTGTATCTTCACCGCCATGGCGCGTTTGACGACGGTTTCGAGGCTGGCTTTCACCCAGTCCATGCCGCGGGAACACATCTCGAACAGTTCAGGGTCGGAGATGACGCCGTGCTTGACCACTTCCGCCATGCCGGAGCGCAGTTCGCGGTCGTTGAGGGTGAGTAAAAGGCTTGGGTCGGCGAGGACAAGCCTCGGCGGGTGGAAAGAGCCGATGAGGTTCTTCCCTTCGGGCAGGTCAATGCCGGTCTTTCCTCCGAGCGAGGCGTCTGCCATGGCAAGCAGGGTGGTGGGGACGGTGATCCAGTCCACGCCGCGCATGTAGGTGGAGGCGGCAAAGCCCGTCAGGTCGCTGACCACGCCGCCGCCCAGGGCAATGACTGTGCTTTTGCGGTCAAGTCCGTTTTCGAGGAAGGCGCGCCACAGCCGCGAGACGGTTTCGAGATTTTTATGTTCTTCGCCCGCAGGGATGAGGATGGATTTGACGCCCTTGATTTTGTCGAGATGATGTTTTGCCACGTTTTCATCGGTGACGAGGATAGAGTTTGGCGGGGTTGGCAGGTTGGAAATTTGTCCTACAACGACATCGTATTCGCCCATGGCGGAGAGATGATGTCTGCCTGCAATGACTTGAATCTGGCGGGCAAGTTGCTCCGCCGATTTTCCGTCCACGCGCAGTTGCAGAGGAAACGAGGCGTAGTGTTCTTTGCGGGCTTCTAGGAGGAAGGTCAGTTTTCCCCGCAAGTCTCCCGCGAGCAGGGGACGTTGGTGCGGGTCGGCGCTGAGTCTTTCGAGCAGGGTTTCCATCTCCGCCGTGAGCAGGATGACCGTGCCGCTGGCTTCGGCGAGGGCGCGGTTTTCTTCGCGGAGGAGCGCGCCGCCGCCGAGGGCGATGACCGAATCCCTCACCCCTACCCCCTCCACCCTTTCGAGTACACGTCCCATAGGGAGAGGAGCAACGGATTTCAACGCGGCGGTTTCCATATCGCGGAAGGCGGTTTCGCCCTGCTCCGCCATGATTTGCGGAATGGACATGCCCGCCTGCGACTCGATGAGGCTGTCAAGGTCAATGAAGGGCAGGCGCAGGTTTTCGGCAAGCCGCTGTCCGATGGTGGTTTTGCCTGTGCCAGGGGGACCGTAGAGGAAGAGGTGGGGCATGGGGTGAGGGGGAGTGGAAAGTGGGGAGTTGGGAGAGGAAAGAGGAAAGAAGAAAGAGGGAGTAATCAGTGATCGAGTGATCAGTGATCAGTGATCAGTGGGCGGGCGGGTGAGGTCTTGAATGTAGGCGAAGATGTAACGAGGTTGGATGTTGAGGCGCTGAAGAAGTTGAGAGTATGTCCAGCCGAAGAGGCGAAAGGCGGCATAGCCAATCAAAACGCCTGCCGCATTGAGCAGCACGTCGTTGATGTCCACAACGCGGAAGGAGATGCGGAAGGTCAGCGAGATGGCGAGTTGAATGAGTTCCAGCGTCGAGCCAACTCCTGCCGCCAGTCCCCAAATCTGTCTCGGTTTGAGGCGGGCGATGAAGTTGACGCCGAAGCCGAAGGGAATGGTGAGCAGGATGTTTTCGTAGATTTGCCGGAGGCACAGGTCACGCGCACGAGGGTCGCAGTGTCCGAAATCGAACGGGATGAGGTTGATGTTCGGTTTGAAATTTTCGTCGGCGATGTCAATGGGGAATGGAAAGATGGCAACGCTGACGACTTGCATCAGATACAGCCAGAACAGCGAGAAGAAGAACAGCCAGGTGATGCTTTTACCGTTCCGCCGCAGGACAATCAGGATGACGATGAGGGCGGCAAGTCCGTAGAGCGGGTGGAACATGACAAGCATGGTGGGTCCTTTTGGGGAGTGATGAAGTTGTCGAAGTTATCAGTTA
>DYID01000054.1 GCA_020723805.1 Anaerolinea sp. | reverse complement strand
GCCTGAAAGACAGCCAAGCCCGCATCTACCTTCGGGAAGTGAACGGCGAAATCCTGACCTTTTCAGCCGCAGACGCAAGACATGTCACAGACCGGGAAACGGGGAGCGTGTGGGACATCTCAACCGGCATGGCGGTAGAAGGAACACACAAGGGCGCGGCATTGCGTCCGGCAAAGACCCCCGCTGCGCGGCTTTTCCCCTATCATGGCGTTGCGCCATATCCCCATGTCTGGCTTTCCATCTGGCAAAGGTTCGACGTCAACTGGTACATCTCCATCGCCGAAAACGGCTACGGACAGATTCCCGGCGACATCCACTTTCCGCCCTTGTTCCCCCTGCTCATGCGCGTCCTCCAGCCCGTCTTTGGGAGTTCGTTTCTGGCTGGCTTGTTCATTGCACATCTGGCAGCGCTGTTCGCGTTCAAGTTGTTGTACGAAACGTTCCTCCGCTGGGGCGAAGCGAATACGGGCAGACGCGCGTTTCTCTTCTTCGCCATTTATCCCGCCGTGTTTTTCCTCTTCAGCGCCTATTCGGAATCGTTATTTCTCGCTGCCACGCTCCCGACATTCAAGGCAATGCACAAGCGCTCATGGCTGTGGGCAGGATTTTGGACCTTCTGCGCCCTGCTCATCCGTTTGCAGGGCGTGGCGCTCCTGGCTCCCCTGTTGTTTCTCATGTGGCAGGACCGCCCCTTTCTGGGAAAACTTTCGCATTGGGCGGGACTGCTGGTTGCCGCAAGCGGAGGATTGTTCTACCTCTTCATCCGTTCGATTTACACCGTGCAAAACACCCTTCCGCTCGTGGAGGAAGAGTTGCATGCCCGGCTTGTCTTTCCCTGGCAATCGTATGGCTACGCAATCAAAGCCCTGCTTTCAGGAAACGCATCCTTCATTGACTTCCTGAACTGGGCAATCACCACACTCTTTTTGATTTTGCTCGTGGCAGGCTGGAATAACACTCCCCATGAATACAGCCTCTTCGCCGCCGTCAGCCTTGTCGTCATCCTGACCCGCATGGTCGAGACCCAGCCTTTGGTATCCATGACCCGTTACGCGTTGACCCTTTTCCCGTCCTTTTACGCCTTGAGTCTGGCTGGCAAAGGACCGCTTTCACGCCGCGTGATTCTCTACCTCTCCATTTTGTTGAACCTGTACCTGAGCGGTCAATTCTTTCTCTGGGGCTGGGTGGGATAAGATGAAACTGATGCGTTTCCTCTTTCCTCGCCTTGAATACGTCCTGGCTATGGCGCTTTTCTGGAGCGTGATTGTCAGCGGACCCAAAATCCTGAACTTCGACGGCGACCTGCCGCGTCATCTCTTAATGGGACGGCTGACTCTGCAAACCCGAAGCGTCTCCACCGTTGACGTTTTCTCCTTCCGCACCACCGGCTTCCCATCCATCCCTCACGAGTGGCTTTCGCAAGTCATCATGGCGGGCGCCTATCAGTGGCTGGGACTCAACGGCGTCGTCCTGCTCGCCGCCGTCCTGATGATGACCGTCTGGCTGCTTGTGTTTCGGGAGGCGTATGCCCGCTCGCGCAGTTTGCTGATTCCCCTGCTCCTCGTCGCGCTCGCGGCGGGAGCCGCTCAAATCCACGTCCTGCCGCGTCCGCATCTCTTTACCTACCTCCTGACCGGCATCTGGGTCATCTTATTGGAACACATTGAAAAAAAGGATTCCGGGAAGTGGTGGCTTTTGCCGCTCCTCATGCTGGCGTGGGTGAATCTGCACGGCATGTTCGTGCTGGGGATTCTCCTGTGGGGCATTTACCTGGCTGGCAGTTTTCTTGAGCATCCCTCAAAAACATGGTTTACGGAACACAGAACCATAGCGATGGCGCTTGCCGGAGCAGGTTCCCTGCTGGCAACTTTCTTTTCCCCTTCCGGCGTTCATATTTGGGAAACCATCGTTTCGCTGGGCAGCAACACCTACATCACCTCGAAAATCACAGAATATCAGTCCGCGAATTTTCACGAGCCGCAGACCTGGCTCTTCGTGGCGCTTCTGCTCCTTACCATCACAGCCTTCGCCCGCTCCAAACGAATCGGCTGGACGCCCCTCCTCCTGACCATCGCCTTCACCTTCCTGGCGCTCTATACCAGCCGGATGATTCCGCTGTTTGCCATCGTCATCACGCCGGTGACGGCAAAAGCCCTCGCCAATTGGTTACAGGAGGAATACCCGCACAGCCCTCTAACCGGGCTCGACCAGCGTCTCATGCTGACCAACGCCTCCGCCGGCGGCTGGATTTGGATGGCGTTTGTCATTTTGGGGACAGCCCTCCTGCTCCAACAGGGAACCCGCCTCGACCCCGCAGGCAGGGGCAACACCTTCGACAACCGCTTCTTCCCCGTGCAGGCGGTGAATTGGCTGGAGTCCCATCCGCAAAGCGGGCGCATGTTCAACGAATTCGACTGGGGAGGGTATCTGCTCCTGCGCCTGTACCCCCAGCAACAAATCTTCATGGACGGTCACACGCACATCTACGGCGAAACATTGACGCGCGAGTATGAAACGGTCATGTCGCTGGGGGAAGGATGGGACAAGATATTGGGGCAGTATCAGACTCAGTGGGCAATCGTCCGCACACAAACCCCGCTTGCAAAGACGCTGGAAAAAAACGGCTGGCAAATCCTCTATCAGGATGAAACCGCTATCATTCTTCGCAAGCCATGACAAGCCTGCGTAGCGGACGTTCTCTAACGTCCACGCTATTGTTTTCTAACGTTCGCTTTCACGTCCGCCCATTTTGAGCAGTGGAATTTTTTCCGCCCTGACGAGAAAATACGCCAGCAGCGCCATGATCGTGTAAACCATCGGAAACTTCCACTGCCCCGACCCCGCAAAGCCGATGTTCAACAACCAGGAAACGGTCAAAGGGAGAAGAACAAGATAATTTTGGTGGACCAGCCCAAGGCGTTGATGGAAGCGGATTAGACAAAAGATTGGGATGAGCAGGAGAATCAAATCGTGATAGTGGGCATACGGCACAAAAAAGATGGCAGAGAGAATAACAGCCCGATGTGCCGCTCGTCGAGCGCTGGGAGTTTCCTCCACCAAAGACCAAAAGCGGCAATCCCCAGCGCATAACACAGCCATACCATTTTTTGTATCGGTTCGTAATTGGAAACTGTGAAGTTCCGGCGGATGATGCCGGAAATGGTCGGCATGTCCAGCGCGTGATTCTCCCGCCAGACAGTGCCTTCGATATAACGGATACTCTCGATAAATCGCAGGGTTCCGTCTTTTCCAAGCAGCCCCAAACTGATGAGCGCCAGCGTCGAGCCTCCCAGCACGAACCCCCAAAGGACCCGCCGTCGGTGAAACAGAAACGGGATGGCAAGGAATAACGCAATCTGCGGGCGGACAGTGGTCAGGCTCAAACCCAACCCAGCGGGGAAATCCTCCTTTGAAAACAGACCATACGCCCACAGCGCCGCACCGGTCAACAAGATGGCTGTATCCTGTCCGTTCATAAAACCGCTGAAGGTGGGATCGAACAAATACGCTCCCAAGCCCAAAACGACCAGATTCCATTTGGTAAAGCTCGAGACCTGTAACAGGTTCATGAGCAGGTAAACATTCAGCGCATTCAGGAACAGCAACACAAGCGCCCAGCGTTTGAACGAAACGATGTAGTCCTCTACAACCAGCAGCCTTGCCAGCGGCGCAATGAAGGGCAGGTGAGTATAAAAAATCGGCGTCACAGAATGACCGACGATTTCTTCCTGCAACTTTTGTTGTTCTTCGATCTTATAGATGGAGGGGTATCCCTGGCTTTGAGAAATCCGCCCGAACGTGTAAAACCCCATGAAGTCCGAACCTGTCCGCTCGTACAGGTCGTCCAGCATGTTCGTCCATGTCAGAGCATAGTAAACAGCCAGCGACAGAATCGCCGCAAGGGTCAGGATTCGGCGCACGTTCAACGTTTTCATTATAAGACTTCAGAAAATCCTGCTTATCCTACACATCCTGTTCGGCGTTTCTTTTTGGCGGTTTTACCTCGCCACCGCATCCACCATGATCGCTAAAAAGATGAACACCAGATACGAACTGGACCATTTATACATCCGCCAGGCGACCTTGTTCCCGCCCCGCTTCCAGACCTCCCAGGCGGCATAGAGCAGCGCCCCGCCCAACACCAGCGCCGAGACCAGATAAATCGTCCCTGCCAGGTTGAGGAGGGGCAGCAGTAAAGTGACAATGACCAGTTCGACGGTGTAAATCAAAATCTGCCGGCGCGTTTCCATTTCACCGCGCACCACCGGCATCATCGGCACGCCTGCCCGTTCGTAATCCTTCATGCGGACGATTGCCAGCGCCCAAAAATGCGGCGGTGTCCACATGAAGATGATGAGGAAGAGTATCCATGCCGTCCAGTCGAGGGTCCCAGTTGCGGCGGCATACCCCACCAGGGGCGGAATCGCCCCCGCTCCCCCGCCGATGACGATGTTCTGCACCGTCGCTTTCTTTAGCCAGACGCTGTACAGGATGACGTAGTACACAATCCCCGCCAGCGAAAGCAAAGCCGCCAGCGCGTTGACGAAACTTGCCAGAATGTAATAACTCGCCAGCGACAGCCCCAGCCCGAACGCCAGACCCTCCGCATCGGTTAGCCTTCCATCCGCCAGCGGACGTTTCGCCGTGCGCTGCATGTTGCGGTCGAGTTCGCGGTCAATGTACTGGTTGAGGGCGCTCGAACCGCCCGCCGCCAACGCCCCGCCCAACAGCGTCCACAACGTGAGCGAAAAGGAGGGGAACTGCTTCCCGCCGATGACCAGCCCGCCATACGTGGTGATGAGCAGCAAGCCGACGATCAACGGCTTGGAAAGGGCAAAGAAATCCTTCCAGCGTTGTTTTTGGTCGAGCGCAACCGGCTCGGCGTCCCTTGCCAGCACGCCCGAAGCGTACACCAGCAGGAGGAGCGAAATCCACAGCGCCCACGTCGTCAGGCGATGCAGGAAAATCAAATGAGCCGCGCCGGGCTGCGTCACTTGCACCGCCCCCACCAGCGCCTGACCGAAAAATACGACCGTCAAGATCGTCGTCAGCGGCAGCAACACGCGCTGGTCACGCTGTTCCCGCCATGCCTTGCGGAAAACCGCCAGCATCAACAGCGAGGCGATGCCCGCCGTCGAGATGTGCGCGAGTTTCATCCACCCCACAGGCGCAGTGGGCTTGCACAGGGGCCAGCCCTTGCAAAACGCCTCCGCGCCGGTCAACGTGACAACCCGCCCCGCCACCGTCAGGGCAATCACGGCAAAAAACAACACGAGCACATAGCGCGAAAACGAAGAGCGAAACAAATCTTTCATTCTTCCTGTTTCCTCAAAAAGAACGGATAGCCGCCAAACAAAATCGCCGCAAACGTGAACCACTGCAAGGCATACCCAAAATGCGGACCCTCCGTCAGCTCGACTTCGGGCTGGTACGGGATGGGCGGCGTTTCGTCCGCGGGGTCAACATTCGGTTGAATGTAAACCTTCAGAATGGGATACGGCATCTGGAGCGCCATCCTCTCGATGTCGGCGTTGTTCCACATCCACAGCGGACTCCCGTCCGCAGGCAGCGCGTCGGCGACTCCGCCGAAGGCTGGTTTGCCCTGCCCCAGCCGAATCTGCCCCGTCACCGTGACCGCGCCGGGCTCGTCGTATTTGCGCCAGTCGGCGGGCGCGGAATTGCCGTCAGCGGGGATCCAGCCTCGGTCCACCAGAACAGTTTCCCCGTCGAAATGAAGCGGGGTCAGGAGGTGGTATCCGTATTGGCTGTTGTGATATTGATTCCGAAGCGCAACTTGATTCGCGAAGTCGTATTCCCCTGTGACGGTCACCGCGCGCCATTCCATCGTCTCGAGGGAGGCGGCGGTTTCGGCGTTCAAATCCAGCGGCGGCAGGGCGCGCATGGAGGCGACTTGCGCGTTGAAGGCGCGTCTTTGTTCGAGGCGGTCCAACTGCCAGATGCCCAGGCGGATGCACACCGCCGTCCCCAGAAAGACCAGCAAGGTGGTCAACAGCCATTTGCGGCTGAACATTCTACGCAGGAGCATTTTCTTTTTTCTTGACGGGCATGATGAAACTATAGAGCGCAATCAG
>DYID01000002.1:198985-228614 GCA_020723805.1 Anaerolinea sp. | reverse complement strand
CAAGAGTCGGGTTTCGCAACCATAACTCTACTCAGAAGGCTTCCTTTTTTCAACTCCCTTCACCAAAAAGCCAAAGTCAAGTTTAAAACGAAATACCGTCGAACTGGCAGAGATTATTGTATTGCAGGAAGCAGACCTTCTGGATGGCACACGCCAACTTCTTCTTGCAACCTCATTGCTAACGGAAATTAGAGAGTATGAGAAGGGGGAATGCAGCCAAATTCTCTCAACTTTACTTGATAACAACAATCGGTACGTCAATTTAGGGGTGGCAAATGCCAAAGGTGAAGTGGTTTGCAGCGCGCTGCCGCTCACGGAGAAGGTGAATATAGCCGACCGTCAATATTTCATCAAAGCATTCACTTCTCAAGAATTTTCGATTGGAGCATTTCAACAAGAACGCATTACCCACCGCCCTGCCATCAATCTTGGCTATCCTGTTTATGACAATACTGGCAAGCCCACAGGCGTAATTTTTGCAACACTCGACCTGAATCGGTTCGCCCAACTTGAGGAAAGACTCTCATCCAAACTCCCAGCGGGAGCAATATTAACAAAGGTAGATAGAAATGGGATTGTGGTGGTGCGCGTGCCAAACGGCGAGAATTTGATTGGTAGTCAAGCCCCAGAGACATCCGTGGTTGCAGAAGCGCTCAAAGCAAACGAAGGCGTTGTCCAAGCCACGGGAATAGATGGTCGTCCCTGGGTCTATGCCTTTGTTACCATCAAAAGCAATATCTTTCACGATGATCTCCACCTAATCCTGGGGCAACCGCAAGAAACCCTGCTAGCGAACGCCAATCATGTGTTCAATCGCAACCTTGTGATTATGATTGCTGTAGGAATATTCCTGCTCACCAGCACATGGTATATCTTCGATCTCAGTTTTATGCGGCAGATTCGCTCTCTCCTTCACGTTACACAAAGCCTGACAAAAGGAGACTTGGAAGCGCGCTACTCACATCTTCCCTATGGCGCTTCCGAGATTAATCACCTGGGTGTTTCGTTTAATCAGATGGCAATATCGCTCGAACAGCGCCAGCGCGATCTTTTGGAAGCCTACGATACAACGATTGAAGGCTGGTCGCGCGCCCTGGACTTGCGCGACAAGGAAACCGAAGGTCATACTTTGCGCGTGACCGAAATGACTGTGGCGCTTGCCCGCAAGGCAGGCATACCAGAAAATGAAATTGTTCACATCCGGCGGGGAGCGTTATTGCACGATATAGGGAAAATGGGCATACCCGATTCGATTTTGCTCAAACCAGACAAGTTAACCGTTGACGAATGGGCAATCATGCGCAAGCACCCTATGTTTGCTTATGAATTACTTTACCCAATCGAGTTTCTCCGACCAGCCCTTTCCATCCCATACTGTCACCACGAAAAATGGGACGGTACAGGCTATCCACAAGGGTTAAAGGGTGAACAAATCCCGCTTCCTGCTCGTTTGTTCGCGGTGGTAGATGTATGGGATGCCCTTTCATATGACCGCCCGTATCGAAAAGCATGGTCGCAGGAGTTGGTCATTAAACATATCCGCGCACAATCAGGCATACACTTTGACCCGGAAGTTGTAGAGATGTTTCTACAAATATTGAGTCACGATGAGCAAGGAGCAATTTGCGATGACCATAAAGTACGCTGACGGTTGGGATTTGATGCCTTTTTCAGACCTGCGCAACATTTCAAACTTCGAAGTGTTGATTAAAATAGAGCAAGGGTCTGTGTTTACGGCGCGCCTGATGGACAGGATGTTGCCGCATTCAGGAAACGCGAGTCATTGTAAAAATAGACGTCGAAAACCGTTTTCTTCGTAAATTCAAACAAGGAGGAAGGATGTACAACGATTACGCTCCCGCTTTTTCTACGGTCGGCTTCGATGAAGTCTTCAGTGCCGTGCTGCGGCGCGTGTATGTCTGGATGACGCTGGGTCTGCTCGTCACGGCAGGGACAGCCGCGTTCGTGAGCGTCTCGCCTTTGTTCCAATTCCTGGCAGGTCAGCCGTTGATTTTCTTGGTGCTGATGCTTGCCGAAATTGGGCTGGTGATGGGTCTTTCATGGGGCATCAATCGCCTGTCGCCTGCCACTGCCACACTGATGTTTTTCCTCTACGCCGTCCTCAACGGGCTGACTTTCTCCGTCCTGTTCGTGGTCTATACGCTTGGGAGCGTGGCGCATACGTTCCTTGCCACAGCCGTATTGTTTGGCGTCATGAGCATCCTGGGATATACCACCAAAATGGATTTGAGCAAAATGGGGTCATTCCTTTTCATGGGGTTGATTGGGCTGATTGTCGCCTCGCTGGTCAACATGTTTTGGACGAACACCACCCTAGGCTGGATTGTCACGTTCTTCGGCATCCTGCTTTTCCTCGGTTTGACCTTCTATGACACGCAGCGCATCAAGCGCATGACCGCTTCTGCCCTGGAGCAAGGCGACGAAAACGTTCAGGCGCGGATGGGCATCCTGGGCGCTTTGAGCCTGTACCTGGATTTCATCAACCTGTTCCTGTTCATTCTGCGCCTCGGCGGGCGAAGAAGATAGTCCTTTACCAATCCAACCCGAAAAGGAGATAAGAGATGAAAACGCAAAATCAATTCCCCGACCTGTGGTGGCTGTTGTTGCTTCAGGGCATCTCTGCCATCGTTCTAGGGTTTCTACTTCTGACCCAGCCGGTCAGCACAACGGAAGTGATTGTCGTGTTCGTCGGCGCCTACTGGCTGGTCAGCGGGATTTTTGCCATCGTCCGTATTTTCACTGCGGCAGGACGTGCGCACTGGGGCTGGTCCTTGCTGATTGGCGTCATCGGCGTTCTCGCTGGCTTGTTTGTCTTACGACACCCGCTTATCAGCATGGTCATTTTGCCCACAACTCTCGTCATTGTGCTTGCCATTCAAGGCATCCTGATGGGCGTTTTTGACCTCGTTCGAGGCTTTCAGGGGGATGGCGCCGGCGCGTATGTGATGGGCGTTCTGAACATCCTGATTGGCTTGTGGCTGTGGTTCAACCCTTTGGCAGCTGCCTTATCGCTGCCGTTTGTCTTGGGAATTTTTGGATTGGTCGGCGGCGTCTTCCTGACCTACCAAGCATTTCAGCTGCGTAAGCAAGCCGCTTGAACCAAACCGGAGCGCCCGCCGAATTGCCCGGCACGCAGAATGCCAAAAGACCTGGCGTCTTGAAAAGATGTCAGGTCTTGTTCTATAAACCTCTTGCGGCATCGTCAGGGTTTTGGCGCTTTCTCTCCCTCTAACCCTCTCAAGGTGAGAGAGAGAAGCGAAAGATGAGCCCATCCTGTTTGCCGTTAAAATACCAGGTAGATGGCTTTCCGATTCAGCCCCAGGAGTTGCCGATGACGCCTTTCCCCTTCTGGTCGAAAGAAATTGATGAAGTTTTCCAAGCCCTGAACTCGTCCAGCAGCGGCTTGAGCAGTGAAGAGGCGCAGGCAGCCTTGCGGCGCGCTGGTCCCAACCGCATTCAATCCGAAAAAAAGGTCACGCCGCTGGGGTTGTTCCTCGACCAGTTCAAAAGCCCGATTGTCCTCATTCTCATCTTTGCCACGCTCATTTCAGCATTCCTTCAGGACTGGGCGGATGCCGTCATCATCCTGCTGATTGTGCTGGGCAGCGCCCTGCTCAGTTTTTATCAGGAGTACAACGCCAACAACGCCGCCCAAAAACTGCGGGAACAGGTTTCCTTCAAGACCGATGTGTTACGGGATGGAAAACCCGCTTCCATCCCGACCGAGGAGGTGGTTCCCGGTGACGTGGTCCTGCTCTCCGCTGGCAGTCTGGTGCCCGCCGATGGGCTGGTGCTGGAAGCCAAAGACTTCTTCGTCAACCAGGCGGTGCTGACCGGCGAAACCTTCCCGGTGGAAAAGACGGCGGGCAAAGCGCCCGAAAACGCCGCGCTGGCAGAGCGGACGAACACCGTCTTCATGGGGACGAGCGTCCGCAGCGGCACGGCGAAGGTGTTGATTGTGGAAACGGGGTTGAACACCGCCTTTGGCAAGATTGCCGGCAGCCTGAACCTGCGCCCGCCGGAGACCGAGTTCGAGCGCGGCATCAAACATCTGGGCTACCTGCTCACCGAAGTCATGTTCGTCCTGGTGATTGGCATCTTTTTCTTCAACGTGCTCTTTCACAAGCCGGTGCTGGATTCGCTGTTGTTTTCCATTGCCCTGGCGGTGGGGCTGACCCCGCAACTGCTGCCCGCCATCATCAACATCAATCTCTCGAAGGGTTCGCAGGAGATGGGGAAGCACGGCGTCATCGTGCGGCGGCTGGAATCCATCGAGAACTTCGGCAGCATGGATATTCTCTGCACCGACAAGACCGGCACGCTGACCGAAGGCGTGGTGCGGCTGGACGGCGCGTTGGACGTGAACGGCGAACCTTCGGAGCAGGTGCGCCTGTACGCTTACCTGAACGCCAAAATGCAGACCGGCTTGCCCAACCCCCTCGATGAAGCCATCGTTCAAAACGAAACGCCGGGCGCGCAGGCTTATTCCAAAGTGGATGAAATCCCTTATGACTTCGTGCGCAAACGCTTAACAGTTGTAGCGCAAGATAAAATCTTGCGCTACATGATTACCAAAGGCGCGCTGGAAAATGTGCTGGCGGCGTGTTCGCGGGTGCAGGCGGGGGCGGAGGAAAAAGCCCTGGATGACTGGATGCAGGCTCAAATCCAGGAACGATACGAGGCGTGGAGCGCTCAGGGCTACCGCGTGCTGGGGGTGGCGGTCAAAACCGTCAGCGGGCAATCTCATCCCTTTTCCAAAAACGATGAAACCGATATGGTCTTTGCAGGCTTCCTCTTGTTCTTCGACCCGCCCAAAGCGGGCGTGCAGGAGACCCTGCAAGCGCTGGCGAAATTGGGCGTGCGCCTGAAGGTGATTACCGGCGATAACCGCCTGGTGGCGCGCCATGTGGCGCAAACAGTAGGGCTGGGAGACGTGAAGGTGCTGACCGGCGCAGAACTGGACGAGTTGCGCGACGAGGCGCTCTGGCACGCGGTGGAGGAGACCACGATTTTCGCGGAGGTGGACCCCAACGAAAAGGAGCGCATCATCCTGGCGCTCAAGAAGCGCGGGCATGTGGTGGGCTACATGGGCGACGGCATCAACGATGCGCCTTCGCTGCACAGCGCGGATGTGGGCATTTCGGTGGCAAACGCGGTGGACGTGGCGAAGGAAGCCGCCGATTTGGTGCTGCTCGAACAGGATTTGGACGTGCTGCGGCAGGGCATTGTGCTGGGCAGAAAAACCTTTGCCAACACGCTCAAGTATATTTTCATGGCGACCAGCGCCAACTTCGGCAATATGTTCAGCATGGCAGGCGCTTCGCTCTTGCTGCCGTTCCTGCCCATGCTGCCCAAGCAGATTTTGCTCATCAACTTTTTGACCGACCTGCCCGAAATGACCATCGCCAGCGACCGCGTGGACGATGTGATGGTGGAACGTCCGCGCCGCATGGACATCCAGTTCATCCGCCGCTTCATGCTGGTCTTTGGTCCGCTCAGTTCGGTGTTCGATTACGCCACCTTCGGCGTGCTGTTGTGGCTGATGAAAGCCAGCGAGCAGAGTTTTCAAACGGGCTGGTTCATCGAATCGGTGCTTTCGGCGGGGGCGGTGGTGTTTGCCCTGCGCACGCGCCTGCCGTTCCTGCGCAGCCGTCCCAGCCCCGCCATGCTGGCAGTGACCGCCGCCATGATGCTGGTGACGCTGGCGCTGCCCTATTCGCCGCTGGCGGGCGTGCTGGGCTTTACGCCGCTGCCGCTTTCGTCTCTGCTGGTCATTTTTGCGATTGTGCTGGCGTATCTCGTTTCGGCGGAATTTGCCAAACGCTGGTTCTATCGTCAGGCAGAAAACAATGCTTAATCAGGAAAATCAACCATCTCCCAAAATACGTCTGTGGCGTTATTTGCCAATCCTGATCATATTGGGACTCGCCGTTCATCTGCTCGTTCCGCAAATTACCACATTGGAAAATTCATGGTCGGTAATCCAGAGACTGACCTGGTGGTCGGTGGTATTGGCGGTCCTTGCACAAATACTCAGTTATCTTGGCAGCGGCTTTACCTTGCACGCCATTCTGGGAATTAACCAGGAGAAATTATCCACGTTGACGGGAGGCTTGATCACGATGGCATCTGCCAGCATTGGATTGGTGGCTGGGGGCTGGGTGGGTGCGGCTGCCGCTACCTATGGCTGGATACGGCGCGAGGGCAGCAACAACAACGCTGCCACGCTGGCTGGGACCCTGCCGGCAATGTTGAACAACGGGGTACTGGTGGTGGTGGCTTTGATTGGAACGGTCTATCTGCTTGCACTACACGATTTAAGCCAAACACAGTTGATCGGCTTTGGCGTTATCCTGCTGGCGCTGGCGTTGATCAGCGCTGGCATTGTAACCGGTTTGCGTTCTCCCAAAGCGATTACAAAAATCGCTGTTTTCTTGGCGGAGCGTTGGGCGGCACTTCTTCATAAACCGTATGATCCGGCGAAAACCATTGCAGCGGTGGAACAATTTGTCCATGCCTGGGATGCTCTGAAAAACGGCAAGTGGCGGCTTCCCTTACTTGGCGCAATTGCAAATATCGGTTTTGATATGTTGACGCTGTATTTCCTGTTCATCGCTGCCGGGCACAATGTGAGCCCGGGTGTCTTGTTCGCCGGGTATGGATTGCCGTTCCTGTTGGGGAAGATGGCATTTATGTTTCCGGGCGGAGTAGGCGTGATCGAGGGAAGTATGGTGGCGATGTATGACAATCTTCAGGTGCCAAACGGGGTCAGTGTGGTGGTGATACTGGGGTATCGCCTGATTTCATTTTGGCTGCCCAGTATTCTGGGATTCGCCGCCGCCGCTTATTTGAGCAGAAAACCGCTCATTACCAAGGGCAGGTGAACAGGATGCCATTAAGTGACGATTTACTCTATCTCATAAAGGCATTGGTTCTTCGTCCAACCTTGATCATGTACCATTCAAAATTCCTGACAGTTGAAAACGCTTCAGACGCTGGTTTTATCAGCATTGATGTGTAAAGCGAGGCAATCATAATGCAACCCCCCCCCATCTCTTCCCCAGGGCTGACCAGCACCGAAGCGGCGCGGCTTCTCGCGCAGTACGGTCCAAACGCGCTCGCCGAAACGAAAAAACGTCCCCTCCTGGATTTTCTCAAACGCCTGTGGGGACCCATCCCCTGGATGCTCGAAGCGGTGGTCATCCTGCAAGTTGTTTTGAAAAAGTACGATGAAGCGCTGATTATCGCCGCGCTCATCCTGTTCAACGCCGTCTTCAGCGCCTGGCAGGAAAAGCGCTCGTCCGACGCGCTGGCGATGCTGCGTCAGCGCCTGCAACTGACCGCCCGCGTCCGCCGCGATGGGGAATGGCAGACCCTGCCCGCCGAGCAACTCGTTCCCGGCGATGTGATTCACATCCGCATGGGCGACCTGCTCCCCGCCGATGTCCAACTGCTGGATGGACGCCTGCTGCTCGACCAATCGGCGCTGACGGGGGAATCCCTGCCGGTGGAAGCGGTCGCTGGCGGGAACGGGTACACCGGCACGGTCGTCCAGCACGGCGAAGCGACTGCCGTCGTCACTGCCACGGGCGCGCGCACGCGCTTTGGGCGCACTGCCGAACTGGTGCGCTCCGCCAAACATCAGACCAACCTGGAAAAGGTCATTTTCTCGATTACCAAAGCGCTCATCCTGCTGGATGGCGTCCTGGCGCTGGGGGTGGTGGCGTATGCGCTGTGGGCGCGGCTGCCGCTGTTGGAAATCCTGCCGTTTGTCCTCATCCTGCTCGTGGCTTCGGTGCCGGTGGCGCTGCCTGCCACCTTTGCGGTTGCCACGGCGCTGGGCGCGCGGGACCTTTCGCATCAGGGCGTGCTGGTCACACATCTCGCCGCCATCGAAGAAGCCGCCGGCATGGATGCGCTCTGCACCGACAAGACCGGCACCATCACCGAAAACCGCCTGAGCGTGGCGGCGCTGCGCCCTTACGCCGCCTCGGGCGAAGACGAATTGCTCCGCCTGGCGGCGATGGCGTGCGACCCCTCCACGCAGGACGCGCTCGATTTGGCGATTCTGGGACGGGCGGCGGAGCGCCGCGTCTCGCCCGACTTCAGCCTGCGTCAGCAATTCCTGCCGTTCGACCCCTCCACCAAACGCTCGGAAGCCTTCTTCCAGCAGGGGGATGCGCTCCTGCACGCTGCCAAAGGCGCGCCTCACGCCATTGCGCCGCTGTGTACCGAAACGCCCGCCTCGCTCGAAGCCGATGTGGAAGCCCTCGCTGCGCAGGGCTACCGCGTGCTGGCGGTGGCGCATGGAGAAGGAAACGCGCTCCAGATGAGCGGGCTGGTTGCCTTTCAGGACCCGCCCCGCCCCGATTCGGCAGCGCTCATCGGAAAACTGCGCGAACTGGGCATCCGCGTGGTGATGATTACGGGGGATGGTCTCGCCACCGCCCGCGCCATTGCGCGTCAGGTGGGCATCGGCGACCATGCTTGCAGTGCGCAGTCCATGCAGACGGGGGGCGAACCCGACCCAACCTGCGATGTCTTCGCGGAAGTCCTGCCGGAACACAAATTCGCGCTGGTGCAAGCCCTGCAAAAGCACGGACACATCACCGGCATGACCGGCGACGGCGTGAACGACGCCCCGGCGCTCAAACAGGCGCAGGTGGGCATTGCCGTCTCCACCGCTACCGATGTCGCCAAAGCCGCCGCCAGCCTGGTGCTGGTGCAGCCCGGGCTGACGAACATCCTGTCCGCCATTCAGGTCAGCCGTCAGATTTATCAGCGGATGCTGACCTACACCCTGAACAAAATCATCAAGACCATTCAGGTGGCGGGCTTCCTCAGTTTGGGCTTGATCCTGACCGGCTCATTCGTCACCACGCCCCTGCTGGTCATCCTGCTCATCTTCGCCAACGATTTCGTCACCATGTCCATTGCCAGCGACCGGGTGCGCGCCTCGCCCCAACCCGACCGCTGGGATGTGCGCGCCATGCTCATCCCGGCGCTCGCGCTGGCGCTGCCGATTCTCGCTTTGACCTTTGGCATTTTCCTGGCTGGGCGGGATATTCTGCATCTGCCCCTCGGGCAGTTGCAGACGTTATCGTTCCTTACGCTGGTCTTCACCGCGCAAGGGATGATTTACCTGGTGCGCGAGCGTCACCACGTTTGGGCTTCCCTGCCGGGCAAATGGATGATGCTGGCTTCCGCACTGGACATTCTGGCGGTCATCCTGCTGGCTTCCTTCGGCGTTCTCATGCAAGCCATCCCCCTCTGGCTGACGCTGGGGACGCTGGGCGTGATCGCCCTGGCGCTCTTGGCGCTGGATTTTTTCAAGGTCTGGCTTTTGCGAAAAATCTAATCTGAACTGTTCAGGAGAAAACCATGCCCCTCCCCCCTCACATCGAACGCCACTTCACCGCCTCCGACACCGTGCGCGACATCGTTATCGGCATGTCCGATGGTCTAACCGTCCCGTTTGCGCTGGCGGCGGGCGTTTCTGGCGCGGGCGCGGCGACCAGCATCGTCGTCACCGCCGGGCTGGCGGAAATCGCCGCCGGTTCCATCGCCATGGGGCTGGGCGGCTACCTGGCGGCGCGCACCGATTCGGAGCATTACGAAACCGAGCGGGAGCGCGAAGTGGAGGAAACCGAAGAAGTGCCGGAGAAGGAGAAAGAAGAAGTCGCCGAAATCTTCCGCGCCTATGGGCTGAGCGAGGCGGAACTCAAGCCGGTGGTGGAAGCATTGAGCAAAGACCGCAAAAACTGGGTGGATTTCATGATGCGCTTCGAACTGGGGCTGGAACAGCCCGACCCCAAACGCGCAGGGAAGAGCGCGCTGACGATTGCGCTCTCCTACATCGCCGGGGGGCTGATTCCGCTTTCGCCCTACATGCTGCTGCCCAATTTGACGGACGCCCTGCGGGTATCGGTGGGCGTGACCTTGCTGGCGCTCTTCCTGTTTGGCTACTTCAAAGGTAAGTTTACCGGCATCCATCCCCTGCGCAGCGGCGTTCAGACTGTGCTGGTTGGCGGGCTGGCGGCGGCGGTGGCGTTTGCCCTGGCGCGGCTGATTGGCTGATTAAGCGATGAAATCCATCAGCGTCCTGCTGCGCCGCATTCCGTTCACCCTGACGATGCTCGCCGGTTTGTTTGCCGCCGCGCTCGTCACGAACACCGCCTTTCAGACCATCACGCATCACTGGCTCAACCGCCTGGGCTTTGCGCCCAACGACCTGTGGTATGGGCGTCTGGAACGCATCGTCACGTCCGCATGGGTCACATCGGGCGGAATGGTGTTTTGGCAGGCGGTTTTCTTCGTCGCCTTTGCCGTAGGGCTGGCGGAGTGGCTGACCGGCTGGAAGCGCGCCGCCGTCACCTTTTGGGGCATCCACTTTTTGACGTTGATTCTGCTCTCTTTCCTCCTTTCGCTGGCAGGAAATTCGCTGCGCTCGTTTGGGCTGGAAGCCTCGGAACTGGCGCGGGATGTCGGTCCATCTGCCGGTTACTTTGCCTGCCTGGGGCTGGTGAGTGCGCGGCTCAAGCGTCCCTGGAACTGGATGAGCGGCGGCGTCCTTTTGCTGGGCTTTGCCGCGGCGTTGTTCCTGCCGCCCGCAAACGGCGAAAGCGCCGCCGTCAAATTCTCTGCCGACCTGGCGCATCTGATGGCGTTTCCGCTCGGCTGGTTTTCAGCGGGGTTGGGCGGCAGTCAGCCTAACAAAAATCAACCCTGAAGGAGAAACCATGCTGAACGGCTTGTGGATTTCCATCTGGCGGGTGGGGATTGTCACACTGGTGGGCATCGGAAGCGCCATCCTCCTGCATTTGAGTCTGAGAAGCATCGAAAAACGGCTGAAAGATTCGTCCGTCAGCGGAGAGCGGCTGAAACGCCTGACGACGCTGGTGCGCGGCTGGCGCAGCATTGGGCATATTTTGATTCTTCTCATCATGGCGCTGATGATTCTGCACGAGTTGGGCATCAACATCACCCCGGTGCTGGCAAGCGCCGGGGTCATCGGTCTGGCGTTTTCACTGGGCGCCCAAACGGTCATCAAGGATTTTCTGGG
Source organism: Anaerolinea sp. (assembly GCA_020723805.1). GTDB lineage: Bacteria > Chloroflexota > Anaerolineae > Anaerolineales > Villigracilaceae > Defluviilinea. Next base: position 217,531 of record DYID01000002.1, on the reverse strand, counting down.
CGGAGTCGTCATTCTGACCGAGAATCAGTTCACCATCGGCGATGTCGTCACCGTGGGGACGCTCACCGGCACGGTCGAACACATCACTTTGCGCGCCACCTATCTGCGCGACATGGAAGGCAAACTCCACCTGATTCCCAACGGCGATATCCGCACCGTATCCAATCTGACGACCCAGTGGGCGCAGGTCGTGGTCACGTTCAATTTCGATTACGAGACAGACATGGATCGCGCCGTGCGTGTCTTGGAAGAATCCACCCGCCAGATTCAATCCGACCGGGAACTGACTGCCGCGCTGCTCGAAGCGCCGCAGGTCTTCGGCTGGAGCGGCTTTACCGATTGGGCGGTGCAAGCGCAAATCATCGCCAAAACGCACCCCGGTCAGCAATGGCTGGTCGCCAGAAAAGTGCGCCAGTCTGCCCTGGCACACCTGCAAACAGAAGGCATCCGCCTGGCTGTCCCGCGCCAGCGGGTGGAAAATCTGTCTTGATCTTTGAGGAGTTATCATGAACAAACGCTGGATTGTCCTCATCCTGACCGTGTTATTCCTGTGGGTAGTCATTTCCCGCTTCACAGAACTGGAACAACTCCAATCCACCCTGGCGCAGGGACAATGGGGCTGGGTCGCTGCCGCGCTGTTGACGCAAATGCTGTACTATGCGGTCTTTAGCGCCTCGTATCAGTCCGCCTTCGATACGGTGGGACTTCGCGCCCGCACGCGCGATCTGATTCCCGTGACGCTCGGTTCGCTGTTCGTCAACGTGGTGGTGCCAGCCGGCGGGGCGGGCGGGGCGGCGCTCTTCGCGGATGACTTTGCGCGGCGCGGACAATCCCCGGCGCGCGCCGCCAGCGGCGTGCTGCTGCAATTGATTGCCGATTTCAGCGCGTTCCTGCTGATTCTGATTCCCGGGCTGTTCTATCTTTTCACCCAGCACGATTTACAACTCTACGAAATCATTGCCGCGCTTATTCTTTTCATCATCACCCTTGCGTTGAGCGCGCTCCTGCTGTTGGGGTGGTGGAAACCCGCCTGGCTGGAGCGGCTCTTTGCGTGGTCGCAGCGGACGACGGGGTGGCTGTTCGGGCGCTTCCACCGTTCCCTCTCGCTGGCGGACGACTGGGCGCAGAAAAATGCCGCAGAGTTCAACCAGGCTTCTGCGGCGGCGGCAGACCACCCGTTCAGTTTGATGCGCACCGTCGGCGTTGCCTTGCTGGCGCATTTGGTGGACATCGCCTCGCTCTACCTCCTGTTCCGTGCGTTCCATCAACCGATTGGGCTGGGCGCACTGCTTGCCGGCTACGCGGTGGGCATCCTGTTTTGGATTGTCTCCATCACCCCGCAGGGCATCGGCGTGGTGGAAGGCATGATGACGCTGGCGTTCACCTCGCTGGGCATCCCTGCGGCGGTGGCGGCGGCGGTCGTCCTGGCGTTTCGCGGGTTGACCTTCTGGATTCCGATGCTGCTTGGGTTTTTCGCCGTCCAGCGTTTGCGCTCGGTCAGCCCCAATCAACGCACCCTGACCGAGACTTGGGGCGTGCGCTTCGCCGCCATTCTGGTGGCGCTGATGGGGGTGGTCAACGTGCTTTCGGCGGTGACGCCTTCGCTGATGGAACGCATCCGTCTGCTGGAGACCTTTTCGCCGCTGGAGGTACGGCGCGGCGGGCATCTGACCGCGGCGCTGGCGGGCTTCGCCCTGCTGATGCTGGCAGGCGGGCTGGCGCGCCGCAAGCGTGTGGCATGGCTCCTGACGCTGGGTGTGCTGGCGGTCTCGGTCATCAGTCATCTGCTCAAAGGGCTGGATTATGAGGAGGCGCTGCTGGCGGGCGGGCTGATGCTCATGCTGTGGCTGATGCGCGCCCACTTTCACGCCGATTCCGACCGTCCATCTATTCGGCAGGGCTTGCGCGCTCTGGTGGGCGCAACGCTCTTTACGCTGGCGTATGGGGTGGCGGGTTTCTACCTGCTCGACCGTCATTACAGCGTCAACTTCGGGTTTGGGGACGCCCTGCGGCAGACGGTCATCATGTTCACGCAGTTCTACGACCCCGGGCTGATTCCCATCACCCATTTTGGGCGCTTTTTTGCCGGCTCGATTTACACCGTGGGGGCAGTGACCTTTGGCTATGCCGGTCTCATGCTGCTGCGCCCCGTCTTCGTGCGCGAACCCGCCACGCCAGAGGAGCGCGACCGCGCCCGCGCGATAGTCGAGCAATACGGTCATTCTTCGCTGGCGCGTTTCCTGCTCTTCGATGACAAACGTTACTTCTTCACACCCGGCGGTTCGGTCATCGGATACGCGCTCGCCGGGCGGACCGCCGTCGCTTTGGGCGACCCGGTCGGACCGACCGAGGACCTGCTCCCGTCCATTCGGGCTTTTTCCAGCCTGTGCCAGCGCAACGACTGGCTGCCGGTCTTTTACCAAACCCTGCCGGAAACGCTCGAAGCCTACAAAGCCGCCGGCTTCGACGCGCTGTGCATCGGTCACGAGGGCATCGTCAATTTGAAAACCTTCACGCTGGAAGGCAAGGAAGGCAAGGCGCTGCGTCCGCCGCTCAATAAATTGACCAAAGCCGGTTACACCTTCCGCCTGCACGAACCGCCCATTCCCGACAAATTGCTGGAGGAGTTGCGCACCATCAGCGACGAATGGCTGACGATGATGCACGGCTCGGAAAAGAAATTCTCCCTGGGCTGGTTCGAGGACGAGTACATCCGTCATTCTCCGATTGCGGCAGTTCACGCGCCAGAAGGGTGGATTACCGCCTTTGCCAACTTCGTGCCGGAATACCAGCGCAACGAACTGACGGTTGACCTGATGCGCCGCCGCAGCGAGATCGAGAACGGCACAATGGAATTCCTGTTCGTGTCCATGTTTCAATGGGCAAAAGAGCGCGGCTACGATGGCTTCAATTTGGGGTTAAGCGCGCTTTCGGGGGTCGGCGAGAAACCGGGCGACCCTGTCATCGAGCGCGTCATGCACTTCGTTTATGAGAACGTCAATCAGTTCTACAACTTCAAGGGCTTGCACGCCTTCAAGGAAAAATTTCACCCCGAATGGTCGCCGCGCTACCTGATCTATCGCGGCACGGCGAACCTGGCGCAGGCGTGGCTGGCAGTGACGCAGGCGAATTCGGGAGAGGGTGGATGGGGCAATTACTTCAAGCGGAAGAGATAAGACGCGCAGAATGAAAATTCGCTCGTCCAAAAATCCGTTCTTCCCCAATCGCTACCCACAACCACAATTTGATCTGTCCGGTGGGGTATATATCAACGTGAGTTCGGGTTAGTAATTTAGGACGCAGATAAATGCCGATGGCGCTGATAAAAAAATCTGCGGTTTCAGCGTGAATCAGCGTCCAAGTTGATGTGTTAGCCCATATCCCGAACTGACGTTATCATGTACAAATGAAAGTGGCAGAGAATATCCCTGCCACTTTCATTTATTCCTTCACCAATTGTTCGTCAGGCGGGCAGACTTCCTGCGCGGCGGCGACCATTGCCGGTGCAGGCGCGGCTTGCGGATACCACCTCCTTTGCAACCAGAACGCCACGTTGACCAGCCCAATCATCACCGGCACTTCCACCAGCGGACCGATCACCGCCGCAAACGCCGCGCCGCTGCCGATGCCGAAGACCGCCACCGCCACCGCAATTGCCAATTCAAAGTTGTTGCTGGCGGCGGTGAAAGAAAGCGTGGTCGTCTTGGAATAGTCCGCGCCGAGGCGATGCCCCATGAAGAACGAGACCAGGAACATCAGCACGAAGTAGAATAGGAGCGGGATGGCAATCCGCACTACATCCATCGGAATCTGCACGATGAGATTACCCTTGAGCGAGAACATGACCACGATGGTGAACAGCAGGGCGATGAGAGTCAACGGGCTGACACGCGGTACGAAGTTCTTGTAGTACCAGTCCTTGCCTTTGGCTCGTATCAGAATCAGACGGGTAAAGAAGCCAGCCAGGAACGGAATGCCCAAATAGATGAACACGCTTTTGGCAATTTCACCAATGGTGATGTCCACCACCGCGCCGCTCAAGCCGAACAATGGCGGCAGTTTGGTGATGAACACCCAGGCATACACACTGTAGAACAAAACCTGAAAGATACTGTTGAACGCCACCAGCCCCGCCGCGTATTCTGTGTCGCCATGCGCCAGTTCGTTCCAGACGATGACCATCGCAATACAGCGCGCCAGCCCAATCATTATCAGCCCCGCCGCGTATTCGGGATAGCCGCGCAAAAAGATGATCGCCAGCGCAAACATCAAGATGGGACCAATTACCCAGTTCTGAATGAGCGAGAGCGTCAACACTTTCTTGTTGCGGAAGACATCGCCCAGTTCCTCATACTTCACTTTGGTGAATGGCGGGTACATCATCAGGATCAAGCCAATCGCAATGGGGATGTTGGTCGTCCCCACCGAGACTGCCGCGTTGAATCGCTCCACCCCTTGAGGGAATAGGAAGCCGATCCCGACCCCCAACGCCATTGCCAGGAAAATCCACAGCGTCAGGTAGCGGTCGAGGAAGGATAGTTGTTTGCTCAGGCTTTTGGTTTCAGACATGAGGACCTCCGTGAATGATGTTTATATTGCCGGCGCTTCGATGCTGTACTGCTCCAACGCAGCCGGTTTCTCGGCATATTGTGGATCGGCAAGCGGCGGACAATCGCCGCCTGCTTACTGCGTCTGTGGCGTGGAAACACCAGAGAGCCATTCGAGCAGTTTTTCGCGCGGCGGCAGTTCACGCATGTTTGCCAGCACGCCGTCAATCAGCAAGCCTGGGACTTCATCCAGCGGCATGTAATGACGGATGCGCTGTTCATCGTCCACGCGCGTCACTTCGATGTCAGTCTTGCCGAGTTCCTTGAGGACGTCGGCAATCAGCATTTCGAGTTCGACGCATTTGTAGCAGCCCGTTCCCAGAATTTCGATTTTCATGGCGTCCTCCTTTCAGGACACAGTAACCGCGCCATCCCTACGCGGCCGATTTAACAACGGACGTTAGAGAACGTCCGCTGGGCATGCACGCTCACGCCGCCTGCATGGCGGCGTCTGCCAGCCAGGTGGTGACTTCGGCGGGCGTTGGGATGCGCCCCGCGCAGACCAGTTTTTCGTTGACGACCAACCCAGGCGTGACCAAAACGTTGTATGCCATGATGTCTTTGTAGTCGGTCACTTTGACGATCTCCGCCTGGAAGCCCATTTCGGCGACAACTTTGCGGGCGATTTGTTCCACACGTTTGCAGTTGGCGCAGCCAGAACCGAGAATTTTGATGGTGAGCATTGAGAGTGTCTCCTTTTTGTAACGCAAGTCTCTGACTTGCGTTACATGACGAGATTGAACAGATAACCAGTGATGATGATGGCAAGCGCCACCGTGCCGATGAAAACCGCAATCAACTGCGGCTTGAGCACGCGGCGCAAAATGACCATCTCTGGCAGGCTCAAGCCGACCACCGACATCATGAACGCCAGCACCGTGCCGAGCGCCGCGCCCTTTTCCATCAACGCGCTGACAATTGGGATGATTCCTGCCGCGTTGGAGTAAAGCGGCACGCCCAAAGCGACTGCGGCTGGCACGCTCCACCACGCCTGCTTGCCGAGAATCCCCGCCAGCGCGCTTTCGGGGACGTAGCCGTGAATCCCCGCGCCAACGGCGATGCCGGCGATGACATACAGCCAGACTTTGCCGACAATTTCTTTCGTGCTCTGCCAGGCAATTTGAAAACGCTGACTCCATGTCGGCTGCTCGGGCAGGTTTGCGCCTTTGCCGACTTTGATCTGCCAGACGAAATCTTCCACATATTTTTCGAGTTTGAGCCGCCCAATGACAATTCCCGCCACGATGGCAATGGTCAAACCAGAGAGCAGATACAACCCCGCGATTTTCCAGCCGAACAGACCGAACAGCATCACCAGCGCCACTTCGTTGACGACGGGCGCGGAAATCAAAAACGAGAACGTCACGCCCAGCGGAATGCCCGATTCGACAAAGCCGATGAACAGCGGCACGGCAGAGCAGGAGCAAAACGGCGTAATCACCCCCAACGCGGCGGCAAGCACATTGCCCACGCCTTCGCGTTTTCCGCCCAGCCAGGCGCGGGTTTGCTCGGCGCTGAAGAAGGAACGCAAGGTGGTGATGAGAAAAATCATGCCGCCCAAAAGCAGGATGATTTTGGGAACATCATAAAAGAAGAACGCCAGCGACTCGCCTAAGTGCGAATCTCGCGGCAGGGCAAGCAAGTCATAGGCGATCCAGTTTGCAAAGGGTTGAATCACATTGTAGAGCGCTAGCCAGATCACGATGGCAAGCGCGACAATTCCCCACGCGCGCAGGTCGGCGCTGGAAAAGGGCGTTTTTTCTTGCTTGGTTAATCCAGTTTGCATTCGTAAATGCTCCTTTGGATTTGCGCCGCGAGATTTATCGCGACTCGAGAGTCGCACCATACTCATTCATAGAATTGAATGTAGTTTTCAAAAAAAAAAAAAATTTCCCTAGATTTGAATCAGGGAAACTTCATGCTCGGTCGCGCAGTTGGGGCAGGAGCAGACGTTGCGCTTCGGCTTGATCGCCGCAGGGCGCACACCCGTGACTGCGCGCATGGCGTCCATCACGCCGAAGATTTCGGGACGGATGACGCGATAAAACACGTTCAATCCTTCGCGGCGGACCTCCACCAATCCCGCATCCTTCAAGACCATCAATTGCTGTGAGATGTACGCCTGTCGGTAGCCGAAGGTCGCTTCCATGTGACAGACGCATTGCTCGCCTCCCCGCAACAGGTCCAGAATGGCGAGGCGGACGGGGTGCATGAGCGCTTTGTAAAGTTTGGCTTCCTGTTCGTAGATTTCCATTGGTTTACCTATATTCAAAATCTTGAATAGAGTATACACCTGAGTAGAAACGTGTCAAGGTGGAAACCAATCGTCCTGTCCGCTTATGAATGACTGATGTTACGCAGTTTTCTCGTAGCGCGACACATTGTCCCTGCAAGGGGGTTCATGTCGCCCGAAAGCACGAGATAAATCTCGCGCTACCGCGTAAGGTGAGTGAATGAATCAATTTTTACTCAAATGTCCCCAGTGCACCATGCTTCGCCGCCACCATCGCCGCCAGAATGGACAGCGCGATTTCCTCTGCATCCACCGCCCCCAGGCGCATCCCAATCGGTGCCTGCAAACGGGACAGTTGCTCCTCCGTCACGCCCATTTCGCGCAGCGCCTCCAGCCGTTTGCCCACATTCTTGCGCGCGCCCAGCACCCCCACATACCGCGCCGGACTCGCAAGCGCCGCCTTCAAGGCGGGGTTATCCAGTTTTTCATCGTGACTGAGAACGGCGACATACGAATTTTCATCGAGGCGCAGTTTCTCCAGCGCATCGGATGTCCACTCGACGAGCAATTCGTCCGCGTGCGGAAAACGCTCGCGCGTGGCGAAGGCGGTGCGCGGATCCACCACAATTGTGCGGAAGCCGAGCGTCTTCGCCAGCGACACCAGGGGGATGGCGATATGCACCGCCCCCACGATAATCAGACGCGCCGGCGGCGGCAGGACATCCACAAAGACCTGCCGCGCTTCGAACTCCCTCCAGCCTGATTCCTGAATCCGCATCCGCTCCTGCGCCCAAGCCGCCGCGTCCGCATCCAGCGCCGCCGACCCGAGACTCCCCCACCGCCGCCCGTCCGAGCGGACGAGGAGTTTGCTCCCCAGCCCCTCGCCTGCGATGACCGTCACCACCGCCGCCAGTTGATTTTCATCGAGGCAGGTTTTCAACGGCGGGTACAGGTCGCGCCATGCGGGCGAATGGAACGATTCGATGAAGACCTCCAGCGAACTGCCGCAGCTCAAACCGATTTCCCAGGGACGGTTATCGTCTGGCACGCCATAGCGGATCAGCCGCGGCGTCCCCTCCCGCACGACGACCTGCGCCTCCTCATATACTGCGCCCTCGATGCAGCCGCCCGTCAGCGAGCCGGCAATTTCCATTTCGGTGGTCATTGCCATTTTCGCGCCCAGCGGTCGCAGCGACGTGCCGTCTTTTCGGACGTTCATTGCCAGCGCAATTTGCCTGCCCGCCTTGCGCCAGAACTCGATCTCTGCAATTACTTCTCGCATCTCTGCCTCGTCACACTAAGATTTTTCAACCAACAACTTTCCACGGATTATACCCAGCGCTTCTAGAAAAAAGCATTGCCGTGACAATTGGGGAGTGTCTAAAAGGCTGGGCTAAAGAAATTTCACCACAGAGAACACGGAGATTTTGCAAAGAGATTTTCTCCGTGATCTTTGTGCGCTCCGTGTTAAATCTTTTGCAAGCCCGCGAGATTAGGCACTCCCGACAATTGGGTTCATTTACGGTATGAAATAACCAGGGCTGTGTGCTAGGCTCGTAGATCAGATTGGCAATCCGACCTACCACTTGACGCGCCTGATCTTTCCTGAACAGACAAATACACTTGCGAAACCGATTTAATCGCATATAATCAACGCATCCAATTTTTGCGAAAAGAGACCATGCGTCCTCTTCAAAACATCCGAATTTTAGACATCACCCGCGCCCTTGCTGGTCCCTACTGCACCATGATGCTGGGAGACTTGGGCGCGGATGTGATTAAAGTCGAGCGACCCGTTAGCGGCGACGAAAGCCGCGGCTGGGGTCCGCCGTTTGTCGGCAAGCCCTACGGTCCGTATCCGGGCGAATCGGCGTATTTCATCGCCGCCAACCGCAACAAACGCAGCATCACCGTCAACATCCAAAGCGCCGAAGGGCAGGAAATCGTCCGCCGCCTGGCGGGCATCTCGGATGTGCTGGTCGAGAACTATCGCACCGGCGATTTGGATAAACTTGGGCTGGGGTACAACGACTTGCATCGTCTGTACCCCAGATTGATTTACTGCTCCATCAGCGGCTACGGGCGCACCGGACCGTACGCCGAGCGCCCCGGCTACGACGCCATCCTCCAGGCGGAAGGCGGGATGATGAGCATCACCGGTCCCGTCGAGGGACCTCCCTCCCGCGTCGGCGTTCCCATCATTGACATCACCGCCGGCATGTTCGCCGCCACCGCCATCCTCGCCGCCCTGCGCGTCCGCGACCTGAGCGGCGAAGGACAGTTGGTGGACATCTCCCTCTTCGATTCGCATCTGGCGCTGCTGACCAACGTCGCCTCCAACTATCTGGTGGGCGGCAACCCCCCGCGCCGCCTCGGCAATGCCCACCCCAACCTCGCGCCGTACGAAGCGTTCACCGCCCGCGACGGCTGGTTCGTCTTAGGGGTTGCCAACGAACGCCAGTGGGAAACGCTGTGCAATCTGCTCGGTCACCCGGAATTGCAAACCGACCCCCGCTTCGCCACCAACGGAGAGCGGGTTGCCCACCGCGAAGCCTTGGTGGCTGAACTCAACAAAATCTTCTCCCAGCGCACTGTGGACGAATGGCTGACGGACATCGCCAAAGCCGGTCTGCCCTGCGGACCCATCAACTCCATCCCGCAAGTTTTTTCCCACCCCCAAACGCAGGCGCGGGATATGACGCTCGAAACCGAACACCCCACCGCCGGCGCGGTCAAACTGACGGGCTTCCCCTACAAATTCTCCGAGACGCCCGCCGAAATCCACGCGCCCCCGCCCACGCTTGGACAGCACACCGACGAAGTGCTGAGCGCTTTGCTCGGTTACCCGCCCGAAGAAATCGAATCGCTGAAAGCCAAAAAAGCAATTTAGCAGGATACCTACTTAAAACGCGGTGGCGCGAGATTCATCTCGCGTTTTCAGGCGACATGAACCCCCTTGCAGGGACAATGTGTCGCGCTACGAGAAAATTGCGTAACATCAGTTAAAACATTATCCTGCAGGAATGGATTCAACCATGACCTTCATCAAATCCGAAATTCGTTCCGGTGTGTATTACGACTCAGCCGTGCTGATGAAATTACAGCGTTCGCTGATAGACCTGCCCGGCGTGCTGGATGCCGGGGTAGTGATGGCGACCGAAGCCAACAAGGACTTGTTGGCGCAAGCGGACCTGCTGACCGATGACATCAAAGCGGCGGGCGTCAACGACCTGGCGATTGTCGTCAAAGGCGGGAGCGAAGAAGCGGCGCAAAGCGCCCTGCAAAAAGTGGACGAACTCATCGCGGCGCGGCGCGGCGAGGGCGTCTCGCAGGAATACCGCTCGCAAAGCATCGAATCCGCCGCCAAGCGTCTGCCTTCGGCGGGCTGGGTGCTCGTCTCCGTCCCCGGGCGTTACGCCGCGGGCGTGACCCGCGAAGCGCTCGGCATGAACAAGCATGTCTTCCTGTACAGCGACAACGTCCCTCTCGAAGATGAAATTTCACTGAAACAGGAAGCCGCGCAAAAAGGCTTGCTGGTGATGGGACCCGACTGCGGCACCGCCATCGTCAACGGCGTGGGGCTGGGATTTGCCAACAAGGTTCGGCGCGGACCGATCGGCTTGGTCGCCGCTTCGGGGACGGGACTCCAGCAGGTGACGGTTCGCATCCACCAGATGGGCGGCGGCGTCACCCACGCGCTCGGCACCGGCGGACGCGACCTCTCCGAAGCGGTCAACGCCGTCACGGCGCGTCAGGCGCTCGACCTGCTGCGCCGTGACCCCGATACCCGCGTCATTGTGCTGGTCTCCAAGCCGCCCTCGCCCAAAGTGGCGGGCGAACTCATCGAAGCCGCGCGGCAGGCAGGGAAACCCGTCGTGGTGGATTTCATCGGCTACGCCACCGCCATGCGCCGAATGGACAACGTCACCTTCGTGACCACCTTCGACGAAGCCGCCGAACTCGCCGTTCAACTTTCCAAAACGGGCGCGCAGAAAGAAGACGATTTCAACCCTGCCCCCTTTGCGCCGGAACAGCGTTACCTGCGCGGGCTGTTTTCGGGCGGCACGCTGGCATACGAGGCGCAACTGGTTTTGCGCGAGTATCTGCCCGCCGTCTATTCCAACGCGCCGCTGAGCAAAGAACTGCGCCTGAAAGATTCCCTGACCAGCCAGGAACACACGCTGATTGATTTGGGCGAGGACGAATTCACCGTCGGACGCCTGCACCCGATGATGGACAACGACCTGCGCATCCGCCGCCTGGAAAAGGAAGCGGCTGACCCCGAAGTGGCGGTCATCCTGCTGGATGTGGTTCTGGGTTATGGCGCGCATCCGAACCCGGCCGGGGAACTGGCGCCCGCCATCGCCAAAGTCCGCCGCGCCGCCGCAGAGAACGGACGTCACCTGGAGGTGGTGGCGGTCGTCTCCGGCACGGACGAGGATCCGCAAAATATGGCAGAGCAGGTTCGGGCGTTGAAAGAAGCGGGCGCGGTCGTCGAGACGAGCAATGACGCCGCGGCGCGCCGCGTCGGTCGTCTGCTGCGGGCGTTGAATCCCCAAGGTCCGACCGCGCCGTCCGCATTTGCCGAGGTGAATCTTTCCGCCATCAAAGAGCCGCTGGCGGCGATCAATGTCGGGTTGGAGTCGTTTACCGTGAGCCTTGCCGCGCAAAAAGCCGAGGTGATCCATGTGGACTGGAGACCTCCGGCGGGCGGCAACGAGAGATTGGCGAACATTCTGGCGCGCATGAAAAGCAAGACGTAACGCAAGATGATAAATACCGCAGCCGTGTAGTTGGCGTTCTCTAACGCCACCGGGCGCAGGATAAAATTTTTGCGGTAACAAGCCAAAGGAGAGAGAATGAAAGAGTTCATTGCCGCGTGCGTACAAATCGCCATCACCCCCAACGACATCAAGGCAAACATCGAGAAGTCGGTTGTGTGGCTGGAGAAAGCCGTCAAGGAAAACGATGCGGAGTTGATCGTTTTCCCCGAAACGGTGACGACGGGCTTCGTGACCAATCTCGAAGTCAACGAATTGTGGGATTTGCTGGACGACGCGCCCGGACGCATCACCGCCGATATTCAGAAGTCGGCAAAGGCGCACGGCGTTCATGTGGTGTGGCCCACGTACCGCCGCGGACCCGAACGGGGGGTTATCTACAACTCATCCATCCTGATTGGTCCCGATGGGGAGATCATTGGCATCTACGATAAGACGCATCCCTTCCCGCTGGAACGTGCCATGTGCGGCGGCTGGGTGACGGTCGGCAACCGCGCCGAAGTCTATGAGACCGCGCTCGGCAGTATCGGCATGATCATCTGTTACGACGGCGACTTCCCCGAACTCTCGCGCATTCTGGCGGTAAAGGGCGCGGAGGTCATCACACGTCCCTCGGCATTGTTGAGAAGTTTCGACATTTGGAATCTGACCAACAGCGCCCGCGCCTACGACAACCATGTGTACATGGTGGCGACCAATTCGGTCGGTCCCGATGCGGGAGGCGGCTACTACTTCGGTCACAGCATGATCGTCAACCCGATTGCGTGGCGTCTGGCGCAGGCGCGCGGCTCGGAGGAAATCATCGCCGCCAAACTGGACCCCGATCCGCTGCGCTATGTGACGACGGGCAGCAAGAGCCTGCAAATGTTCGACCACCTGGAAGACCGCAACCTGGAACTCTACCGCGAAAGCCTGGTGGAGGCGCGTTCGCGCTTCGAGATTGGGAAGCGCCTGCCGCGAATAGATGTAACCGCGCAGAACCCAAAGTAATTCAGACCATCAGACTTTATCCGTATCAGACCTCTTGTATAAGTGGCGCAACTTTTACGTTGGCGTTCGTTTTAAACCACGAAGGCATGGCGTCACGGAGTTTTTTGGTTTTCTTTGAAAATCCGCAAAATCAGCGAAATCCGCGTTCAAAGATAGTTTGAGCAGATAGTCATCCCGCCAGAACGGGAGAGTCAAAAATTCTTGCGCATGATGAGGAGATGTGAGCATGGATATTGAGAAAGCCAACAGCGAGGCGGTCAATCGCATGATGGAGGGGCGTCCCATCGTCACCACGCTGGGGAAAGCGCTGGAGACGGTGCCGGGCATGCACGAAAACATGCTGCTGCACGCCGGTCCGCCCGTGACGTGGGAGCGGATGTCGGGTCCGATGCGCGGCGCGATGATGGGGGCATTGATTTTCGAGGGCAAAGCCAAAAACGGCGAGGAAGCCGAAAAACTGCTTGCCTCCGGCAAGATCGAATTCTCCCCCTGTCACGAACACATGTGCACCGGTCCCATGGCAGGCGTGATCTCGCCTTCGATGCAGGTGTACGTGGTCGAGAATCAAACACACGGCATCAAGTGTTTCTCCAACCTCAACGAGGGACGCGGCAAGGTTTTGCGGATGGGCGCCTACAGCCCGGAGGTCATCGAAAAACTGCGCTGGATGGAAAGCACGCTGGGACCCGCCATCAAAGCCGCGCTGGAGGCGATGGGCGGCGTGGACATCCGCGCGCTGCTCGCCAAGGCGCTGCACATGGGCGACGACGGTCACAACCGCCTCGACGCCGCTTCCATTCTGTGGACGACTCAACTGGCGCCCTACATCGCCAAGACCGCCAAAGACAGCGCCACTGCCTATGAAACCATCAAGTTCCTGGGCGAGAACGCGCTGAGCGTGCTGAACCCGGTCATGGCGGGCTGCAAGTCCATGACCGCCGCGGCGCACAACATCGAGGGCAGTACCATCGTCACCATCATGGCGCGCAACGGCACCGACTTCGGTCTCAAGGTGAGCGGATTGGGCGACCGCTGGTTCACGGCGCAAGCCCCGGTCGTCAAGGCGCTCTATTTCCCCGGCTTCACCGAAGCGGACGCCTGCCGCGACATCGGCGACAGCGTCATCACCGAGACGGCGGGCATCGGCGGGTTTGCCATGGCGACCGCGCCCGCCTTGGTGACGTTCATCGGCGGCAAACCGCAGGACGCCATCAACACCACGCTCGACATGTACGAAATCACCCACACCGAACACAAGTATTTCACCATCCCCTTCCTGGATTTCCGCGGCACGCCAACCGGCATTGACATCCGCAAAGTGGTGGAAAAGCAAATCACCCCACGCGTCAACACGGGCGTGGCGCACAAGGAGCCCGGCATCGGACAGGTCGGCGCGGGCGTGGTCTCGATGCCGATGGCTCCCTTCGAAGAAGCGTTGATTGCGTTTGCCGATAAATATGGTTTCTAGCGCAGGGCGCGTTCTCTTACGCGCCGGTTGGCATTTGAGTTGACGTTAGAGGACGCCAACTACGCGACGCGGTTACGGCATTGATTTGCCGTGCATCCAAAGCGACATAAATGTCGTGTTACAAACAAAAACGGAGGCTGTGATGGACCGGGAACGTTTCATCAAAATGATGAGCGAGGCAAAACTCTACGACCTCACTCAGGATTGCAGTATCTTCACCCCGCCGTGGCCCGGCGAGAAGGCGCTCGAAGTGCATTTCTTCAAGCGCGTCACCGGCGCATACGGAGGCGGGCAGGGCGCCAACGGACAGATCCTCAACTGGAGCAACACGGTCGGCACGCATCTGGTGGGAGAGCGCGCCTTCCACTCCGGCGGACGCGCCATTGCCGACATCCCGCTGAGAGACCTGAACGGTCCGGGCGTGATCGTGGACATCTCGGACATGGTCTCGGATTACAGCATCTACACGCCTGAGATGATCATGAAGAAAGCCGAAGTGAAAAAAGGCGACATTCTGATCATCAACACCGGCTACCACAAATATTCGTGGGACCAGCCGCAGGTGAACAACCCGAACGCGCAGGGCGGCGTGGAATCCATGGAGTTCGGTTTCCTCGTCCGCCACCCCGGACCTTCGATGGAGTTCTACAAGTGGGCATTGGACATGCAGCTCAAGGTCATCGGCGTGGACTGCGGCTGCGCGGAACACCCCATGAACACACCCATCCGCCGTATGCACGAGAATCACTTCAAACTGGCGGAGGAAAAACTCAAGAAGGAAACCGGCAAAACCTGGGATGAGGTCTTCCCGCAGGGCGAATACTACGAACTCACCCACATCACCATGCCCAAGGCGCATCTCGTTCTGGTGGAGTCCATCGTGGGCGAGATTGACAAACTGAAGAACAAACGCGCCTGGATTCAGATCATGCCCATCCCCTTCATGGAAGTGGAAACCGCCTGGGCGCGCGTCTCGGCGTTGACCGCCCCCGACGGCATGAGCGACGAAGAGTTCTTCCGGGAGATGGAAAAAGCCGAAATGCTCGACCTGACCGTCCCATTCAGCGTGCAGACTCCGCAGTGGCTGAACTACATCCCGTTGAGCGTCACCTACACCAAGCGCGTCGGCGGACAATACTTCGGCATGGGACGCAACGGCTCGATCTGCAACGCCAGCATCCATCTCGCCACGCACATGGACGGCGAAAAGCACTTCTATCCCAACGGGCGCACGATTGGACAGGTGCCGCTCTCGGAGTGGGTCGGTCCCGGTGTCATCGCGGACATCTCTCACCTGGTCAGCGATTCGAGCGTCTATACGCCGCAGATGATCCACGACGTGGTGGACATCCGCAAAGGCGACATCCTGGTCATCAAGACGGGCTGGAACAAGTACGGCTGGTTTAGCCCGGACTCGGACGAGTTCCGCTACATGGTCAAGCACCCGGGTCCCTCGGCGGATTTCTCCAAGTGGGCGGCGGATATGCAGCTCAAATGGATCGGCGTGGACGCGGTCTCGGCGGATCACCCCATGAACACCATCATGCGCATCTGGCATCCGAAGACCTTTGCGGAAGCCAATGCCAAATTGAAAAAGGACTTCGGCAAGGACTGGGACGAGATGTATCCGCTGGAAGATTACTATCAGGATATGCACTTGAACCTGTTCCCCAAGAAGATCGTCCATGCCGAAAACCTGGGCGGCGACATTGCCAACGCTCCCAGCGGACGCTACTACATCGGCTGTTACCCGCAAAAGGCAATGGAAGCCGAATCCATGTGGGCGCGCTTCGTGGCGTTCAAGGAAGGCTAGGTAAAAACCGTAGGAGCGGTTTCTGTAGTAGCGACCTCAGTCGCTAGTATAACGACTGAAGTCGTTGCCACGAAAGTACCTTCATGATCCTCATCACAGGCGCATCGGGCAAAACGGGACGCGCGGTCATTCGGGCGCTCTTGCGGCGCGGCGAAGCGATTCGGGCATTGACGCACCGCCCCGAACAGGCGGACTCCCTCGCCGCTTTGGGTGTGGAAGAGGTCATCGTCGGGGACCTGCTCGACGGTCCGGCTATGAAGCGGGCGGCGCAGGGCGCGCGGGCGGTGTATCACATCGCTCCCAACGTCAGCCCGCATGAAGTCGCCATCGGCAGGAACGTCATCGCCGCCGCCGTATCCGCGCAGGTGGAACGCTTCGTTTTCCACTCGGTCCTGCATCCGCAGGTCGAAGCGATGCCGCATCACTGGCAAAAGATGCGCGTGGAGGAACTGCTCTTTGAATCGGGTCTGCCCTTTACCATCCTTCAGCCGACGGCGTACATGCAGAACATCCTCGCCTATTGGCAAAGCATCCGCGAGCAGGGCGTCTACGCCGTCCCCTACCCGCCGCAGACGCGCCTGAGCCTGGTGGATTTGGAAGATGTGGCAGAAGCCGCCGCGCGGGTTCTGACGGAAGACGGCTGGCTCGGCGCAACGCTCGAACTGGTGGGCGCTGCGCCTCTTTCGCAGACCGAGGTGGCGGAGATTTTGAGCCGTCGGCTGAACCGTCCCGTCCGTGCCGCTGTCGTTCCGCTGGAGACCTGGGAACAAAACGCCCGCTCCCGCGGCATGGACGAGTATCAGGTGACGACGCTGATGCAGATGTTCCGCTATTACGCACGGCACGGCTTGATTGGCAGCCCCAGTGTGTTGAAATGCCTGCTGGGACGTTCACCCGTCTCGTTCGAGGCGTTTGTGGAAAGAACCCTTCGGGAAGGAAACCATGCTCACGGAATTGGATAACTACCTCCAGCGCCTCGAAGACCTGCGCGGACAGATGACCCGCCTGATCGCCGACCTGCCCGCCGAAGCCTTGAACTGGCGTCCCATTCAAGGCGGGGACGAACACGTCACCAACTCGCTGGCGGTGTTGACCGCCCACGCCGCCGGCGCGGAACATTTCTGGATTGCGGAAGTGGTGGGAGGACGCCCCGCCACGCGGGACCGCGAAGCGGAGTTTGCCGCGACCGCCGCCTCCGCCTCCGAACTCGTCTCATTGCTGGAGCAGACGGCACAGGAGACGCGCGAGGTGTTTTCCAGCCTGCGCGAAGCGGATTTGAACGCCACGCGTCAGGTACAGGAACGCATCGTCCCCGTGCGCTGGTGTGTTTTACATGTCATTGACCACACCTCGCTGCACCTCGGACACATGCAAATCACCTATCAATTATGGGCGGGCGGCAAAGCCTTCCCCTCGCCATGGTGGACGGAACGCCTGCCGCCCGCATCGTGACGCAACGTACCTCCCTACCCTCACCCCACCCCTCCCCCCATACGGGGGGCAGGCGGGAGAGGGAAAACGACCAAACGAGGAGATGAAATTCCATGAAGCCAGCGCCATTCGACTATTTCGCCCCTGCTGCCACCGAAGAAGCCCTGTCGCTTTTGGCGGAACACGGCTACGACGCCAAAGTATTGGCAGGCGGACAAAGCCTGATTCCGATGATGAACTTCCGCCTGGTTCAGCCGTCCATTCTGGTGGACTTGAACAACATTGCGGAACTCGCCTACCTCCGCGAGGGAGAGGACGGCGGTTTGCGCATCGGCGCGATGACCCGTCACCGCCAAGTGGAGACCAGCCCGCTGGCGGCGAAACGCGCCCCGCTGATCCACGCCGCCATGTCCAAGATTGCCTATCCGCAAGTGCGGACGCGCGGCACGTTTGGCGGCAGCGTCTCTCACGCGGACCCTTCGGCGGAACTGCCCGCCCTCAGCCTTGCCCTGCGCGGTAAATTCCGCTTGCGCAGCCAGCGGGGAGAGCGCTGGGTGCCGGCGGAGGAATTTTTCGTCAGTCTGTTCACCACCGTGCTCGAACCCGATGAACTGCTGGTGGAGGCGTCCATCCCGCCTATGCCGCCGCGCTCAGGATGGTCTTTACAGGAAGTCGCCCGCCGTCCGCATGACTTCGCGCTGATGGGCGTGGCGGCGGTGGTCACGCTGGATGAAAAGGGTCTCTGCAAAGAGGCGCGGCTGACATTCATCAGCGCGGGTGACCGACCGATGGCGGCGGAACGAGCCGCCGAAGCGCTCAAGGGTCAGGCGCCCAGTCCGCAGGTCATGAAAGAAGCGGCGGAAATCGCCTCG
The DNA here is from genome assembly GCA_020723805.1 of Anaerolinea sp. Lineage (GTDB taxonomy): Bacteria > Chloroflexota > Anaerolineae > Anaerolineales > Villigracilaceae > Defluviilinea. The sequence goes on along the minus strand of DYID01000002.1, from coordinate 199,336 downwards.
ACGCAGGAAATTGATCCCAGCAGCGACATCCACGCCACGGCGGAATTCCGTCGTCATCTGGCAAACGTTCTCACCCGCCGCGCACTCGAACAGGCTTTTCAACGCGCCGCAGAAACCACGCAGGAGGGCTGATATGTCAAACACATTCGAACTTACCGTCACCGTCAATGGAACGCGCTACGAGCGCAGTGTGGAACCGCGCACGCTGTTGAGCGACTTTCTGCGCCACGACCTGGGGCTGACCGGCACGCACGTCGGCTGTGAGCATGGGGTGTGCGGCGCCTGTTCGGTGCTGATGGACGGACAGCCCATCCGCTCGTGCCTGACGTTCGCGGTGCAGGCGCACGGACA
>DYID01000002.1:0-198885 GCA_020723805.1 Anaerolinea sp. | reverse complement strand
AGAAAATTGATTGGCAAACGCGTTGTCCGCAACGAAGACCCCCGCCTGCTGACCGGTCACGCGCAGTTCGTGGACGATGTGCATCTGCCCGGTATGCTGCACGCCGCCTTCCTGCGCAGTGAATACGCTCACGCCCGCCTGCTCAAAGTGGATGTGTCCAAAGCGCGGGCGCATCCCGGCGTGGTGGCGGTGTTCACGGCGGAAGATATGGGCAAGGACTGGTTCCCCGGTCCGCCGCTGGTTTCGCCTCCGCCAACGGTCAAGGATGTAATCTTCCACTCGCGGCGGCAGGTGCCGCTTGCCAAAGACAAGATTCGGCACGCGGGCGAAGCGATTGCGGTGGTCATCGCCGAAAGCCGCTACATCGCCGAGGACGCGGTGGAAGAGATCGAGGTCGAATATGAACCACTGCCGGTCGTTCTGGACCTGGAACAGGCGCTGGAGCCGGGCAGTCCCCTCGTCCACGACGATTTGGAGTCCAACCTTGCGGCGTGGTTGTCGCAGAAGAAGGGCGATTACGAAGCGGCGCGCCGCCAGGCGGATGTCATCATCAAACGCCGCATCGTCATCGAGCGCGGCGCGGCGGCGGCGATGGAAAACCGCGGCATTGTGGCGCACTGGGACGCGCAGAGCGAGCATCTCACCATTTGGGATACCACGCAGGCGCCCATCCCCATCCGCAACGGGACGGCGGCGCGGCTGGGGCTCTCGGAACATCAGGTGCGGGTCATCGCGCCGTTCATCGGAGGCGGGTTCGGTCCCAAAATCATGATGTTCTACCCCGAAGAGATGGTCATCCCGTGGGCGGCGAAGAAACTCAACCGCCCGGTCAAGTGGATCGAAGACCGCCGCGAAAACTTCTACGCCACCACGCAGGAGCGCGGTCAAATTCACGATGTGGAAATGGCGCTCAGCCGCGACGGACGCGTGCTGGGCTTGAAGGACGATTTCCTGCACGACACCGGCGCCTATGACCCCTATGGCTTGACCATTCCGCTCAACACGCAAAGCCACAACATGGGCGGCTACGACATCCGCAACTACTCGTCGGAATTCAAGGTGGTCTTCACCAACCGCATCATCGCCACCCCGGTGCGCGGCGCGGGCAGACCGCACGGCATCTTCATCATCGAGCGCATGATGGACGCCGCCGCCCGCGAACTGGGCATGGACCCGGTGGAACTTCGCAAGCGCAACCTGATTCCGCCGGACGCCTTCCCTTACGAACATCAAATCATTGACCAGGCGTTTGCGCCGCTCATTCTGGACAGCGGCAACTACAAAGCCGTGGTGGACAAAGCCCTGGAATTGATTGGCTACGAAAAGTTCATCAAAGAGGAACAACCCCGTCTGCGCCGTGAAGGGAAGTATGTGGGCATCGGCGTGGTTCCGTTCATCGAGACGACGGGCGTGGGTCCGTATGAGGGCGCGCGGGTGACGGTGGAAGCCAGCGGCAAGGTCAACGTGGCCACCGGCATCGGCACGCAGGGACAAGGACATTTCACGTCGTTCGCGCAGATTGTCGCCGAGCAGTTGGGCGTGAAGGTCAGCGATGTGCGCATCGTGACCGGCGACACCTCCGAGTTCCATTGGGGCACCGGCACGTTTGCCAGCCGCGGGGCGGTGGTGGCAGGCAACGCTGTCCACGCCGCGGCAAAGTCGGTGCGGCAAAAGGTGTTGAAACTCGCCAGCAAAGTTTTGGAAGCGCCCGAAGACGAATTGGAACTGGAAGACGGCACGGTGCGCGTGGCAGACATTCCGCAGAAATCCATCAGCCTGGGCGAACTGGCAGTATTGGCGAACCCGCTGCGGGGGGCGGTCGAACCGGGCACCGAACCGGGGCTGGAATCCACCTCCTATTACGGTCCGCAATATGGCGCGACGGCGTTCGGAACCCATGCCATGATTCTGGAGGTGGATCCGCAGACGATGATGATCAACATCCGCCGCTATGTGGTGGCAGAGGACTGCGGCACGGTGCTCAATCCGTTGATTTTGGAGGGGCAGATTCACGGCGGCGTTTCGATGGGACTGGGCAACGCCTACTACGAAAAACTGCACATGGACGAAAACGGGCAGCTGCTCAACGCCTCTTTCGCGGACTATCTGCTGGTCTCGTCCACGGAAATGCCGCGCATCGAGGTGGCGCATCTCGAAACGCCCTCCCCGCTCAATGAACTGGGCGCCAAGGGCGTGGGCGAGGCGGGAGCGATTCCCGTGCCTGCCCTGTTTGCCCAGGCGCTGGAGAATGCCTTCCATGACCGCAAATTGGAAGTGCTGGAAATGCCGCTCAGTCCCAACCGTCTGTTCGAGTTATTGAATGATGTTACGCAGTAGCGCGAGATTTATCTCGCGTTTTCAGGCGACATGAACCCCCGTTCGGGGACAAAGTGTCGCGCTACGGGAAAACTGCGTAATATCAGTATTGCATGAATCGCAAAAGGAGAAATCGGAATGAAGATCGAAGGCGAGTATGTGTTCGACGCTCCGCGCGAGGAGGTCTGGAAAGTGGTGCGCGACCCGGAGGTGCTGACCACCTGCGTACCCGGCGTGCAGAGCGTCAGCAAGGTGAATGAGAATGAGTTTACCGGTGAGATCGTCCTGCGCATCGGTCCGCTCAGCGGCGCATTCGGGGGGCGCGTCACGGTGAGCAACGAAGTCCCGCCCGAGAGTTGCACGCTGACCGTGGAGGGAACGGGCAAGATCGGCTTCCTGAAAGGGGTGGGCAATGTCGTGCTGGTGGAACAGGATGGCGGCAAAACGCTGATGAAGTACAGCGGCGAAGCGCAAATTGGCGGCAAGGTCGCCAGCGTGGGTCAGCGTCTGTTCGAGTCGGTCAGCAAGGGCATGGTCAAGCAGGGGCTCGACAAATTGAACGATATTCTGGTCAAGAGGATGGCGGCTTGAGCCAGCCGCTGAATCTTTCACGTTGAGAAACTGATGTGTGAAGTTGATGCAGTGCGTCGCACCACATCGCTTGATACATCCACTAAAGCAGTCGAATCATCGCGCAGTAACTATCCCGGCAATGAAGGTGCGACGCACTATCTGCATAACATCAGTGAAGCATGATTACGAAAGGAGAGTGTCTATCGTCATCGAGTAAACAGGTCAAGTCAGCATCCAATCATTTTCAACCAATCTCAAAGGAGGAAGCAAGCATGAAACGAAACAACCTTTACACACTTGCCGTGCTGCTGGTCGTGTTCAGCATGGTTTTGGCGGCGTGCGGCGGGAAGAGCGCCACACAAGCGCCTGCCACGGATGAGCCGGCAGCAACCCAGCCCGCCAGCGGCGGAGAACAGCCGTCCGCGGGTGAGCCGAAGGTCGTCCTGGCAATCGAACACTTCAGCGTCATTGCCGGTACCACCTGGTCGGGCGCGCATGACCGCGCCGGCAAGCGTTTGGCGGAGACCTACGACAACGTCGAATACATCTACCGCGAAAGCGTGGCGCCCGATCAATCGGTGCCGTTTGCGGAAGAGATGATCGCCCAGGGCGCCAATATCGTGGTCGGCAACGCCGAATTCATGGGCATGCCCCTCAAAGACATCGCCGCCAAATACCCGGATGTGTACTTTGTCTCCATCATCGCCAGTGACTTAAGCACCGAGCCGAACTTCATCCGTTACTTCCCGCGCCAGTATCAGGCGTTGTATCTCGAAGGCTTGATCGCCGGCGCGCTGACCCAGACGGGCAACATCGGCATCGTCTCTGCCTTCCCCAACGTTCAGGTGCTGCGCCGCACGGCTGGCTTCGTGCTGGGCGTGCAGGACGCGGCAAAATTGCTGAACAAGGAAGTCAACGTCTACGTCAAATACGCCGGCGACTGGTACCTGCCGCAGGAAGAGCGCGACATCGCCACCACGCTGGTGGATCAATACAAGGTGGACGTGCTGACCCAGCAGACCGATTCCGGTTCCGCGCTGGATGTGGCGCAGGAGAAGGGCATCTGGTTCGTGGGCAAAGATATGGACATCGTCGGTGAGTACGGCTGGTCGAGCACCGATACGGTGGCGGTCTCCTTCGACACCCGCTGGGAAGTGGGCTATAACCTCATCCTGCAGGAGTTCATGAAAGGCAACAAGACCCCGCCCACCATCCTCTACCCCGGCATGGAAACCACCATGACCCTGAAAGACGGCACAGTCATCCCGACGGTGGACCTGATGAACGACGGCAAGGTCGGCGTGGACGCCATCAGCCCGAAGGCGCTGCCGCTCATCCCGCAATCCATCATTGACCTGGTCAAACAGCGCCGCGAGCAGATGATGAAAGGCGAGTGGGATCCGTTCACCGACCACGAACTGGTGAGCAACGGCACCGGTCTCGAACTGCCCGGTCTGCCCATTCCCCCCGAAGGCACGGTCGTCAAGCCGGCCGGTCAGGAAGCCACGGTCGAATTCCTGCTCTCGCAGTTCAATTTCGACCTGCTGGGCACAACCATTCTGAAGTAACAGCCTTCTTCTTGTAGACGCGCTGGAAAATTTCAGCAGGCGCGCGGAACGAAAGGCAAAACGTGCGCCTGCTGAATATCCCATCGGTTTGGCAACCGTGAGGTGAGGACGAGCATGGGCGTTTTTATGACTGACGAGATCAAACATGGCGATGTCATTCTGGAGGCGCGCGGCATTACCAAACGCTATCCGGGACTGGTGGCAAATGACCATGTGGACTTTGAAATTCGCGCCGGCGAAATTCACGCCGTTTTGGGCGAAAACGGGGCGGGCAAGACCACGCTGATGAGCATTCTTTTTGGGCTGGTGCGACCGGACGAAGGCGAGATTTACGTCTTCGGCAAGAAGGTCAATTTCAGGTCTCCGCTGGATGCGATCAAACTGGGCATCGGCATGGTGCATCAGACCCGCAAACTGGTTCAGGCGCACACCGTTTTGGAAAACATCCTGCTGGGACATCCAAACACCGGTCTCATCCTGGACTTCAAAAAGGCGGCGGAGGATGTGGCGCGCCTGTGCGACCGCTACGAGTACAAACTCAACCTGAACGACAAGGTCTGGCATCTTTCGGAGGGCGAAAAACAGATGGTGGAAATCCTGAAGGCGCTCTATCGCGGCGCGCGGATTCTCATCATGGACGAGCCGACCTCCTCGCTCGCCCCGCCGGAGACGAAGAAACTGCTGGAGACCATCCAGATCATGACGAAGGATGAACTTGCCATCGTCCCCTTCATCACGCATAAACTGCCGGTGGTGTTGTCGGTCAGTCAGCGGGTGACGGTGCTGCGGCGCGGCAAGGTGGTGGCGCGTTTGAATACGCACGAAGCCACCGAACAACTGCTCGCCCGCGAAATGGTCGGACGCGAGGTGATGTTCAACCTGGAACGCGTGCAGGTGGAGCGCGGCAAGGCAGTTTTGGAAGTTCAAAATCTTTCGGTGTACGACGAAAAGGGGATGAAGGCTGTCGAGGATGTTTCGTTCAGCGTGCATGAGGGTGAAATCTTCGGCATTGCCGGCGTATCGGGCAATGGGCAGCAGCCGTTGGCAGAGGCGCTGGCAGGTCTGCGCAAAGCGGCGGAAGGCAAAGTGCTGCTGGATGGCAGCGAGATTACCCATCTTTCGAGCATGGAACGCTGGAAGAAAGGCATCGGGTACATTCCATCCGAGCAAAGGGCGGTCGGTTCGATTGGCGATTTTTCGCTGGTGGAAAACATCCTGATGAGTTATTACTACGACGATGAATTTTGCCGGCGCGGCGTGATTGACGCCAAAAAGATTCGCGCCCGCGCCGAAGCACTCGTTGCCGAATATGGCGTGGCGGCTCCCAATGTGGACGTGCTGGCGAAGAACCTTTCGGGCGGGAATCTGCAAAAATTGATTCTGGCGCGCGTCCTTTCGCGTCAGCCGCGGCTGATTATCGCCAACCTCCCCACTCAGGGTCTGGACGTGGGCGCGACCGAATTCGTGCAGAACAAACTGTTGGAAGCGAAAAAAGCCGGGGCGGCGATTCTGCTCATTTCGGAGGACCTGGATGAGGTCCTGGCATTGAGCGACCGCATCGCGCCGATGTACGAGGGACGCTTTATGGACATCCTGCCCGGCGGCGAGGCGGAACGGGAAATCGTCGGCGCATTGATGGCTGGAATTCGGCAGAAGGCGGCAGAACAATGAACATCGCAGGATACAAAATCAAACTCGAGAAAAAGTCAAGTTTCAGCGGGCTGGAAGCGGCGGTTCTTTCCATCCTTGCGGTGGTGGTGGCGCTCTTCTTGGTCGGTTTTATCTTTTTGCAGGCGGGCGTGGATCCCGCCAAAGGCTATGCGGAAATTTTCTCCTATGCCTTCATCAATTCGTTCGGCGTGCCGCTCACGCTCAACCGCGCCATTTTTCTGCTGCTCTGCACGTTTGCGTTCATCCTGCCGATGCGAGCGGGGTTGTGGAACATCGGCATGGCGGGACAGTTGTACGCGGGCGCGCTGGCGGCGTTTGGCGTGGCGTTTGCTTTTGGAGCGCGCACCAACCCAGACGTGCCGGCGGGCATCGTCCTGCCGCTGATGATTCTGGCGGCGATGGCAGGCGGCGGACTGATGGGCTTGATCCCTGGTCTGCTGAAGGGCAAGTTCAATACCAACGAAATTGTCGTGACCATGATGCTGAATTTCATCGCCTTCTGGGTGACGGCGCACATGATCAAGGAGGGCGGTCCGTTCATGGGTTCCGGCGGCGAAGGCGAGGGGTTCAAGCTGCCCGCTTCCCTGCAGCCGGGGCTGTTTTTGGGCATGCCCTTCACCATCTGGTTTGCGCTCGGGCTGACTGCCTTGCTCCAGTTCGTCTTTACCAAAACCCGCATCGGCTATGAGATTCGGGCGTTTGGCGCCAGTCCTGCCGCGGCGCGCTACGCCGGCGTGGACCCGTTCAAGGTTTCCGTGCTGGTGTTCGTTGCCGGCGGGGTGATTGCCGGGCTGGCGGGTTATCATTACTTCGCCACCGTGCCGGGCTTGTTCAAAATCCCCAAGAACTACGGCGACTTCGGCGACCTGGCGTTTTACGGCATCATCTGCGGGTTGATCTCGCAGGGCAACCCGCTGGCGTCCATTCCGCTGGCGGTGTTGTTCGGCGGGCTGACCAGCGGCGGACGCTTCGTGCAGGGCAAACTGCAACTGGGCTTCGGCATTGACTACGCCATGCTGGGCGTGCTGATGATCATCCTGGTCGCGTTTCAGTTCTTCTTCCGTTACCGGGTTGTCTTCAAAAAAGAGGCTCTTCCGTAATCACTGGAAAGAGCCCAACCACGAAGGTCACCAAGTACACAAAGAAAATGAAAGGCGCTGCGTTTACGAGCATTTTTCCTTCGTGACCTTCGTGTTCTTTGTGGTTAAAAATGGTTCATAGAGAAGGAGGCAGAACATGTGGGAATTTTGGGTTCGGAGCCTGAACGCTTCGACAATTTTCACCGTTGCCGCGCTGGGCGAGATCATCGGTCAACGCGCCGGCATCATGAACGTAGGTGTGGAAGGCGCCATGCTCTTTGGCGCGACCATCAGTTTTATCGTCGCAAAAGTCACGGGCAATTACCTGCTGGGATTTCTGGCGGGCATCGCCGTCGGCGCATTGATCGGGCTGCTGCACGCCTTTTTCTCGGTCACGCTGGGCGGCGACCAAGTGGTGAACGGCATGGGCATCTGGATTCTCGGCTTTGGGCTGACCGCCTACATCGGCTACCCCTACACGGGTCCGCTGGGACTGCCGCGCCTGCCCGCCATTGCCGGGCTTTCTCCCTTCTTTTTGGCTTCGCTCGCGCTGGCGGCGGGCATTTGGTTCTTCCTGTTCAAGACGCATCCCGGGCTGAAACTGCGCTCGGTGGGTGAAAATCCATCGGTGGCGGAGGTATCGGGCATCAACGTGGTGCGCACGCGCTACGCCAGCGTCATGTTCAGCGGCGCGCTGATGGGCTTCGCCGGTTCCATCTACGCCCTGGATTACAACCCGGTCTGGAATTACAACTTCCTGATGGGCTGGGGCTTCATCGCGCTGGCGCTCGTTTTTTTCTCGATGTGGAATCCCTTCCTGCTGCTGGGCGGTTCGATTTTGTTCGGCGCGTTGTGGCAGGTCTCCCTCAACCCTGAGGCGCTTTTACCCAACATCTTCTCGCGCTACATCTGGCGGACCTTCCCGTTCGTCATCACCATCATCGTCCTGGTTTTGATGTCCACCAAATGGTTTAGTTCCCGCTGGGGCGCCGCCAGACCCGAAGCGCTGGGATTACCCTATGAAAAATAGTCTGGTAGTCTTATAGTCTTATGGTCTGATGGTCTCATGGTCTGAGAGTCTGATAGCCTTTTGGTCTCTAGCAAAGCCATCCGCATCTTTCCGACCAATAGACTACGAGACGATCCGACTACATTACCCGACTACGAGACGATGAGACTATTTGACTATCTGACTATGTGACTAGCGACTATGTGACTATCTGACTACCAAGGAGACTTCCATGAAATTCATTGACCTCACCATCCCTCTCGGCGTCGCCACGCCGCCTTGGCCCACCTATGAGCCGCTGCAAGTGAAGTACTTCAAGCGGCTGGCTCCCAACGGCGCCAACGGACAACTGCTCACCCATTCCAATCACCTCGGCACACACCTGGACGGCGAAATTCACTTCCACACCCCCGGCAAGGACATCGCCTCGCTCGACATGGACTTCCTCGTTCACGAAGCCGCCATCGTGGACCTGAGCGACGCCTGCGGCGACTACGACGTGTACACCAGCCAAATGGTCGAGGAGCGCGTCGAAGTGCGCGAAGGCGACATCCTCATCATCCACACCGGCTACCATCACTTTGGCTGGGATTCGCCCTTCGCCAACGAAGTCCGCTACATGGTTCAGCACCCCGGTCCCGACCGCGAATTTGCCGACTGGGCAAAAGCCAAAAAACTGCGCTGGATCGGCGTGGATTGCGGCAGCGCCGACCATCCCATGAACACCATCATCCGCGACTGGATGCCGCGTCAGGCGCGTCAGGCGGAACGCGTCTTCCAAAAGAAATTCGGCAAGTCGCTGGCAGAGTTCTTCGACGACAGCAAGTACCAACTCATGCACCTCGAGATGTTCCCCTACGGCATCATCCACGCCGAATGTTTGGGCGGCGATATTGACCTCCTGCTCAACCGCCGCGTCACCGTTGGGTTCTTCCCCTGGCGCTTTGTGGATGGCGAAGCCAGCATCGGGCGCTGTGTGGCGATGGTGGACGACGCCGAATACGAACAACTGATGGCGAAGAAAGCCGCCTTGCCCAAGACCAAATTCGGCGACGCCTACGACCCGGCGCACGTCGAACGCCTCAACAAACTCAGCCGCCAAAATCTGGCGTAACGCCAAATTCACTTCGCCAGTCATCCCATGAGAGACGTTGCCATCATCGGCGCGGGCATGATCCCCTTTGGCAGGCGCTACGAAGATTCCCTGCTGGACATGCTGGCAGGCGCTTCGCTCAAAGCCCTCGATGACGCCGGCTTTGGCAGTCAAAGCGTGGACGCGCTCTACGTCGCCAACGTGGGCGCAGGGATGCTCCAGCACCAGACCGCCATCGCCAGTTCGCTGGCAGACCGCCTCAGCCTGCTCCCCGCCGCCGCCGAAACCATCGAAAACGGACCCGCCTCCGGCTCATCCGCCGTCAAGGCGGGTCTGTTGGGGATTGCTTCGGGCTATTACGAAACCGTGTTGGTGGTGGGCGGTGAAAAAATGCGCGCAGGCGACGGAGCGCACACCACCGACTTCGCCTCCACCATGACCCACCCGCAGGCGGAATATCCCTACGGCGTCACCATGCCGGGGCTGGCAGGCATGTTCGCCCGCCTCTACATGGACAAATACAACCTGACCGCCGAACACCTGCACGCCGTCTCCATCAAAAATCATGAGATGGGCGCCCTGAACCCCTACGCCCATTTCCGCAAACCCATCAACCGCGAAGAAATCTTCGACGGACCGCAAGCCGCCCTCCGCAACCCGATTGTGGCAGACCCTCTGCGGCTGTACGACCTCTGCCCCACCAGCGACGGCGCCGCCGCCCTCGTCCTCTCGAGCGTGGACATCGCCCGCAGACTGGGCAGACCCTACGTCGTCATCGCGGGATTCGGTCAAGCCACCGATACGCAAACCCTGGCAGAACGCGCCGATCCCACCGAACTCAAAGCCGTCACCCTCGCCGCCCGTCAAGCCTTTGCCCAGGCAAACCTGCGCCCGTCCGACATCCACGTGGCGGAACTGCACGACGCCTTCACCATCCTTGAAATTGCCGAAAGCGAATGCGTGGGCTTCTTCCCAAAAGGCGCCGGCGGCGAAGCCGCCCTCAAAGGGCAAACCCGCCTCGGAGGTTCGATCCCCATCAACGTTTCGGGCGGGCTGAAAGCGCGCGGTCACCCCATGGGCGCAACGGGCGTGGCGCAAATCGTCGAAATCGTCTGGCAGTTGCGCCATGAACTGCCCGAAAACCGCCAGGTGCCAAACGCCCAAACCGGTCTCACCCTCAACTTTGGCGGTTTTGCCAACAACGTCCTGTGCTTCATCCTCAAGCGAGCAGAACCGTGAACGAACCCGCCCTCACCGCCTATCGCTGCAAAACCTGCGGACACATCCACTACCCCTTTCACGACCGCTGTCTCGAATGCAAAGGACGCGCGTTCGAAGAGATTCACCCGCAAGGCAACGCCCGGCTGCTCACCTACACAGCCATCTTCAACCTGCCCTACGGCTTCGACCAGCAATCCCTGCTCCTCGGCATCGCGGAGTTCGAGAACCACATCAAAGCCCTCGGGCAGATCAAAGCCCAATCGGTGAACCAACTCAAAGTGGGCATGACCGTCAGAGCCGTCTGGGAACCGATCCGTACCCGCCCGGAGGGCGTCGTGTTCGGGTTGAAGTTCGAACCGCTGGAAACATGAACCTCGCCGCCCTCACCATCGGCGAAGCGGTCCCGGCGGAGTTCGACGCCGTTGTCCACAGCGTCTTCCGCTCTGCCGTAAACTTGCGCTGGGACGCGGGGGATGGTTTGCTCACGCTGGTCACTTCCGACGAAACGGATTTGCCGCAGGGGATTCGCGTGGACACGCCCCCCGACTTCTCCTTCGAGACGCTTCACCCTGCCGATCCCGCCTCCTGCCGTGACGGATTTCTGCATCTCGCCTCCCTGAAGATTGATCTGCGCCCCGCCTCCCGCTGGACCTGTAACCTGCCCGCCCTCCGAACTGACTTGACCGACCCGAAAACGACCGCCGCCTGGCGCACCGTCTGGCAGGCGCTCAACGCGCGGCAGATTCAAACGCAGGCAGACCTCGTCGCAGAGGAGGTATTGAATGCAGCGCGAGATTCCAATTTACGCCGCTCGTCTGTCTCCAGCATCGCCGCATCCTCCCTGCACTCTCTGACGCTTGCCGCCCGCCGCCTCGACGCAGCCGCCCTGCCTCCGCCGCTGATTGCGCTGATTGGTCTTGGCGCGGGTCTCACCCCCAGCGGCGACGACCTGCTGGCGGGCTTTCTGGCAGGGCTGTGGTGCACAGCGCTGGAACGAAAAGAACGCCTGGAATTTCTCTCAAAACTGGGGCAAGCCGTGATTGCCCTCTCCTCCCGCACGAACGACATCAGCCGCACCTACCTGCTCCACGCTGCGCATGGCAAAGTCTCCCGCCGCCTGCTGGAATTGGCGCAGGTCATCTCACGCGGCGAAAATGACGAGCGTCTGCTCGCCGCCGCCGACATCGCCATGCAGGCAGGTCACACCTCCGGCATGGACACGGTCACCGGCTTGCTGGGGGGGATGAACGTCTGGGAGGCGTCCATCCTAAAAACCACACATTAAATGCTTGCTCTTCGCAGCAACTGGGCATTGAGGGCAACCACGATGGTGCTAACCGACATCAATAACGCGCCAATGGCGGGCGAGAGCAGGATGCCCCATTTCGCCAGGACGCCTGCCGCCAGCGGAATAGCGACAATGTTATAGCCCGCCGCCCACCACAGGTTTTGGATCATCTTGCGGTAACTGGCGCGGCTGAGTTTGAAGACCTTGACCACGTCCAGGGGATTGCTGTGAACGAGGACGATGCCCGCCGATTCGATTGCCACGTCCGTGCCGCCGCCGATGGCGATGCCGACATCGGCGCGGGTGAGGGCGGGCGCGTCGTTCACGCCGTCGCCGACCATCGCCACGCGCTTCCCCAATTTCTGCAACTCCATGACCTTCTGGTCTTTGTGTTCGGGCAGCACTTCGGCAAAGACGCGTTCGATGCCGAGTTGATTCGCCACCGCTTTCGCTACTGCCTGGCTATCGCCCGTGAGCATGGCGACTTCGATTCCCATCTTGTGCAATTCGTCCACGGCGCGTTTGCTTTCGGGGCGGATGACATCCGCAATGGAGAATGCGGCGATGATTTTATCTTTTGTTGTCAGATACACGACGGTCTGCGCGTTGTTGTTTGCCGCGTCTGTAAATACTTTGATATTTCCTTCAGGAGTAAGCGATAACATTTCGAGCAGGCGCGGTCCGCCGACGTAGTAGGTTCGATTGTCGAAGTCCGCTTGGACGCCGCGTCCTTTCAAGGCGGAGAAACGGCTGATGGGCGGAATGACCAATTTTCGGTCCCGCGCGAAGCGGCGGATGGCTTGGGCGATGAGATGTTCGGAATCAGATTCCAGCGCGGAGGCGAGGGCAAGCGCCCGGTCGGAATCCCAGCCATCCGCTGTCGCCATATCCACCACACCGAATTGACCTTGAGTCAAAGTTCCCGTCTTGTCGAAGATGACCACGTCAATTTCGCGCGCCGCTTCAAGGGCGAGGCGGTTACGAACGAGGATGCCGTTGCGCGCGCCCAGCGCAGTGGTGATGGCGACCACGAGCGGAATGGCGAGACCCAGCGCGTGCGGACAGGCGATGACGAGAACCGTGACGACGCGCGTGAGGACATCGAGATTGAACGACTCGGCAATCGTCCATGCAATGCCTGTGATGAGCGCGGCGGCGAGGGCGATGTAAAATAGCCAGCCTGCGGCTTTATCGGCGAGAACCTGCGTTTTGGACTTGGACTGTTGCGCCTGTTCGACGAGACGCATGATGCCCGCGAGGGCGGTCTCATTGCCTGTGGCAGTGACGCGCACGCGCAGACTGCCGTCGCCGTTGATCGTGCCAGCAATGACTTTCGCGCCCGCCATTTTATGAACAGGCTTCGACTCGCCCGTGACCATCGCTTCGTTGACGTTGGAATGACCGTCCACCACTTCGCCGTCCGCAGGGATGCTCGCGCCAGGGCGGACGAGGACGAGGTCGCCGCGTTTGAGCGCGGAGACGGGAACGGTCTCGGTCATGTCGCCGTGATGGATGCGCTCCGCCGTATCGGGCATGAGTTTGGCGAGTTCGTTGAGCGCGCCCGACGCCTGCCGCACCGAGCGCATCTCCAGCCAGTGACCGAGGAGCATGATGTCAATCAGCGTGACGAGTTCCCAGAAGAAACCTTCGCCAAGGGCGATGAATTGCGCCGCGACGCTGTAGGCGAATGCAACCGAGATCGCCAGCGAGATGAGGGTCATCATGCCGGGCTTGCGATCCTGCAATTCGGGGATCGCCATTTGGATGAAGGGAACGCCGCCATAAGCGAAGATGGCGACCGAGAAGGCGAAGGGAATCCACTCGCTGAACGGGAACGCGGGCGGCATGAAGCCCAGCCACATCTGGATCATTTCGCTGTAGAGCAAAACGGGAATGCTCAATAGCAGACTCCACCAGAAGCGCACGCGGAACATCTGCTCGTGTCCCGTGTGATCCACGCCGTGACCCCTATGCGCGGAATGGTCTTTCGCCTGGGCAGGCATGGCGTGACCCTGATGCGCTGAATGATCCATGCCCGTGCTTTGCGAGTGGTCCATTTTGGGCTCGCTCGAATGTTTGGAATGGTCGTGCATGTTGTGTTGGTCCGTTGTGTTCATCGTTGCCTCTTTGTGATAAGCAAATTGTTGTGCGTACCGTCCCAAAGGCTTTGCTCGGGGGATTTCCGAAACAAAACCCAGCCTTCGGGACGTTTCTATATTAGGAGCGTCAAAATTCTGACAAGGTTTTACACCGCATCTCTTACACCTTGCAGGATAGGCAAAATGGCGTATTGGTCCTCGCGCAATTTCGCCTGCATTTGCAATCTGGCGCGCGCCAAGCGGCTCTTGATCGTGCCGATGGGAACCTTCAACGCTTCCGCCGCTTCCTGATAATCCAGTTCGTGCAGGTCAATCAGCGTCAGCACACTGCGATAGGGTTCGGGCAGTTCGTCCAGCAGTTGATACAGGCGCTGGTTCTCTTCGTCGCGTTCGACGGCTTCCTGTACTGAGGCGTTCGGGTCCGCAAGCCAGGTCGCTGATTCCATTTCTTCACCGTCATCATCCTCGGGGAACAACGGCTGGGTGGGGCGTCTTCCCGACCGCCGTAACATGTCATAGGCGGAGTTGGTCACGATCCACAACAGCCAGCCGCGGAAGGAGCCGCCGCGAAATCCGTTCAGATTGCAGGATCTCTGTTGCCATTGGGTCATAATTGTAAACATCATGTTCGTAGAGACCCTGCTTCACCTTGTTTTGGATTTCCGGGGTAATCACGGAAACATAAACGAAGTTTCGTGCGCCCGCATCCGAATCGGTCAGATCGAAGCCAAAGATCTGGCTGTATGGGGTTTGCTCAGAGACTTGGATTTCCGACGGGTAACTGATCGCATATCCGCATTGCTGGCTGGCGCTGGTGTAGGTGGACCACCCAGCGGGGATAGGCGAACCGACTCCGACTTCGACCTGATCCACGGTGATGGGCTGGTAGCCAGCGGATGGCTGGTCGTACGATTCGATGGGCGTCGGTTGTTCACCGGAGGAACTTACGATGGTGGTCAGCGGTGAACACGCGTTGAACAACAGGATCATGCTCAACACGATAAATGATAGGGTTTTAGTATTCATGGTTTCTCCTTTTGAACGACAGGAAGGGTCGCTCATTCGTCACTCAATTTACTTTCACATGGGCAGGGTGACGAAAACAGGAGGGCAAATGTTCCAAAATTGTGAGCAACGACACGCGCACCCTGCCCCTTTAAGAAAGAACTCTCCCTTGAGCGGAAGAGTTCTTTGTGCAAAGGCGGCTGTTTGTCCAATATCCCTATGTAAGAAAGAACTATACCATGCCGAACAAAGGATGATAACGGACAATGCCCGTCCTGCCATGCAGTGCGCCTTCCTTCAATTCCGCCACCATAAATACTTCTTCAGGCACGTTGACTTCCCACTGAATGCCCAAAGGTTTGGACGGTTTGAATCCAAAGCGCGGATAGTATTCAGCGTGTCCCAGCACAATGACGATGCCATGCCCCTGCGCCTTCAGTTCCGCCAGCCCGGCGCGGATGAGTTTGGAGCCAATGCCCTGATTCTGAAACTCTGGCAGGACAGCCACTGGTCCCAGCCCAAGCGCCTGCCATTCGGTCTCGCCATCGCGGATGGTGACGGGCGAAAAGAGAATGTGCCCGACGATGGCTTCGTCCACCTGGGCAACCAGCGAGAGGACGATGGCGTTTTCGCCGCGCAGTTTGTTCACCAGCCGGGCTTCGTTGTCGCGTCCAAAGGCGCGTTGATGGACGTGGAAGATGGCGGGGATGTCTGCGGGGGTTTCGGGGCGGATGATAAGACTCATGGTTGGTACTCCTGCGCCGATTGTACTTGCTGACGGCGATTACATGACGCTGGTCATCATCACTGAGAGCATATCCACGCCCCAGTGGGCGAGCATGAAGGGGGTGAGACGTTTGGTCTTCAGGTAAATGGGGATGACGACGGCAAAGGGCAGGGTCGAGATGAAGCGGTAGAGGATGAATTGCCAATCGGGGAGGAAGGGCAGCGCAGTGTGTTGCAAAGCCCAGCCAAACGCAACGATGAGAACTGCCAGCCAGGTTTTGCCCGTCAGCGCTTGCAGGCGCGGCAGGGCATAGCCTTGATAGGTCAACTGCTCGGTGACGCCCCACAAAACGGGAAAGACCAGCAGGCTGAACAACGTGCCCCACAGCGGAAGTCCGCCCATGGGCGCGGGCGGCGGACCAGCGTAGATGAGCATGCCCGCCGCCATCCCGCCGCCAAAGCCGAGGACGAGGAACAGGACGAGGAGCAGGAAGGCAAAGCGCAGGTCTTTCCACAACAGGGAACGGTCGAAATCGAACAGGGCGGAGAGGCGGAGTCGCTCACGGCGGAGGAAAAAGCCGATGGTCAGCAAGCAGGCGAAATCCACGAGCGAGCCGTACACCGTCCACCAGGGGGCGGCGGATTGGATGGGAGTCGGGTCGCCGCGCAGGAGGAAGACGAGGGCGAGCAGTCCCTGAAAGAACAGCGCGAAGAGGAAGCGGGCGAAGACCATGAAGAACGGGGCAAAGGTGTGCATAATTATCCTTTGAAATGAGATTGCTTCGACGCTGCCGCGTCTCGCAATGACAGATTATGCAGGGCGGGTGGCGGAGCGGATGAATTTTCCGCGCGTCATCATCTTGCCGTGTTGTTCGGAGAGACGGCGGGCTTCGTCGGCGCTGGGGATTTGCCCGTCTTTGGGGGTGTAGGTGAGAAACCAGAGCGTGGCGTCCCCGCCGAAGACCAGGTTGGTAAGCAGTTTGACCGCCCAGCCGTGACCGCCGCGGTCACGGAATTGGGTCATGGCTTTGCCGCGCCAGACGGTGATGGTGAGGCTTTCACCGCTTTTGAAGTCGCCGTGCAGTTCGGCGTAGAGCAGGTTTTCGTTTTTGGGCAGGCGCGGCAGGATGAACCAGCCTGAATACATGCTGTTGAGGATGGTCTGCCCGAGGCTCAAGCCTTTGCCGTGCGTGATGGAGACGACGGCGTCTTTGGGCAGGGGCGCGCGCTCGCCGAGGCGTTGAATGCCGCCGTACTTGCTGTTGCGTTCGAGAGTCCAGGTGCGAGTGGTCATGAGAATCTCCTTTTTGTAGTAGTAAATTTCAAGCGATTGGCTTATGCTTCTGCTTTAACTTTCAACCGCTGCAACGTGGCTTCAAGCGATTTTTCCAGGAAGCGCGGGTCGAAGAACAACATCAGGCGGGTGAGCCAGCCCGAAAGCGATTCTTCGGTGACGGCGAGGGTGGCGTCTCCGCGCGCTTCAAATCTCCAGTTGTGGATGGCGCTCATGCCGAGGGCGACGCCCGTCCAGCCGAGGCGGTGCGGCGGCTCGACGGTGTGCAGGCGCGAGGTGATGTTGAGTCCCTGCGCCTTCCAGCGGAAGGTGGCGCCTGTTTTCAAGCCGCCGTCCAGTTTGGCGGAGGCGATGTCGGGCTGCCATGCCGACCAGTTTTCGATGTCAGATTGGATTTGCCAGACTTTCTCGACAGGCGCGTGGATGAGAATCTCGCGGCGGGCAGCGGCGGGGGCGGTTAGGTTAATGTTCATGGTTATTGTCTCCAGACGAGCATCAGAATTTTGTTGAGGATGTAAACGCCAGCAAAAGCGGCGGCGAGACTGACTTTGCCTGAGCTAGACAGCGCCCAGCCTGCCAGCGCGAAGAGGGCGAGTTCGAGCAGAAATAGCCAGGGTTCATGCAGGCGCATGGATGATTTCGGCGCGAGGAACGTTCCCCACGTCACGGCGAACAGGACGGGCGCGCCCAAACCGAGCAGAAATTTCAAGAAGGCGTTACTGCCCGTTTTGAAGCCCCAGTAGCCGAAGATGACGAGGAGACAGAGTTCGAGCAGAAAGCGAAGCCCGAGGTTGAGGGATTTGAGAATTTCCATGCGTTTTTTCCTTTCTTTCACTTGACCTGCGCTTCCACCGACAGGATTTGCAAGTTCAGGTTGTGGGCGCGGAACAGGATGCCCATCAGCGCCGCCTGGTCGGGCAGTTCGCCCGTCAGGAGCGTGTTGCCGTCTTCGGCGGGGGCGTGGGTCAATTCTGGGAACCAGGACGCCTGTTCGAGGTCCAGTTTGCCGCGCAGGAGGATGCGGTAAAGGCGGTGTTCGTTCATGTCCCCATCTTATTCGGGTGGGGCGTTTCGTTCATCTCCCAATGGAGGGATTTATGGGGGTAGGTTTCTCTTCCGCTGAAATCCCTCCTTCGGGAGATGGAGAAAATCATCTCCTGTTCTAAACTGGCGGCAAGGAGACAAACATGAAACGAATGGTCATCTGCATAGTTTTCGCCGCGCTGATGCTGGGCACTCTCCCCGTCCGCGCGCAGTCCGCGCCGACTTTTGCGCCTGTCGAATGCCCCATGCCCATTCCCGCAGGGGCGCGGGTCACTTGCGGGGAGATTCGGGTTCCAGAAAACCGCAGCAAGCCCAACGGGCGGATGATCCGTCTGCCGTTTGCGGTGCTGCACAGCCAGCATCCGCATCCACAGCCCGACCCCGTGGTGTTCATCTCCAGCGGCGGACCAGGCGGCAGTTCGCTCGACGCGCTGGCGTTTTACGTCCACTCGGCGCATTTGCAGGAGCGGGATTTCATCTTTGTCGAACAGCGCGGCAACAAATACGCCGACCCTGCGCTGGAATGTCCCGAAGTACAGATGGCGGCGTTTGCCAACTTCAGCGCGGTGGACGCGCGTGAAATCGAGATTGCCCGCGAAGTGGACGCGGCGCGCGCCTGCCGTGACCGTTTGCTGGCGCAAGGCATTGACCTGACCGCCTACAACAGCGCCGAAAGCGCGGCGGATTTGGAAGATTTGCGCGTTCTGCTTGGGTACGAGCAGTGGAATCTGGTCGGCGCTTCATACGCGGCGCGGCTGGTATTGACGACCATGCGGTTGTACCCCGATGGTATTCGCAGTGTGGTTTTGGATTCAGTCTATGCGCCCGAAGTGAATGCCTACGAACAGCACGTTCCGACGCTGGCGCGGGCGCTGGAAACGCTCTTTGCCAACTGCGCCGCCGATGTGGAGTGCGGAACGGCTTACCCTGCACTGGAAGCGCACTTCTACGCCGTCATTGAACGGATGAACGCCGCGCCGCTGGTGGTGAACGTGCGTCATCCCGTCACTGATGAATCTGTCACGCTGCGGCTGACGGGCGATGACCTGATTCTCGGCGTGTTCAACGCGCTCTATCAGCGTAACACCATCCGCTTTTTGCCGTTCATCATCGAAGAACTTTATCGCGGCAACGTGAGCGTCATCGAGCCTGTGGCGCAGGAAGGGTTCAAGAACATTTTCTCACGGGCGCAGGGCATGTATTACTCCGCCGAATGCCGCGAAGAATATCCGTTCAACGACCCCGCCGCGCAAACAGAGATTGCCCGCTCCTACCCCGCGCTGGCGAATTTCATGCCGTCCATCTCTGAGCCTGCCATTTGCGAAATGTGGGGCGCGGGCGTGGCGGATGCAAGCGAGAGTCAAGCCGTGACGAGCGACATCCCTGCGCTGGTGTTGGCGGGTGAGTATGATCCCGTCACGTCGCCCGCCTTCACCCAAGCCGCCGCGGCGAATCTCGCCAACAGTTATTTCTATCAACTCCCCTATTTCGGTCACGCCGTGCAAGACCAGAGCAACTGCGCCAATCAACTCGCGGCGAGTTTCATTCAGTCTCCAGCGCAAGACCCCGATGCGACCTGCCTGCAGACTCTCTCGCGGTTGGATTTTGTCACGACGAGCAAGGACATTCTCCCCACCCGATGGGTGTACTGGGCAAACCGTGAAATTCTACAAGGCGGCAATCCCCTGCTGGCGGCGGTTTTGGCGCTGGGCGTGTTGGGGCTGGTGATTCAAGTTGTGATGTTTGCGCTGAAATTCAAATCCATGCGTTCCTGGCGGGCGATACTTCCAGCCCTGACCGCCCTGCTCACCCTTGTTTCGCTGTTCTGGTTCTATCGCGTCATCATCACCGCCGACGTCACCCTGCTGGGGTTTGGTCTGCCCGCTTCGGCGCGGGGATTGGTCGGCTTGTGGGGCGCGGTGGGAGCGTTCGCGCTGGCATCCCTTACGGCGCAGTTCACCAGACCAAAGGACTCGAACATGAGCAAAAAATAGCCATCCCCTGCAAATAAAATATTACCGTAATGGCGCGTTTTCAATAAGAACGTGACTGTTGACAACAGAATAAAACTGGATAAAAGCCGTCGGCTTTTTCAAAATTCAACTCAAAGGATAAAGTTCACACCATGAAGAATTTCGCCACCCAACGTCCCGCGCTTTTCGCCTTCCTGCTCATGCTCGCGCTGGAAGCCATCGTACTGGGCGCCTTGCTGCTCAGCAATCTGGCAGGCGTCCCCATCCTTTCGCTCGACCTGCCCATCCTTTTGCTCAACGCCATTGTCGCGGCAATCCTCATCGGCGCGATGCGCTGGTGGAAAGAGACGGGCTTCAACGCGCCTTCCGAATGGAAGAATATGCGCCTGTATCTCCTGCCGCTGGCGCTGCTGGTCGGACCGACTCTCTTTTTCCAACCGCAGATTTCCTCGCCAGCCGCCAAAGCCGTCGTTCTCCTCATCGTCACCCTTTTGATTGGCTTTCAGGAAGAAGCCATCTTTCGCGGCATCCTGATCAGCGCCTTCAGACCGCAGGGCGTGATGAAGGCGGTTTTGATTTCCGCCGCCCTGTTTGGGGTCATTCACATCAATTCGCTGTTGGTCGGGCGCGATCCCATCTTCGTGCTGGCGCAAATCGTCGCGTCGTTTCTTGGGGCAATCGGCATCGGCGCGTTACGCATCCGCACGAACACGCTCGTGCCGCTGATTCTGCTCCACGCGTTCAATGACTTTTTGCAATTCAGCGCCACAGGCGGCATGGAAGCGGGAAATGTGGACCTTTACATCCCCATTCTGAAGGTTGTCCTTTCGGGGCTGATGGCGTTGTATGGTTTGTACTTGTTACGCGGTTACAAGGAAGAAGCCAGCGAGTAAAAAAACTGACGGTCGCCTGCGCGGAACGTCCCGAAGGTTTTGGTAAATTGAGCCTATTTTCCAGTCAAACCTTCGGGACGGTGCGTAACATCAGCGATTAACCCCAGTTCGCGCGCCTTGCTCGCCGCGTTCACGCGGTCATCCACCCCCAGTTTGCCGTAAATGTGCTTGACGTGCGTCTTGACCGTGCCGACCGAGAGATACAGTTTTTCCGCAATTTCAGGGTTAGAAAACCCTTCGGCAATCAGTTTCAGCACATCCATCTCGCGCTCGGTGAGCGGCTCAATCAGGGAAGACTGGTCAATATGGACGGGCTTGCCAAACGCCGCCAGCAGGTTCGCCGCAAATTCATCCCTGCGCGATTTTTGAAACTGCGTCAGCAGGGCGCGCATCTCTTCGCCTTCATCGAGAAAGGCACGCACATAACCGCCCGCTTTGCCAATCTCCAGGGCGCGTTCCAGCATCTTGATGGCGCTGGATGGATTGCCCGCCGCCTGTTCCATCAACGCGCCGACGATGTGCAGTTCCATTTCGTATTCGACATAGCCCGCTTCACGCGCCAGCCGAACCTGTTCCTGCATCAGACGGCGGCTCTCAGCCCAGGCTTTTTGCCGCGCCAGATAGCGGATTTGCAGCAGAGTCTCCAGCCGATAGGGGAAGAACAGCGGCTGTTTGGGCGGACGGTACGCCCGCGCATACGAATCAAACGCCGCCCAATCCTTGAGTCTGAACATCAACTCGGCATGCAAGCCGCGGGCGCGGTCAATGGCGTTGGTGATTCCGCCGCGCTGCATGGATGCCATCAGGTCGTCCGCCATCTTGCGCGCAGACGCGGTATTGCCATTCAGGGCTTCCAGTTTGGGAAGGACATCGTACAGCCGCAAACTGACATCTGGCACGCCGCCCGCCTGCTGTTCCAACTCCAGGGCGATGTTCGCTTCGCGCCACGCCGATTTCAAGTCATTGACTTCGTACATCAACCCCGCCTGATTGACATGCGCCCAGGCGCGCACCATGGCGGGCGCGCCGCGGCTTTCGAGCGCATCGAGCAATTGACGGTTCAACGTAAGGGCGCGCTGAAGGTCACCGCTCTCGCGCACCACCTGCACGCGGGCGCATTCGGCGATCCAGGCGGTGGTCAGGTCGCCTGCGGCGCGGCACAGGTGCATCGTTTCGGTGTAGGCTTGCTCCGCTTTGGCAAGCCCCAGCCCCATCGAATGCGCCGAAGCGGCGATGTTGAGTTGGGCAAACCCGCGCCAGAGCAAATCATCTTCGGAAAGTTGGGTCAACGCCTGCTCGGCGAGCGCTAACGCTTCGGGCGAATCGTTCCTGCCTGCGCGGGCGAAATAACTGCGGATGACCTGAAAACGTCCGCGTGCATGGCTGGCTTGCGGCTCATCCTTCAGGTTTCTTTCGGCGCGCTCCAGCAGGGGCAGGATGCGGGCGGTGTCGTAGCCCAGCCAGAACCACGTCCACGCCAGGAAGGCGGTCAGGGCGGGGTGCTGCGCCAAGATGTCTTCGGGCAAGGCTTCGACCCGTGTGACCAGTCCGTGAATTTCCGCCCGCCCCCAGGTCTGGCTGAGGATGCGTTCCACCAGCGCCGCCACGCGCTCAGGCGCATCCGCCGCCACCCAATGACGGACGGCTTCAAGCGGGAGCCCGTTCTGCTCGAACCATTCGGCGGCGCGGCGGTGAAGTTCGGGTATCTCGTTGGGGTGGGCTTGCGCCAATCGCCGCCGCAACAGGTCGGCAAAGAGATGATGGTAGCGATGCCAGTTCGATTCGGAATCGAGCGGAATGAGGAACAGGTTGGCGCGTTCCAGTTCCGTGAGAGTCGCTTCGGCGTGGTTCACATCCAAAACGGCGTTGCACAGCGGGGCATTGAAGCGTTCCAGGATGGACGTTTTCAGCAAAAATTCGCGCAGGGCTTCGGGCTGGCGCGCCAGCACTTCATCGGTCAGGTAATCGGCGATGAAGCGGTGACTGCCCGCAAAGGCGGCGATGGCTTCGCGCGGGTTGGCGGATTTTTGCAGGGAAAGCGCGGCGAGTTGCAGTCCCGCCACCCAGCCTTCGGTGCGGGCTTCGAGCGTGCGGATGTCTTCGGCGCTCAACGAAAGCCCCATCGTTTGATTCAGGAATTGCGCGGCTTCTGCTTCGCTGAAGCGCAAGTCGTCGGCGCGGATTTCGGTCAACTGTCCGCGCGCCCGCCAACGACCGAGCGGCAGGGGCGGGTCGGCGCGGCTGATGAAGACGAGATGAATGCTGCGGGGGAGATGGTCAATCAGGTAGGCGACCGCGTCGTGGATGGGTTGCTGGGTGATGTGGTGGTAGTCATCCAAAACCAGGACAACGCTTTTGCTGGAACATTCAGCCAGGTCGTGGAGCAGGGCAACGGTCAGTTCGCGGGGGTTGGCAGAACCCGCCTCCAGCGTGGAGTCAAGCGTCGAAACGGAATCAGGCTCAACGGTCCGAAGCGAAGCGGCGAGGTAGGCAAAGAAACGGGCGGAGTCGTTGTCGTCTTCATCCAGCGCAACCCAGGCGACTCGATTCTCTGGATGAGATGCAATCCACGCCGCCAAAAGGGTGGTCTTCCCAAACCCTGGCGGCGCGCTGATGATGGTCGCTTTGCCGCACAGCCCTGCCTGCAAGCGTTCGAGCAACGATGCGCGCTGGACCCAATTCCCCGCTGTGGGCGGATGCAGTTTTGTAGCAAGAATTTGAACAGGCATGTGCGCGAAAGTATATCATTGCATTTTGAAGAGGTGAACGTATCAGCATGGATGGAGAGCAAACACCAAAAGATTGACTTCCCATTCCAGCCTTCATATAATCCAACCATGAGCATCCGAATTTTACTTGTGGACGATCACAGCGTAGTCCGTCAGGGGCTGCGCATGTTTCTTTCGCTCGATCCAGATTTGGAGGTCGTGGGCGAGGCGTCGAACGGAGCGGAGGGGATCGAGCAAGTCCGCAAATTGCATCCGCAGGTCGTCTTGATGGACCTGGTCATGCCCGTGATGGATGGCATCACGGCAATTCAAAACGTACGCAAAGAATTTCCCGATGTGGAGGTCATTGCGCTGACCAGCGTGCTGGAGGACGATAAAGTAGTGGGCGCGGTGCGCGCGGGGGCGATTGGATACCTGCTCAAGGACACCCAAGCCGATGAACTGTGCCGCGCCATCAAAGCCGCCGCCAACGGACAGGTGCAACTCTCGCCGCAAGCCGCGGCTCGCTTGGTGCGCGAAATCAAGGCGCCCGACAGCCCCGAAAAATTGACCGAACGCGAGACGGAGGTGCTGCGCCTGCTGGCATTGGGTCGCTCGAACAAGGAAATCGCCAGCGAACTGGTGATTGGCGAAAAGACGGTCAAGACGCACGTGAGCAATATCCTGATGAAGTTGGGGTTATCGAGCCGCACACAAGCCGCATTGTACGCCGTGAAGATTGGATTGGTCTCCTGAACGCCTGCCGCGGGTTTTGACAGCATGGTGAATTGAAGGGTCATGTGACATCTCCCACTTATCCGCACGAAGAACCAGGCTTATCGCCTTTGGAATTTGCCCGCCTGCGTGAGGAACTTCAGAAAACGAATGCGGAACTCGCCGCGGCAAATGCCGCTTTGAGGGAAACCGAACAGGAACTCGAGCGGCGTGTGCAGGAACGGACGCGCGAACTATCCACTCTTCTGCGCGTTTCGCACAACATCACCACCACCCTTGAACTGGAGCCATTGCTTGGGCTCATTCTCGACCAACTGAGAGAAGTGGTGGAATATCAACTCGCCAGCATCAGCATTGTGGATGAGGACGATCTTTTGATTCTTGCCGTGCGCGGCGAGGGGATGCCACAGCCAGGTTCGCGCATTCCCTTGAGGGAACATGTCAATACCCGCGCCATGCTTTCGAAGAAAGAACCCGCCTTCGTGCCAGACCTGAACGCCGAGACTCCGCTGGCGCAGCACATGAGAAAAAATCTCGCCGCGCAAAATTTACACGGGCTCAATTCATGGATGAACGCGCCGCTCGTCTTTCGCGGTCAAAGCATTGGCGTACTTGCGCTGGCGCATCCCGAAGCGAATTATTACAACGCCTCTCGCGTCGAACTGGCGATGGCGTTTGCCAATCAAGCCGCGGTTGCCATCGAAAACGCGCGGCTGTACGAGCAGGCGCATCATGTCGCCGCGCTGGAGGAACGGCAGAAACTGGCGCGCGAGTTGCACGATTCCGTTTCGCAGGCATTGTATGGGATCGTGCTGGGAGCGCGCACCGCGCGGACGCTTTTGGATCGCGATCCGACTCAGGCGGCGCAGCCCCTGGATTACATTCTCTCGCTCTCCGAGGCGGGACTCGCCGAAATGCGCGCCCTGATCTTCGAGTTGCGCCCCGAATCGCTCCAGACCGAGGGACTGGTCGCCGCGCTGGGGAAGTTGGTCAACGCTTTGGGCGCGCGGCACCAACTCAAGGTCACGCTCGAAGCGCAGGATGAACCCGATGTCTCGCTGGATGTGAAGGAGTCCCTGTATCGCATCACGCAGGAGGCGCTGAACAACATCGTCAAACATGCGCGGGCGCAGCAGTTGAAGGTCTCGTTGAATGTGGAAAGTAGCGAGTTGATGTTGAGGATTTCGGATGATGGGACAGGGTTCGATACAGGCGCGGAATTTCCTGGGCATCTTGGAATGATTACGATGCGCGAGCGGGCGGAGAAAGCGGGCGGGACATTTGCCATCGAGAGCGCGCCCAACGCAGGCACGCGCATTCAAGTCAAGATTCCACTTTCGGCGCGCTGACCATCACCTCATAGTGCGCCACCTTCTCTTCGAACTCCAACAGGAAATCCTTGTCTTCGGGGTAATAACGGGCTTTTTCGTACTCTTCGCCCGCGAAGCGTTTGATCGCCTCCACCGAATCCCAAAACGTGAGCGTCAGGAAATGCGCCTGCCCGCCTTCGATGCGGCGCAGGACATACACGCCGAGATTCCCCTCGACGGCTTGATAATCCTTCACCCATGTCTTGTTCAGGAATTCCACGTACTCATCGGCTTTTGAAGCGGGCGTAATGCCGTGCCAGATTCGTGCGATCATGGTTTCTCATTTGACTGTTCCGACAGTCTCGAAAACAACTTTCCAAAAAACAGCGGATACCGATAGGCGAAGAAGAGATAGATTGCCTTTCGGGTCATTGCGAGTGGTGCTGATGGTCGAGTAGAGCGAAGCGTGTATCGAGACCCAGCGCCACGAAGCAATCTCATCATCAAAAGGGAGATTGTTTCGCCCTACGGGTCCGCAACGACATGTTCAATCCAGTCCCCGATCATCTCCAAGAATCCAGGGACAAGATCGTAGCCATTACGGTTTTGCATGAGTTCGCGCATTTCGGCGGTTGTGCCGATTTCGGCGGGCGCAAACCAGTGATTGGATTTCTCGAAGGTGTGAATCATGTAATCGTCATTGCTGGCAGTTTCCAACGCAGACTCGATCAGCGGGATGTTCACATCAGGCGGCACTTGCGTATCCAATTCAGCGTAGAGGGCGAGGGTTGGCACGGTCAGGGCTTGGAGCGCGGGCGCGGGGTTGTAATCCAACACGAAGCACAGGTAATGCGCTTTGAAGAAGCGGCATGGGGCTTGAACCTTTTGGATGAAGCGAAGTTGACCTTCAAGGTCGGCAACTTTTTCGTTTACTTCCTCTTCGCTCAGCCCATTGCCCAGCGACTCGGCGCGTTCGTTCGTAAGAATCTGATCCCAAACTTTTTGTCCCGAACCCGCAAGCAGGACGACAAACTTCACATCGTTCGAATACTTCGCAGCCACCAGCGGAGCGATGTACGCACCCTGGCTGTGACCGATGAGTCCGATGCGGTCGGGGTCAATCTCGGCGCGGGCTTGCAGAAATGCGATCATCGCCGCCACGTCCTGGGCGCGCTCGTCGAAGGTCTCGGATTCCCAGTCGCCCGTCGAACCGCCGACGCCGCGCTTGTCGTAGAGCAGAACGGCAAAGCCGCGTTCAGCGAGATACTCGCCGATGCTTCGGTACATGTTCCAACTGCCGTTGCGCGTCGCCGCACCCGAACCGGGGACGAGGATGACGGCAGGAGCAGGCGTCTCATCGAGCGGAGTGAGCAGCGTCCCTGCGAGCGTGACCGCGCCTGCGTCAATGGTCACGTCAGCGGAGCGAAAGGCTTGGGCTGTTGAATCAAGCACGGGCGTAGAGAGAGGCGGAGTCACGCGTCCGCATGAGACGAGGGATGCGGTCAGGAAAATCCACAAGAGCAGGCGAATTGATTTTTTCATTTCGATCCCGTATATGTTGAATGAAAAAATTCAGGGATATATTCGGGCTTTACATACTCTTTGAATTCCCAATCCAGTTGACCGATTTCTGCGCGGCTCATCCAGTGATAGTCGAAGACCATGCCGTCGTCTTTGTCATCGCTCTGAACGGTACAGGAAAATTCATCTGGCAATGGGGTTGCCGCGCCCAGCAGAAAATCGTGCCGCTCGACATGCTTCCGAACGTCGGGCTTGTAATAAGCATGTACGCCCAGTTTGCGCAAAACGTTGAACTCGCCAATGCCCGTCTCTTCGCGCAGTTCACGCCGAAGTCCATCCAATAATTCTTCGTCGGTGTCCACCGTTCCACCAGGGAAGCGGAGCGAGCCATCGGGAGCAGTGAAGACGAGTAATTGCGCTTCTCCCTGTGTGTGTCGGATGAACCAGCCATAGACTTTGATGAACGTTTGCATTTTTACCCGTAACGCGTGTATTGCTCCATCGCGGCCTCGGCAAACGGACGGTCGCTTTTGCGATAGATGTCTGCCATCTTTTCCATGTCCAACGGGATGCGTCGAAACTCCAGGCTGACTTGAGCGCCTTCCACGGTCAGCACGGCATATTCCGCCCACGGGTCGAGCAGTCCGTTCGGGTTTGTCTGCTCGTGGTTATATGCCACGCCCACACTGCCGGGGTTGAAGAAGAAGTTTTGGCTGTCGCGCAGGCGGCGGATGAATTGCAGGTGCATGTGCCCGCCTGTGAGAATTTGCTCCGCGTAGGGTTTGAGAATCTCCTGAAATTCATCTTCGGGCGTGGAGGGCAGAAGGAACTGGTCGAAGGATGTCGGCGAGCCGTGAAAGGCGAGCAGGCTCCTGCCGTGTCCCAAATCCATGCTCACGGTCGGTTGAAACGAGTTGATGAAGGCGCGGTCTTGCTCGGTCAGTTTGCTCAGCGACCACTCGCGCACAAGGTTCAGTTTCTTGCGGCGCTCCTCCGAGATGAGATGCGCGTCGGTCTCGACCCCGCTCAACAGCCAGGCGTCGGAGTTGCCCATCACGATGGGGCAATTCATCTCACGCAGCAATTGGACGGTTTCGTGCGGCTGGGGTCCGCTCTGGATCATGTCGCCGTTGCAGACGATGGCGTCGAAGCCCGCTTTTTTCATGTCTGCCAGCGCGGTTTCGAGCGCAAAGCAATTTCCGTGAACGTCGGATAGGACAGCAATTTTCATGGGGAATGTCTCCTGTGGTTTTTGGATGATTTACATGATATTGATTCGCATTTGCAGTTGTGAAAGAGACGAACGCTGAAAACCGAACTTCTCAAACACGCCGCCGATTTCCTCGGGGCAAAGCGCAGAGACAAACCATTTCTTGTTTGGATATTTCGCGATGACGGCTTTGAGCAGCCTCGCGGCTTGACCCTGCCGACGCGCCTCGGGTCTGACGATGAGCGAACGAATCGCAACCTGCTCCGCCGCCGGATTCGAGAGGACAAGATACGCATCCTCCAACCTCCAGGCTTGACTCGGCGGATTGAGCGATGACAGCGATTCGCCCGAAACCTGCCAGGGCAGGTTATCCCATCCGTGCGCAGTGACCAGCCGCGCCGCCTCGCGGATGTCCACTTCCTGCAAGTCGGCGGCTTCGTTCATTGGAGCGAATGCGCCTTCGTACCCAACCAGCCGCCGCTCGGTGATGAAGCCACATGCCTCATACAAGCGGACAGCGGGAATATTGCTCTCGATGACTTCCAGCACCATGCTGTGATCGCCGCGCGCCGCGGCTTCAGCGAGGAGAAGGCTCATGGCGGCGCGCCCGCCTCCCCGTCCGCGTGAAGCGGGAACGATGGACATGGCGGCAAGGCGGCTCGTCCAGCCGCGTCGGGCAATCAGCGCAACGCCCGCCG
The DNA here is from genome assembly GCA_020723805.1 of Anaerolinea sp. Taxonomy (GTDB): domain Bacteria; phylum Chloroflexota; class Anaerolineae; order Anaerolineales; family Villigracilaceae; genus Defluviilinea. Next base: position 169,851 of record DYID01000002.1, on the reverse strand, counting down.
CTTCGTCATCCAAAACGATGACGCGGCTGCTGCCAAGATCAATGCTTTCGGTGCGCGTCATGTTGAGAAACATCGGCAGGGTGAGTTGAATATGCACAACGTAATCTGAGAAGCCATGATTCAGCAGGGCAACCGACTCTTGCAAACCGAAATCGAGCAAAGGGCGAAGTTCAGTCTTCATTGAGAATTCCTTGTCACGTCAAAATGTAGAGAAGGACACCGATGATCGCCATTGCCGCCAGCACACGGGCGAAAAACACCACACCGCCCAAAATGCCCACAAGCCTGAAGAAGCGAATCAATTTCATACCGCTTGAATTTTCAGAGGACATGGCATTACTCCTTCTACAGACCCCATTATAGGGATGGAGCGCGCGTTTCGCATCTGGCAATGGATGGGATTCATCTCCGTCGAAAGTCGGAGGGACGCCAAACGAAAATGCCCAGAGTTTTTGCTCTGGACATCTTCGCTTCGGACTCAGGGTGAGCGGGATACCGTTTAATGGGCTTTCCCTTCGTCTGACGTTTTATCTGCCAGCAAACTGTTCGCCCAACGCGCCCTCCAAAAGACCGAGAACGGCGGCATCCTCGCCAACATAGAGCACAAGCACACGACCTGCCTTGAAGAAGTGCGGCGCTTGCACCCATGAGACCATGCTCGTGCCAATCGAGCCGCCATCGGGCGCAACCTGTCCCGCATCGGCTTCCATGGCTTCGGCAGATTCGTACTCGAAGACCTGCACATCCGCGCCGTTGACTTTGAGGATCTGTCCCTTCACGGAGAAGAACGGCTGCTCGACCGCCTCGCCGATTTCGACTTCCGCTCCCGCTGCGCGCAGGGCATCCAGCAAACTGACTTGATCTTCCACCGCGCCGCCATGCGAGGAAGCGGGCGGGTTGGCTGGTTCAGCGGTCCCTGCCGGGGGAGAACAGGCGGCGAGAAACAGCATTGTCATCAGAACCAGACTTGAAAAGAATTTGAGTTTCATTTCGTACACTCCTTTCACCGATAAATTGGGTTTCGCTTGTGCAGAGACGACGACGGTGTGCACGGTTTTGTTTCCGTGGTTTCGTTATATCACTCCGCAAAACCGCTGAAATCGGAAGAAAGGAGTGGAATGCCCTCGAACTTTTGGCGGAATTCCAGCCATCTGATGGCTCGTTCCAAACACACACCGTTGAGGAATCATAGCCCGCTCACGTTGAGGACGAACAACAGGAGGAGCAACGCGCCTGTGACCATGCTGGCTGTCAGCGCGCGGCTTCGCTGGACACCCTTGAGTTCCATCGTGCTGCGATAGTAGAAATATGCGCCGCCGAGCGCCAAAGCCAGTTCGATGATTGCGCTGAGGACGGGATATTCCCACAGTCCAAAGCCAAGAAGCGGGAGATTGCCCAAATTTCCAGGCAGAAGCGGCAGGTCGGGGCGGTGAACAAGCAGGTCGAGAATCCAGTGCGAAAACACGACCGCGCCGACGACCATCCCGCCTTCTTTCCTCCAGCGGAGGGTTGCCAGCCATCCCGTGAGCGCAGAAATCAACAGCGCGCCGACGAGCGAATGGGTGTAAGGCGCGTGGATGACGACTTCTCCGTAAACAGGTTTCGCGGGATTCATCGGCGCGAAACTTTCCAAGCCAAACATCGAGAGGACGGTAAAGATGACGTCCAGCCAAAAGGTGGCGAGCAACAGCGACCAAAGCGGAAGACGCGGCGCAATCTTCTTGACACCCGCCGCCAGTCCAAAGTGACCAGTAATCATGACGACTTCTCCTTTTCTTGATGGATTTGTTCCCAATCGAGGCGCGAGTCGAGCCAGCCTGCAACGACGAGCAGGATCAACATGATAAGCATCGAGTACATGGTTACACTCCTTTCAATGAATGTTTTGAGAAAGATCGTTGAACAGCCCCAGCCAATCCTGCGGCTCGTCGCCAACGCGCCCCAGACGGACGATGATGATGCGCTTCGCAGGGTTGACGTAAAGGAACTGACCCAGATGCCCGTTGCCATAATACGCCTCGTCCTGGGAAGCCAGCCACCATTGATATTGATAACCGCGAAAGCCAGGAATGGATCCAAATTCGCCGAAGTCACGAGGATCGTTCGAGTCAACCTGAATGGATTTTTTCACCCAGGCGCTTGAAATGATTTGTGTCCCGTTCCAATTCCCGTCCTCCAGCATGAGCCGCCCAAATTTGGCGAGATCACGCGCGGTCAGGGCGAGACAGCACCAGGTCTTTTCGAGAGCATCCGCGCCGGCGTGATCAAGGGTGTAGTAGCCGTCGAATTCCATGCCCAGCGGAGTCCAGATCGCCTCCTGCATGTATTCGGTGATTGTTTTGTCTTTCAGAGCGCGCGTGAGGACAAGGCTCAACAACGCGGTATCGCCAGACTTGTAGATAAACTGTGTGCCTGGTTCGTCAATGATTTTGAGTGTGGTTGTAATTTCCTTTTCCAATCGCGGCGAATACTCGAAGCGCGGGTGCAGGCTGAACGGACTGAGTTCATCGAAGCCCGTCTGTCTGTAATTCGATCCCGATGCCATTTGAAGCAGGTGTTCGATGGTCACGCGGTCGAAGCCGCGCGGCGCGAGTTCGGGGACAAAATCCGTGACGGGCTGGTTCACGCTAAAGTAGCCATCGTCCACGGCGCGACCGACGAGGATGGAGAACAATGATTTCGCCACCGAAAAAACCTGAACGGGGGTCGAGGCGCTGTATCCGCCGAAGTAACGCTCGTACAAGATTGTGTCATCCTTGATGATGAGGAAGGCGGCGGTGCGCTGATTCTCGAGAATCTGGTCAAGCGGCTCCCCTTCCATGGGCGCAGGAACGCGCAAGGGGTCATCGCTTTGCTCGAAACGAAAAGGCGCGCTGCTGGCAATGAGTTTCCGCGCGGGGAACAGTTTGTAGTCGTCAATGTCTGTGAGGTTGTAATACGCCATGCGGAAGGCTGTATCGGGTCCTGCCGCGAGAGATGTGAGAAGAAAGAGCAATACAAACAGCGCGATAAAAGCCAGGAGAATGTTGAGAAATGTCTTCATGTTTCTTACCTGCGGTTCAATAAAGTTTCTCCCAACAGATACACCAATACATGATGAACAATCGAAGCCGCACCCAGCGCCCAGCCCCATGCCTGCGCGCCCGCGGCATACCATGCCAGCGCGGCTAATCCTGAAATGACCAGTTCTTGGATCAATCGCAGAGGCTCCGCCAGCGAACCTGCTTTGCGAAAATCAACGAGACCCCAAAAACCAAAGCCCAACAGCGGCGCGCCAACGGCAAGCAATATCTTTGCGCTCGCGCTTTCACCAGCCTTGTATCCCCAATACCCAAGCGCGATGATAATGCCTAATTCCATGAGGGCGCGTAATCCGACATTGAACCATTTCAGTGTTGACAACATGACAGCCTTTCAATCCTTGTTTTCCAACCGACCCGCCAGCGCGCGAATGGCGTCCAGCAAAACCGAATCATCCGCGTGTTTGGACACAAACCCCGCCGCGCCCACTTCACGCGCCCGCTTGCGCGTCGTTTCATCGTCGTGAATGGTCAGCAGGATGACGCAGCACTCCGGCGCAAGCGACTGGAGCGCCCTCGTTGCCGCGAGACCGTCCATGTGGGGCATTTCCAAATCCATGAGGACGATGTTAGGGTGCAGGTGTGTGGTCACTTCGAGCGCTTCCACGCCGTTCTGCGCTTCGCCGACAATTTGCATATCCGCTTCGATGGATAGTCTCATCCGCAAGCCTTCGCGGACAGCGGGCTGGTCATCGGCAATGACAAGTGAAATCATATTCGTAGTATGCCCGATCCGTCATTCCGTGGCATCGGGCAATGGGAGAAAACAAACCTCCGTCTTTCGGTGGAGGTGATGGGAAAAGACGCAGGGTTATCACTCACCGGCGCGCGTGACATTGGTCAATGGTATTGTGGGCAAGCTGACGGTACAGACAGCGCGCGCGTTCCTCTATGAACTTTTTGGGAGTGGACAGGGCTTTCCAGACAACATGACACTTGCACCTGGCGCAAGTGTAGGTGTGGGCGGGCGCGGCTACGGCATGATGCAAGGCTGGAACAATACCGCACGTCTTGATGTCACCGCCGAGATGACCGTCACGCCCGAACAGGCGATAGAATACGCCCAAAAGTACCTCGACGCGAACTTTGCCGGCGCAACCGTCGGACACCCGACCCAGTTCTACGGCTATTACACCCTCGATTTCGAGAAGGACGGTAAGGTTATCGGCATGTTGAGCGTCAACGGTTACAGTGGACAGGTCTTCCTGCACACCTGGCACGGAACGTTCATCGAAGAGGCGGAGACGAGTAATCTTCGCACAAAGGCGGCAGTCACTTTGCCCTGCAAGAATGACTGCCGCTTGCTTTTTTTACTGCTCACCTTACGCAGTTTCTTCGTAGCGCGACACTTATGTTGCCTGAAAACGCGAGATGCCCTTCGGCAGGGTTTCGACAGGCTCAACCTGCCAGCTCAGGCAAGAATCTCGCGCTGCCGCGCAACATCAGTTAATGAGGTAGCCACAGATTGCACGGATTCTCACGGATTTTGATTGATTTGCCCTGAGTCAAGCCGAACAAAAAGCCAACCTTTTACAACGGGCTGGCTTATTGTTCGGGTAAATCTGTGAACCTTGAGACTAAATGTTCAAACGATTCAATTTGAAGTGAGTCACGTTTCGTGAAGTATCAATGATGGCTGTTGCCCTGGCGGGCAACAGCCATCGTGATGCTGTCCGTTTTCAAAGTTACTTTGTCCAAACGGCGGTTACTGCATTGGAACAGGTCGTTGTTCCCGCCAGGCAGACTTTGTAAACGGCTGAGGTGGTGGTTTTGGGAGGCTTGTCCGTATAGGAGCCGTCGTTTGGCGTTGTGACGATGAGCAGACCGTTCCGGTAAACGTCCACATTGACGGAAAGGGGACCGCTCCAAATCAAGTCGGCATATTTGTTGGTCTTGACGACTCTGGTGGTGACGCTCAAATTGAAAGGAGGCTGCACAACCGTGACGTTGATGGCAGTGCTGCTGGTGAGTCCGCCGGAGTCGGTGACGGAGGCGGTGATGGTGTGGGCGCCGAGGCTCAAGGTCCGGGTGAATGAACCGCCTGTGCCAATCTGCCCGTCCAAGTTGGATGTCCAAATCAATTTGGTGGTCAGATCGCCATCTTCTGCGTCGGTGGCGGTGCCTGAGAATGTAATGGGGACGCCCAAAATGAACGTCGCGCCGTTTGCGGGGTTCAGAATTTTGGGACCGGGCGCGGTGTTCACTGGACCGCTTCCGCCGTCGTCACCGGGAATATAACCGTCCAGGTACATAATTCGGCGGAACCAGGCGTCAATGCCAATTTCTGCTCCCGTGCGGACATCGAAGTCTTCCTGAAACCAGCCTGCATAAAGGAATTGACCGCCCGGGCTCGATACCAGCGACGCTTCGGAAGAGATGGAGAACTGGCTTCCTTCCAGTGCATCGAATTCATTGCAGAAGAGACCCGAAACGCCCGCACTGTCGGTGATGAGGCCGGGCAGGCAGAGGCTGGTATCTGTCTCCTCCTGCCACACCAGATAGTCATCGCCCCAGTTCACTGCGCGGCTGTAGAAGAGGTCGAGCGGCTCCGCCTCACCTTCGTCATAGGCACTGGTAATGCCGGTTTCAAAGACCATGTGGAAGTGTGAAGGATCGCGTGTGTCATCATACGCACAGTCAGTGACGCCATCACAGGGGGCGGTAAAGCCCGCAGGCAGGGAGGCAGTGGTCACCCATGCAGTGGTAATGCTGCGGGTTGTGGGGGCGTAACGCGGGTCGAGAACAGTGACGGATGACCCTGTAAGCTGGGAAAGGTCTCGCGCCTGCTCGAACTCTCCAGCGGCATAACTCTTGCAGACCGGGTATTCGGTCGTTCCACCGGTGGGTCCCATGAACTCGCAAGTGAAGGTTCCGTCGCCGTGGTAGGTGGTTCCCAGTGTTGGGTCGAGGTATGCGTACCCTGCCGGGGAGGTATGTGTAAAGTTGGCGGGCAGGGTGGTCCAGGTTTGACCACCGTCGAAGGAGCGCCGGGCATAGAGATTGACGATGTCATGTCCTTCGGTCAGGGCGTCCCAGTTGTTGGTCCAGGCATACATGATCATGACCATGTCGCCTGCCAGGAAACCGCGATGACCCTTTGCCATGTCATAGGGATTCTCCCAGGATGGATCATCGAGGCTGGTGAGGGAGGTGTCTGCGGGGGTGGGGTCTTCGCCGTAGTTCGGTCCGAGCATGGTCCATGTGAGAATTTTGCTGATGCCGGTCCCCTGTTCCATGGCGAGGTCGTCGAAGTAATCATTGAAGGGGAAGGCGTCGAGGCAGGAGGCGGCGTCGGTGCAGGTATCGCCGCTGAGAATTGTTGTGCCTGAGAGGTTAATCGCCGGCGCGGCACAGAAGCCTTTCACATAACGCGGGTTCGACGGTTGACCGAGGTCTGTGCGATACGCCCAGCCGGACGTATTATCGGCATTTTCACAGACCATGTTATGGTAATCGTAGGGGTTGTCCACAGTTGCGTTGAAGCAGGTTCCATCATCGAGGACGTTGCCATTGGCATCCAGCGGACAGGCTGGCGGGATTTTCCAACGCCTGCCCATCACATCTGCGGGACCGCCGCGGCGGATGATGCCCTGCTTCCACAAATTGAAAGCAACTGTACCGTTTACTCCCGCGTCATACCAGTCCTGTGTCACCTGACTTGCACGACGGGCGATTTCCGTCTGGTAGAGTGTGGTGGTTGTGAGACCCGCCAAGGTGTTGTAGATCGGGTCTTCCTTGAACTTCCAGAAGTTATAGCCAAAGGAGGTATCCTGCTCCAGCAAACCGGTTGGGTCCGACCAATCTTGGGGATAGGTTGCAGGCTGGTTGAGCATCATGCCCTGCGAGACGAGTTCGGGCTTGAACATGTCGAAGGTGTGATACCAGATGTTCTTGCCCATATCGCGTTTGTCGGCGTCGGTCAGAATGTCGCAGTCGCCGTCATCGCAGATGTCTCCAAGACCTTTGTTCTCTTCATAAGAGAAGGACACCCAGGCGCTGTTGATGGGGTAACGGTCGGGCTGGGTACGGTCGAATGGACCGGCTGTCGAATATCCGTGCAGGCTGAGGCGGGGGCGGGTGGAGGCGGTGTTGCCGCGCATCAGGCGTCCGTCTTCGGCAACGCACATATCCACATCCTGAGTGGGTCCTTCAGGAGTTTCGATGGTGACGTTGACCGTGCTGGCGCAAAGATCGGGCGTGCCGTTTCCGTTGAAGTCAATGTAACAATAGGGGTCGCTGTCGTTGGCGGTGCACATGGCGTTGTCGGTCACACGCATGGGGATGGACATGGGCACAGCCGCTTTGGGGCTGCCGGTGGGGTTTGCCGCCACATACGCTGCGAGGCTGGCGCCGGAGGTGGTGAGATCAGTGCCATAGAAAGTGCCGTATGTGCCGTCGCCGCTGACAAGGTCGAAGTCGTCCCAGTCAATGAAAGAATACCAGGTGTCGGTCTGGTGATGAGCGACAGCGCCGCTCCAGCCTTCACCGGGTCCATCGCCTTCACCGGGACGCACGCCTTCAGGGTCTTCCTGCCAGATTACAGCGCACCCGGCGCCTTTGACACACACGGCTTCGGCGCGGTCTGCACTGCGGACACCGGAAGTCAGGCGTTCAGCATTGAACCAGACGAAAGTGCTGGTTGTTCGTCCGGTAGCGGCTGGCGGCAGGAGCACGCCGCGCGCCGCCCAAAGGCAGGAGTAGGGGTAATCGCCCACGAGGGGGTATCCTTCCTCCGCGAGGTCAGCGGCGCTTTGCACGCCCTGCGACCCTGCCACGCCAAAGGCATCTTCCAAGTAGGGGCAGGGGGTTAGCGGGTCGCCATCGGTACAGGCGGCGGCGTCTGTGATCGTGCCTGTGCTTGCCAGGTAGGTCGCCAAGGCTGATCGTTCTGTATCTGTCATGGCATAGGCGGGGCTGCCGCTTCCGCAATACTTGCTCGCCCATACGAAGAGCACCTTATTTCCGTCGGATGCCAGGAAGTTCCGCAACGTGTCGCCCGGATAGGGTTTGCCGTTGATGCGAATCGAGGAACGTTTGGCGGAGTTCGAGATATTGGTCCGCTTCCAAGTCAACCCGTCATCGAGACTGACTGCCACATAGGCATCTCTTGCGCCATGACCGGGGAAAGCCTCATAGGCTGGATCGTCAATGAATGTAACGGGACCATCCTGATAGGATTCGATCAAGGGCTGGGCGTAGTAGAGGGTTTTTACCAGCACGCCATCGGCATTGTAGTAGGGGATGCCGTCTGTATCCAGCACGCCGGCGGAGGTCTGCGCCGGTACGTATAGAGGAAGCATGCGTGTGGAAACATATTCTGTGTCGTAGTCTGGAGTGCTGGAAATGTTTTTTCTGACAATGGGTCCATCGTCGGCAAAGGCAGTGGTAGCGGTAATGCCGATTAGGATCATCACACAGAATATCTTGAAGATTTTTTGTTTCATGTTGTACTCTCCTTTTCCGGATGACAATCGGGTTATGGGGCGAAAATGGGTTCCAGTCCAGAATGCACCTCCTCGTGTTGGGAGTTTATGAAAACCGATTCCCTGCAAGATTCCAATTGCAGCGGAGGCAGGGAGATGCCTGGGCTGTATCAAGCGTAGCATGTCATCAGGATGCTTTTCAATCCTGCCCGTCACCGTCGTGGTATGAAAAAAGAGCGATTTTGCCGCCGCCCATCATTGCAAACGGGCTAATCCTGCACAAAAAAAGAGCGATGTTTCATCGCTCTTGGGGAAATATAGTTGAACAGCCGGGCGGCTGTATGCCGTATTCGATAGAGGGTAAATCTTTAGACTGCGTCTTTTCTGGAGCGCGGGATCAATCCCTCCCGCTGGGCGAATGAAGCGGCTTCGTGCCGGCTGGTAAGGTGCAATTTATCCAGGATTTTGCGGATATGGCTTTTGACGGTATGGATGCTGACATTGAGTTTTTCTGCCACCTCTTTGTTGGAGGCGCCCGATGCGACCAGCACCAGCACTTCTTTTTCGCGGGATGTGAGAATGGGATGTTTTTCATCCAGTGCAAGCGAGGGATGGCGGTCCAGGCGGCGGAATTCTTCGAGCATGCGTCCAGCCATGGACGGGGTGATTGCCGCCTCGCCATGCATTGCCCCTCGCAGGAGGGAAAGCATCTCCTCCCGCTGGATACTCTTCAGGAGGTATCCCTGGGCGCCATTGCGTATGGCTTCAAAAAGTTTTTCGCTTTCATCGTTGACGGTCAGCATGACGATTGTCACGTTGGGGAATTCCTGTTTGATTCTTTGCGTGGCTTCCAGTCCATCGCAGACGGGCATGCCGACATCCATCAGAATTAGGTCCGGCTGGAGTCTTTGTGCTTCTGCAATGGCTTCCAGCCCGTTCTTCGCTTCACCGGCGACCTCGAAATCTATCTGGCTGTTGAGAATCCTAGCCAGCCCATCGCGGAATAAGGCGTGATCGTCCACCAACAGTACGCGAGTCTTGCTCATTGCGGCATTCCTTGTCTGAGTGAATTTTGGGAAAGGGGCGTGTGGGAAAATCTGTCAAAATATTTGCCATTGCCTTGCGGCAGGATGAGGGTCACGCGGGTGCCGTGTCCTGGCACGGAATCGATTTGTAAATCTGCTCCAATGCGAGCCGCCCGGGAATGCATGATGCCCAAGCCAAAATGATTCTGGCTGGTCTCCCACCATGCTCCCTGCTCGAAGCCTACGCCGTCATCTTCCACAGAAATTCGAATGGCATGTTCCTGGGCATCCAGTGTAAGGGTAATTTGCCGGGCGTGGGCATGCCGCTGGGCATTGAGAAGCGCTTCCTGCATGACAAACATGACCTGGTTTCCCTGTTCCTGCGGCAGGAACAAGGGGTCGGTGAGCTTGAAGTCGAATTGGATCGAGGGAGAATCTGCGCGGGGGGTCTTCTCCGGCAATTCGAGTAACAATTCCTGGATGGAACGGAGGGGTTGCGGAGTTCGCTGTAAACTGGCAATCGAGCGTCGCACTTCTACAGCAACCTGGCGGACGGTTTCGCGGGTCATCTTCAATTCTGTAACCGCCTGTTGCTCCGCCCCCGATGAAATCAATTCCATGGCATTGTCAATCTGTAAGCCGAGCAGGCTGACGGTCTGTCCCAAGCCGTCATGCATATCGGCGGCAATGCGCTGACGTTCTTCCAATGCGGCTGCCCATTCGAGTTGTTTGTGAAGGCGGGCGTTCATCAACGCCACCGCTGCCCGGTTGACGAACGCCTCGACCAGTACAATTTGCTCGTAGCGCCAGCGCTGTGCAGTCCGCCGATCCATCAGGAAGAGCAACCCAAAGGATTCATCCATGCTTTGGATGGGAACGCAAAAAATTGCCCGCAGATCAAGCGCCTTTTTCAAGAAATCGGGAATGCGGGCGTCCGTTTGGGCATCTCCGATCATAATCGCTTCACGGCGGGCAATCAGTTCGCGCAGGTAGTCCACCGTTTCCTGCCGGTTCTTAAGAAGTTTGTTTTCCGCTTCAGTCATACCATGACTGGCGAGAACCTTGACGCTTTGGGTTTCGTGGTCCCAATCCAGAATCCATACCAGGTCACAGTTTAGAAGTTTGACAGACTGCACTACGATCTGTTCGTAGATCTTTTCGGAATTCAGCGTGGACGCCAAAACCGTACTGATTTGATGGAGCAATGTCAATTCTTCCGCCACACGCTCCGCTGTACGGTAGAGGTTGGCGTTTTCCACCGCCATGCCAATCTGTTGACCGATGATGCCCAGCAATTCCAATTCATGCTGGGGAATGGAGGCTGTCTTTCGGGATGCGAGAGTTAATGCGCCCAGAGCCTTGTTGTTTGATACGAGAGGTATGCTGACAAGTGTTTGCAGCCCTTCCCTCACAATCAGGGATGACTCGCCCGCAGCCGGGCATTCGGATACGGCTTTGACCAGTACCCCAAAATTTTTCATTGCCTCCCGGGAGATCATTTTACAGCAATCCCACTCTTGCAAAGAGGCGCCGTGTGGGTTTTGCAGAACCGAGCCGTGGTGACATTGCAGGGTGAGTTCATCGGCTGTAGAGTCCCAGAGAAAAATAAGACCCGCGTCCATGTTGACGATGGAGAGCACCGCCTCCAGCGCAGTGTTCAGAATGATCTCGAGGTCCAGTGAGCGGCTGAGGGCTGATGCGATGGCGTTCTGCGCTGCCAGATTGGCGTTGCGCCGCGTAATTTCGATCTCTGCCTGTTTGCGTTCGGAGATGTCCTTGAAAACCAATACCGAACCTGTCAGGATGTGGTTTTCATAAGTGGGGGTGTTGACGTAGGAGGCTGGAAACCCGCTGTGGTCCTTGCGCCAAAAGACCTGATCGTCGCCGCGGCTGGGAATGCCGTTTGCATATCCTTTGTATATGGGTATCTCGCTTTCGGGAAGGAAGGCATCTTTCGTTTCGTTATTGTGCCAGAGAATGCGGCAGTGCTGTCCGATCAGTTCATTTGCCTCGTATCCCAGCATTCGCGCCGCCGCCGAGTTGACAAAAACAAACCGCCCGCGGTCATTGATCCCGCAAATTCCTTCGCCTGCCGATTCCAAAATCAGCTCATATTGATGGCTGAGTTGGGTCAGCGCCTCTTCTGCCTTTTTGCGCTCGGCTATCTCATCAATAAGTTGATCGTTGACGGAGGACAACTCGGCGGTACGTTCGGAGACAAGCTCTTCCAGATGAAGGCGGTAGTCATCGAGGGCTTTTTGCGCCTGTTTTCTTTCGATGGACATCTCGCGCAGGTAAACGTATCCTAGAAGCGGGGTGGCAAGAATGGAAAAGAGATTGCCGATGGGGCAAATGGTGCGGTTGTAAACTTTATCTGTCAGATAATTTGTAATGAACAGGAGTTCACCCAGGAGGAAAAAAGTCAATGCAACGGTAACCACATTGGCAAGCCAGCCGCTTTTTCTTCTGACCAAAATGATGGCTGTGACAATCATTACAGAGGCAGAAGCCTGAAAGAGCCAAGAAATCCAGGAGCGGTGAAATTGTTCTTCTCTCAATACGGCAAGCTGGAGGGGCCATTGCCACAGGGCAAACATCAGATTGATGAACGCGATACTTATCCCCACCTGGATGTAGGTGCGCGCCAGACGTGCATCATCCAAAATGTAGCGGAGAAACGCCCCTGCAACAACCACGACCGACGCAATGGAAAGCGCCCGCTCCACAGGGACCAGAATGGGGTATGCCGTTTCTCTTTCAATGAGATTCAGGATCTGCACCGCCGCAAAGATGAACATGATCGTGGCGCTGGCTGCCCCCAATCCAAATCCCCACACCAACAATTTTTCACGCTGTGGATGGGATTCCCGCTGCCGGGACCAAGCAACCAAGAGGAGCGCACCGTAGGTGATTGCCGGAATGCTGAAACGAACCAGGTTGTTCTCCATTTGCCCGGTACCGCCGGCAAACTGGCTTATCAACAACAGGATGAAATTCAGCAGATCGTTCATTTTGTTTGCTACTCCCAATAGCATGAACCTTATACTGCCTGGGTGCATTCAATTAATAACTCACCTTACGCAGTTCCTTCGTAGCGCGACATTTATGTCGCCTGAAAACGCGAGATGAATCTCGCGCTACCGCGTAACATCAATTAATAACTGATGTTACGCAGTTTTCTCGTAAGGTGACATTTATGTCGCCCGAAATTACGAGATACCCTTCGACAGGGTTTCGACAGGCTCAACCTGCCAGCTCAGGGTAAGAATGCTGCGCTACCGCGTAATATGGTTAATAACGCCGGGTCCCAAGTAAGTTGAGGAGATTCGCTTACTGTCCTGCTCCAAAACCTTATGTTTGACATTAATCTTAAATTTCATTGTATGCCATTATTACCATATTTACAAGCAGGCATCTTGATTGTCCTGTACTTTGCTCTGGTGCAAAGATTTTCCAGAAGTGTACCCGACGGTCTCTACCGCCGGCTTGACGTGCTATGCAAAGGCTTTTTTGGGGCTTGCAAAAGGCGCCAGCGTTTATTTTTTGTTGCCGTCCATTTCGTTTTCAAGACGAATTCCAACGCAAGCGGTTACACAACACATGGATGCTTGTGTTTATAAGGGGACGATGGAAGCGACTTTAAACAAAAACGCCGGAGGTAAGGTGCCTCCGGCGTCAGTTCAACCTGTCACTATTTTCATCAATGCTAAGGGGCTACATTGTTGGGGAACAGCAGGCTCATGATGCGGCGGAAGTGAATGTCGCTGCCTTCGCTGCCTTCCTCCAGCCAGGTTGCATAGAAACGGGAGCCATCTGGCGTCATGCGCAGTTGCGCTTCACCTTGTTGCGCATCGCCAATTGCCAGAGAAGCCCAGCGGTACACGATTTCACCGGCATGGTTGCCAGTACTGTCAGGATTGACTTCCCAAGCCGTCTCCACGTAGCTCTCACCCAGGTTGGTGGTGAAACTGTAGAAAAGATCCATCGGGGTGGCATATTCGCCATCTTCATCTTCAAGGTCGGTGGGTACATTGTTGGCGGTGCCGTAACTTAGGTAGAACACATTCGGGTTGTTGATATCCTCAGGTTTTCCCGTGGGTGAACCATCCGGATTCTTAATGGTTCCCGGCGTGCCGACGATGCGAGGCTCGATGACGCTCATCTTGTTATTGGGCAGGCGGGAGACATTGCGCGCCTGTTCGAACTGACCTGGTCCATAGTAGTTGCACACTTCTGTTTTTATCTTTGTCAGCGGGTCGGTAAATGTGTTACAGTGGGTAACGCCAGAGCCATTGGGATCAGTCGTCCAGGTCTGCCCGCCGTCATAAGAGCGCCTTACATAGAAGTCATATTTGTCATTGCCGTTGCGGTAAGCAGCCCAGTTAGGAGTGTAGGTATAACCGATGACGAGGAAATCGCCATTGATATCGCCGCGGTGAGCGCGGGCATCCTCATAGGGATTGGCGGACGAACGATGGCTCAAATCGGCCGGGGTCTGCTGCCAGCGCACCACTTTGACAGCCCCCCATGGATCGTCGGAGAGAGGATCGCCGCTAGATTCGGTGACAACAGTGGGGGTAACCGTACTTACGTTCTGAGCGCCCGGCACGAAATTCGAGAAGCGATACGGATTATCCACGCTTCGGTCGGTGAGAGGCACAACCACACGCCGCATCATGATGTCAGACGGGCGGCCCTGTCCATCTTGACCTTCCTTATAGAGGATGACCATGACCGTCCGTGATGGTCCCATGGCGCTCTTGCTCTGCATGATAAAGCGCGGACGGCGGGCATTTTCATATGCAAGTTGCGGTCTACCGAGGAAATCGAGAATCAGGTTCCCATTCTCGTCGGTTACATAGATGGGATTGCCGTTTTCATCCGTCTCAGGCAAATTGACAATGTGCCCGGCGCTGACTTTATCGGGGTTGCGGAAGTCAAAGGTATGGTAGATGACGTTCTTTCCCTCTTCCGGTGTATATTCATCGCCGTAACTGCCTTCGCCCGTATGCGCCGGATTGCCTGCGCCCAATCCTTTAGTCTCTTCATAGGCAACAATTGCCCAGGCGCTTTTGGTGCCGTCCGGCCGGGTGTAGGTTTGCAGGTTCAGGTTGGGACGCGAAGCGCCGGTGTCGCCGTCCAGCAAACGTTGGTCAGCAGTCACACATGCTTTCTTCAAAACACCTTGTTGATTGACGAATTCGTAGAAACTTTCGCACAACCCGTCAATCATATAGCCGTAGGCATGGGTGCCCGAGCCGTCACCATCGGCATCCGGGTTGTTGATTCTGATCCAGTTGCCGTTGGCGTCTGTAATCGGGTAACCGGTAACCGGATCCAGTTCGACCATCATGTTATCTGTTGAAACGATATCATTGTCAGAAAGGCGGACAGGCAGGGACATGGGCACCAGCGCTTTAGGACGTCCCACAATCTCTGAATCGTCATGCAGAGGGTCTCCACCTTCTACAAAGTTCAAGTCCACCTTGTTGAAATCCGCCATTGTGATGTAACTGTACCAGATATCCGTTTTGTGGTTGGCAGTGGCGCCGCTCCAGCCCTCGCCGGGTCCAGTTGCGCTGCCGGGCATGAGCCCTTCCGGATCTTCCTGCCAGACGATGGCAAAGCCGGCTCCATCTGCGCCTCCGGCAAAAATCTGATTGGCATCACGCCGCCCGGATGTCAAGCGTTCGGGCTTAAACCACACGATATCGCCGACCTGGTAATTGCCCCAAAACCCGCCGCTGTTGATCATTGCCTGTGTCACAATGGTGCCGCGCGCCACCCAGACACAACTGAAGGGAATCTCGCCCACTTCAGGGAAACCTTGCTCGGTGTAATCCACAGAACGCTGCGGACCGCCCACGCCCCAAATATCTTCCTGATAATACGGATCGTCATAGATATAGTCATCTTCAAGGCTGATGGTGTAGGCAGGTTTGCCGCTGTTGCAGAATTTGCTTGTCCAGGCTACGAGGATATTGTTGTTTTTGACCTGTACCACTGGTTTTTTAGCGTCGCCAAAGTATGGCTGTCCATTTGCCAGGGTAAAGGATGATTTATCTGCCGCACGGGAGAGATTTACGCGCTTGAAAGTTTTACCATCGTCCCGCGAGATCGCGGCAAAGATATCCTCGGCACCGGTTTCCGGCACACTATCCGTATAGGTCACAATGATAGGTTTCGCATCCATCGCCGTGCGGATTAAATTGCCATTCTCATCGTAGTATTCGATGGCGGTTGGCGAACCATCCGCTTTGCGGGCTGGGAACCAGACACCCATGATATCCAACTTGGATTTGGAACTGATCAGGTTTGGCGTTCGAGAAATGTTCTTACGGAACATGTTGCCATTGGTGGACCGATCCAGGTTGGCGATGGCATCCTCTGCCGAAACGGCGACCAGGCTTACATTGGTGTTGCCGGCACACTGGGCAATGGTGGTATTGATCAATTCATCCACGAGGAAGCCATCGCTGAAGTCCACCTCGCTGATGTCCATTTCCATCATGGCAGCACTCAGGCAGGCAGTGACATCATAAGTGATATTGATGCCCGCCTGCGGTGCGCCATCGGCATCCATGCTCTGTAATAGACGAGCCATGTTGACAACCCGGACATCGTTCAGATCGGCGCCTGCGAAAATATCCAGCGGGGAAATCTTCTGATCGGCAATCGGGCTGCCCAGGAAAATCGGACCCAGCCACAGATCCACACGCTCGCCGGGGAAGTAATCGAAAGCACCGCTGGCGTCGGTGGTTCCCCAGTTGGTTGGGGTCCTATAGGTAATGCCTGCCACCGGCGAATCGATAAAGTGACCGCGCTGAGGGTGGTACAAAACGGTGGTAAAGTAGCCGCCCCATTTGGTTTTGGGCCATTTCAGATAACTTTGAAGCACTCCCGCTTCATTGACCGGCAGCATCCAAAATGAACGAGACTGGAGCGTTGTAACTGTGCCTGCTGGAGCGATTTGTGTCATTTCACCGTGAAGAGCCACATAGATTGTGCGGTTGCCTCCCCAGGTGAAATTCATTTCATCATCCAGATTGCACTGAATCAAAACGTTCTGTTGTTTCCTGCTTGCATACGTACGAACACAGTTGAATTTTCCCATCACGGGCTGACCCGCCTTATTCGTGGGAGGCAGCGCCTCGCCCGCGTATAGCTGTATCTCCGTAACCGTCCAGCCGTCCTGCAAACTCAATTGCACCATGAAATTTTCCCTGGTGTTCCAATACTCTGCACGCCCCACCGGCTTGAGTTGGTCGAACAGGACGGCTTGCTGCCGTGTGACCTGGTATGCATACGGATCCGTGTTTTGAGCATTCGCAGGCACCACTGCACACAACATGGCAAACAAAATTAGAAAGGCAAACCAGCGTTTCATGTTATTTCTCCTATTCGTGATTTCAGGACCTTCCAGATCAAGGCTTGCCGAGGAAGAAAACGAATGGTTGACGGTCCTGATGAGTGGATACGATCTTCGACAAGCCAGGGGAAAGTGGGATTTCATCTTCACGCTTCACCACGACTTTTCCCATCTTCTTCCGCCTCCTTCTTTTGTGTCAAATTGAGCTGTATCAGTTGGTTGAACTCCGTCAGGCTTTCAATGAAATGGAGAGCGCTCACAATTTCGACAACACGACTGCAATTTGTGTCAATTCCAATTAAACGAACAGATGGCTGTTCGCTGAGCAGAGACAAGATGGTGCACGGGCGCGGAGCATCCAGCTCGAAAATAATCAAATCAGGCTGGATGGCTTTCAAGCGTTCCCTGCTGTTTATGCAAGAAATCTCCTTCCGCATAACGGTTAACGCCAGTTCATCCCGTAAATTACTTGCCACGCTATCCATCAGCAAGGAGTTTCCCAAAACAACGATTAGGATCCGTTTCTCCATCTCTGTTCGTTTCTCTATTTGAATCGTTATTCTGAAACGAAGCGTAGCATGCAGGCGGAGTGTTTTTCAATCCTGCCTGCTCTCATCGCGGTATGAAAAAAGAGCGATTTTCCAACTGCTCCTGTTTCCAGCCGGATTAGTCCTCCGGCCGGAAAGAGCGAGGGAAGGATCGCCCTGCGGCGGAAATTTTCTCGATTCGGAAACTTGCCTCCCATTACAGGTTTTGAATTATTTCTGGTAATCGGCTTCGAGCGCCAACCGCATCCCCAATCCCTCGCGGACAGCGGTCTGGTCATCGGCAATGCCAAGGAAATCATATCGGTAGGATGCACTATCCGTCATTCCACGACATCGGACAATGCGAGAAAACAAACCTCCGCCCAAAGTCGGAGATGAGAATTGAAGGGGTTTACAGGTAAAATTGCGATGACCCAAACGCCCGGCGCATTGCCGTTCCCGCATCCGTTCAATGAACCGCCTGTGAAACTGCCCGATTGGCTGAAGGAAAGATCCGCAGGATTCTCGAACCTGCCCGCGCAACCGAGTTTATTCTGATGACCATCTACCCCGATTACGTTTACCAAACCCTCGCCCGCGCACGTGACATCGGTCAGTGGTATTGCGGGCAAGCCGACGCGGCGGCGTTATGTTTCGATGTGCTGGCGCTGTTCCCCGACTGCCAGGAAGCCAGCGACCTGGTGTACGAACTCTTTTGCGACGAGTGGTGCATCTACGACAACCGCGTTGCCATTCAGCAAAACATTGACGAGTGGGACGACCGCCCCTGGCAGCAGCGGCGCAGGCTGGCGCTTTCGTTTCGCTTCATGAGCCGCTGGGACGGAAAATACGAAGCCATGATGGAACGCGGCGGACCGGAGGACGTGCGCCCGATTCTCGAAGACGGCAAGATGGAACTGCTCGGCGCGTATTGTCTCGGCGAGGAGGAATGCACCGATTACGCCTGGGCGATTTTTGCCGACGCCGTCCAAAAAGCCAAAGACCCACAGGCAACCCTGCATTGGATCGGCTGGCAGTATGCCGATCTGGGCTTCTTTGCCGACGCCGCCGAAGCGCTGGGGGAATTATGCTCGCGCTTCAACGATGACAAAGCCCGGCGCCTGCTGGCGGAGGTCGTCTGGTGGCGCGACAATGCTCACCGCATCCCGTGGATTCCGCCTGCGGGCGACGGCTCGCGCTATGACCGCATGATGGATTTCATTGATCCTTCCGCGCCAAAGACAAAGGATGAAGTACAGCGCGTCCGCAATGAGAATCAAAAGGAACGAGCCGCGCGCTACCGCCCCACGATTGATAAGAAACTGGCGAATCTATTCGAGTCCGCTTTGCCGCCCGCGCAGCCCAAACCCGCCGCCGCGATCGTGGATTGGAGTTTTCTCGACCAGGACGACGGTCAACCCGGCGAGCCCGCCGACTGGGTCAAGAAGAACATTCAGCGGCTCGAACGCTGGGGGGAGGACGATGAACTTCATCAGGAAATGATCGCATACATGAAAGACCGCCACCGCTGGACGCGCAACATCCCGCCTCCTTCCACGCCCAAACGCTACGACCCCAACGAACCGCCTTTCACCCCGCCGATGGAATTTTTGGATGACGAGGAAGAGGATGATGAGTAGAGGACGTTCTCTAACGTCCGTTCATCGTTTGCAGATAAGCCAATAATCTTTACCAAATCTTCAAATTCGCTTTACGACGCCTTCAATCTGCAAAAGTAAACTGTGGTCATAAAACAACACACAGACGTGTGAAAGGAGACCACAGAAATGAACAAAATTCTAAGCACAACCCTGATCGTCCTTGCAGTGATCGCAGCAGCGGCAGTCGTCTTTTTCGCCGGGAGCATGTACGCCCGCGCAAGTTTTTTCGGTCCTTCGATGATGTTCGGCTGGAATAACGTAAATGGTTATGCTCCTGCCGGGCAATACGGCTATGGCGGGATGATGAACGGACGCGGACCCGCCATGATGGGCGGCTACGGCGGAATGATGAACGGTCGCGGACCCGGCATGATGGGCGGCTACGGCTACAACAACGCCAACCTCCCTACCTTGACCATTGACCAGGCAAAAGCCGCCGCCGAAAAATACCTGGCAAATCTCAACAACCCCGACTTGGAAATCGCCGAGGTCATGATCTTCGATAACGGCGGTTATGTCATCGTCAAGGAAGCCAGCACGGGCATCGGCGCGTTCGAACTGCTCGTTGACCCCGTTTCGCAGACTGCCTATCCCGAACACGGTCCCAACATGATGTGGAACCTGAAATACAGCGGACTCAACCACCAGTATATGACACTTGCACCTGGCGCAAGTGCAGGTGTGGGTGGACGCGGCTACGGCATGATGGGCGGCGGTATGATGCAAGGCTGGAACAGCGCGGCACCTGCTGATGTCACTGCCGAGATGACCGTCACGCCCGAACAGGCGATGGAGTACGCCCAAAAGTATCTCGATGCGAACTTTGCAGGCGCAACCGTCGGACACCCGACCCAATTTTACGGTTATTACACCCTCGATTTCGAGAAGGACGGCAAGATTATCGGCATGTTGAGCGTCAACGGTTACAGCGGACAGGTTTTCCTGCACACCTGGCACGGAACGTTCATTGAAGAGGCGGAATACGAGTAATCGCCCCACTCGATACAGTGCGTCGCACCGCTGAAACGCAAAGGTGCGACGCACCCTTTTTATATGCCTTTACAGGTAAAATCACAACATGGCGAAAATCCTGGTCATTGACGACGAGCCTTCCATTACCAAACTGGTCAGCGCGTATCTCAAGCCCGAAGGATACGAGGTATTCACGGCGTCGGATGGGAATGCCGGGCTCAAAGCCGCGCGGGCGTTCAAGCCGGACCTGATCATTCTCGACATCATGCTCCCCGGCATGGACGGCATCGAACTGCTCTCGCGCCTGCGCCGTGAATCGGACGTGTACGTGATCATGTTGACGGCAAAGACCGAAGAGACGGACAAAATCGTCGGGCTCACCGTCGGCGCGGACGATTATGTGACCAAGCCGTTCAGTCCGCGCGAGTTGGTGGCAAGAGTCAAGGCGGCGTTGCGGCGCATCGAAACAGGAGCAGGCTTGGGCGGGGAAAGAAGCGTGCTGTCGTTCAAGCACGTCCGCATGGACGTGGACGCACGCAAAGTCAGCGTGGATGAAAAGCCCGTCGAATTGACAGCCATCGAATTCGATTTGCTCAAAGCCCTGGCTGAAAATCACGGCCGCGTCCTGACGCGCGAACAACTGCTCGAAAAGGTGTGGGGCGGCGAATATTTTGGCGAGATACGCGTAGTGGATGTGCATCTTGGGCATGTGCGGCAAAAACTTGGACGCGACGATTTGATCGCCACCGTGCGCGGCGTTGGCTATCGTTTCGAGGACGAACCATTATGAACGCATCTTTGCGAAGCCGTTTGGGCGCAAAAATATTTTTTTCGTACCTGGTCATCATCGTTGTGGACATAGCGGTTCTGTTCATCGCCAGTCAGTTTATCCTGCCGTCGGCATTCAATCGTCACATGATGGGCATGGGGTCAATGATGGGCAGCGAAATGATGAACGAGATGATGGGCGGAACCTCTTCGATGCCGCAACTGTATGCCGACTTCCGCGCCAGTTTCAACGAAGCGTTGATGTATGCCACGCTCGCCGCCATGACAGCGGCGCTTGCATTGAGTTTTTTATTCAGCAGAAGCGTTGTCGCGCCTGTGCTGGCAATGTCGCACGCTACCCAACGTATTGCGGCGGGACGTTATGACGAACGCGTGCAGGTGAAAGGCAATGATGAGCTCGCGCAGCTCGCCCAGCGATTCAATGAGATGGCTGAAAAATTAAATCAAGTCGAGACCATGCGCCGCCGACTCATCGGCGATGTCAGCCATGAACTGCGCACGCCGCTCACCGCCATCAAAGGTTCGATGGAAGGATTGATGGACGGCGTCTTGCCTGCCGAGGACGACACCTTTCAACAAATTCACGCTGAGGCGGAGCGTCTCAATCGTCTTGTGGATGATTTGCAGGAACTCAGCCGTGTCGAAGCGGGCGCTTATCCATTGGATATTCGCCCCTTGGACGTTCCCTCCCTCGTGCAGACCGTGACCAAGCGACTCGCGCTTCACGCCCAATCCAAACGCATCTCTCTGGACCTCGACCTGACTCCCGACCTTCCGCCCCTCCTCGCCGACGAAGACCGCACGGTGCAGGTGTTGACCAATCTCGTCAGCAATGCAATTCAATATACGCCGGAAGGCGGCAAAGTCTCGATCTCTGCCAAACGCATCAACCATGAGATTCAAATCTCCGTCCGCGATACAGGCATTGGAATTCCGCCCGAACATCTCCCCCACATCTTCGACCGTTTCTACCGCGTGGACAAATCCCGCTCACGACAGGCGGGCGGCGGGAGCGGCATCGGCTTGACGATTGCCCGCGCCCTCGTCGAAGCGCAGGGAGGGAGAATTTGGGTGGAGTCGAACGGTGAGGGCACGGGAAGCACGTTTCATTTCACCCTGCCAATCTAAAAATAATAACTCGGGGCGAAACGTCCCGAAGGTTCTCGCAAATTGCACCTATTTTCCAGCCAAAACCTTCGGGACGGTGCGTAACATCAGATAATATTGCTCGCGCTATGGCGTAAAGGATTCCCCCAATGGCTGATTTACAAACCCTCGAAATTCCCATCAAAGGGATGGACTGCGCCGAATGCACTCAGCACGTCCAACACGCCATCGAAAAACTGCCTGGCGTGCAATCGGTGAATGTCTTTCTCGGCGCTGAAAAAGCCGTCGTGCGACTCGACCCCGCGCAGGTGGATATGCTCGCCATCCGCGCCGCCGTTCGGGGGGCGGGATATGACGTGCCGGCTTCGGACTCACCCAAAGTTGATCCTGTTTCGATGGGCGATGCTTCGACCCGCTCAGCGCAAGATTTCAACCGCCGATTGACGCTCTTGCTGATCAGCGTGTTCGCCATCATTTTGAGTGTGGTCATCTTCGGCGAAGGCTTGGGCTGGTTCGATTTTCTCAATGACCTGATTCCCTTTCCGTTGGGAGTTGTGTTCGTCATTGCAGGCGGCTACCCTGTCTTTCGGAACGTCATCCGCGCCACATTGAACCGACAGGTCATTTCACATACTCTGATGACGGTCGGCGTTATTGCCGCGCTGGCGGTGGGTCAATGGGTTACGGCGGCGCTTGTGGTTGTCTTCATGCGCATCGGCGATTACGTGGAGAACTTCACCACCGAATCCGCCCGCCGCGCCGTGAAGGAACTGACCACCCTCGCCCCGCAAACCGCCCGCGTGGAGCGCGAGGGGGTTGAGGTCGAGGTGCCCGTTTCGGAGGTCCGCATAGGCGAGGCGGTGATTGTGCGTCCCGGCGAACGAATCGCGGTGGACGGCGAAGTCATCAGCGGGCAGGCGACCATTGATCAATCTGCCATCACGGGCGAATCCATGCCCGTCGAAGCCGCCAGCGGAACGCATGTATTTGCCGCCACCATCGCCAAACTCGGCAGTCTGCGCATCCGCGCGGAACGGATTGGCGCAGATACAACCTTCGGGCGCGTGATCAAAATGGTGGAGGAGGCGGAAGCGCACCGCGCCGATGTCCAACGAATCGCCGATCAATTCAGCGCATGGTATCTGCCGGTGGTCGCTGGGATTGCGGGGCTGACCTTCCTGTTCACCCGAAATCCATTATCCACCGCCGCCGTCCTGTTGGTTGCCTGCTCCTGCTCCTTTGCGCTGGCAACGCCGGTTGCCATGCTCGCCTCGGTGGGCGCCAGCGCCAAACGTGGACTGCTCATCAAAGGCGGCAAGTATCTTGAATCGCTTGCGCGCGCCGATGTCCTGCTGGTGGATAAAACCGGCACGCTCACCCTCGGTCAGCCGCAAATTACGGATGTAGTTCCGTTGAATGAGTTATCGCGGACTGATTTGCTCGGTCTCGCCGCATCCGCCGAACGCTACTCCGAACATCCGCTGGCGGAAGCAGTGCGCGTTCTTGCGCGTGAGGAGAACGCCGCTCTGGTCGAGCCTGAAAAATTCGAAGCCATCCCCGGACAGGGCGTACAGGCAATCATCAACAATCAAACGATTCGCATCGGCAACCGGCGCATGGTTCCCTCTGCCGCATCGCTACCCATCGCCGCAGAATTGGAAGCACAGGGCAAGACGCTCTTGTTCATGGAACGGAATCACGAATTGGTGGGTATTCTTGCGGCGGCAGACACCTTGCGTCCCGAAGTGCCAAATGCGCTGGCTGAGGTTCGCTCGCTTGGCATTCGGCATATTGAACTGTTGACCGGCGACAACGAAAGAACCGCCTCCGCACTGGCAGAAAAACTGGGCGTCTCCTGCCGCGCCAATCTTCTGCCGGAGCACAAGATCAATGTGGTCAAGGAATATCAGGCAAAGGGGCACACGGTCGTCATGATCGGCGACGGCGTGAACGACGCGCCCGCGCTGGCTCAAGCCGACGTGGGCATTGCCATGGGCACGGCAGGCACAGATGTCGCCATCGAAGCGGCGCACATCGCCCTCATGCGCGAAGATTGGAATTTAGTCCCTGATGTTTTGAAGATTGCCAAACGCACCATGAATGTCGTCAAGATGAACCTGGCGTTCACCACTCTTTACAACCTTGTGGGGTTATCTCTGGCGGCAATGGGATTTCTCCCGCCCGTGCTCGCCGCCGCCGCGCAATCTCTGCCCGATATTGGCATCATGGGAAATTCGGCAAGATTGCTGAAACAAAAGTAACGAAAAAATTGCACACGAAATGAGCGGCGCGTCTCTCAGCCGCCGCTCAATTCCTGATACATGGATTCATATCCAGACACACCTTGCGTTCAAGTCTCTGAATAACGTCACTTCGGGTGTAAGGCTTTTGGAGAATGGCGTCGCGCCCGGAACAGAAGGCGGATTCCGTACCTGATTTTATTTCACTAATCCACGCTGCTCTGCGCTAATTCGTTCAAAATTCGCGAAGATTGGCGCAGAGCAGCGAATCAAGCTTTTCTCCGTTTCTCTACCGCACGAATTTCGAGCAACGTTCATTTTCAGCGCGGATGTCGCGGATTCAGCGGATTTCGTTGATGTTTAAAAAAAAAAATCCGCGCCATCCGCCTAATCTGTTCAATCCGGGTTGAGGCTCTTACCGTTGCAGGGCAGCAAAAGTGGGGTAAAAAACTGCTTTACCACAGAACGCATGGAGAACACGGAGATTTTCACAATTGTCTCTCTGTGGTCTCCGTGGTTAGAAGATGTCCCCATCCCAAAGAGCCGAAACTATTTGAGCAACTCTGCGCCGTTGGAAGCGTGCGAGATGTAGATTTCGGGGTGCAGGTTCGTTTCCGCCTCGTATCGCTCCGCGAGCGCGCGGGAAAACTCATGCGCCTTTTCCCTTGTCACCAAATTCACCGTGCAGCCGCCGAAGCCCGCGCCCGTGAGACGCGCTCCATAACATCCCTCCAGCGATTGAGCGATGCTCACCATCGCATTCAATTCGGGACATGAGACTTCGTACAGATCGCGCAGGCTGACATGACACTCGTTCATCAACCTGCCAAACGCACGGACGTTCCCCGCTTCCAACAACGCCTCAGCCTGCCTCGTCCTCTCGATCTCCTCCACCACGTGACGCGCACGCTTCTCGATCTCCGCCGGCAGTTTGCCCGCCAGACGATTGAACTCCTCCACGCTGACATCTCTCAGCGCGCGGATGTGCGGCAAATCTCGTTGCAGTAGGCGTACTGCTGCTTCACAGGCGGCGCGGCGTTGGTTGTATTCGCCCGATGTGAGTTTGCGCCGCACGGCGGTATCGGCAATCACAATGGACACATCCTGGGGCAGCGAGAGGGTCTTCCATTCGAGCGAACGGCAGTCGAGCAGGAGCAGTTTGTTCTCCACGCCGCAGGCGGAGGCAAACTGATCCATGATGCCGCAGTTGACGCCGACATAGCGGTTCTCGGCTTTTTGCCCAAGCAGGGCGCGCCGCATGGGAGGCAGAGTCCAGCCGCCCAAAGTCTGCCAGGCAAGCAGGAACGCCATCTCCACCGAAGCGGATGAACTCAAGCCCGCGCCGCGCGGCACATCGGAGGCGAAAACGGCGTTCATGGATGGGACGGGCAGCCCTTCCTCCATCAGCGCCCACATCACGCCGGCGGGGTAGTGCGCCCAGTCGGGCAGGGGCGAGGAATCGGCTTGGGTTTTGGTCGGAACGGAATCGGGGGAGAAGGAGGCTCGTTGGTTGAAGTCCACAGCCACGAGCGTCGAATGACGCGCATTCGTCGGGGAGAAGGCGATATAGGTGGCGCGGTCAATCGCGGCAGGCAGGACAAATCCGTCGTTGTAGTCCACGTGTTCACCGAGCAGGTTCACGCGTCCCGGCGCGCGGGCGATGTGCGCGGGAGCGTAGCCGAAGGTTTCGCGGTAAATGGCGGAGATGCGGTCAATGAGGTTCATGTTTGTAATGAATGTCGGCAAGCGGGAATACCCCTGGAGCGCACAAAAGGGCTGGGCGCCGGTAATTGTATCAGGGAAGAAATGCGATGCTCGCGCACGTCAGGAAAACCCCGACAGCCCTTGTGACTGCGCCGGTGACATCCATCACTCTGCAAATTGCTCGTTTTCTGCTACACTAAAGTCATCTCTCCGAAGCCTGACCGCCTACCGTACCGCGAAATTCATTTCGCGCTGCCATGGCGGCAGGACAGTAAGGCGAAATTAATTTCGCCCTACCAGGTAAAAGCGGAAACGCTTTTGCCCCCCGCCCTCACCCTGTCCCTCTCCCAGAGGGAGAGGGGAGAATTTGGAAAGGAGACCCGCCGCCTGCTCGTATTGCGCCGTCTCTTTTCCGAGACGGCGTTTTTTTACACCCACACCCCCATCCCCTCTCCCAAGTTTGGAAGAGGGGCGCAGGGGTGAGGGAAGCAGGAGACTACCGACTATGAGACTATCAGACTACCTCGAAAAATCCTCCCGCCACCACTCCCACCTTTGCCCGCGCCAAATTCTCGGTGTGCGGCTGGGACTGCTCGGCATGAAAACCCTCGGCTTCGATTCCCCGCCGCCCAAAAAGCGCCTGCTGGTCATCGTCGAGACCGACGGCTGTTTTGCGGATGGCATCATCGCCGCCACCGATTGCACGGTTGGGCATCGCACTCTGCGCGTGGAAGATTACGGCAAGACCGCCGCCGTCTTCGTGGATACGCTCACGGGTCAAGCCGTGCGCGTCGCCCCCGCGCTGGACGTGCGTCAAAAGGCGTATGCCTACGCTCCCGATGAGCCTCGTCACTACTTCGCCCAAATGCAAGCCTATCAGGTCATGCCCGATGACGAGATGTTCACCGTCACGCCCGTCGCGTTGAACACGCCCATCGAAGCCATCGTCTCGCGCCCCGGCGTGCGCGTCAACTGCGACGTGTGCGGCGAAGAAATCATCAACGAGCGAGAAGTTAAACAAAACGGCTTGACCCTGTGCAAAACCTGCGCTCATGGCGGCTACTACCAAAAAATTACCGAAGCCCATTTCGCCCTCCCCGACCTCCTATCCGCCCACGCCCACCGATAAAACTGCCAACCATCCGACTACGAGACCATCCGACTATGAGACTATCAGACTATCCGACTATGAGACTAACTAAAGGCAACCCCTTCACCTTCACCCTCGCCGAATTCTCCGGCTCCCTTGCAGACCTGGGCGTTATGCTTCCGCTCGTGCTGGCGCTCATTTCCTTGAATGGCATGGACGCCGCCGCCGCCTTCTTTGGCATCGGGCTGGCGTACATCGTCACCGCGCTGGTCTATCGCCTGCCCATTCCCGTCCAGCCGCTCAAGTCTGTCTCCGCGCTCGCCCTGGCAATGGGGCTGGCGCCTGCGGTCATCATCACCGGCGCCATCTGGAACGCGGTCGCCTTTTTGAGCATGGGCGCGCTCGGCGTGGACAAATGGGTTCACCGCCTCTTCCCCAAACCCGTCGTGCGCGGCATCCAACTTGGGCTGGCGTACCTGCTCTTCAAATCCGCTTGGGGGCTGGTGACCAAAACCCCCAAAGGCTGGGAAACCGCCCTGCCCGTCGCCCAAATCAGCATCCCCTGGAATTTGATCCTTTCCATCGGCGCGTTGATTGCGCTCCTCATCTTTATCCTCTATCGCAAAGAATACGCCTCGCTCGGCGTCTTCGGCTTCGGCATCGTCACCGCCGTCCTCTACCTCGGTCTGCCCGACCTCACCCTACGCATCACTCTGCCGCGCCTGCTTCCGCTCGTCCCCACTTGGGATGAACTCTGGCTGGGATTCACCCTGCTTGCCCTGCCACAGATTCCGCTCAGCCTGGGCAACTCCATCTACGCCACTGCCGACGCGGCGCGTCAATACTTCGACGAGAAAGCGGCTCACGTCACCGAGCGCAAACTCATGCTGACGATGGGCTTCAACGACCTGATCGCTTCGCTCATCGGCGGCATCCCCGTCTGTCACGGCTGCGGCGGGCTGACGGCGCACTACCGCCTCGGGGCGCGTTCGGGCGGCGCCCCGCTGATGATGGGAATCGCTTTCCTGCTTTTAGCGGTCTTTGGCGGGCAGACGATGATGAACGTCTTTCGCCTCGTCCCCTTCCCTGTGCTGGGCGTTTTGCTGGCGTATGTCGGCTGGCAGCATTTCCTGCTCTCCCGCGACCTGGAACGTACCGCCCGCAACTGGCTGACCGCCATCCTCGTTCTTGCCCTCACGCTCTGGACGAACAACCTCGCCATTGGCTTCGTCAGCGCGGCGGTGTTTTATCATCTTTGGGGTTGGATGATACAATTCAGGCGTGCCTAATTCGCTTCTTTACGCGCTTGTTTTCCTTGTTGCCGTCCTCTATTCCAGCGCGGGCTTTGGCGGCGCATCGGGTTACCTGCTTTCGATGAGTTTCTTCGGCATCCCCGCCAACGTCATGTCGAGCACGGCGCTGGTGTTGAACATCCTTGTCTCGACCGTTTCCTTCCTCAGTTATTTCCGCGCGGGACATTTCCGCTCGAAGTTGCTCATCCCCTTTTTGCTGACATCCATTCCTGCGGCGTTTCTTGGCGGGACCTTCAAACTGACCGAGCAAACCTACTTTAACCTCCTTTATGCCGTTCTCACCTACCTCGCCCTGCGCATGACCTTCTTCCCCGTCCTCTCCGATAAATCGGACTGGACTCCGCGCCCCGTCCCGCTTTGGGCGGCGCTGACGAGCGGCGCGCTCATCGGTCTGCTTTCGGGCATGATCGGCATCGGCGGCGGAATCTTCCTCTCGCCGCTCATCATCCTGGCTGGCTGGGGGACTTCCAAACAAGCCGCCGCTTCGGCAGGCGCGTTTATTGCCATTAACTCGGTCAGCGGCTTGATTGGACGAATCACAAACGGCACGTTCTCGTTAGGCGAATTTGGATTTCCCCTGCTGCTTGTCGGTTTGATTGGCGCGCTGATTGGCAGCCAACTCGGCGCGGTGCGGTTTTCGGGCGCAAACGTCCGCCGCGCGCTGGGAATCATCCTCGTCATTGCCGTGGGGACGTATTGGGTGAATTTCGTACAATGAAACGCGCCAACCACACCCTTTGGATGTGATAAAATAATTTCATCATCTTATCGGCGATGAGGCTCGCCATAACCGTCCTCCCGACTGATAGCCTCTACCGAATTCACAGCATCGGTAGAGGCTTTTTGTTTGCCAATTTGCGCAGCGCGTAGCGGACGTTCTCCCTGGACTGTCCGCCAGGACAGGCTTACGTCCGTCTGCAAATTGTTTACGATGAATAAAGCAGGACATCCCCTCATGACCTTTCACAGCATCCTTTTCGACAAGGACACCCTTCCCAACGAGAGAGCCGAACAGCCCGACTTCTTCCCCGACCTGAATCTGGATCAGGTCATCGAAGCCGTGACGGCGCGCAAAAAGGACTACAACCTGAAGCCGTTCTTCCACAACCCTTTGCGCCGCGTCGAGACCATTGATTACCGCCACGAAGTCTTTCGGGATTTGGAAAATCGGGCGGTGATGACGCTGGTCAACGCCTTCGCCGAGAAAATGACGGTGGTGCGCCGTTATCTGGGAATGGTGGAAAACCTGGAGTTTCACCATCACAAACAGGGCTGGTTTCTGGAAGCGGCTTTGCTCTATTGCGAGGCAGTGACCAGCCTGGCGCACGCCCTGGACGAAGCGGAGTTGCACTCGCGCGGCTTGCAGTCCTTCCGCGAGTATGTGAGGGAATACGTCCGCTCGCACGCCTTCCAAACCCTGCACAAAGAAGCGCAAAAGGTCAAGCATGGACTGGCGGGCGTGCGCTACTCCATCATTGTTCAAGAGGGCAAATTCAGCGTCCGCAAGTACGAGGGCGAGACGGATTACAGCGTAGAGGTGCTGCAAGCCTTCGAAAAGTTCAAGCAGGGCGCGGCAAAGAGTTACCTCTCCGACTTGTACAAAGGTTCGGGCATGAATCACATCGAAGGCAAGATTCTCGAATTCGTCGCCCTGCTCTACCCGAAGCCTTTCGCCGCGCTCGATCAGTTTTGTGCCGCGCACAATCCATTCGTGGACGAGACCCTGCGCGTCTTCGACCGCGAGATTCAATTTTACGCCGCTTATCTCGACTTCATCGCCGACCTCAAACTCAAAGGCTTGAAATTCTGTTATCCGCAGGTTGGCGCGAGCCGCGAAGTGTACGACTATGATGGCTTCGATCTCGCTTTGGCGCACGCCCTGATGTACACCGACAAGCCCGTCATCTGCAACGATTTTTCTCTCAACGGTCCCGAACGGATCATCGTCGTCTCGGGTCCGAATCAGGGCGGCAAGACCACCTTTGCGCGCACCTTCGGTCAGTTGCACTATCTCGCCAGTCTCGGCTGTCCGGTGCCGGGGCGGGAGGCGCGGTTGTTTCTGTTCGACTGGATGTACACGCACTTCGAGCGTCAGGAGGACATCCGCAACCTGCGCGGCAAACTGGAGGACGATGTGGCGCGCATCCATGAGATTCTCGCCCGCGCCACGCCCGACAGCATCCTGATCATGAACGAGATTTTTGCCTCCACCACTTTGCAGGACGCGGTCTTCCTCAGCAAAGAGATCATGGCAAAGGTCATGGAACTGGACGCGCTGTGCGTGTGGGTGACGTTCATTGACGAGTTATCGGCGCTGAGCGAAAAGACCGTCAGCATGGTGAGCACGGTCGTCCCCGAAAATCCCGCCGTGCGGACGTTCCGAATCGTCCGCAAGCCCGCCGACGGTCTGGCGTATGCGCTCTCGCTCGCCGAAAAACACCGCCTGACCTACGCGCAGATCAAGGAGCGCATCTCCTCATGAACGTTTTTCTCAT
Source organism: Anaerolinea sp. (assembly GCA_020723805.1). Classification (GTDB taxonomy): domain Bacteria; phylum Chloroflexota; class Anaerolineae; order Anaerolineales; family Villigracilaceae; genus Defluviilinea. The sequence continues at coordinate 139,056 of DYID01000002.1, read as the reverse complement.
GCACCCCGACCGCAACTTTGCGCCGACGCCCAAACTCCCGTTCAACGAAAAGGCGTTGACCGAAGATTTGGAATTGAACGTCCTGTTCGACGTGATGGCGCAGGGGGATGAGTTTCTGTTCGATGTGGCGAAGAAAGCCATCTTCTCCAGTCTCGATTCGCCCGAGGCGATTCGCTATCGGCAGGCTATTCTCAAGGACAGCCTCCAGCATCCCGAAGTTGTGCGGGAAATTTACAGTCTGCCCATCGAAGCGACCGACCGAAAACACAGGCATTGGATGGGAATCTTCAGCCGCTATCCGAGCGGAGTTTTGAGCGGCGCGGTGGAAATGCTGGAGATGTTCGTCGTCCTGCTCCGCAAGTTGAAGCGCATCGCCGATGAACACGCTGTGGAGTTCGAGTCCGAAGGCTTCCGCAGGTTCTTTGCGATGATTCAGCAGGAATTGACGGAGGAGTATTTCACCGTTGTGGAGGAACACCTCAAGAGATTGAGGTTCAAGCGCGGCATCCTCATCAGCGCCGAACTGGGGAGCGGCAACGAGGGAACGAATTACGTCCTCCGCAAAACCAACCACGACGACCAGAATTGGGTGAAGCGCGTCTTTTCCCGCAAATCGCCGACGTATTCCTACACCATTGCCCCCCGCGATGACGCCGGCGCGCGGGCGCTGGGCGAGTTGAGGAACAAGGGGCTCAATCTCGTCGCCGACGCGGCGGGGCAGTCCGCCGATCACATTGACGGGTTCTTCAACGCCTTACGAACCGAACTGGCTTTTTACGTTGGTTGTTTGAATCTCGCCGAGCGGCTGGCGCAATTGGGAGAACCCATTGCCTTTCCCGACCCCGCGCCTGCCAGTGAAAGACAACTTTCGTTTAGGGGTTTATACGATCCCGCGCTGGCATTGACCATGAAGAAAAAAGTCGTCGGCAACGACGTAACCGCCGACGGCAAAGACCTCGTCATCATCACGGGCGCCAACCAGGGCGGCAAATCCGTTTTCCTGCGCAGCATCGGCATCGCGCAGTTGATGATGCAGTGCGGCATGTTCGTCCCCGCCGAGGCGTTCCGCGCCAACCTCGGTACGGGGCTGTTCACGCACTACAAACGCGAAGAAGACAGTACAATGACCAGCGGCAAATTCGACGAGGAACTCGGCAGGATGAGCCAAATCGTGGATCACCTCACGCCCAACTCAATTGTGCTGTTCAACGAATCCTTCGCCGCCACCAACGAACGCGAAGGCTCGGAGATTGCGCGGCAGATCGTCAGCGCCTTGCTGGAGAAGAAGGTCAAGGTCTTCTTCGTCACGCATCTCTACGAACTGGCACGCGGCTTCCACGACAAGGATATGCCCAACGCCCTCTTCCTGCGCGCCGACCGCAAAGAGAAGGGACGCCGCACCTACAAATTGATCGAAGCCCCGCCCCTCCAAACCAGTTTCGGCGCAGACGCGTATCATAAGATTTTCGGCGGGCAGCAATGAGATTCGGCGGGGGATGAATCCCCGCCTCAGTTCGTGTAAGTCGGTTGAAACCGACTCGGCGCACCAGTCTGCAGAACTTCCATGCGCTGAGCAGGGGTTTCAACTCCGCTGGCTGATTTTGAAACCGCATGAAGAATCTCCTCACCCATTACCGCTCTTCCCTCTCAACCCGCTTCCGAAAGGTGGCAGGTAACACAAGTCTTAGACTTGCGTTACATTACTTCCGAAAGGTGACTTTATCCAAAAACATGGAGACGTTTTTATTGATTTCCCTCGGCGCGATTTTGGGCGCCAACCTGCGCTACTGGGTCGGACTCTGGGCGGCAAACCGCCTGGGGACATCCTTCCCCTACGGCAACCTCATCATCAATCTCACGGGCAGTTTCATCCTCGGCTTCTTCATGACTCTCGCCGTGGACCGCCTGCTGCTCGACCCGCGCTGGCGCATCTTCTTCGCCATCGGCTTTCTCGGCTCGTACACCACCTTTTCATCGTATACTTTCGAGAGCCTGAGTCTCATTCTCGACAACCAATGGCTGCCTGGCTTGCTCAATCTTTTTGGAAGCGCTTTCCTGGGCGGAGTGGCGGTTTTTCTGGGCATTGTCCTGGCAAGAGCCATTTGAGCGTCGCGTACTGTCGGCGTTAGAGAACGCCGACTACGCGTCCAATATTTTCGGAGACGAATCCATGTCACCCAAACAACTCACTGGCAAAAAAGCCAAACGGCTGACCATCTACATCGGCGAAAGCGACAGGTGGCGCGGCAAAGCCCTCTATGCCGCCCTGCTGGAGACGCTTCGGACTCAGGGGCTGGCGGGCGCGACCGTCACGCGCGGACTCGCCGGCTTTGGGGCGCATTCCGTCATCCGCACCGCCTCCATCCTGACCCTTTCGGTGGACTTGCCCCTCGTCATTCAAGTCATTGACACCGAAGAAAAAATCAATGCCGCTCTCAAGGTCATTGCCCCAATGGTGGGCGAAGGCTTGATTACCCTCGACGACGTGGAAGTGGTCAAGTACACCCACCGCTATCTCAACCCGCTTCCCGCCGACAAACGCGTCGCGGACGTGATGACCCGCAAGGTGGTCACCCTGAAAGACACGACGCCCATCGCCGAAGCCTGGGAGACCATGCTCAAGCATCTGCTCAAGGCATTGCCCGTGCTGAACAAAAACGGCGAAGTGGTGGGCATCCTGACCGACGAAGACCTGCTCGAACGCGCGGGACTGGAACAACATCTCTCCATCGCCGAGCGTCTCGACGAAAAGACCCTGCAAGCCGAGTTGAAGAGTCTGCGCGCCAGCCCGCTCAAAGTGGCGGACGTGATGACCTCGCCCGCCGTCACCGTGCGCGGGGATGAACCGTTGAGCCTCGCCGCGGCGCGCATGGCGGAGCACGGCATCAAACGCCTGCCCGTCCTCGACGAACAGGGAAAACTCATCGGCGTTCTCTCGCGCGTGGATGTGTTGAAGCAGGTCGTCAGTGAAGAAGCGAAGAAGCGCGCCGCAAAGGCTCCCCACGGCGCGGCGCGGACGTTGGGCGACATCATGGTCCGCGAGATTCCCACCATCGAGGAAGACGCCCCGCTTGCAGACGTGGTCGCCCGCTTCCTCGAGGCAGGCACCCGCCGCCTGATCGTGGTCAACGAGGCGGGTCAGCCCCTCGGTCTGATCAGCGACGCGGACGCGGTGACGAGAGTCCAGCCCGCCTCACAGCGCGGCGTCATGCAGGCATTGCGCGGCAAACGCGCCGTCCCCGCTGAAAACGTCACCGCCGCGCAACTCATGTCGCCCGAAGTCCTGAGCGCCCCGCCCGACACCTCCCTCACCGACGCCGCTCACCTCATGCTCTCCCAAAAGCGCAAGTGGATGGTGGTCGTGGATGCAGACGGCAAAGCCATCGGTCTGGTGGACAGGCAGGTGTTATTCAAAGCCGTGATGCACCAGGCATGAGGATGGTCGGCGTTGTAGAGCAAGTCTGAGACTTGCTCTACAATTTCGGATGGGCGCTTAGATATTGCGCACTGTCCCGAAGGTTCTCAACCTTCGGGACGTTTTCGGAGGGAATAGAAAATGGGAATGGAGGCAAGTTGCGCCGTCACCGAAAACGCGACCAGCCACGAAATGGACACATCGTACAAGACGCCAATCAACAGACTGCCCAGGAACCAGGCAAAGCCATAGACCATGTTGAAGAGTCCGTAGGCGGTGCCGCGCTGTTCTGGTGCAATCATCCCGCCGATTGCCGCGCGCATGATGGATTCCTGTGCGCCCATGCCGATGCCCCAGAATGCCATCCCCAGCATCGCCAGCGGGAAATTGCCGAAGAAAACCAAAGGGGCGAAAAAAGCCGAGAGAAACGCGACCAGCATCATGGTCGTCAGACCGAGGCGGTCGAAGAGCCGCCCAAAGGCGAGGGCGGCGAGCGCATCCACGCCCATCGCAACGGCATACAGAATCGGGATCATCGTTTCGCTGGCAACGGAGGCTTTTTGGAAGTGATAGGCGATGAGCGGAAAATCGGCAAAGCCCGCCGCGATGAACGCCGCGGCAAGCACATACAACCAGAACGCTTTAGAAAATCCCTGAAACTTTAATTTCGTCTGGCTGATTTCCAAATCCTGCGGGCGCGGATAGAGGAAGCGCGCCGCGGTCAGTACGCTCAACGCAAGCAGCGCGGGGACAAGCAGCAGGGCGTATCCCGTTTTGTAGCCGTCGCGGAGATAGAGGACCGCCGCAACAATCAGCGGACCTGTAATCGCGCCGAGTTGATCCAGCGCCTCATGCAGACCGAAGCCCCAGCCGCGTCCCATCTGATGCGTGGCGTAGGAGAGCATCGCGTCGCGCGGCGGGACGCGGATGCCCTTGCCGATGCGTTCGATGACCATCAACGCCGCGGCAATCTGCCAGTTACCCGCCAATGCCAGCAGCGGCACGGCGATGAGATTGACCGCGTAACCGAAGAACGTGATTGCCCAGTAACTTTTGGTCTTGTCGCTGAAATAGCCTGAGACGAGGCGGATGGAAAAGCCGATCAATTCCCCCAGCCCCGAAACGACGCCGACCACCGCGCCGCTCGCGCCGAGAATCGCCAGAAACGGACCGTTAATGGCGCGCGCGCCTTCGTAGGTCATATCGGCAAACAAACTAACGATGCCAACGAGGACGACGAAGCGCAGGGCGTTTTTTGCGGAAATGCTGTGAGTTGCTTGTGATGTGTTTTCCATGATGATATTCTCCTGTAAATTGGCTGGCGACAAGAGAAAAGCCTCTACCAGCGGGATGATGGTAGAGGCTATCAGTCGAAAATTCGGCAAAGGCTTTTGTCGTTCACACGGACGAGCCTCATCATCCATGCGCCTGTGAATATTGGGTTGTAAAAAACGTCAGTTCGGGATAAGGATAAAGCACATTGCCCGGCGCTAGAGAGCGTCTCTTGCACGCCGCGTAGATGGACGTTCTCCCCTGGCACCGCCCGCCAGGGCAGGTGTAACGTCCATCCACTTATTTCAAATTTACAACAAATTATATCACCGCAACTTAAACCGACAGACATTTATGATGGTGTGCTCTGCGAAACCGGCGTCTCAAGATAAACCAGTTCCCTGTCGTCGTTGTAGGAGAGCAGTTCGGCATAGCGTCCCCAGTTGATGAGGGTGTCAAGTTGTTTCTCGGCTTCCTCTTTGGGGAATTCCAGTTCCAGCGCGGTTTGAATCACGTCCCAGTCGAGGGCGCGGTTTTCGGAATGAGACAGCAGGGTGGTTAACCAGCGGAAGAGCGGCAGGCGGCGGATGCGCGTGGCGAAGATTTCCTTGCGCGCCTGAATGCTGGCTTCGGCAAAGGTCTCACCGAGCGAGGTCAGGATGATGTCGCCTTTTTCGACGTAGGCGAATCCCAAAATCTCCGCCGCTTCGGTCAGGCTGAAGATGTGGTTGGGGTCCACGTTCAATTCTTCGGGCAGGCGGTAGATGTCCTGCCGGTCGGTGGGAAGTTCCGCGAGATATTCGAGCAAACCAGCCAGATCGGAGATGGCGATTTGAGGCAGGGCGCGGGTGTGACCCTGCTCGCCGGGCGCGCTTCCCAACTCGACCGCTTCGGACTCCGTTTGACCTGCCAGCATTCCATAGACCTCATCCACCACCTTTTGGAATTCATCCGACTTGCGCTGACGCGGGTGCGGCAGTTCCACTTTCACCTCCGCGATGATGCGCCCCGGCTCCTTGTCCATGACGACGATGCGGTCTGCCATGAAGACGGCTTCCTCGATGTTGTGGCTGACCATGAGAATTGCTTTGGTGGGAATGCTGCCGCTCGTCCACAGTTCCATCAACTCGCCGCGCAGGGATTCGGCGGAAAGCACATCCAGCGCGGAGAACGGCTCATCGAGGCAGAGCAGTTCGGGTTCGACCGCCATGGCGCGCGCGAAGCCCACCTTTTGACGCATCCCGCCCGAAAGTTCACGCGGATAGGCGGTCTCGAAGCCGTCCAAGCCGACGCGGTCAATCAGGTCAATAGCGCGCGGCGTGCGGACCTCCGCCGGGATGTTGCGGGCTTTGAGCGCCAGGTCCACGTTCTCGAAGACGGTCAGCCAGGGGAACAGGGCGAAGGTCTGGAAGACGATGGTCGCGTGCGGGTTGACGCCATGCAGGGGCTGGTCGCGGTATAACACGTTGCCTTCGGAGGGTTTTTGCAATCCCGTGATGATACGCAGTAAAGTGCTTTTGCCGCAGCCTGAGGGTCCGAGCAGGGCGACGAATTCGCCCTCGAAGATGGTCAGGTTGACATCCTGCACGGCGGTGAAGCGCTTCGATCCGCTGGCGTAGATTTGCTGGACATGGCGCAGTTTGAGCAGAGGGGTGTTGGTGAGGTTGGTTGCCATTAGGTACTCCGTGCTTCTCCCCTCTCCCGATATGGGAGAGGGGACGGGGGTGAGGGTATTTATTCCATGCGATATTTTTCTTCCGCAGTTTTATACAGCCGCCGCCAGAACAGGCGGTTGACAAGCACCACCGCCAGAATCATGCTCAACGTGGAGGCGAGCAGTAAGGGATAATCGCCGCTGGCGGTGGCTTGCGAAATCAACGAACCGATGCCCGCCGCGAACAGCGTCCGCCCGCCGAAGTGGACGTACTCCGCCACGATGCTGGCGTTCCATGCGCCGCCGCTGGCGGTGATGGAGCCTGTGATGATGTACGGAAACAGCGCGGGCAAAATCAACGTGCGCCATCGTTCCCAGCGCGAAAGCCCCAGCAACGCCGAGGTGTACTTCAAGTCCTGCGGAATGGCGCTGGCGCCCGCAATGACGTTGAACAGCAGATACCACTGCGTGCCCATCAGCATCAGGAAGATGGCGGCGATGTCCAACCCGCCCGCCATGTTGATGAAGAAGAGCAGGATGATGGGAAAGACGGCGGTGGCTGGCACCGCGGCAGTGACCTGAACGATGGGCTGAAGCACGGCGGCGACGCGGCGGTTCGTGCCGATGGCGACGCCGACGGGAATCGTCCACAAGAGGGCGATGACCAGCGAAACGCTCACGCGCAGGAAGGTCGCCAGCACGCCCACGCCAATCTGTCCCCACTGCGAGGCGGGAACGGCAACCAACATCTCCGCGGCGCGGTAGCCGCCGTAAAGGATGAAGATGCCGATCAGCCCATAGAAGGCAACCAGCCTCCAGTCCAGGTTTGAAGCGCCGTCCTCCCAGTCCGCTTTCATCGGCGCACGGCGAATCATCCAGCGGTCGAAGCGTTCCGTCAGATTCCCGAAGATGGAATTTACCCAGAGAAATAACCTCGAGGTGTGAATCAAATCGTAGAACCACGAGGTCGGCGGCTCGCCGCTTTCGACCATTTCGACTTTGAAGCGGTCTGCCCACGCCAGCAGGGGACGCCAAACGAACTGATCGAGCGCGACGATGGTCAGGACGAGGGCGGTCAAGCCGTAGGCAATCGAGCGGAAGTCGCTCTGGTTGGCGGCTTCGTGAAGGTAGGCGCCCAGCCCGGGCAGACGAAAGTCTTTCGAGCCGACCGTGAAAATTTCCGCCGCCATGAGGAAGAACCAGCCGCCCGCCCACGACATGATGCTGTTCCAAATCAACCCGATCATGCCGAAGGGAAGTTCCAGCCGTTTGAAGCGCAGCCAGGTGTTGAGGCGGAAGATGGCGCTCGCCTCGCGCAGTTCTTTGGGAAGGGTGGCAAGCGATTGATACCAGCCGAAGGTCATGTTCCATGCCTGGCTGGTAAAAATCAGCACGATGGAGGCGAGTTCGGCGGCGGTGCGCTGCGGCAGGATGGCGCTCAAGCCGAGCAGGACGACCGGCAGGAAGGAAAGAATCGGAACGCTCTGCAGCACGTCGAGCAGAGGCATGAGGATGGATTCGGCGCGGCGGTTGTATGCCGCCATTCGTCCGTAAATGAGCGTAAATACCAGCGAGAGGAGGTACGCCGCGAGCATCCGTCCCACTGAGAGCAGGGTGTACCACGGCAGGGTGGACGGCTCCAGCGAAATCTGCGGACCTTCGATGACGGCGGGCGCGTTGAATGCCAGCCGCGCGCCTCCATAGACGAGCGCGGCGAGGAACAGGATGACGATGGCGTCACCCCAGGTGAACGAACGCTCGAGGCGTTCTCTGGGCGGCAGGGTGTTTTGAAGCAATCCCATATCACCTCCGAAATAAAATACCCCGCGTCAATTGGAACGCGGGGCAGGAGGTGACCTGTGTGAGGCAGGCTACACTTGCCTCAGCGTTTCCAACTGGCTGGGAGTTCGAGCGGTACTATGATCAGGGTCGAGCGAGAGCAGACCGTCCATAATCTGCGTGACTATACTCCCGCCGTTGGCGGTTCGTCAAGGGTGATGAACATGATAAAGGGTCTTTGTCATCCAATCAAAGCGCGAGCGACTTGGGAAGGCGATGGAAAAATTCCCCAACTTCTTCCTGCCTGATCACTCCCCCTCCAACATGCAGCGCGTTTGCCGCGCCTGCCGCAACGCCATAGCGCAGCGCAACTTCAGGCGGATTTCCCGCTTCGAGCGCGAAAACCAGACCGCCCAAAAAGGCATCGCCGCTGCCCACACTGCTGACGACTTCAATCGCGGGCGGACGCGCACACCACGCACTAGACTCTGTAACCAATACCGCGCCGTCTCTGCCAAGCGTCACCGCAACAGAGGAAATGCCGTTTTCCAGTAACCGCTTACCCGCATTTGCCGCCTGCTCTGCGTTCAAAATTTCCAATCCCAGCGCTTCGCCCAACTCGGCGGCATTGACCTTGATGTTCACGCCGCGCACATTCAGCGCCGCTTGTAGCGCCGCGCCGCTCGTATCCACCCAAACGGATTTTTGCCGCTCGACCAGTCCGCGCAGCAGCAGGGAAAAATCGTCCAAAGCAAAACCAGGCGGCAGGCTGCCGCTGAGGCAAACCAGTTGAGCAGGTTCCGCTTGTGTCCACACATCGCGCAAAAAGGTCTGGCATTCGTCTGCGCTCACGTCCGCGCCGCGCTCGTTGATGACGGTGGCGTCTCTGCCCTGTTCCACCAAAATGACGCAGGTGCGGGTTTCGTTTTTTACCCGCGTCCAGTGCGCGGGCAAGCCTTCGCGCTCCGCCAGTTCTGCTAGCAGGCTGCCAGTGTGCCCGCCAACCAGCCCCATGCAAAACGACGAGCCGCCCAGCGCGCGAATTGTCCGTGCCACGTTGAGACCTTTGCCGCCCGCCGCTGTCAGCGTTTCTTTGGCGCGGTGAACTTCGCCCAAACGCAGCGCGTCCACGTGCAGGGTGCGGTCAATGGCGGGGTTGGGGGTGACGCACAGAATCATAGGAACTTCAACGCTTCATCCAGCGAGGGCTGCGCCGCCGTGCCGCCCGCCGCCCGCGTGGAAAGCGCCCCGCACACGCACGCCAGCCGCAGCGATTTTTCCATCTCCCAGCCGTTGAGATAGCCGTAGAGGAAACCCGCATCGAAGGAGTCGCCCGCGCCAACCGTATCCATCACGTTGACAGGAATGCTGTCCACGCGGATTTTCCGCCCCCGCGAGATTCCCAACGCCCCAGCCTTGCCTAACTTAATCGCCGCCGCTTCCACCTTGACCTGGAGCCTGTCCGCCGCTTCTTCGGCAGTTGCCGCCGCTGTGAGCGACTTCGCTTCGGCTTCGTTGGGTAGGAAGACATTCGTCACGGCAAGCAGGTCATCGAAACCTTCCCATTTTTCAGAGGGGTCATAATTCGTATCCAGCGAGGTGGTTAAGCCAAGCACGTGAGCGCGATTGAACAATGCGGGCAAATCGGGCTGGAGTTTGGTCTGCAAGAAGTAACTCGCCACATGCAGGTGATGCGCCTGCGCCAGCAAACTATCGGGGATGTCCGCAGCCTGTAGTTCGGCAATCAGCCCAGGGTGAGTCAGAATCGCGCGGTCGGCATGCCGATTGAGAATCACGCTGAGTCCCGTCTGCCCGTCCTCGCGGAGGATGACGTTGCTCACGTCCACGCCGCGCTTTGACATTTCATCCAGCATGAAGCGCCCAAAAACGTCAGCGCCGCACACGCCAATGAAGGCAACCTTGAGCCCCAGCCGCGCCGCGCCGCAGGCAAAGATGGCGGAGGAGGAGCCGACGGTCAACGCCGCCGAATTGACAAGTTTCTCGACCTGACCGAATTCAGGGACGACATTACCCGAAAGGATCAGGTCGGGGTTGATTTCGCCAGCAACCAATAAGTCAAATGGTCTCATAGTTTGATAGTCTCATAGTTTGATAGTCTGATAGTCGGGTAGCCTGATAGTCGGATAGCTGGGGAGTCGAAGGTCAATAGGTTTTGTACCAGTCGAAGGGGGCTTCGGCGGCGTAGAAGTCGGTGAAGGGTTTGGCGAGGGCGTTGCAGAGCGAGGTCAGGCGCGAGAGGCGCTCGAGGGCGGTATCGCGCAAAAAGGTTTGACGTTCTTCGGGTTTCATCGTCACGGCTTCCTTCCACACGGCGCGACCAACGGCAATGCCGCTGGCGCCCGCGCTGCAGGCAGTGATGACTTGCTGAAGGAAGGTTTCGTAGTCCACCGCGGCGGAGAGCAAAATCCAGGGGGCGGGGCAGGCGGCGGAGATTTCTTCGCAGGCTTCGCGCCACAGGCTTGGGTCGGTTTCGCTCACGTCCAGCGGAAACTCGGCTTTGAGAATATCCGCGCCGAGGGGCACGAGCCGTTTGGCGCTTTCCACCACCACATAACGCTTTTCGGCGGAGGTGAGTTTTCCTTCGGTGAGCGAGTAGGAGAGCGGTTCGAGCATGAGGGCAAGGTCATGCTTGCGGCAATCTTCGGCGACTTGTGCGGTGAAGTCTTCAGTCTCTCTGGCGGTGGGCGAATCGGGGTGGTAGTAGACCAGCAGTTTGATGGCAGATGCGCCCATGCGTTTGGCTTTTTCCACACTCCAGCCGGGGATGAGCTGCGCTTTGCGGGCGGTGGCATCGCCGGTGTAGCCGGTTGACTCAACGGCGACGACGAGACCAACTTCCTTGGGGACAACTCCCTGCGCCACTGCCTGGGCGGCGGAGACTTCCGGGTCGAGCAAAACAGCCGTCCCGTAGGGGGCAAGCGCGGCGGTGACGTCCAGTTTGAAGCGGCTGAGTTCGGCGTCCTCCACAAAAGCGGGGTTGGCTTTGCGGAGATTCTGGCGATGGTCGAGGGCAAGGGCAGTGAAGGTGCCGCGCGGCGAGGCGATTTGTTGCAATCCGCGCAGTTTTCCGATAGAAATTTTCATGTTCCAGGTTCCAGGTTACAGGTCGAGTTTGATGACGGCGGTCAGGTTGTGGGGGCTGTCGGGGTTCAGCCCTTTGGCGAGGGCGCGGTAGTATGCCATCAGTTGCAAAATGGGCAGGTAGAGGACGGCGCGCGCAGGTTCGGGGATGCCGCTTTCAAAATTGACCTGCGCCCCGCTCTCCGCCAGCGAAAACACCTGCCCGCCCTTTGACTGCATCTCATCGAGAACGGCTTGCTCGTGGCTGAAATTTTTCTCCGAAAGCAAGCCCACCAGCAGAGTATTCGGCGTGACCATGCTCATCGGTCCGTGCCGAAACTCGAGGAAGTGGAACGGCTCGCTGTGGGTGAGGGTCATCTCTTTCATTTTGAGATTGACTTCGCACGCCAGCCCGTAGCGGATGCCGCTGCCGAGAAAGTAGATGCGGTCGAGGCGGAGGTCTTCGCCGAGAGCCTGGGCTTGCGCTTCATACTGGACCATGAGCCTGTTCCCGGCTTCGGGAAGTTTTTCCAACGCTGTGAGCAGGTCGGCGCGTCCGGCGGCGCGGGCGCAAAAGGCGGCGGCGGCAACATACATGGAGGCGAAGGAGCGCGTTTGGGCAACCGATTCTTCCTGTCCCTTCGGTATAGTGATGTTAATATCGCCATACGTTGAAAGGACTTCATCGTAATTGCTGATGACCAGCACATCGCCGCGACCTTCGCGCTTGAATTGTTCGGCAGCGCGGACGGTTTCGGTGGTGGTGCCAGAACGGCTGACGGCGACCAGCAGGGTCTTGCCGGGCGCAAGGGCTGTTTGCGGGTTGAGCAGCAATTCCCCGCCAGGGACGGCGCGGGCGGAGCGCCCGGTCAGTTCCTGATAGAGCGCGGCGGCGGCGAGGGAGAGATAGTAGGTTGAGCCGCAGCCGGTGAAGATGACCTGCTCGTAATCGGCGGGGTTGGGCAAAGCAGCGGCGCGAGTCCGCTCAATGGCTTGCGCCCAGGCTTCGGGTTGGGATTTGATTTCGGTGTAGGTGTGATTCATGTTTTAAGTTCCAGCAGGTGGTGATTGGTAATTGGTAATTGGTAATTGGGAATTGGGAATTGGGAATTACCAGACACCAATTACCATTGATAAACCTTCTCCGCATTTTTCCAATACACTTTTTCCAGCACATCCTCCGGTAGATACAAGCCGTAGATGCGCCAGCGTCCCTGCCCGGGGATGGCTTCGGGGTCGGCGTCGTAGGCGAAGTATTCGTCATCGCTTTCGAGGAAGCGGTAGTGAGCGCGGTAGGTTTCGGCGTTAGCAGGATGGTCGGTGCCGAACAGGATGCGGTCTTGATGCTCGAGGAAGAAACGGCGGGCGGTGTAGGGTTGTCTGCCCAGTTCGGGGATGCGGGCGGAAATATCCACATAGAAGTTCGGAGCGCGCTGGAGCAGGTTCGACACCCAGCCCAGGTTTTCGGCGTAACAGCCCACGTGCGCGCCGATGAAGACGGGCTGCGGGTGACGCAGGACGAGGCGGGCAAAGGCTTCGATGAGTTCGTGGAAGGACGGGTAGGGCGGGCTGGGGAAGTGCGCTTCGGGGTGGGCGCTCAGTTCGTCCCAGCGCTCGTTGCGCTCATCCAGCGGGGTGAAAAACGCCACCGGGTCGGCAATGTGAATCATGACGGGCAAACCCAGCGTGGCGGCGGTCTGCCAGAGCGGGTCGAGGCGCGGGTCGTCTATTTTGACCAGTTCATCCTTTTCATCGCGGACTTTCAGCCCGAAGGGTTTCCAAATCTTCAGCCCTTGCGCGCCCCACGATTTCTGGACTTCGAGCCGCTTCGCCGCCCATTCGGGGAAGTTTGCGCCGAGGGTTTGCCACTGCGCCCAATCCACGCCGCCGAAAATCTGGAAGCGCTCTGGGGCTTTGGCTTTGAACCGGTCGAGGTGCTTTTGCAGCAGGGCTTCGCCCCAGCCGCCGTCCAAATCTACGAACTTTTGCACGCGGGCTTCGTCTAACACTGCCAGCAATTCCGACAGCGGTTTTTCGTCCCATGCGCCGCCGTAGGGCGCGGCGAGGTGATTGTGCGCGTCTATGACGGGGAAGCGCGGCACTTCGATGCGCGTGGTTTTGGTGACGAGTTGGGGGATGGGGCGGTAGTTTTGGAGGAGCATGGCGATTGGGGGTTGGTAGTTGGTGGTTGGTAATTGGGAATTGGAGATTGGGAATTCATCATTCCGCATTCATCCTTCATCATTCATCATTCATCCTTCTGCATTCAACAGCCGCAGATGTTTGATGAAGTGGGTTTGCAGGGCCTGGGCGTAGGAGTCGGTGTGTTTGACGAGGGCAGGCTTGAGGTCCGCGCCGAAGCGGGCGAGGACGGAGCCAAAGGTGACGTGGAGAATCTCGCGGGCGTGGAAGTCATCCAGCAGGGCTGGCAGGTCGGCGGCGGTCACTTTTTCCAACTCCGCCGAGACGTGGTAGGTGGCGCGGTCGGCGGCGTAGCGTTCACGCGCCAGCGCCCAAATGCGGCGGAACAGGTCAGGTTCGCGCGCCGCCAGCACGCGCAGGGCTTCGAGGTAACTCGTCCCCGCCGTTTTGACGTGAAAGCGCCCCGCGAAATGCTTCGCCAGCAGGGGGTAAACGCTGAATTTATCCGAACCCGAATGCAGGCTGAGTTTGTACGCGCCAAAGTGACACACTACGGCGGCGTGTTTTTGCATTTCCGCATCCAGCGCGGACAAATCGCCGAGGTAATCCACGCCCTTTTCCCAGCGCCCGATGAAGCGCGGAGCAAGGCTGGTGAAGCGCACGCCCGCCCGCGTCAGTTCGCTGGCGATGAAGTAGTGTTCGAGCGGGGTGGTGGGCGAGTCGGTTTCGTCCACGGAGATTTCAAAATCGAAATCCGCTTTCATTTCGGAAAGATGACGGAACATCTCCACGCTGTGACGGATTGCCCGCCCATATTTGACCACCGCCCGCAGGAGAGTCTCCGCATCGAACCGCCCCCAAGCCTGTTCGCCCGTCCCAGAAAGATACAACGCTGAGAGTTCGTCCCAGTCCACGCCCCGCGCCTTTTCCTGCAAGACAGGCAGCGGGGCGCCGTCGGCGGCGTTGTCCACATGTGCGCCAGGGTCAACGGTGAAGAAGGTGTAGCCTGCGGCGACGAAGGACGGCAGGTCGTCCACGCTTTTCAGGTGGTCGGCGTCCGCGCCCCAGGGCAAATCCCATTTTGCGGCTTCGACGGCGCGTCTGGCGTCATCCATCACCTGCTGGGGGGTGCGTCCCGTGCGGCTGTTCTCGCGGACGGATTGCTGGGCGAAGATGGGGGAGAGGGGTAATTGGTGATTGGTAAGTGGTAATTGGTAAGTGGTAATTGCGGCGCGCAGGGCGGCGATGTGACCCGGCGTGGCAAGACCGAGGCGGTCGCCGAAGCCGAAGGAGGGGGAGAGGGAGAGGGGAGAGGGCATCAGTGAGCAGTTATCAGTCATCAGTGGGCAGTTATCAGTGAGTGGTAAGCAGTGGTTGGAGATTGGTAATTGGTGGTTGGTAATTGGTGATTGGTAATTGGTGATTGGTAATTGGTAATTGATGGTTGGTTATTCGAGAATGAGGAAGGCGTATTGCTCGAAGGCGGGGAGGGTGGCTTTGAGGGTGACGCCGGTTTGGGTGAAAGGGCTTTCGATTTCGCTTTCGGCGGGGTAGGTGAGCAGGCTGGCGCGAGTCACGCGTTTGCCAACGGGCAGGCGCAGGCGGATTTTGGCTTCGGGGACGGGGGCGTCCAGTTTGTAGTTGAGCAGGTGGAGGAGCAGTGTTCCGTCTGGCTGGGTCAGGAGTTCGATTGCCACGCCTTCGGGGGCTTCGACTTCGGCGGCGAGCAGTCCGCCGGCTGCCCAGCGGATGGCGTTGAGCAGGTCGGTGGCGTTGAGCGGGTTTTCCCATTGCTCGGTGCCGAAGCGGTAGGGTTCTTCGCCGATGACGCCGGTGTAATCGGCGGCGCGGCGGGTGAGGAGGTTCGGGATGTACGCCACGCGCCCGCTGCCAACGGGATTTTGAACGTAGGAGGCGTTGTATCGGGCGGCGGTGGTCGGTTTTTGCCAGAAATCGCCCAGGTCGAGCAGGGCGTTCTTGCCGAACAGGTCGCGCAGGGCAAAGTCGGGGCGCAGGCGGCGCCATTCGTCATAGAGCGAGGTCAGTTCGGTGGCAACCAGCCCGCCCCCCGCGCGGACGAAGTCTGTCAGCAGGCGAATCTGCTCGTCATCGAGAATCTCCACATTCGGCAAGACCAGCACACGGTAGCGGGATAAATCCTTCAGCCCGTCATCGTAGATGATGTCGAAGGCGATTTTGCCCTGAATGAGGGCTTGTTCGGTCAGAATCACGGAGCGGTGCGCGGAGGTGGAGTTATAGGCAAGCGTGCGCTGCGAGCGCCAGACCGCGACATCGGCAGCGGATTGGAAAGCGGACAGAGAAACGGATGGGGAAGCGGATACGGAAGCGGATGGAGAAGCGGATGTATCGGATGAAACGGATGGTGCGGGGGCAAAGCGGCGCTGATGTTTGGCGTACCACTGCGTGAAGGCGCGTTTGGTCGCGTAGAGCGGTTCTTCGGCGAGCAGGGGCGAACCCAACATGCCCAAATCGCCGCGATTGAAGGCGGCGGATTGCAGGAGCGAGAGAATCAACTCTTTTTCCGTTTTGCCGCGCTGGTAGGAAAAAACCTTCGCTCCCAGCGTGCGCCCGATTTTGAACTCGCGCAGGCGGGAAATCAGCACGCCATCGGCGCGCCAGCCTGCCCAGTGGTCGTCTTCCGTCCAGAAGGCTTGCACGGCGGGGACGAGGGTGGGCAACTCGAAGCCCCAGTAGAAGGCGTTGTTGTAGCCAATCGGGATGAGGCTGTTGACTTCAAAGACCGCTTTGGGGTTTTGGGCGTGGGTGTACGCGCTGAAGCGGCGGGCAAGCGCGGCGAGGGTCTCCACGCGCCAGTTCAGCCATTCCTGCGCGGCGGGGTCTTTGACGGGTTCGGCAAGGGAAAGGTTGTTATCGGGCAGGCGGTAAACAGGCGGGCGGATGTTTTCGATTCGGGGATGCCCGAAGCGCTCGATGGCAGCTTCAGGCGTCGGGTAGCGCGCGGCGAGGTACGCCCGAAAGGAGGCAACGCAGCGGTCGCAGTGACACGCCCAGGCTTCGTTGCCCATCCAGAATCCATCCATGTGAATCAAATCCACCTTCAGGTCATGGAGGGCGATTCCGATGAGCGACTCGATGTGGGCGTGATGGTCGGGATGGGTGGGGCAGGCGGAGCGGCGGTAACTCTGCCACAGGATGGCGGAGGAGTCGCCGAAAGCGGTCTGCGAGAGCCATTCCTGCGATTGCGGGAAGGCTTCGGGGACGAGGTTGTCGTAGCGGATGTACGCGCCCACGCGGACGCCGTTCTCGTGCAGGCGACGCACCCAATCGCGCAGCAGGGGCAGGTCAGCGGCGAGGACTTCAGGACCGAAACCCTTATCGAAGTGGGTGATGACGAAGTTGACGCCCGCGTCTTTCATGGCGCGGATGGCTTCGTCCGAATGTTCGCGGGCGTAGCGCTGGGCTTCGTCGCTGCGCTGTCCGCCGCGGCGGATGCGAAAGGCGAGCGGTTCCCAGTGACCGGCGAAGATGAGGGGGGAGGTGAACCAGGGGGGAGTCATTGGTGTCCAGTTATCAGTTGGCAGTGATTGGTAATTGGTAATTGGTAATTGGTAATTGGTAATTACCAGTTACCAATTACCACCAACTCCCATTGGTGCATGGGTTGAGAAAGTTGGAAGCGGTCGCCGTGGATGGCGACGGGCAGGCGCGCGCCTGAGGGAAGCAGATGCCAGGCTTTGGTGGGGGCGGGCATGGCGGCGGGGCGGCGGAGGGTGAAGGAGTCGAGTTCATCGGGGGATGCGTTCCAGACAACGGCGCGCCAGGTTTCCCTCACCCCTGACCCGTGCGAAGCCCCCCTGAAGCGGAGCGAAAGGGGCTCTCCCAGAGGGAGAGGGGAACTCGCCCTCACCCCCCGCCCTCTCCCAACGGGAGAGGGAGCGAGAAATTGCGGAACAAGCCACGCGCCGCCTGATACGCTGCCCGTTTCGGCGTCTCGCGCCAGCCAGCGGACGAGAGCGCGCAGTTGTTCGGCGCGGTAGGTGTCCATCATCGGCGTTTCACTGACGGAGGCGTCCCAGGGGACGACGGCAACCCGTCCGCCGAGGGAATTTTCAAAGGTAAACGCGCCGTGTCCAACCGGATTCTGGCGCGGGTCGAGCAATTGGCTGACAGGTTGCGCTTCGGGGGCGAGGTCGGCTTGCAGGAGGCGGCGGGTGTGGGGTTTGTTGTTGACGGATATTTGGGGGTAGCGCGACACTATGTGGCGCGACATTAATGTCGCGCTACGTTCAATGGAATAGAGCAGTTCGTTTTGCGTCACCATGCGGGCGGAGCGGATGCCGATTTCCGCGCCGAAGCCGCGCTCTGCCAGGATGTGAGCGGCAACGCCATCGAGCAGCAGCCCCCGCGAGAGCAGGCGGCGAATCTGGTCATCGTCCAGTCCCCAAACGGAAGCGCCCGCTACCGCGTTGACCGCGTCCTGTTCGCGGGCGGAGAACGCCATCCCTGCCGCGCCCAGCCAGTATGCCCAGCCGCGCGCGTGAACCTGCAAATCGCGCCAGGTTGCGCCTGCGGGCAGGTGGATGCGCCGCCCCAGGTCTTCGCTCCAGGGCAAGCCCACGCCCGCGCTTTGCAGGGTGGGCGGGAAGGTCTCTTGGAGAAATTCCAGATTCGGGCGGATGCGCTTGAGGAAATCGGCGCGGGTGGGGTCATCGGCGAGGCGGTTGCCCATGAAGTCGAACAGGCTGACGTTCAGGTTGGTCGCGCCGAGGGTGAGCGCCACCGCCATCTGCGCGAAGGTCTGACGGTAGGATTTGTTCCAGCGTCCGTAGGGGAAGTTTTCGATTTCGGGACCGGATTCGATTTCGGCGGGCTGGATGGAGCGGTTCTGGTCGAGGTGGGCAATGCCAAAGAGGAGGTGTGAACCGGGCGCATCGGAATATCCCCAAAAGTGGGGGCGATGGATGGGGGCTTTCTCTCCGCCGAAGGTTTTCCACCAATCCGCCCAGCGGCGCCCTTCGGCGGCGTGCGCTTCCATCAGGCTGGACATCAACCCCATGCGCGCGCCGCCCGCTTCGAGGACGGTGCGGCATTTGGCGAGAAATTCCAGTTGGGTGTCCTGCCACATGTCGAACCAGATTTCGCGCCAGGGATGCGGTTCGCCAGGGGCAAGGCAGGCGCGGACGATTTCTTCGCGGCTGGCATTCGTCCCTGCGCGGTGGTTGAACTCGGCGACATGCAGGGGGCAGAAGCAGCCGCCCCAATCGAGCGGGGCGTGGTTGTGGTAGCGGATGTCATCGTCAATCCACACCACGCGGAAGCCTTCGCGGGCGTAGAGATTCAATGTTTCGAGGTAATACGCCTGCCAGTCCGGGTCGAGCGGGCAGACGACGGCTTGCGCGGCGTGACCGTTGGGGTCTACCATCGTCTGCCAGTGCTGCCCGTCCTTGAGCCTGCGCCCCGAATCGCCGTGCAGGAGGGTGTGCCAGGGGTTCAGGCTGACGGCGATGCCGCGTTCCTTCAGCGCCTGGCGGAAGGGGCGGGAATGCTCAATCCAGGTTTGAATCTCTTCGAGCGTTTCATGTCCGTTGTTCTGCTCTTCGCCAAAGTAAAAGAACATCACTTCATCCACAGGCGCGGACTGGATGAGTTCCAGCAACTGCGCGGTGAGGTCGGCGGGGTTTTGGCGGGGGCTGAACTGGAGGCGGAGGGTGAGCATTGGTAAGTGGTGATTGGTAAGTGGTGATTGGTAATTGGTAATTGGAGATTGGTAATTACCAGTTACCAATCTCCAATTACTTATTTCTTGAACTGCGGCAGGAAGTCTTTGTGGGCTTCGAGGAGTTCATCGAGGATGCCTTGCGCCTGGCTGACGGAGGAGATGACGGGGTCGAGCAGCAGGGCTTGCAGGGCGGCTTGTTTGTCGCCGTGAACGCCCGCTTCGACAACGCGGTCAATGATGTTGATTTGCGTGCGGCACATGGCGGCAATCGGCTCGGGGAGCGGGTCGAGGCTGACGCCGTGAACGCCTGTGGCGTCAATCACGGCGGGGACTTCGACAATGGCGTCATCCGGCAGGTTGGGGATGTAGCCCTTGTTGGGGATATTGACCGAGATTTCGTACTGGTGCGTGTTGTGCAGGATGCCGTCCACGATGGCAACGGCGCGCTCGCCCGAAGGCTCGAACATCCATTCGGGCATGGGCTTTTCGCCGCTCGTCCACAAGCGGATGTCGGCGCGGAACTCATCCGATTCGCGGTCCACCAGGTCGAAGGGATGCCCTTCCATGCCCGCCAGTTCCCAGGCGTAGGAGATGTATTCGCCCACGTGGTTGTCGGAGGGCAGGGGGTACAGCCCGAAGGTGTCCATCAGGTACACGCTCAACTTCATGGTGTGGTGCATTTGTTCTTCGATGTATGCCTGGCGCTCATGCACGGCTTTGCGGAAGGCGGGGTAGAGGTCTTCGCCCGTGTCCATGTGGCGCAGGTCGCGCACCCAACTGAAGTGGTTGAGTCCGCCCGCTTTCACGTCAATTTTTTCGGGAGGCAGGTCGAGGGCATAGCCCGCCACACGGCGCAGGGAGTCGATGCCGTGACACAAGCCGACGAATTTCACCTTGCTGTAACGGTTGATTGCCTGGCAGATGCGCCCTTCGGGGTTGGTGAAGTTGATGACGAAGGCATTGGGGGCGAGTTTTTCCACATCGTGGACGATGTCCAGCACGATGGGGATATTCCGCATGGCGTGGAACAAGCCGCCCGGACCGCCGTTTTCCCCCAGCACGTGCTTGACGCCGTACTTGAAGGGGACGTTCCAGTCCAGTTTCCAGCGTTCGTTGCGGTTGACGGCGATGGAGATGAAGACGAAGTCCGCACCGGGCAGGGCTTGAGTGCGGTCGGTGGTGGATTCGATGATGTAGGGATTGCCCGTCATCTCGTTGAGTTTGTGGAAGAAGTTCGTCATCAGGGTCAGGTATTCCTGATTGACATCTACCAGCGTGATGGTGCTGCCGCGCAATTGTTCGCGCCAAGCCATCAGGTCACGGAAGGTGGCGGTGCCAAAGGCGTAACTGCCGGCGCCGATGAGGACGATTTTGGTCATGGGAAACTCCTGGAGATTGGTAATTGGTGATTGGTAATTGGTTACCAGCCGGTCACTTCGCGGAAGACGGACCAGGCGAGGTCGGCAAAGAAGCGGTGAACGCCTTCGCCGGTGACGAGGCGGCATTTATCGGGCGCGCCAAAGGCGGCGTAGATTTTTTCGATTTCGCTGTAGGCTTCGAGCGTGCCGCTGTAGGGGAAGGCGATGTCGTAACGCCCATGCACGGCAATCAGCGGGCGCGGAGCGATGAGTCCTGCCAAGTCGGCGAGTTCGAATTCGTTGAGCAAGCCGGGCAGGTAATGGTCTTCGCAGTGGTCGTGAATGGCGAGCGTATCGCGGAAGGTGCAGATGTAGGCGGTGGGCATGGTTGCCGTAATCCGCTCATCGTAGCAGGCAGAGTAGAACGAGATGGTTCCGCCGGTGGAATCGCCCAACGTGGCGATGCGGCTCAGGTCGAGATTGGGGAAATGCTCCAGCGCGTCAATGCTGCGCGAAACGTCCCAAACGCGCTCGCCCAGCAAGGTGCGCCCCAGGAGCAGGGCGGCAAGCGTGGCGTGCCAGCAGGGACGGTCCACGCCGTGACGATATTCTGCGGGGCGGGCGTCGGCGCGCTCGCCAAAGGCGCGTTGTTCGATGACGAGGGCGGCAAATCCCTGCTTGACGGCTTGAATGGCGTAGTCGCGGTCGCCGGCGATGCTCTCTTCGTCGCCGGGGAATTTGGGTCTGCCGAGCGAGATGTGCATTCCGCTGGTGTGACCTTGCAGGCAGATGATGACCGGGTAGGGTGCGCTGCCCTGTTTGGGGACGAGCAAATGCGCGGGAACGTCCTGATTGGCTTCGGCGGCGTAGAGGAAGCGGGTTTCGTGAAAGAGGTCGGTGTCCTGCTCCCATTCGATGCGGAGGTTAATCGGCACGTGGTCGGGCATGACGCCGAGTAAACGCTTCAGGGTGGCGTAGGCTTCCTGCCGCCAGGCACGCAAATCCGCTTGCGGGTCGAATTTGAGGCGGCGCGGGGCATTAAGGCTCAGGGGGTAGTGGCAGGCTTCGGGAGCAAAGTCGGGCATATCTACTTCAGCGCTCCAACGGTAATGCCTTCGGTGAGTTTGCTTTGGAAGAGGATGTACACGGCAAAGGTGGGGATGAGGATGATGACGAAGCCGGCGAACATCGCGCCCCAGTCGGTGGCGTATTTGGCTTGCTGCATGATGTTGACCGCGCCAAGCGGCAGGGTCTTGAGTTTTTCATCCGAAATGGTGATGAGCACCCAGGTGAATTCGTTCCACACGCCGAGGAAGTTAAAGACCGAGACAGTGAGCAGTCCGCTTTTGGAGAGGGGCAGCATGATTTTCCAGAAGACAGTAAAGAGCGAAGCGCCATCCACGACAGCGGCTTCTTCGAGTTCCTTCGGCAGGGTCTTGAAGAAGGATTGGAGCATGAAGACAGTGAAGGGCAGGTTGAAGGCGGTGTATTGGATGATGAGCGACCAGTAGGTATCGAGCAAGCCGAGCGAGCGGTGCAGGAACCAGGCGGGAATGAAGGCGAGGTAGCCGGGAATCATCATGCCGCTGACGAAGAAGAAAAAGAAAAAGCGGTTGCCGCGAAAGTCGTAGCGCGCCAGGACGTAGGCAATCATACTGCCCAAGCCCATGATGAGCAGGAGACTGCCCGCGCTGACGATGAGGCTGTTGAGAATGTATGTCCCCGCGTTCATCTTCGTCCAGGCGGTGACGTAGTTTTGGAATTGAAAAACGTCGGGGATGCCCCAGGGGTCGTTGAAAATTTCGGGGCTGGTTTTGAAGGAGGCGAAAATCGTCCACAACATGGGGAAGACCACCATGCCCATGAAGACCCACAGCATGAGTTGGGCGGCAAACCAACTCATTTGAGCGGCGAGGCGTTCCGCGCCTTTCTGCACTGAGTAAAGAGGAGAACGTTTGGGCATTTGTTTGCTCCAGTTAATATTGCAGGTTTTCGCGGTAGAGGGCTTTATAGGAGACGAGGGTAAAAATCATCGTCACCACAAAGATGACCACGACAATGGCAGCGGCGTAGCCCCAATTATGCGCCTTGAAGGATTGCCAGTAGAAATAATTCATGATGAGGTCGGCGTGTTTTTGAGAAATGCGCTCGAACAGCACATAGTTCAGAGCGAATCCGCTCAACGCGCCAATGATGTTATAGACCATCACCGTGCGGATGGTTTCCCAGATGAGCGGGATGGTGATTTTGAAGAAGACCTGCACCTTTGTCGCGCCGTCCAGCACGGCGGCTTCGACGAGTTCATGCGGGATGTTTTGGATGGCGGCGAGGAAGAGAAGCATGAACCAGCCGATTCCGCCCCAGATGACGATGAAGCCGACGGAGTACAAGCCGATTTTGAAGAGGGGCCATTGATATTGCAAACTCAACCAGGGCAGGGCAAACTGCTCCAGCCCAATGGAGCGCAGGACATTGTTGACCAAACCAAAGGCTGGGTTGAGTACCAGACTCCACAACATGGCGGTGGCAGGAATTGCCAGCACGTTGGGGAAGAAGAAGGTAATGCGGAAAAGTTGATACCCCCAAGGCTTTTCGTTGATGATGGCGGCGGCGACAAGTCCCAAAAAGGTGGTGACAAAGCCAAAGAATATCAAGAACAGGTTATGGGCAAGGTAGAGGCGAATGTTGTAGAAGTCGTGCGGGTCGGTAAATTCGCGCCAGAGCGTGGCGAAGTTTTTCATGCCGACAAAGGTCATATTGCCCGAAAGCCCGGACCAGTCGTAAAAACTGATGAGAATGCCGCGCAGGGATGGGTAAACGTTGAAGACGGTGTACAGGACGAGGCCGGGCAACAGGAAGGTAAGAATCAACATCCTTTGTTCGCGCTTATTCATGTTCATCTCCTGCGCAATGAAGGTACAATTTGCTTGGATGGGTTGGGCGGGAAAGCCCCGCAAGTCTGCAATTCCTACCCGCGGGGCTTTCTTTGGGTTCGGCTCCATCCATTCAGGCAGGGAGGGGATTGCACCTCCCCTTCCTGCCGCAGACGTAAAACCTAGATGGTCTTGTATTCCGTCTTCTTGATGTTGGGGTCGTTGCGGGTCTCTTCCGCGGCGCGTTCGACGCCTTCGAAGAATTCCTTTGCAGTCATGTTGCCATGAACCATATCGGCATAGTTCTCGCTGTATGCCTTATCCACCAACGGGTAACTGTTGAAGTACATGTGGATGATTTTGCCGTTGGCTTTCTTGACCGCATCGCTGATGGAGGCAGAGTATTCGGTGACGTTGCCGGAGGCAGCATCTTTGAGCGGGAGCGGTGAACCGACCTTACTGCCCCAGAATTCCGCCATTTCGGGGGAATAGAACAGGCGCATCAGTTCCATACCCCAGAGCGGGTTCATGGAGTTGCCGATCTGCATGTCCGCGCCGCCAAGTTGACCCTGAACCGCGTTGTTGTCGCCGAGACCATTTGCGGGCTTGGGAACGCCGGAGAACTTCATGCGAAAGCCCGCCGGGGTGGTGGAAGCCTGTTCGCTCGCCAGCCAGGAGCCGTTGGGGATCATTGCGGCTTTGCCGTCCACGAACAACTGCTGGGAGGAGGTGTGATCCATCGCGTCGGAACCGGGGATGCTCCAGCCATTCTTGATGATTTGCTGGTGCTGTTCAGCCGCCCAGATCAGCCCCTCGTTCAGGAACGCGCCGGGGACGAGGTTGTGGCAGTCCATCCAGGCTTTGTCGCCGACGGTTTTGTAGAGCAAGCCAGTGGTCAGCCAGCCTTCGTAATTATACAAACCGGCATATACCCACGGCGGCAGGACTTTGGCGATTTCTTCCTGCAACTTCATGAAGTCTTCCCAGTTGAGGGTGTCGGGAGCGGGCCAGCTGTTCTTTTCGAACAGTTCCACATTGTAGAAGATGCCGTAGGTAAAGGATGTCTGCGGGAAGGACCACTGATGGTCGGTGAGTCCCTGGTTGGCTTCGGCGAGCACGCCGGTGTTGAACAGGTCTCCCACGCGCTGACCTTTCCACGCACCGTATGCTTCGATATCGAGCAGGAAGTCGCCGGGCATGATGAGGTGTTCTTCAACACCCTTCTTCCAGTCGCCGCCCCAGGCGCCGATGGCGTAGAACAGGAATTCCGGTACTTCACCGGCGATGAGTTTGGGCTGGACTTTGTCCCAAATGGTAGGGTCGAAGGTCAGGTTGAGTTTGATGCCGGGGTGTTCTCTCTCCATCAACTGAACGAAGATGTTACCCCATTCCTCGCCGAAGCCGCCCTTGAAGAGAGCCAGTTCCAGCGGTTCTTTGGGGGCGTCGCCGAGTATCTTGTACCAGTCTTCTTGAGAGACCAGCGAGCCGAATTGATGATCGCCGGGCAGTTTTGCCCATTGTTCCTTGTTCTTGGCGAATTCATAGCCAAAGAGCGGTTGAGCGGCGGCGGGCGCTTCGGCTGTTGCTTCAGCGGCAGCGGTTGGGGGGACGGCAGTCGGTTCAGCCGGAGCAGGCGTTTCAACCGCCTTGGGAGCACAGGCGGCAAGCGTAGCGGCTCCTGCGCCTAATCCCAGGGCTTTTAGAAAATCGCGTCGTGATAACTTGCTAGTCATTTCTTTCTCCTTGTGTGAGTGGATGAGATACGAAACTATCGGTAGAGTCATCGAATGTCATTTGCGGAATGTCACCTCCTGGGTGTGTTTCTGGCTTTTTCTCATATCGTCTCGACCTTTTGGCGGATAAAGGCTTCGGCATATTTCACGCCTGCGCCCATCGCGCCGCGATACCGGTTCAAGCCAAGCGCGGCTTCGTTGTAGATTTGGTCAGCCAGTTGACTGGAGTATTGGAGAATGGCTTGCGATTTGGTCTCGATGTAATCCGTGATGTTGATGTAAAAATTTGGCGTCGAAATAGGCTGCCAGACTTCGTAACCGCGAATTTCGGGGCAATACCAGGGTTCGCCCAGGTCAGGGAAGGCGCTCCACGCGGCACGCGGGATGGCGTCGGAAACGATTTTCCAAGTGGCTTTGTGATCGTTATGGGCATCGTCGGCGTGCGGGGCGTAGATGACATCGGGACGGTGTTTGCGAATCATTGCGGCGGCTTTTTTGACGGTTTCGGGAGACCATTGCATGAAACCATCGGGCAGGTCAAGATAATCGCGGGCTTGCACGCCAAGGATTTTCAGCGCGGCATCTGCTTCGCGTTTGCGAATTTTCTCATTCTCTTCAGGCGTGATTTCCTTACCTGGCGTGGTGTTGCCCGTATCGCCGCGCGTCATAAAAATGACTGCCGCGTAGCCGCCTTCCGCTACATGCCGCGCAATCGCGCCGCCGCAGCCGATGGATTCGTCATCGAAGTGAGGGGAGAAGACGAGGATGTTAGACATAGGAGTAACCAGTAATCAGTAATCAGTGATCAGTGAGCGGCAAGGAGATTGGCGGGCAGGTAGGGTTGATGCGCTTCCAGCAGTTCATCCACCAGCGCCCAGACCTGGTCGAGGTCGAGGGTCGCCATTACCAGCGGGTCGAGCATGGCGGCGTGGTAGAGATAGTCGCGTTTGCCTTCCAACACGGCGCGGACGGTGAGTTCCTGCACGTTGACGCTGATGCGGTTGATGGCTGCCAAATGCGGCGGCAGTTCACCGACGTGAATGGGATGCAAACCTGTTTTGTCAATCAGGGTCGGCACTTCCACGCAGCAGCCAGCGGGCAGGTTGTCAATAAGATGGTCGTTGCGGACGTTGCCGTAAATCTTGAGCGGGGTATCCGTTTCGATGGCATGGATAATCTGCGGGGCGTATTCGGGGCTGGGTTTGGGGGTCAGCGGGTCGCCGCGCTTCAGGCTTTCGTACATCTCGTCGAAGTGCGAGGCATGTTCTTCCGACAGGCGCACGTAAAAACCGACAGGCGACTGGAATTTTTCGATGAGTTCGGGCGACTTCAAAAAGTAGGCGCTGTACTCGGCATTGTGCAGGGACGACTCGGTGACGAAATATCCCAGGCGCTTGAACATCTCGAAACGCACGGTGTCCTGCTTCCAAATTTTGGGGTCTTGCATGGCGGCGCGCAGGGCGGGGTAGGCGTCCTGTCCGTTGCGCTCGAAGCGCAGCAGCCAGGCTTGATGATTGATGCCCGCGCCGTCGAAGGTGATTTCATCGAAATTCGCGCCGATGTATTCGGTCAGTTGTTTGGTCGTCCAATACATGCTGTGGCACAAGCCGACCACTTTGATTTTGGTCGCGGCATACACGCCCCACGTCACCATGCTCATCGGGTTGCTGTAGTTGAGCAGGAGCGCATCGGGGCAGCGCTTTTCCATCTCGCGCGCAAAGCCGACCGCCACGGGAATCGTCCGCGCGGCGCGGGAGATTCCGCCAATGCCGAGCGTGTCGCCGATGACTTGATGGATGCCGTACTTGGCTGGAATCTCGTTGTCTTTGCGCGTCGCTTCCAACCCGCCAACTGCCACTGTGTTAATGACATAATCCGCCCCGTCGAGCGCTTGCCCCAAATCTGCGGTGGCGGTGATTTCTCCGGTCCCGTTTGCGGCTTTCGAGAGCAGGCGTGCCATGCGCTCGGCGGCGTCGAGTCGGCGCGGGTCAATATCGTGCAGGGCAATGTTGGCGTTTCGCAGTTCGGGGTAGGCGTAAATGGCGCCCAATAGTTCGCGGGTGAAGACAACGCTTCCTGCGCCGATGAACGTAATCTTGGTCATTAAAACTCCTGAGTTTGGTACACAACGCGCCCATTCACCATCGTCAGGCAAACGTTGAATTGATCGTCGAGGAAAACGAGGTCGGCATCTGCGCCCATGCGGATGACGCCTTTGCGTCCGCTCCAACCCATCGCTTCGGCAGGGACGCTGGTTGCCATCGGCAGGGCTTCGGCGAGGGACAGGTTGGAGAACTTCATCACGTTGCGGAGCGCGGCGTCCAGCGTCAGCGTGGAACCAGCCAGTCCGCCGTCGTAGGCGCGGCGGGTGATTCCGTTTTGCACGCGCACTGTCTCACCGCCGAGGTCGTATTCGCCGTCGCCCAAGCCTGCGGCGCGGATCGAGTCGCTAATCAGGATCAGGCGGCGGGGCGTTTTGACGCGGGTCAGCATCCGCACCACGTCGGGGTGGATGTGAATTCCATCCACAATCGCTTGGGCGTAGAGGCGGTCATCGGTCAGTGCCACCGCGAGGACGTTGAGCAGGCGGTGATGAAAAGCGGGCATGCCGCTGAAGATGTGCGTGGCTTGGCGCACGCCGAGGTTGATGGCGTTACGCGCAGTTGCTTCATCGGCGGCGGTGTGACCGAGGGCAATTTCTACCCCATGGGCAATCGCCTGGCGGATGAGTTCTTCTGCGCCTTCGAGTTCGGGCGCAAGCGTAATCAAGCGAACCAAATCGTCTTCAAACCAATCGGTGTACTCGGCGGGGTCGGGGTTACGCAGGTGCGCTTCGGGCTGCGCGCCGCGCTGTTCATGGCAGAGATACGGACCTTCAAGATGAACGCCGAGGTGCTGTGCGCCGTCTTCAGGTTGGGGCAGACCGCGCAGATTCGCAATCGCCTTGCGGGTGGCTTCGGGCGAGGCGGTGATGGTGGTCGGCAGGTACGAGGTTACGCCGTGCCGGGCGAGGAAGCGCGCAATCGTGTAAATGGCTTCAGGCGTGGCATCCATCACGTCTGCACCATTGCCGCCGTGGGTGTGAATGTCAATCAGACCGGGGATGACGGTAAAGCCGCGCGCGTTCAAGGTCGGCGCATCGCTTTCGAGGGGCGTGCTGGAAATCGAAGCAATCCGTCCGTTCTCGATGAGAAGAGAATGGTCCGGCAGAACCGCTTCGGGGGTCAGCAGAGTCGCGCCGAGAATTTGCAGGGTGGACATATTTTGGCTACAGAATTTTTGCCGCAGAGTCGGCATCCAAAAAGAGGCGGGCGTGCGCGGTCTTCCGTAAAACAGTAGCGGGACATGCCGTGCCAATTTCATCGTGCAGGGTACGATAGACGATGTCCGCTTTGCGTGTTTCGGGGGCGATGGCAAGGATGCGCCTGGCGGCTAAAAGCGCGGGAATGGTGAGCGTAATGGCGTGCGTGGGTGTTTCTTCCACGCTGGCAAAGTGACCTTCTCCCACCTGCTGGCGGCGGCTGGTTTCGGTGAGGCTGATGACTTTTACCCAGCGCGGGTCTTGGAAATCGGCGTCGAAAGGCTCATTGAAGGCAAGATGTCCGTTTTCGCCAATGCCCAAACAGCACAGGTCTGCCGGATGAGCACGCAGAAGCGCCTCGTAGCCGCGGCAGGCTTCATCGAGGTCCGAAGCCAGCCCTGGGACGGGGAAGAAGTTGCCAATCTGCACATGGTCAATGATGTTGCGGCGCAGGGTGAGTGGAAAACCGGCGGGATGTCCGGGCGGCAGATGAACGTACTCGTCCATGTGAAAGGCGTTGACCGCCTGCCAGGGAATATCGGGAAGAGCGCGCAGGGCTTTGAGAAATTCCAACTGCGAATTTCCCGTAGCGAGGATGATATTGGCAATGCCGCGCGCCGCAACTGCCTCGCGGATGATTTGTGCGGCGACCTGCGCGGCGGCGTATCCCATGGCGCGGCTGTCGGGATACACTTCAACGGAAAGTTCATCGAACACGAGCGTCTGCAAAACGGTCATGGTTAGCCTGCCTTGTTTCCCCCACAGGTATCGCGTATCACCAGTGGACAGGGAAGAAGAATGTGTTTCGCTTGCTTTTCTGGATGATGGATTCTCTCGAGCAGCAGATTGATTGCCTGCCTGCCCGCTTCGGCGACGGGCAGCTGCATGGTGGTCAGCCCCAGATATTGCGAGAACGGCTGGTCGTCAATGCCCGCCACGGCAACATCGCCGGGGATGGATTTCCCCATCTCTTGAAGCGCGCGAATCACCACCGCCGCCACAATATCATCGGATGCAATGATGGCGGTGGGAGGGGAAGCCAGTGCCAAAAGTTCTTCGATGGAGTTTTTCCAGTCTTCGGGAGTAGCGGTGTAATCGCCAGGGCGCACTAGATCTTCATCAAAAGGAAGCAAACTGGCTTCCAAGCCGGCGCGGTATCCCTGCAAACGTTCCTGCGTACTGCGGCGGTTGACCGGTCCCACCAAAATGGCGATGCGGCGATGACCCAGACCTGCGAAGTGTCTCACCAAGTCTTTCACGCCAGTCATATTGTCCCAATTGATCTGATCGAATTCGGGAGATACATCGGCGCGGTTGATGAGCGCGACGGGCGTCCCTTCTGCCTGAACTTTATGCAAATGGTCGTTTTGGCGCGGGTCGGACGTGGAAATGACCATCATCCCGTCCACTTGTTTTTCGAGCAGCAGGTTGACCGCTTCGCGTTCATCTTCTTCGTTGCGGGCATTGACCAAAAGCAGGCTGTAACCCGCCTGACGCGCCTCGCGCTCGATGGGGGTGACAGCCTGCAGGAAAAGCGGCGTCTCGATTTCGGTTACGACCAGCCCAAGCGTGGCAGTGCGCTGCATGGCTAATCCACGCGCCACACTGCTGGGACGGTAATCCAACTCCCGCATGGCGGCTTGAATGCGCTGCAGGGTTTCTTCGGTCATGGCGGCAGTCTTGCCGTTGATGGCGTTGGAAACAGACGAAATGGAAACCCCCGCTGCCTGGGCAACATCACTGATGGTGGCTCGATTGGGACGCTTCGCCATGTCGTTATGCCTTTTTTGCAAGTTTACTAAAGCGCTTTACTAAAGCGCTTTACAAGATTATAATCACT
This sequence comes from Anaerolinea sp., assembly GCA_020723805.1. Taxonomy (GTDB): domain Bacteria; phylum Chloroflexota; class Anaerolineae; order Anaerolineales; family Villigracilaceae; genus Defluviilinea. The sequence continues at coordinate 108,907 of DYID01000002.1, read as the reverse complement.
TCATTCAAACTGTCAAGCATGTTTTTGTGGCGCGATACTCGCGTTACGCCGCGCCCCAATATGCACACAGCAAAACATAAATGTCGCACTACGAAATAGGAGAAAATCCCATGTTTCGACTCGGTCCCACAGAACTTGTCATCCTGCTCGTTATCGTCATCCTGCTTTTTGGGGCAGGACGGATTGGAAAGATCGCCGCTGAAATCGGCGCAGGCATCCGCAACTTCCGCGAAGCCGTCAAAGACAGCGGCGTGGACGAAGAGACTGACAAGAGTTAGCCATCATGCCCTCCCCTGCTGATTGGTACGATTTTCGCGGGCGGGCTGCCGTCGTCACGGGGGGCGCGGGTGTGTTGGGTTCGGCAATCTGCCGGGCGCTGGTCGAAGCGGGCGCAAAGGTTGCCATCCTCGACCTCAATCCGCAAAAAGCCGAAAGGCTCGCACGTGATTTGGGCGCCGGGGCAATCGGTCTTGCCTGCAACGTGCTGGACAAAGCCAGCGTGGAAACCGCCGCGCAAACGGTACTCCAAACCTTCGGGCGTGTGGATATCCTCATCAACGGCGCGGGCGGCAACAAACCCCAAGCCACCACCAGCGCGGAGCAATCCTTCTTCGACCTGCCCGCTGACGCCCTGCGCTGGGTCTTCGACCTGAACCTGATGGGGACGATTCTGCCCTCGCAGGTTTTCGGCAAAATCATGACGCAGCAGAAAAGCGGCGTCATCCTCAACATCTCTTCGATGAACGCCTTCCGCCCCCTGACGCGCATCCCAGCCTATTCCGCCGCGAAGGCAGGCGTGAGCAACTTCACGCAGTGGCTCGCCGTCCACATGGCGCAGGAATACTCGGCGAACATTCGCGTCAACGCCATTGCGCCGGGCTTTTTCCTGACGGAGCAGAACCGCTTCCTGCTCACCGATAAGGACACCGGCGAACTGACGGAGCGCGGCAAATCCATTCTGGCTCACACCCCCATGAACCGCTTCGGGACTCCCGATGACCTGCTCGGCGCGACGATGTGGCTGCTCTCCCCTGCCGCCTCTTTCGTGACGGGCGTGGTGATTCCGATTGACGGCGGGTTTTCGGCGTTTAGCGGGGTGTGATGGTAACTGGTAATTGGTAATTGGAGAATCTCTAATCTCTAATCACCCATTACGCACATGCATAACCTATGATTTCCCTCACATCCCACTCTCTTCTTACGCAATACGAAATACGCAACACGTTGACCCGCGCCCTGGAACGTCAATTCACGAATCAGCGCGTCCTTGTCCTCATTCCTGACCATACTCGTTCTCTGCCCTTGCCGTTTTTGTTTCGGACTCTGGTTGAGATTTTGCGTGATACCCAGCAACTCGATTTCATGGTCGCCCTCGGCACACATCCGCCGCTCTCTGATGAAAGCCTGAACAGGCTGGTGGGCATCAGCGCCGAAGAACGGACGACAATCTTCAGGCATGTCGGCTTGCTCAACCACGCCTGGGATAATCCCGCCGCGCTGGTCACGCTGGGAACGATGGAGCAGGATGAAATCAAACAGATTGCAGGCGCGCGCTGGCATGAGTCTTTGCCCAATCGAGTGGACATCCGCCTGAACAAAGCCGCGTTGGAATACGACCACATTCTCATTCTCGGTCCCACCTTCCCGCACGAAGTGGTCGGATTTTCGGGCGGGGCAAAGTACCTCTTCCCCGGCATCTCTGGCGCGGAGATGATCAACGCCACGCACTGGCTGGGCGCGCTGGCGGGCGTGGTGGGGACGATTGGCGTCAAAGACACGCCCGTGCGCGCCATGATTCACGCCGCCGCCCAAAGGCTCAAGACCCCCGTCACGCTGATTGCGCTCACAGTGGAAGGCGTCGGGTTGTGCGGGCTGTTTATCGGCGACCATGTTTCGGCGTGGAATGAAGCGGCGGATTTCTCCTCGCAGCGTCACATCCGCTGGTGCGATAAGCCCTTCCAGCGCGTCCTTTCCGCCGCCCCGCCGATGTACGATGAACTGTGGACGGGCGCCAAAGCCATGTACAAACTCGAACCTGCTGTTGCCGTTGGCGGCGAAGTGGTCATTTACGCGCCGCATCTCGACGTGGTCAGTCACGTTCACGGCAAGTACATTTACGAAGTCGGCTATCACATCCTCGATTATTTCCTCGCAGATTGGGAGCGCTTCAAGCACATTCCGCTGGGCGTGCTGGCGCACAGCACCCACCTGCGCGGTTCGGGTGTAATGGAAAATGGCATCGAAAAGCCAAACGTGCGCGTCACGCTGGCGAGCAAAATTTCGCCCGAAGACTGCGCCCGCCTCAACCTGGGCTATCTCGACCCCGCCAAAGTGGGCATCGCCGAATGGCAAAACCGCGAAGAGGAAGGCATTCTCTACGTCCCCAAAGCGGGCGAGATTTTATACAGGCTCAAATGAACACGCGTTTTTTCATCGTCATGGGCGTTTCGGGCAGCGGCAAGACCGCTGTCGGCAAAGCGCTGGCGCAAAAGTTGGACTGGGATTTCTTCGACGCCGATGACTTCCACCCACCCGCCAACATCGCCAAAATGGCAAACGGTATCCCGCTCACGGACGAAGACCGCGCCCCCTGGCTGGATTCCCTGCACGAGTTGATTGCCTCTACCCTGAAAGCAAACCGCCGCGGCGTGCTGGCGTGTTCTGCGCTCAAAGAGCGTTATCGCCAGCGCCTGCTGGAAGGTAACGACGGCGTGCAAATCGTCTATCTCAAAGGCAGTTATGAGTTAATCTGGCAGCGCATGGAAAAACGGACTGACCATTACATGAAGCCCCAAATGTTGAAAAGTCAGTTCGATGCGCTCGAAGAGCCGTCCAACGCGTTGACGTTGGATATTTCACAGCCTGTGGAGAAGATTGTAGAACAAGTCTACAAACTTGCTCTACAGGAAGAACAATGAACAATCAAATTAGGTTGGTTGATTTGGGGATGATGGGGCGCCCGCCGTCAATGGTCAACTCAAACTTCTTGTACGAATAGAAAAAATTCAGATGCGCTTTGTGGCAGAGTAAGGACTTGAGATTCTGGAAATAATTTCTGTGCGGCTTCGAGCAGGCTGGGGCGGACAACGGCGACGCCGATTTTATACGTCCCCTGGCGCAGGGCTGTGAGGGCATTCATCCAGCCTTCGCCGCGAATCAGTTCGAGAGGTCCAAGTTCGTCCACGATGAACAGGTCACAGGGCAGGGCGGCGGCGAAGATTTCGTTGCCCCAATCTATTACCGATGCATCAAAGAGCCATTGACCGAGGGGTAATTGGTAATTGGAGATTGGTGATTGGTAATTGGTAATTTGGGGTTGGTAATTGGTAATTGGAGATTGATTGGCTAGCGCGGCAAGATGGCGGGTTGCGCGGGTGCGGAGGTTTTGGGCGAGGATGCCCGTTTTGATTCCGTTCTCGAAGATGGGCGGGCAGAGGATGCCTGCCACGTCCCAGCCTGCGGCGCGGGCTTGCTCGGCGAGGGCGGCGCAAAAGGTGGTCTTGCCCGCGCCTGAAGGGGCGGTGAGCAGGTAGAAGGTCATGACGAAACGGGCAGGGTTTCGCCCAAAAAGGCGCTCACGTTTTCCCAAAACTGCGGATGGGTGTGGCAGTCGCTGTGTCCCTTTTGCGGGACGACCCACAGGCGGGTTTTATTGCCCTGAGCGCCGTCGAAGGGCTTGCCAGCCGCAGCCAGCGCCTGTCCGTGCGCCAGCGGCACGGTCTGGTCGTTTTCGCCGTGAATGATGAGAACATCGGCTTCGGCTTTGGGCAGGTTGTTGATGGGGGCAATCGCGTCAAAGTCCAGCCCGTAGCGGCGGCGCATATAGTTGAGCAGGAAGGTTGCTACAAAATCTGGCACATGCCGCTTGCTGAATTCGTATTTCATCAAGGCGACGGGATGCGAAATTGCCCCGACGGTGACGACAGCACGGATGGATTTATCCCAACCCGCGGCGTTAATCACCGCTCCGCCCCCGACCGAGAGACCGACCAGCCCAATTTGAGCGATTCCACGCTGACGCAGAAATGCCACCGCCGAGAGAACATCCTGCGAAAACGTGCCGACGGTGGGATGCTGGACGGGCGAACTGCTGCCGTGATTGCGGGCGTCAAACGCCAGCAGGTTGTAGCCGAGCGGATACAGCGCTTCGATGTAGGGCAGGGTGCGCGAGAGGTTGCGTCCCCAGCCGTGCAGGAGAATCAGCGCGGGTGCGGTGGGCGTGGAGGCAATCCACCAGCCGTAGAGCGCGCCGCCGTCCACAGCGGGGATGCGGACTTCATCGAACGGGATGCCGTACTTTTCGGGCGTCAGGCGGTGCGGCTCGATGTTGTAGGCGTACATGCGGTCAATCAGGGCGTCGAGTGGATTCTTCATGGGATGCCTTTTGGGTGAGTAGAGTTAGTGCGGCGAGTCGGTTTTTGAAGATTAACAATTCAACCTGACATACCATTGCGTCGAGCGGAGACCTTCGTGCTCGCAGAAAGCCGCAGGCGAGACGCAGTTTCCTGCCAACCGCGCTTCGTCGGCGGGACGAAACCTCACCGTCCCTCCACTCAGCGCAATCATCTTTTGTCAGATTAATTTGTGCAACCTCAAAATCTTGCGGTACGGTAGGCGCGGTCAGGCTTCGGAGCGGGGCGTAGTCTACAACTGTTTTAAAGGGCGGGTAACGGACAATCTTCGGCTGCTTCAGGGATAATTGTCGTCGAGAATCTTTTTCTCGTATTTAGAGAGTGTTTTAAATTTTCTGGTTAGCGCGTAGGCGACGTTCTCCCCTGGCACCGCCCGCCAGGGCAGGTGTAACGTCGCCTACGGATGCGCAAATGACACAAAATAAGGGACTTTTAAAACACTCTCTTAGACAAAATTGGTTTTGACGCCATATCCGGCGATTTTACAGGGCGCACCCTCCGCCAGACAGACGGGAAAATTGTGTTTTGAGTTTTTATAATATTGCATCAATGCACGCGCTCAGGACGATGTTCCAAGGTTCCTGCCAGATAGGCTTGCAAGGCTTCGTCAATGGTATGCCGTTCTGTCAAGATGGCTTGCAGGCTGGCGGCTTGTATGCTTTCAAAAGCAGGTCGTCCCATGCCGCGCGCAACGACAATCTGGCAATCGTTGATTGGTTGAAGCAGGTTCTGATGAAAATGACCACCATGCTGTTCATGTCCATGTTCGTGGCGGTCCTCGTGGGCGTGGTGAGCAGGCTTGTCACGTTCCTCGCGCGCCACCACCTGCCCGTTTTCCACGCTGACCACCAGATATTTTTTGGCACGTCCCAGATGGGCGCTGATGGTTGTCAGGTCATCGGTAGCAAAGGCAATTTTTATCATCGTGGGTTACTCCGTTATTTGTGTTTGTTTTTGATTTTCGCCATGCGGCAGGAAGATCGAACCCTGCCACGCGCCCCGCAGCGTTCGTCCCATGGTTACCAGCCAGAAAGCGAGCAATCCCGTTAGCGCGGCGAGACCAACCCATAGATACAGGGCAAATGGCACTGCCTGATACAGGACGCCGCTGGCAACGGTAAACGCACCCACAGGGAAGATAAAAGCCCACCAACTGAGCGCAAAAGGCAGGGGAGTCTTTTGGTGCGTCTTCAAAGTGACCAGTAAAGCAAGCGTCAGCCAGAATAATGCAAACCCCCATAACGCTACGCCACCCACCTGCGCCAATAGATTGAGTACCTCCACCGTTGGTGGGCTGGGGTCAAAGACAGCCTGAATGGGTTGATTCATCTTCAGGATTACGATGGTAAGGATGGAGGTCGGCGCAATGCCCACCCACAAGGTCGGCGTCAAGTGAGCGGGCGGCAGAGCATAGAAAATGTAGCGGGTGAAGGCGGTTCCCATCACCAGCAGAAAGAGCAGACTGCCCGCGCCGAGAAACATCAGGCTGGTAAAAAAGATGATGTTTCCCCAGGGGGATTCTATAAAATGCACCGTCAGACTGCTGCCCAAAATGGGGACGAGCAGGGCAGAGACGGGCGGGATTAGCCATCCAAGCGTGGCGGCTTCCCATTTGATCTCTTCCATGTGGAAGAACGTGTTCAAGATTCCCAGGGCAAAGAACAGGATGCCTGCCGAGCCTGCCAGCCATAAGACCAGCAGGATATTCCATGAGGCGGATTCAGAGAGGAAAGGCAGAGGGGTCTTTTCGATGGCAATTCCCAATACCAGCATGGAAATCGGCATGGTTGGGAAAAATGCCGCGGAAACGGGGTGAGCAAGGTCCTTACGCACCGCCTGTGGATATTTCAGCCAGCGCGTCAGCCATGGAATCAGCAGAACGAGAAACAGCAGGATAGCGGTTGTGAGAAAAAACAGTTGCAATTCGCGGGCATAGGGAACAAACTTCCGAAAGACGAACAGGGCAACCACAATGACCGCTGTTCCCATGACGGAGGCGAACCAGCCGGGGGCAAAATGCTGGGTAATTTCGTCGAAGGTGACAACGCGTTTTTGCATGGTGTATTCAAGTTCCTTGATAGATGTGAAATTGGAAATTCTGTATCAGCCGCGGACTCGGAAAGCAGGATGTTGGACGCCTTGCATTTCATTCAGAGATTTTTTACGAAAAGGCTATCTGATTAGATGCACTTGAATGCAAATTGGTTGCAGGAAACGATGCACTCAAAGAAAGGGAGCCTGCTCTTGAGTTTCCTCATGGCACGCTAATCCAGCCGCAGGCGCAGGGTATTTTGCGGTGTGATTTCCACGCGCAGAGAATGCAGGGGCTTGTCGGCGGGGCGGTGGGTGACGTTTCCGTCCGCATCGAAGCGTGAGCCGTGACAGGGACAGATGAAGCCGTCCGCGTTTTGCTCGACGGTGCAGCCGAGGTGGGTGCAGACCAGGCTCAGGGCGGAGAATCCGCTTTCGGTGTGGAGCAGAACCGCTGGCGGGTCGGTGAGAAGCGTGCGCGAGCCGAGGGGATACTGGTCGGCGGGACCCAGGTCAAATTCCGTTTTGGGCGCGGGGTTGGGTTCGTAATCCAAAAAGCGCAGCAAGCCGCCCAGGGCAAGCGCTCCGCTCAACCAGAGGAAGCCATCGCGGGCAAGTTTGAGAAAGTCGCGGCGGGAGAGATTGGTCATGGTTAGCGCTCCACGGCATGGCACTCGTGGCAATACGAGGAGGATTGGTCTTCGCCTGTCTGTGTACAGCCGCTGCCCATCACAGGGCGGAAGGTGAAGTATTGACGGGTGGCTTTGCCGTACATCTCGTATGTGCCATCGGGCAGGACGCGGATGTTCCAGAGCGGCTCGCCCTTTTCGGTGACGAGGATGGTGTCGCCGAGTTTCAGGTCAATGACGGGGTTGAGGAAGGCAAGTCTGAAGGCAAGATCGTTGGGGTCGGTGAGGGTTTTGGTCAGCGGCAGTTCGGTGGGAGTGCCGTGACAGGTCTTGCATTGCACGTACTCGATGCTTTTCTGGTCGGCGTGGATGTCGCCGTCGCCCATCGCTTCGGAGCGGGTGTGACAGTCAATGCAGTCGAGGGTGTATTCGCATTTTGTGAACTGGGCGATAGGTTGATAGTAGTCATATAGTCTAATCGTCGAATGGTCGGTTCGTTCGTCGAAGGTCATTGTCCGCAAGTTGTAGTTGCCGCGGTTGTGACAGGTGTTGCATTGGGTGTAGGGGATGGCGGTGGTGAGGGCGTGAACCCCACCCCCCTCGTCCCTGCGGGACACTCCCCCCAAATTCTCCGAATTTGAGGGGAGACGGAGGGGGGTATGACACGCGGCGCAACCAGTTTGACGCGCATACGCGTCGCCTTCGCGCGGCGTCGCGTTGATGTGACATGTCAAACATTCTTCGCCAAATTTTTGGATGTTGGGATTGCTCTCGCTGAATGGGTCGAATGCCAGGAGCGATTGGATTCCCGTCTGCGTTTTGTCATCGCTCACGGCATGGATTCCGTAGTGCGGACTTAAGTCCGTCTGCGCGCCGAAGGTGAAGCGGATGTTGGCGATCGCGCCCGCGTAGGTGGCTTGGATGCTGGTGGTCACGCGCTGGATGTGGTGACGGTCATCCGCTTCGCTGCCGCTGTGACAGTTGCTCCCGCCGCACGAGGCTTCGACGACGCTGAGGTCGGAGGGATTCGCCCCTCCGCGCATGGAACTGTGCGCCAAGTCTTTATCGAGGACGAGGCGCTCTCCGCCGTGGCAGGTGACGCAGCCGAAGGTCTCGACGGGATGCGAGGCGCTGATTTCGGGCAGGTCCGCGTGACAGGTGAGGCAGTATTCGGGTTTGCCCGTGAGGGTGGGAGTGAGCACGATGGGCGTTGGGGCGCGTGAATTCCACCACCAGACGAAGAGGAGGGCAAGAAGAAAGCCTGCACTGAGCAAGGTCGAAGTGAGGAAAGAGGAAGGAGTGAGGATGCGGCGCATGGGGGGAAAAGGTAATTGGTAATTGGTAATTGGCGAGGGTGTGTACGTGTTTACCTGTGTACCTGTCTACGTATTTATGAGCGTGAGAATGATGACAAAGATTGCAATCACTGTTACCACAACCTGCGCGAGGCGGTTGGACTTGGGGAACCAGCGTCCGATGTCGCTGTCGGCGGGTTGGGGAAAGATGTAGGGGATGAGGGCGAGGAGGGTGAGAATGCCCAATGGAATGAGCACGCCAAAAATGAAGGGGTCGCCCCATTTGAGCATTTGCTGAACCCACAGGAAGAACCAGGGGGCGCGCGTTTCGGCGTTGAGGCTCGGTTTGTCGATCATGGCGGGGGCGATGGGCGCGGGGAAGAAAACGGAGAGCAGGATGAGCAGGATGCCCACGATAAACATCGCTGCTGCTTCGCGGCGGACGAGTTCGTCGCGCGGGATGCGCGTTCGGTCAAGGAAGAGGCGGGCGGGCGGAGTGGCAATCCCCCCGTCGCGGCGGACGCGGAAGGCGTGCCAGACGCCGAGGACGACGACGGGAAGAGTCAACGCGAAGATGTGCCAGGTGTAGAAACGTGTCAGGGCGGTCTGGCAGGCGTCGCCGCCGCCGACGGCGAGGCGGAAGAGGAAACCGCCAATGAGCGGAATCGTCTTGATGAGATTCGTGCCAGTGGTGAGGGGCCAGCAGATGCCCTGATCCCAGCGCAGGATGTAGCCTGTGAAGTCGAGCATGACGGCGAGAACGAAGAGTCCCAGCCCGAGCAGGTAGTTGAAGCGGCGCGGATATTTGTAGGCGGCGGTAAAAATCACACGCAAGAGGTGAACCGCGGAAACAATGAGCAGGAGTTGCGCCGACCAGTAATGCAGGTTGCGAATGAATCCGCCGAAGGGAACGTGGTAGGTGAGGGTCTGCACCGAGAGCGCCGCTTCTTCTGGATTGGGGACGTAGTAGAACATCTCCAAGATGCCCGTCACGCCGAGGAGGAGCATGAGGAAGACGGCAGTCCCGCCTGCGCCCAGAGTGTGACGCCAGCGCGCTTGCGCGGCTGGGATGGCGGGAGGGTGGAGGTGGTGGAAGAAGGAGGGGCGCATGGAGATAGTATTCAGTGACAGTACTTACGCAGTACCTGATTTTATTCCGCCAATCTTCGCTAATCTGCGCTAATCTGTTCAAAATTCGCGAAGATTGGCGCAGATTAGTGGATAAGAAAGCCTGATTGCGTAAGTCCTGTCAGTGATCAGTGATCAGTGATCAGTGTTCAGTATTGCATGGTACGTGTTCCGTGTGTACATGTTTACTTGTGTACCTGTCTACATATTGCGCACGCTTGTCGAACAAAAGCCCTCCCACCAATCGGCAAGAGGGCTGAGGGTGGGCAAATGCCCGTCGAAACGGAGGCAGGCTCGAGGTCCAGAAAGAGGCGATTAATCGTCGGCGGCGGTCGGCGCGGGGTGAAGTCTGCGCACGGGGGCGTGAGTCTCCTCGGTTTCGTGTTCCGCTTCGAAGACAGGGAAGTATTTGGCGATCAATCCAAACGCCATGATGCCCGCCGAGAAGATGCCAATGGAGACGGCGACTTCGGGCAGGGTGGGGAAGTATTTGACGTTGCCCATGAAGGTTGGCATGTAAAAGAGCGGGTCGGGGTGCTTGACCGCAAACCAACTGACGTTGAAGCGGTTGAGGATCATGCCGAGGAGCAAGATGACCGCGCCGGCGAAGAGACGGTTGGGGTTGGCGCGATTCTTTTCGATGGAGAACCAGATGAGGGGGATGACCGCGCCGATGAGAATCTCTGCCCAGAAGAGCGCGCTCATGACGCCGCTGGTAAAGAGATAGCCGAGGTCACCCGCGACGGCGAGTTCGCCGAATTTGAGGACGAGGTAGAAGCCAAGCGCGACGGGCAGACCTTTGGCGAGTTTCGCCAGCAGGTGCGTTTCGAGACCGCGCTGAAAGTAGCGCGAACTGAGCGTCGACTCGAAGATGATCATCGCCATGCCCACCGTGACGGCGGAGGAGAAGAACAGGATCGGCAGGATGGGAGTCCACCAGAGCGGATGGAGTTTTTGCGGCTGGATGAGGAGCAGAGAGCCGAGCGAGGACTGATGCAGGGTGGAGAGCACCACGCCGAGGATGACGAACGGCATGATGAACTTGTGGATGAGATGCGCGACCTTGTGGAGTTTGGGGAAGCGCTCCAACACCACAGGCGTGAACTCGATGGCAAGCACGGTGAGGTAACTCATCACGCAGATGCCGATTTCGAGCAGGACGCTGGTGTGGTTCCAGTGGATCATCATGTACCAGATGCGGAGCGGCTGACCGAGGTCAACGAGCAGCGCGACGGCGACCATGATGTAGCCAAGGAAGGCGGTGAGGATGGATGGACGCAGGAGCGGTTCGAACTCTTTAATGCGCAGGATGTACACCGTGCCAGCCATGAGGAAGCCGCCGCTGGAGATGACGACGCCCGTGAAGAGGTCGAAACTGATCCAGAAGCCCCAGGGGTAGGAGTAACTCAGATCGCTGATGGCGCCGATGCCGAAGGCGTAGCGCATCATGGCGACAACGAAGGCAATCGCCATGAAGAGAATCAAGATGAGAGGTAAAGTCCCGATGCGAAGGAATTTGGGAAGGGTGATGTTGAGTTTCATTTCGTTTGCTCCGCCTTGCCTTTGCCGTTCTTTTTCTCATACGCCGCCACGCCGACCGTCACAGCCGTCAGCACTGCGCCCCAACTGAGCGCAAACGGGATGGTCATTTCCATCACCTTTTCGCTGACTTCGTTGATGGGCGTTTCGGGCAGTTCGGGCAGACCCAAATCCTTGAACGGAACATGCGAAATGATGAGATAGGATGTGCCGCCGTTTTCATGCTCGCCGTAGACGTGGTTAATGTAACGGTCGGGGTGCGCGGCGATGCGCTCGTGCGCCCGCTTGATGAGTTCGTCGCGGTCGCCATATTCGAGCGCGTCGGTGGGGCAGGTCTGCACGCAGGCGGGTTCCTGTCCGTTGTAGATGCGCTGGGGGCAGAAGGTGCATTTGTCAATGAACGCGCCGTCAATGATGCCCTTGTCGTAGTCGAAGTGCGGCACGCCGAAGGGACAGGCGTTCATGCAATAGCGGCAGCCGATGCACACGTCGGGGTTGTAGGAGACGGGTCCATCGGGCGCTTTGGTGTACGCGCCGACGGGACACGCCGACATGCAGTCGGGATGCTCGCAGTGCATACAGTGATAGACCATCGTGCTGCGCTGAAGATTGGGGTACTCGCCTGTGACGCCGAGTCCCGCGACCCAGATGCGGGTCTTGTCCATCTCGATGTTGTTTTCCACGCTGCACGCCACCATGCAGGCGCGGCAGTCAATACAGCGCGTGGCGTCGAAGAGATAGGCGTGATGTTTGATGTCAGTCATGATTCACCTGTAACGCAAATTTGTTTTGCGGTGAGTGCGAAATGAATTTCGCGCTACGCTTTTCTCACCGTGACGAAGGTCTGGCTGAGCGCCTGGCTGCCGCTGATGGGGTCGGTGTAGGTGACGTGGACGACCGAGTCGCTCGCGCCGACGCCGTAAGCGGTTTTCAGACCTTTCGAGAGATGTCCGTAGCCCGGGGTCAGGTACACACAATCGGGGCGGATGGCTTCGGTCGCCAGCAGTTTGATGTGAATCTGCCCGACTTCGCTCGCCACTTCCACCCAGTCGTCGGTGGCGAGACCGAGGCTGGCGGCGGTCTTGGCGTTCATCCACAGCCGCGGCTCGTCCGAGTATTTGTGCAGTAGTTGATTGTTCTGCGTGCCGAACTGCGTGGACTGCGCCACCTTGCCCGTCAGCAAATAGAACTGACCTTCCTTCGGCTGCGGAGGTTCCTCCCAGGTTGGCACGCCGGGGAAACCGACTTTTGCAAGCGTGTCCGAATACAACTCGATCTTGCCGCTGGGCGTGTTCCACGTAAAGCCAGCGTGTTCGCTTTCGGGCATTTCGGCGTAGCCCTTTTTCTTCACTTCCTCGAGGTCGGCGCCCAGGGGCGCAAGTTGCTGGCGGAGGTAATCCTCTTCGTCCTCATATTGGAAGTAATCGCCGAGTCCGAGCCGCTCGCCGAGTTGTTTGTAAATCCACAGCGCAGACTTGGCTTCGCCCTGCGGTTCGATGACAGGCTGGCGGATGAAGGCTTTGTCGCCTACAGGCAGAAGCGGGTCGTAGCGTTCGAGATACGACGCTTCGGGCAGGACCACATCTGAGAACCAGGCAGTATCGTTCATGATGATGTCCACCGTTACGATGAAGTCCATTTTGCCGAAGGCTTCGAGCGTCTTGGCGCGGTCGGGCAGAGACATGATGGGATTCTGGCGCGAGATGAACCAGCCATGCGCCTGATACGGCTCGCCCTTGACGATGTTGTCGCGCAGTTCCTGGAAGACGCCGAGTTTGAACGGAACGACGGGATATTTCCACGGCACGCCGTCGAGACGAAGCGCCGACACGCGCGGATACGGAGGCTGAGGCGGCGCTCCCAAGCCTGCGCCTTCTTCTGCCGCGGCGGTCATGGTCACGTTCCAGTTGCCAACCAGCGCATTCAAAATGGAAATAGCGCGCTGGGTGTGGAAGGAGTTGACAAAGTTGGACGTGCGCCATCCGTTGTGCGCCAGCGCGTGCGGCGCGGCTTTCGCAAACTCCCGAGCGATACGCGTAATCGTCTCGGCAGAGATGCCCGTCAGCGGCGCCGCCCATTCGGGCGTGTAGCGCATCACTTCCTTTTTCAGTTCGTCAAAACCAACGGTGTGCTGTTCCACGAACCAGCGGTTGTACAGCCTTTCGCGGATGATGACGTGGAGCAAAGCAAGGTGAAACGCCAGGTCCATGCCTGGTTTGACGGGCAGCCACTCCGCCGCTTTGGAGGCGGTCTTGGTATAGCGCGGGTCGAGATAGACCACCTTCGCGCCGCGATCAATTGCCATGATCAGGTCGTGCGTCTCCGAAGTGGAAATGGCTTCGAGCAGGTTGCGCCCCGTCAGGATGATGTACTTGAGTTTGTCGTCGTAGATGCGCGCGGGCTCTTCCATGCCGTAGGTCATCAGGTTCGAGACAATCATGGCGTTGAAGCACAGCGAACGCTGCGTGCCGTAATTCGGCGAACCGAAGGCATACAACAGATTCTCGAACAGCGGCTGGCTCAAGTTGTGCGTGGATGAGAAGACCATCGCTTCCGCGCCGTACTTTTCCTTGATGGCAAGCATGTTCCTGGCGACCAAATCCAGCGCTTCATCCCACGACGCCGGGCGGAACAGCCCTTCGCCGCGTTTTCCAACCCGAATGAGCGGAGTCAGCACGCGGTCGGGGTCGTAGGTGTTCATCAGCCCCGATTGCCCGCGCGGACAAAGGTTGCCGCGCGAGTGTTCGTGCTCGGGGTTACCATCCAGTTTGACGACGCGCCCGTTCACCACTTTGGCGATCAGCCCGCAGCGCCAGACGCACATCTCGCACATGCTGTGGACAAAGCCGTTGCCCTCCGCATCAATTGTCCCAGCCGCGCGCGCCGCTTCGGCGACCTTCGGCGGGAGCATCGAGCCGAGAGCCAGCGCCCCCGCGCCTGCCGCGCCCAGTTTCAGAAAATCTCTTCTTGAGATTGTTTTTGTCATAGTTTCTCCGAAACCAGTCATCAGTGTTCAGTCATCAGTGATCAGTTTTTCATTCACTGATGACTGATGACTGTTTACTGATTACTGATTACTGATTACTGCTTTTCCTCTGCAAGCCCACACGCTCGATGAAGTAAAACAATAAGAGAGACATCAACGCGAAGGCGAGAATGGTGAGGAAGGGGCTGATATTCCACAAGTCGGGCATGGTGGTGTTGCCATAGTTGGCAAGAGCGGAAATGGCAGGGAACACTTGCTGGTAGGTCAAGCCATAAATCACCGCGCCAACGAGGAACCCAAGCAAGCCGGGGATCAGGTAATCCAACTTGCCTTCCCCCGCGCCCGCCGCCGCCGTGCCGGGGCAGTAACCGCTGAGCGCCATGCCAACCCCGAAGACGATTCCGCCAATGAGATTTCCAACGACGTACGTGGCGGGAATGTTCGGGAAGGTGACGAGTCCGAGACCGCGCAGGGTATAGAGCCCAGCCATGGCGACCACCAGAGCGGTCATCATAAACTTCAACACGGTCATATCCGTAAAGCGATAGATGTTGACGATCTTGTGATATTTGGTCAAGCCAGCCTTGTTCAACGAAATGCCGAAGAACACGCCGATAATCAGGGCAATGATCAAGTTGCTCATTTCAATCTCCTAGAAGCGGTCACGGTAAATCAGCCACGCGGTGGGAATTCCGCCGATGAACATGCCTGCAATGAACAGGAACGCCGCAGGCGCCAGCAGCATCCCGCCAGAGATGGCGAGTCCGCTGGTGCAGCCGCCGGCAATGCCAGCCGCATATTCGAGAATGATTGCGCCCACGAACGCCAACAGCCAGCGCTTCCAGACGCTCGGACCAAAAATGCGTTTCCACTGCTCGTCCGAATTCGCCGCGTCCTTCTTGCCCCATTTGAGGGTTCCGCTGGTCGCCGCGCCGATCATCCCGCCGAAGAAAATGCCGACGATCAGCATCACGCCGTAGGTGATGCCGGGCGGCATGATGAAGTTGAAATACATGTTGTCGAACGCGGCAGGGGCAATGGCTTTACCGATCATGCCCGCCAAATTCTCGAACGCGCCCGACGCACCGAGCAGGCTGTCGCTTGCCCACACGGCGGCAATGCCCACCAGTCCAAGCAGCACACCCGCCACGTACGGCGACCATTCTTCCTTGCGGATGTAATTCCAAATGAATTTCATGTCATGCCTCGTCTTTCTTGACCACTTCATCAATCAAGCCAAGAACCTTCTCAGCCTTGTTGCTTTCCAAAACGGATTTCAATGAGCGGCGCGCCCCCGGCTTGAGATGCGCAAGTTTGGGCAGCATGTCCACCACGTCGGCGGGATACTCGGCACCCACCGCCTTCGTGTCGCCGAACTTCACGTTGATCAACTTCTCGCGCGTCACAACAAATCCGCCGCCGCCGATCAGCATCACGCCAATCATGCCCATCAAAATCATGTTGCCCCAATTGACGGGCTTCTTCCCCAGCACGATGGCGTCATAATTTTGTTTGTAATCAATGACATTCGGATCGTCCACCACGATTTCATTGCACGGATTGGATACCGCAGCGGGCGCGGGATCTGCGCTGACGGGAACCGCCGCATCCGGCGCCCCCCCGGCTGGGCTGCTGGACCCCGAGCCGATTTCCACGCCCAAAGCGGACGCGTACACCTGCGCGCGTTCCTGCAAGTCGGCTACATGGCACTGCTGGCAGGATGCCTGCACATCGGATAGCGGATTCACCATTCCCTCGTGCGCGGCGGCTTTATCCTTCGCCTGCTGGTTGCCCGCGTGGCAGATGTAGCAGAAGTCGCCAAATGCGTGCGACTGATGCCAGCCCGTGCCATCGGCATTGACAGGCATCTGTCCCTGCACTTCGTGACAGTTCTTGCAGGACGACGCCTGCGAGCCGCACTGGGCGCTGGCGGGCGTGGCAGTGAACAGCAGGATCCCCGTAATGAACAAAAGGGTCATTCCTGCCAAAAGAAAATAAAACGCAGTTTTCCTTTGAAACATTGCCTTCTCCTAAATTGATATGCTTTGCATTTCAGAAATCATGCTTACCTTATAGGCAAGTTGATCGCGTAATACGGCGCCTAAAAGATTCAGTGCTTCGATCAAACGATCGTCGGCAAGTTCATAGGTGATGATTGCGCCGCGTCGTGTCGTTCGGACGAGCCCATGATCGCGCAGGATTTTGAGATGTCGCGAGGTCGTCGGCTGGGAGATACCCAGGTCGGCGGTGAGTTCAGTCACATTACGTGGTCGCTCATGAAGGGCGTAAAGAATCAGGATGCGCGTAGGGTCAACAAAGGCGTAACATAACTTCGCCTCAAGTTCGAAAACTTCATGCACTAGTGGTTGCATAGGCTTGTTTTTTCTAGGGCTTATGCGGCGACAGGAGCGCCAGCGCCAGCCAAAATCCAAAGAGAACGATGCCGCCAATCATCCAGGGCAGTTTTTTGAATGAGCTGGGCTCGGCAACTGCCGGGAAACCAGTTGCAACAGGCTCTACGGGCGTATATGCGGCTGGTTGAATCACCGTATCAAAGCCTGCCATGGATTCAAACTTCACCAGCCTCATTTGCGCATCCTCCGCCATGTGGCATTCCAGGCATTTTTCGCCATTATTTTCCTGGGGATGCGAGATCATTCCCAAGTGCGCATCCTCCGCCCTGGTTGCGGCGGGATTTCCTTCATGGCATCCAGCACAACGGTCTCTGTGCGCCGTAATGCAATACCAACACCCTTGGTCATGGAGGTAATAGCGGTTTTCGTGGCAGGACAGACAGAAATTCGGCGCATCGTTTGCACGCCGCGCAGCAGAAACAGGAGCGGTCAAATCCCCCATCACAAAAACAGCGATCAACAGCAGCGTAAGCAGAGTGAACATCCAACGGGCATTTTTGGCAAACATCTTCCACCTCCGAGAAATTGTATTCATGGCATGAAATAACGCTCCGGAGCCTCAACCAGCGAGTCTTCGGGACAAAGAACCAACAAGGCGCAGGAAGTTGTGGGGGCAGTATTACGCCAGGTATGAGGGGTATAAGAATCCATGATCAGACTGTCGCCGGGCGCAAGCGGATATACCTCGCCTTCAATCATGTACGTGATGTGCCCCTCGAGGCAGTAGATAAATTCGCGCCCAGGGAACACAATCGGCGTTTCACCGCTCGAGGAACCTGGCTCCAGTCTTGCAATGAATGGCTCGGAGCCGAGGTGCGGCATGCCCGCACCAAATTTCTCCACCTGTCCCTGGGAGAAAACGAGTTGTTGTCTTTCCCCCGCCTTTTGATGAATGATCCTTCGTTTCGGATGCTCACATTCGAAAAAGGCGGTGATGGGAACTTCCATGCTTTCTGCCAGTTGATGCAGTGTGCTGACGCTGGGGGAGGTCTTGCCGTTTTCGATCAGGCTGAGGGTATTTACGCTCAAGCCGCTGAGCTCCGCCAAGGCGCGCATGGATAACCGCCGCGCCTTTCGCATGACCCGCAATTGACGCCCCACTTGTTCGGTAATCAGAACACCATCCTTTGTCGAGGAGCACCTTTTTGTTATCATATTTGCCGCAGGGACAAACGGATTTTGCAACATATTGACCTTTGTCCAGAATTTTGGCAGATGACCTCTTCCAGGAACACGCCTTGCTCTGTGAACTGCTGCTCATCGAATAAGGTTTTTCCGTCATCCGTCATATCCATTATTGCTTAAGTGTGTCAAAAATTTTAGTAACAAATGTCACATATAAGCAACTAATTAACATTATTAGTTACATAAGTAGAAATAATTTGTGTTTTTGGTGAAAATTGGGAGGAGCGCAAAAAAACGGTAACTAGATGGATAAACTCCCCCATTTGAAAGCCGGTTTTGCTTACGCCTCACAAAAAATTGTGTGTTTCATTGCCTTCTGGTATGATTGAAAAGCATTGCTAATTCAATTCTCAAAGTAAACCCAATAGAAGGGCACTCTTAAATGGCAAAAGGATCATTTTCCCTTGGTGAAAAACTGCGCCAATTGCGCAGTGAACGAAATATTTCACAACGAGATCTGGCACGGCTTGCGGGACTTTCACCCAACGCCATCAGCCTGATCGAGCGCGACGAGACTTCCCCCAGCGTGGCAACTTTGCAAAACCTGGCGAACGCGCTCAATATTCGGATGAGTTATTTTTTTGAAGAGGAAGCACCAACCTCCATTTTGCACATCAAATCGGGAGAACGCCCTAAAATTGAAAGCGAAGGCATGACCATCGAGGGCATGGGCAAGATTTTGCCCGATCAGGAACTGGAGCCTTTCTTGATCACGCTGGAACCGAAGGCTGGCAGCGGCGGCGAACGGCAGGTGGTCCACACGGGGCATGAATTTGTTTACTGCTTGCAGGGGAAAATCGAGTATGTGATTGACGGCAAGATTTATCTCATAGAAGCAGGTGACATCCTGATATTCGAGGCGGCTCTCCCTCATCTGTGGCGCAATCCCTTTGACAGCCAGGCAAAGCTCATCCTTGTCCTTCAAACTCCCAACGCTTCGCGCGAGCCAATTCAGCGGCATTTTTCCAGCCATCCGTCCGTGACACACATTGGAAGGTAGGGCGAAGAGACGCTAGAGTGCGTCTTTTATGCTGTGGTGTAGACAGATGTTCTCTCACGTCCGCCCAACCTTGCGCTGTAATGTTAAGCGGTCGTTCGTAATGCCGCCGACGGACACGCTAGAGAACGTGCCCTATGTCTAATCATTTTCTGCCGACTACATAGATGATGGGTGCAATTTGCACATAGATATTCTCCTCAAACGCTTGCAATCCTTCGAGTTCCTGCGCGGGCTGGATTCCGCCTCCCTGCAACGGCTGGCGGAAAGCGCCGTGTGGAAAGTGTTCCCGCCCAACGCGGTGGTCTTTTGGGAGGGAAATGTCGAAGCGCATTTGTTTTACCTGCACTATGGATCGTTGAAAGTATTGAAGTCTTCCCCCGATGGGCGCGCACAGGTGTTGCGTTTCATTGACGCGGGCGAAATCTTTAACGAGATTGGCGTGCTGGCAAAGCGACCCAGCCCGGCGACCGCCATTGCTCTGGAAGAATCGGGCATCTGGCTCATTCCGCGCCGCGCCTTGGAAGAAGTTATCCAGTCTCACCCGCAGACCGCCTTGCAAATTATCGCCAACATGGCGGACAAAATTATCGAACTGGTCACGCTTGCCGCCGACCTGTCGCTGAAAACGGTTGAGGCGCGATTTGCCCAACTGTTGCTGGAACAAACCGAAGGGAACGTCATCGAACGCCGCCGCTGGACGAATCAGACCGAACTCGCCGCGCGCCTCGGCACTGTCCCCGATGTGTTGAGCCGCGTCATCCGCGAATGGACAAAGGCGGGGTTAATTGAGATGGACAAACAACAAATCCGCATTTTGGATCGCAACGGGCTGGAGGCGCGGGCGATGAATCGGGGCGAATAAAGATTGGGGGCAGAAACCCGACAAAAGTCGAGGGGCGAAGCGGGGGGGAGCGCGTAATGGGCGTTCTCCCTGGACTGTCCGCCAGGACAGGCTAACGTCCCGCACACATGAGCCGAAACACAGTTGAAAAAACCGACAAAAGTCGGGGGGCGAAGCGGGAGAAACGAGTAGAGTCAGGCATCTCAAAAAGGAGTCGCCATGTCTGACACAATTCCTGAAGTCTATTTTGCAGAAACAAAGTCCAAAGCGGTTTTTGCCGCCGATGGTCCCAAACCGCAGTTCCTGCTGGATACGCCGCAGTTCAAAGCGCTGGTGGTGGGGCTGGAGGCGGGAGGGCAGATTCCCGTTCATGAGGGGGAAGCGGCGATGTATCATTTTCTCGAAGGCGAGGGACTGATGACCGTTGACGATGAAACCTACGCCATCAAACCGGGGGTGACGGTGATTGCGCCCAGCGGCACGCGGCGCGGCATGAACGCCAAGACGCGCCTCATCTTTTTAGGCTCCAAAGGAGAAAAATAATGCCCATTCCCTATCTTCTCACCACGTTGCTTTATGCCTTCGTCGCCCTGCTTGCCGCGGCGGACGCGTCTCTGGTCAGCGTTAATCTCGTGAGTGTCTTTCCCGCCCTGCGCTGGGTGCGCGTGCATTTCATTACGCTGGGGATTCTCTCGCAGGTCATCTTCGGGCTGCTGCCCTTGCTGATTGCCTCGCTTTCCAAAAAGGAACACCCCGCCATGCGCTGGGACATCTGGCTGACGCTGAACGCGGGTTTGGTTGCGCTTGCGGCAGGTTTCGGCGGCATGAACCACCCGATGATTTTCGCAGGCGGCACGCTGATCTTTATCGCCGCGACGCTTCTGTTCATTCAACTCTGGAACGTGCGCGGCAGCGATGCGCCCGCCAGTCTCAAGTTTTATCTCACGGGCATTTTCTATTTGCTCGTAGGCATCATCATCGGCACAGGCTTGTTCCTCAACTGGAGCGAGGCGCTTTATATCAAGGTTCCGCTCGAAGCGCACATCCACGCCAACTCGTGGGGCTTCATGTCGCTGGTCTTTGCGGGTCTGCTGGTGGATTTCATCCCCATGATCACCCACCGCCCGCTGGGAAGCGCAAGGGAAATTTCATTCATCTATTGGGGAATGACGCTCGGCGCGTTCGGTCTCGTCCTCGGACCCTGGCTGGGCGGCTCGCTTCCCCCGACGGTTGCGGGTTTGATCCTGCACCTCTCGGCGACGATCTGGCTGATGGTTTTGATGACGCGCGCCCTCAAAGCCAGCGGCAGGCTGTCCAGCGCGGGCGGCTGGCACCTGGTTGCGTCGTATGCGTGGATTCTGCTCCCCGTGCTGGTCGCGCCGTTGATCATCCTTGGATTCATCAAAGGCGGACCCGTCGAATCCACTGCGCCTCAAGCCCTGATTTATGGCTGGGTGCTGCAATTTGGCGTTGCCCTCATCCCGTACATTGCGCGGCGATTCTTCCTCAAAGAGGAGAATCCGCAACTGGGTGGCTGTTGGGGCAGCCTCGCATTGTTGACGCTCGGCAGCGTGTTCGTGTGGGTGAGCATCTTCCTCGTTGGCTTGCGCGGCATCCTGTACGGCGTCGGGTTCGCGCTCTACGCGCTGGCGTTGATTCATCCTGTCAAAGAACTCTCCGAGATTGCGCGGGATGGTCTGCGAAAGATCGAAGCGCATTAATCACTCACCTTACGCGAAACGTCCCGAAGGTTCTCGCAAAATGAGCCTGGTTTCCGACCAAACCTTCGGGACGGTGCGTAACATCAGTTAATCGCTGGCATGACGGGACGTCCCGAAGGCGGCATAAAATCCTTTGGGATGTCCCGCAGTAGTTCCGGCGTTAGAAAAAAAAGAGGTCTCAATGAAATCAATTACCCCTTCCCGCTACCATCCCCTCCAGGTCAGCCTGCACTGGTTGACCGTTCTCCTCGTCTTCGCGGCGTTCATCCTCGGCAAGACGATGAGCAGCCTGCCGAATAATGACAGCGCCAAATTGACTCCGCTGGCGATTCACATGAGCATCGGCATCCTCACCCTGCTCGTGATTGTCGTCCGCTTCATCACGCGGATGAAACTTCCGCGCCCCGCCCACGCCTCCACCGGTAACGTGTTTTTGGACTGGCTCGGCAAGGCGGTTCACTATGCCTTATACGCGCTGGTCTTCCTCATGGCGGTCAGCGGCATGTCGCTTTCCTTGCAGGCGGGACTCGTCCCCATCGTCTTCGGCGGATCGGGCGCGCCGCTGCCCGCCGACTTCTTTGACTTTGCGGCGCGCGCTTTGCACGGCTTTATCGCGCCCGCCTTACTGCTTCTCGTTCTCTTGCATGTCGGCGCGGCGTTCTATCATCAGTTGTTCATCAAGGATAAACTCTTCTCACGGATGTGGTACGGAAAATGAAAAAACTACTCACACTTCTTTTGTTATCGCTGCTCCTCACTGCGTGCGGAGCGAAAAATGAACCCTTCCAGCCAGGGATGGACACAGACGGCGGCGGGATGATGCAACGCCATCATGCCCCAATCCCTGCCGAATACGCGGGGTTGACCAATCCCATCCCCGCCGATGAAACTTCGTTGGAACGCGGCGCGGCGCTCTATGCGACCAACTGCGCCAGTTGTCACGGCGACGGCGGCATGGGCGATGGTCCCGCTGGCTCCGCGCTCGACCCTGCTCCCGCGCCTGTGGCGCACACCAGCCAGATGATGGCAGATGACTATCTCTACTGGCGCATCAGCGAGGGCGGCGCTCCCTTCGGTTCATCCATGCCCGCCTGGAAAGACATCCTCGATGAGCAGGCGCGCTGGGACCTGGTCAACTACATGCGCGCGCTCGGCTTGGGGACGGTCGCGCCCGCTCACGGGTCCGGCGGCGAAGCGTATGATCCCGCCGCTCAAGCCGCACAGCAAGCCGAAATGCTGGCGCAGGCTGTGAAGCAGGGAATCATCACGCAGGAGGAAGCGGACACATTCGCATTCGTACACAATGCGGCGGAACAGTATCGCATGGACCATCCCGAAATCATGAACAGCGGCGGGAGTGCATCGGAACGCGAAGCCGCCATTCTCTCCGCGCTGGTGAAGGCGGGGACGATCACTCAGGCGCAGGCAGATGCTTTCACTGATATTCACAATCGGCTGGGCGCTTCGGGCTTGATGCCGTAGAAAACAAGAGACGCCGTCTTGTCTTCACCCTTCTGGGCGGCTTGCGATGTTGTACAAATGAAGGGGATAAAAGCAAAATCGAACGAAAAGGCAGGAGAATCAAGGGGCTGTCCCAAAAGTGGGGCAGCCCCTTTTGGCGACATAAATGTCGGCACTACGGAAAAACCGCAGTAGTGCGAGATTCGTGCCCTGAGCCTGCCGAAGGGTATCTCGCATTTTCGGGCGACATCAACCCCCGTTCGGGGACAATGTGTCGCCCTGCGAGGAAACTACATAACGTCAGTTCCCTTCATTCCCCGGCGATTTTTGTCAGGTATTCAATCGTCTTCTCGAACAAAAATGTCCTGGCAGCCTGACCCGTGCCAGTGGTCTGACCCGAGGCGGCGGCAGTGGCTTGGGCGGCGGCTTTCTCGGCGTCCGTCTTGCCGCTCCCCGAGCCAGGGACTTTGGTGACGCCAGGCACAGGTGTGGGGAGCACGATGCCGTATTGGGCATAGAAGGCGCTCAAGTCGGCGTTGGTCAACTGCATGGCGGCAATGGCTTGCAGTTGTTCGGGCGTCAGCGCGGTGACGATTTGATCCTGCACGGCGGTCAGTTCTTCGCTGGCGGTGGTCTCGTCTCCGCTCAGGGCGATGATGGCTTGCCAGAGCGGGATGAGCGTCTTCGCTTGTTCCGCGGTGACCGCGTTGGGCGTGCCGTCCAGTTGCATGATGCCGAAGGCGAGTTGATTGCGCAGGCTGGCGGCGTCGGCGTATTCGGTGGAGAGGTAGGCGCCCGCGATGGAGGTCGGCGCGGCGGGGGTGGTTTCGGCGGCGGGGGCGCAGGCAATGAGCAGGGAGGCGGCGAGGACGAGCAGGGTGAGGGTGCGGGTGATTTTCATGGTGGTTTCCTTGAGTGAACCGTTGCAAAAGTCTCCAAACTGGGCATGGGATTCCGAAAGTTCTACTTTCGGACTGCCCGCCTGAAGTAGAACTTCAGGATTCCAAACCGCTTTTGCAAGAGGTCAATGGGAGCGAAATGAAATTTCGCTCTACGAATTGAGTTATTGCGCCAAGCCTTCCAGATAACTGATCAGCGCATTGAGCATGGCAGTGGAGACGCCGTTGCCGCCGCTTCCGCTGGTGACGCCTTCGGCAGCCTGTTTGGTGGCGCGCGCTTCAGGCGACATGCCGCCTCCGCCGCCCTGACCTGAACCAGGTCCGCCGCCGCTGCCCATCGTCACGCCGTTGGCGGACGCCCAGGCTTGGAGGTCGGCGGAGGTGAGTTTCATCTCACGGATGGCGGTCAGTTGTTCGGGCGTGAAGGCTGATTCGATTTGCGCGAGCAGGGCGTTGACTTCCGCCTGGGCGCTGTTGCCCGTGCGGGTCATGTTTTGAAGCGCCTGCCAGAGCGGGAGCATGGTCTTCGCCTGGTCGGAGGTGATGGGCGTATCGGTCTCTGCCAGTTTGAGCGAGCCGAGGGTCAGTTGCAGGCGGGCGGGGAGCGCGTTCTCGTAACTGACATCCAGGTTGGGGCTGACGTAGGCGTCAGAGTTGGAAGAGGTCGTCGAAGCGGGAGCCGCTGTCCCTGAGCAGGAAGCGAGGAACAGGGCGAGGGTAACGATCAAGGTGGGGATGAAAATCCGTTTCATGGTGAAATCCTTTCGATGTCGAATGAGTCAAACTGATGACTGAAAACTGATCACTGATCACTGATCACTGGTCACTCGCGCCGCAGCGCTTCGATGGGATCGAGTTTGGCGGCTTGCGTGGCGGGGTAATATCCAAAGAAGATGCCGACAGCCGCCGCCGCGCCGAAGGCGAGCGGGATGGAAAGCGGGACGATTTCGGTGCGCATGGTGCCGAGCGAGCCAAACAGGTACGAGCCGCCGACGCCGACGATGACGCCGATGAGACCGCCCGCCAGGCTGAGGATGACCGCCTCGATGAGGAACTGAGTCAACACGTTGGCGGGGCGCGCACCCAATGCCATGCGCAGACCGATCTCGCGCGTGCGTTCGGTGACGGAGACCAGCATGATGTTCATGATGCCGATGCCGCCCACGAGCAAGGAGACGCCCGCCACCCACGCCAGCAGGTCACGGAAGGCGGCGGTGGTGGCTTCCTGCGTGGCGATGATGTCCTGTTGGGTCTGCACGGTGAAGTCGGGCTTGGCGGCGTCCACATCATGACGCTCGGCGAGCAGAGCGGTGGTCTGCGCGATGATGCTGGGAATCTGCTCCTGGCTTTCGGCTTTGAGGTAGATGGTGCGGACAGAGGCGGTGCGCAGCATGCTGCTCGGCATGTATTTCTGCAAAACAAGGTTGATGGGCAGGTAGATGCGCCCGTCGTAATCCACGTCGGAGACGATGCCCTTCGGTTCCATCACGCCGATGACGGTGAGTTTGGTCGTGCCGACGGTGATGGTCTGCCCGAGGGCGCTTTCTTCGCCGAACAGATCGGCGGCGATGCCCGCGCCCAGCACGACGAGTTTGGCTTTGCGCTCATCTTCGTCGGCGGTGAAGTAGCGTCCCTCCGCTACGGCGTAATCGCGCACGCTGGGGAAATCGGCGGTGGTGCCCACCAAGGCGATGGATTCGAGGGTCACGCCGCCCGCGCGGATGTTTTGCGGCGCGGGGTTCTGTTCCGCCGAGATGCCCGTGATGCCCACCACCTGTTCGGCAATGGCGTAGGCGTCATCGAGCAGGAGGGTGCGCGAGGCGCCAGGCACGCCGCGCATGGGCGAGACGATGATCAGGTTTGCGCCCAGGGCGTTGATTTGGTCGGCAATCGCGGCTTCCGCGCCCGCGCTGACCGCCAGCATGACGATGACCGAAGCCACGCCGATGATGACGCCGAGCGTGGTGAGAAACGAACGGACTTTGTTGAGCATCAGCCCTTCCCAGGCTGTGCGGAAAATTTTTCCAAGTTTCATGGCTGTCTCCTATCCCGCCAAAACCTTGTGATCCAAACACGGGCTGTGTCCATCGCGCCCATCGGAGAGGATCCTGCCGTCCTTGACGCAGATGATCCGTTCGGCGTGGGCGGCGATGTCGGGTTCGTGCGTGACCATGACGATGGTGACGCCGCTCTTGTGCAGGTTGTGCAGGATGTCCATGATCTCCACGCTGGATTTCGAGTCGAGGTTGCCCGTCGGTTCGTCTGCCAGGATGAGCGGCGGATGGTTGACCAGGGCGCGGGCGATGGCGACGCGCTGCTGCTGTCCGCCCGAGAGTTGGTTGGGGCGGTGATGCAGGCGCTTCTCCAACCCGACCGAGGTGAGGGCGGCGATGGCGCGGGCTTCGGCTTCCTCGTCGCTGACATCTTCGGCGGTGTAGAGCATGGGCAGCATCACATTAGCAAGCGCGCTCAAACGCGGCAGGAGGTTGAACGACTGGAAGATGAAGCCCAGTTTCTCGTTGCGGACTTTTGCCAGTTCGTTTTTGCTCATCTGGCTCACGTCGCGCCCGTCGAGGACGTATTTGCCCTCGGTGGGGCGGTCGAGACAGCCGACGATGTTCATCAGCGTGGACTTGCCCGAACCCGAAGGTCCCATGATAGCCACGAACTCGCCGCGCGCCACCTGCACATCCACCCCGTCCAGGGCATAGACCGCCGCCTCGCCCTCGCCATATACTTTCTTCATACCCGTAATTTCAATTAGATAATCACTCATCATGTACCTCTGCGATCATTGGTAATTGGTAAATGGTAAGTAGTAATTACCAATTACCAATTACCAATTACCAATTACCAAATTACTACTTCGTCTCCACCGTCCCCGTGCTGACTACATCCCCCACCTTGAGTCCGCTCAGGATTTCGGCGTTGGCATAATCGCGCAGTCCCACGGTGACGGGTGTCATCTTCAGCGAACCGTCTGGCTGCACGACGAAGACTGCATAGGAGCCAGGGGCGAGTTCGCGCAGCGCCTGAACAGGGACGAGCAGCGTGCCGCGTGATTCTGCGGCGATGACTTCGGCTTCCACAGTCATGCCAGAGAGGATGACCACGTCCGTTTTGTCGGTCAGTTTCGCCCAGACCACGACCACAGGCGTGCCGTCCACAATTTGCAGGGCGGGTTCCACCAGGACGATTTCGCCAGTCACGGTTTCATCGGGATAAGCGTCGAAGGTAAATACGACGGGTCTGCCCACAATCGCTTTGCTGACGTCGGTTTCGTCGAGGTAGAAACGAACGAGCAAATCGTGCATGGTCTCCAGGCTCAAAATGGGAGATGTGCCAACCGTCTGCCCGACGACGGCGTTCAGGCTGGTCACAGTGCCATCGAAGGGAGCGGTCAGGCGGGTGGATTCCAAAGCCAAACGGGCATCTTCCAGATTCAGGCGGGCTTTTTCGAGAGCCGCTAGTTTTGCACCGCTGGCATTTTCAGGAATTTCCTCGCCCTGCAATGCCGCCAGGTACCAACGCGCTTCCTGCAAGCGTGCTTGCGCCAGTTCGTAGGTGTAGCGCGCCAGAGCAATATCCTGTTCGCTGGGATAATTGATAATGGGGTCGCCATTCTCATCCTTGACGATCACGGTCACTTCGCCGCTGCGCGTTTGAATAGTTTCTGTTTCGACAAAGTTCTCCAGCAGGTAATCATAGTAAGCATTGCGTGCGTAGGTCAGGTTTGCCTGGGCAAACTTCAACTCTTGTTCGAGTTTCTGGATTTCATCAGCGGGCGCGTTTGCATCCTTTGCCTTTTGCAAAGCGGTCTCTGCGGCGGTCACTCGTTCTTCCCAAGTCAATACGGAGGGGCTGATCAACCAGGCAAGGGTGCTGCGGGCAGCCTCAAGTTCATCTTCCGCTACTGCTACCTGCTGTTTGGCGGCGATAATCGCAGTCGGCGAAGTCAGCTCGAGATATTCCCGCTGTGCGGCTTCCAAGTTCCTCTGTGCAGTTGAGTCATCCAGCCGCGCCAGCACCTGCCCTGCCGTAACCCGATCCCCGATTTTGACATTCAATTCTGCCAACACTCCCGGTGAGCGAAAGCCCATCTCCACCTGTGCGGCAGGCATGACAGTCCCTGCACCGCTGGCGGTAATCACCAGATCACCCGTGCGAACTTTGGTGGTCTGTAATGCAGGCGCGGCGGTCGCGTCTGCCGAAGGCGCTTGGGTGAAGTACCAGACGCCGCCGATGATGGCGGCAAGTACAATAGCCGCAATGACAAGGTTGGATCGTTTTTTGAGGAATTTCATGGATGTCTCCTATCGAACAGTTTCAGCAAATCACGGAAAAAAGCCCAGTATGCACATTCTGATGAAAAAGCAATAAAGATCGCCGGAACATTTTCACAAAGGATTAATTTTGATTGTTGACATGCATTGTACGAGGAGCATGTAAAGTTTTATTGAACTCAATGTAGAGATTTTATGAAGATTTATCCCCGATTTTTATGGCGCTACCGATTTTCAAACGCACCAGATACAGACAATAAAATAGAGCCTTGTAAGGGCTCTACCAAGTGGAGACAAGCAAGTTTATGATTTAAATCTATTTTTGCAGAGCGAGCAGCCAACGCGTCAGGAAATACGCCGCCAGCAGGGAGAGCAAAATCAAGGCAATGAAGAAGCCGATGATGGCGAAATTCCCCGAATTGAAAATCGGCGATGGCGGGGGGTGCATGACGTTATCGGCGCCTGCAAAAACGGCGCGCAGGACAACGATGAAGACCACATTCGCCAGCGAGGTGACCCAGTTCGTGTTGATGAGCCAGAGACCAACCTGCAGCAGAACGCCCGTCACGGCAAAGATGAGGGCGAGGCGAAAGCGCGGCTCGGCGAGGAAGAGCCCGTTCCAGTTGGTTTGCATCGCCCAGAGCGAAAGCGGCAGGTAGGTCACCCAGAAGAAGATGCCCGTCCGACCGAGCGCGGCAGACCAGCGGTGGAATTGTTCTCGTTTGACAACAAAGGCGAGCAAGCCGGCAAGTCCCGCCGCGAGGAACGCCAGTTCCGCCGCCAGCACCCATGCGCCGTGCAGATAAACGACCCGAACGTTGGCGCCCAACGCTTTTTCTTCCGGTCCAAATAACGCCAGCAGACCGATTAGAATTACCGAAATCAGAAACAAGGAGAGAGGCGATTTGAATTTAGGCATGGCGCTGATTTTACTCTACAACCTTTGCCACAAAGACACAGAGAGCACAGAGAAAATTCTTTATTCCCAACTCCGCCTAGCGAGGAATGAATATGGATAAACCTCCCGCCAGCATTGCATTGGAACAACTCGGGATTCCGCACCGCGTCTTCCGGCACGAACAGCCTGTTACCAGCCTCGAAGAGGCGGCAGCCGCCCGAAATCAGCGGCCGGAACAGGTCGTGCGCAGCATTCTGTTTCAGGTGCGGGCTGGAGAATATGTCTTGGTGCTGATGGCAGGACGCACACAGGTGGACTGGAAGAAACTGCGTCAACTGGTCAAACGCTCGCGGGTGCGGATGGCAACCGAGGAGGAAGTGCTGGAGGTGACGGGGTATCGGATCGGGACGGTGAGTCCGTTTGGGGTGAAGAATCAGGTTCGGGTCCTGATGGATGCGTCGGTTTTGAGGGAGGAGGAGGTCTCGCTTGGGTCGGGAGTCCGCAATGTGGCAATCATCATGAAGAGCGAGGATGTCCGCAAAGCGCTGGGGGATGTGGAAATTGTGGATTTGGGCGAGCGCGAGTGACGAAAGTCCTCTTGAATCGGTTCAGGAAACATGCTAAACTACGACTAAGTCAATAGAAGTTATAGAGTAATCACCATGAGACTTTCCAAACGCGGCGAATACGGCTTGCGAGCCATGATCAGCCTGGCGGAAGTGCAAAAAAACTCCCCCACTGGCATGACCCAGATTCGGGAGATTGCGCAAAAGGAACAGATCCCCGCCAAATTTTTGGAGCAGATTTTGCTGGCGCTCAAGAATGCGGGACTGGTGCATAGCAAGATGGGCGTCGGAGGCGGTTACTACCTGGCAAAACCCGCCGACGAAATTACACTGGGACAGGTCTTCCGCGTACTGGATGGACCTATAGCGCCCATCCGTTGTGTAAGTCAGATGGCGTATGAACCGTGCGGCTGTCCCGATGAGGAGACGTGCGGTCTGCGCATGGTGATGGGCGATGTGCGCAATGCCATCGCTAACATTTTAGACCGTACAACGCTGGCGGCAGTGGTCGAACGCATGGAAGCCGCGCGAGCATAGTTTTCTGACAACGCTTTGGCGTTGTTTATTTTTTACGATAAAACTATACTAATATTATAGACTTTATACACTATTGGAGAAATCCGAGCAAAAAGCACCCATTCCAAAAAGGAGAAAAAAATGGAACTCACTTTCTTGTTTTATGTGCTGGTAGGGTTTGTGGCGCAGGTTATTGACGGGGCGCTGGGCATGGCGTATGGCGTCAGCTCGAATACGTTTTTGCTCAGCCTGGGGCTCCCCCCTGCCGCGGCTTCGGCGAGCGTCCACATGGCGGAGGTGGTGACGACAGGCATCTCAGGCGCGGCGCACTGGCGGCTCGGCAACATTGACTGGAAACTGGTCCAGCGTTTGCTCATCCCCGGCGTGGTGGGCGGCACTGCGGGCGCATACCTGCTCACGTCCATTGACGGCGACATCATCAAGCCGTATATCGCGGGCTACCTGCTCTTGATGGGCATGTACATCATCTACAAAGCGTTCCGCAACAATACACACGTTAACGACGGGACGCACACCGCCCGCGTCAGCCTCCTTGGACTGGTCGGCGGGTTCTGCGACGCCATCGGGGGAGGCGGCTGGGGACCGGTGGTGACGACGACGCTCGTGGCACGCGGCAAGAACCCGCGCCTGACGATTGGGTCGGTCAATTTTTCGGAATTTTTCGTGACCTTCGCCGAGTCGGTGACGTTCGTATTGACTCTCGCCTTTTCGCAATACTGGCAGATCATTCTGGGGCTGTTGCTTGGCGGCGCCATTGCCGCTCCGCTCGCGGCGCGCGTGACGAAGAAACTGCCCATCAAAGCCCTGATGGCGCTCGTCGGGACGCTGATCGTCCTTTTGAGCATTCGCACCATCTATCTGTCGCTGATGCAATAAGAATAGGCGCTGAAAAAGTAAGGATTTCCTGAAAGTCGTCCTCCTCCCCGTCACAGCCGTTATAATGAAAGAAACGGAGCATCTCTGATGAAAACTTTTCGCCGCATCTTCGGCTTGACGTTCGTCCTGCTCGCCGCGCTTGGGTTGATCTTCCAGCCTGCCCGCGCCCAAGGCGACCAACCGCTCGCCCTCGTGTTGACGGCGGAGGGTCCCATCATGCCGCCGATGCTGGAATACATCCAACGCGGTATCGAGACCGCCGAACGGCGCAACGCAGAAGCGCTCATCATCGAACTCAACACGCCCGGCGGCAGCCTGGACACCATGCGCCAAATCATCGCCGAAATACGCGACAGCGATGTGCCGGTGATTGTGTACGTCTATCCGCGCAACGCCATTGCCGGGAGCGCCGGCGCGATGATCACCCTCGCAGGTCATGCCGCGGCAATGGCGCCGGAGACTTCCATCGGCGCATCCACCCCTATTGACAGCAGCGGCGAAAATCTGACATCCGACGCAAACGCAAAAGCACGGGAGATCACCAAAGCCGCCATTCGAGACTATGTCCGCCCGCGCGGCGAGCAGGCGCTTGCCCTTGCCGAAGCCATGGTGGACGAGGCGAAAGCGGTCACCGCCAGCGAAGCGCTCGACGCCAACCTGATTGACTTTGTGGTGGACAACGTGGACGACCTGCTCGAAGCGCTCGATGGCTTCACGGTTCAGATGAGCGACGGTCCGCGCACGCTCCATACCGCCAGCGCCGTCACCGAACCGTTCCACATGAGCCTGATCGAGCAGTTTCTGCTCTTCCTGACCGACCCGAACATCGTTTTCACCCTGCTCTCTGTGGGCATCACCGCCATTTTGATTGAAATCTCCAGCCCTGGTGGATGGGTGGCTGGATTCATCGGCGTCACGTCTTTGCTGGTGGCGCTCTACGGCATCGGGTTGCTGCCGGTCAACTGGTTTGGCATCCTGTTTCTGATCACCGCCTTCGTGTTGTTCATTCTCGACATCAAAGCGCCCACGCACGGCGCGCTGACAGCCGCCGGGGTGGCGTCGTTCATCGTCGGCGCGCTGGTGTTGTTCAATTCGCCGGGCGTGCCGGAGTTTCAGCGCGTCTCGGTGCCGCTGGTGGTCGGCACGGGCGTTGCCATCGGGCTGATGTTCCTGGCGATTCTCATGTTTGCCCTGCGCGCCTTGCGGGTACCGGTCAGCGCCGGGGTGGAGGCGTATGTCGGGAAAACGGGAACAGTTGTCGGCTGGGGCGAAGCGGGCGGTCAGGTACAGTTGCAATCCGAGTTGTGGAGTGCGGAGAAGGCAGAGGCATCCGACAAAATCCGTAAGGGAGACCGCGTGGAAGTCGTCGAGGTGAAGGGTTTACGTTTGAAAGTCCGCAAGATAAAATAACGCCTCATTAAAAGGACCCTTATGCCTGCTACACCAACAAGAGACCGTATCATTCCCGAAACCGATGCCCGCCCGCTGCGCCGCCCGGAATGGATCAAGGTGCGCGCGCCTTCCGGCGAAACGTATGAATGGCTGCACAGCCTGATGCGCAAGAAGGAACTGCACACCGTCTGTGAAGAAGCGATGTGCCCCAACCTCGGCGAATGCTGGGGGAGCGGCACTGCCACCTTCCTGATGCTGGGTGACGTGTGCACGCGCACCTGCGCCTTCTGCGATGTGAAGCACGGCAAGCCCACCCTGCTGGACTGGGGCGAAGCCGAACGCGTGGCGCAAGCCGTGAAAGCGATGAACTTGAAGCACGCCGTCATCACGTCGGTGAACCGCGACGAGCGGCGGGACGGCGGCGCGCCGATTTTTGCGATGGTCATCCGCCGCATCCGCGAGTTGCTGCCGGGCTGTTCCATCGAGGTGTTGATTCCCGATTTCAAGGGAAGCATCGAAGCGTTGAAAATCGTCATGGACGCCCGCCCGGAGATTTTGAATCACAACGTGGAAACCGTGCCGCGGCTGTTCAAGACCGTCCAGCCGCAGGATAACTACGAATGGGCGGCGGCGACCTTGAGCAACGCTAAAAAACTCGACCCCGACGTGCTGACCAAATCGGGCATCATGGTGGGGCTGGGCGAGACGATGGACGAGGTCAAAGCCGTGATGCGCGACCAGCGCAGTTGGGGCGTGGACATCCTGACCATCGGTCAGTATTTGCAGCCGAGCAAGAAGCACATGCCCATCGCGCGCTATTACACGATGGAGGAATTTGCCGAACTGCGCGAGTACGGCTATTCGATTGGGTTCAAGTGGGTGGAGTCGAATCCGCTGGTGAGGTCGTCGTATCACGCCGCGGAACAGGTCCGCGCGCTTAGCGTGGTGCATCGGAAGTTGTATGGGGAATCGGTAAAGGCATAGATTGGTAATTGGTAATTGGTAATTGGTAATTGGTAATTTGAAACTCCTGCCGGGACTTCTGTCTGGCGGGAGTTTTTTTATTGAGGGAGGTTACTTTTCAAAGAAATTTACGTCTTGAGGAAGTAATCTCACTGAGGAGAGAGAGAAAGAATGGAACAACATACCATTGTCCCATCTGCGTGTCTGGAGGAAGAGGCGGTTTCTTTGAAGCAGGAGGAAACGATACCTTTCTGGCAAAGTGAGCCGGGCGAGGCGGCGCATCAATTGTTACAGGCTGATGGAAAACCTCTTCGCAAAGTCTGGCTCGATTATCTGCGCGTCTTTGCCATTCTGGCGGTGGTTATCGGTCACGTCATCGTGGATTTTTTCAACCGCTTCGGCGAGGTGCAAGCGGCTGTGTGGTGGCTCTCGATGATATTGGGAGTTCTGGCAAGGACGGCGGTGCCGGTGTTCGTGATGGTTTCGGGCGCGCTGCTGCTTGGCAGGCATTATAGGCTGGGGGATTTTTACAAAAAACGGGCAGCGCGGTTGATACCGCCCATCTTTTTCTGGAATTTAATCTATTTGGGCGTATATATCCTCGAAGGCATGGACCGGCAGACCGTGCTGTGGACACTAAAGGCGCTGTTTATCGTGTATGGGTACATTGCCCCGCATCTGTGGTATTTGTCTGTATTTGCCTGTTTGATGGTGTTCGTGCCGTATCTCAACAAGTTCATCCTGGGGGAAAAACCGACGGCGGGTGAACTAGCGCTTTTACTGGGATTGACGTTTCCATTCTTTGTACTGCAAATCATTGCCAATGTGGCGGATGTCGTTTATCACCTCAACATGGACTGGTTCACGCTCTTTCCCTGGCTCATGGTGTATTTCCTTGCGGGTTATTTTATTGACCATTATGGCGCATCCATTCGGCTGAGCAACGGCTGGATTCTAGCCGCCATTGCCATTCTCACGGCTGTGGGGGCGGGGTTGAATTACTACGCCGTCAGTGCATTGGGCATTATGCAGGATTATTTCATCAACACCGAGCGGGGTCCCATTCAGTTTCTACTCTCCCTGCTGATTTTTCTGCTGGCAAAGAACCTGTCTTCCCGCCTTCCGCCAAACAGGTTGATTTTGGCGGTTGCCGAGGCAAGTTTTGGCATGTATTTGATTCATGAAATCTTCAACGGTATCTTCGTCAAAATCCTGCCGGGATATTATTCCCACGGGCTGGTTTATATTCCCATCGTCACCGTGCTGACTACGATTTTATCTTTCGCATCCATTTACCTGCTGCGGAAAATTCGTTTCATGAGATTGGTCTGTTGAAATACTCGCGGTCTTGAGGCATTTCTGAAACCGCGCAGGATACATTGGGAACGAAAGCAGTTGTAGTATCATTGGGCGGCAAAGGACAAGCATGGCGCTGGCAGATATCACTCACAAGCAGGGACGTGTTCCCGTCACCGTCTTTCGACTGCGGGAGCGCATTCACCTGGGCAACTTTGCCGAACTGGAAAGCCTGGTACAGCAGGCTTACGCAAACGGCACACGCAATGCCGTGATTGATTTGAGTGAGACCGACTCGATGACCAGCATTGGCTTGCGGGCGCTGATTGTCGTCCACAAAATCCTGGCGCAAGCCGATAACGGCAAACACCTCAAAATTGCCGGGGCGACGCCGGTCATCCGCGAACTGCTGCAGGTAACGGGGATTTCCCAGTTTATCGAGGTGTACGATACAGTGGATGAGGCGGCGGCTTCGTTTTCGTAATACAGCGTCCCGAAGTTTAGAACCTTCGGGACGCTGTTTTTCCGCCTACGACCTGAACCCTGCAGGCTGAGGCTTGTACTTCTTTAGAGCGTTCCACCCCACCATCATACGTTCTTTTTCATCCCACAAGCGAAGGGACAGCGACTTCAAACTCTTGCGGATCGTCAACGGCGGGACTTGAAACTCAGGATTGTCCTTGTAGCACTGTTCCAGTTTGTAATTGGGAATTTTCGGGCTGAGGTGGTGGATGTGATGAAAACCGATGTTGCCCGTGAACCACTGTAATACCTTCGGCAGTTTGTAGAACGAACTGCCCTCCATAGCCGCGCGGAAGAAGTCCCAGTTGGCATGGCGTTCCCAATAGGTTGACACAAAGTTGTGCTGCACATAAAACAGCCACACCCCCGTCGAGGTGGCAACCATCAGGACGGGCACCTCCACCAGCAGAAATTCCTTCCAGCCGATCAGCGCCATTAACCCACCCACCACCACAGCCAGCGCCAGGTTCGTCCAGATTACGCTCTGCTTCTCGCGTTTACCTGCCCGCGGTCCCCAGAAACGGTGGAAGACGGTAAACACCAGGAATGCACCAATCGTGAACATAATGAGCGGATTACGCATGATACGGTAGCCGACCTTCTTGTGCCAGGGCGCCGCGAGGTACTCTTCCACCGTCATCGTGTACACATCGCCCACGCCGCGGCGATCCAGATCGCCCGCCGTGGCATGATGGATGGCGTGATTGTGTTTCCACTCGTGGAAGGGCGTCCAGACCAGCACCCCCAAAATCATCCCCAGTTTATTGTTCGCCTCCTGGCTTTTGAAGAACGTCCCGTGACAACAATCGTGAAAGAGGATGAACATCCGCACCATGAATCCCCCCGCAAGGATCGCCAGCAGAAGCGTCAGCCAGTAACCCACCGCCAGGCTTCGATAAGCGAGATACCAAATGACAACGAACGGGATGACCGTATTGACAATCTGCCATATACTGCGGCGCGTATCAGGAAAGGCATACCGTGCAGTCAAAGTCTGCCATTTGAATTTTTGAGTTGACATAGGAACCCTCCGCACATCAACTCTTTTATTCTACTTTAGCCAGCAACTCCGGGAAAGATAAATCTGAGAAAGATTTCACAACCAGATTTGCGCCTTCGACGCCCAGCCTGGCGGTGAGCGGATTGAGCACCGCCACGACAAAGATACCCGCCCGCCGCGCTGCCAGCACGCCATTGGGAGAATCCTCGAAGACCACCGCTTCGTTGTTCTGGACCTGTAACCGATTCAACGCCAACAAAAACAAATCTGGGTTGGGCTTGGTCCTGCCAACGCCCACATCGTCGGCACAGATGACATGATCGAAGAGATGAAAGATGCCGAGGCGTTTGGCGTGCCCGTCCACCCAGGCGTGGCGCGAACTGGAGGCGATTGCCAGTTTCAGTCCGTGCTGTTTCGCGGCGTGAATCATATCCAGCACGCCGGGCAGAATGGAGGAGCGCTCGATGACAGCAGAACTCTCCGCGTGGTGGCGAGCCCGCAGGGAAACAGGATCCAGCTGTCCCTGAGAAAGAAGCGCAAGATGTTCCGCCGCGTCGAAGTTCGAGACGCCGTATCCGCCCACGGTCTGCGCCCAGTCATGGAAGGGAAAGTCGTAGCCGTGTTCGGCGTAGATGCGCGTCCAGATGTCCACTTCGGGGGTTTCGGTGTCGAGGATGAGTCCGTCGAAGTCAAAGATGAGGGCTTTGAGCATGTGAAAGTTGGGTCAAGAAAGAGGTGGTTAGTGGTTGAAGGCTTTCCGTGTAGGGGACGTTCTAACATCCCCTCGGCGTGAGAGGACGCCGAGTACGCATAAAAAATTATTCCGTTAGAAGATGGGCGTTTGGTCAATCACAATGGTGCAGGTGTCATCCCCCGCGGCGATGCAGGTTTTTTCTTCCACGTTGAATACTTTCCCGCCGCTCAGCCAGTAGAGGGCTTCCTGGAGCAGTCCCACTGCCAAGTGGCAGACCGGCTCATGCGTGTGCCGCCCCCAACACAAGGGACACCGTTCGATATGCCACAACAGGGTGCCGTTATCTTCTTCGATGCGTACTTTCTGGTCGGTAAAGGTGTTGAACAAGGCGGCGAAGGCTTTTGCGCCGGCGCTGATTTTGGCAGGCAGCGGCAAAAGGCGGAAGGCGGTTTCGGTGATGCCCATCTGCCCGCCGTAAGGGCGGATGCCATGATTGAAGCAGGCGCGCCCAATGCGCAGCGCCAGCCCGCGCCCGCCATGCGGACCGTAGAGTTGTTCCAGCGTGGCAGTGAGGCTGCTGACCGTGGAGAAAGGGAAGGCGCGTTCTGCGGTATCGGGGGGGTAATGGTCGAGAAGCGAATGCAGGGAGGCAAGTTTCAAGAGGGCATGTACCCCGTTTTTGCCCATCACCTCTTCCATGGAAAGGAGGATGATTCTTCCCATGCGGTTGGGGTAGAAGAATTCCTGAGGTTCGGTCATGGAGCGAGTGTAACAGAAGTGGCGGATGTGTTCAGAGGCGAGGGCTGAGACTGGGCGGCAGGCGCAGGCGGAGTTTCCTGGTCGAGAAAGGCTTTGAGCTTTTGGGCAAAGGTCTCCGGCTCATCCAGCATGGGGAAATGCCCGGCGAGGGGGAAGCGCTCGATTTGCGCGTGCGGAATGCCCTTCAGCATGGGCTGCCACTGCTTCGGGTGGACGATGTTATCGCGGTCGCCATACATGCCCATAGCAGGGACTTTGATTTGGTCGAGCATGGGGCGCAGGTCGGTGCGGCGCAGCGAGGCAATCGAGAGCAGGAAGGATTCGAGGGTGGTGCGCGAGAGGTCGCGATCCATCATGTCGGGAAAACGCTCGTCGCGGCAGATGAACGGGGAGGCGATACGCATGCCCAGACGGAAGGCGCCCATCATGTTGAAAAGCAGGAAGGCGATGGGACGTCTTCCTGCCAGTTTCAGCGGGAACGCCAGCGAGGAACCGACGATGGGTGAGCCCACCACCACCACTTTGCTGACACGTTCGGGGTAACGGATGGCAACCGAAAGGCTGACCGTGCCGCCCATGCTGTGACCGACCAGCGGCGCACGCACGATGCCCAACTGTTCCATGAATTGATCCACCAGGCTGACGAAGTCCTGCACAGCATAGGTCTCGCGCTTCTTGCCCGATTCGCCGAATCCCCAAAAATCGAGGGCGTAGGTACGGTAGTATCTGCCCAAAAAAGCCATCGTCTCCTGCCACAGCCCCCACGAACCGAGCCAGCCGTGCAGAAGGATGACGGGTTTTCCGCGCCCGTACACTTCGTAATGAACGATGCCCTGATCGGTGGTAATGGATGACACAACTGCCTGCCGAAAAAGGGATTTCCGCTATTCCATTTCAGCCAGGATGCTGTAGAGAAGTTCGAGAAGGACGGTTTTGACGGTGTTTTTGTCGGTGGCAACGCAGGGCAGGAATTTGACTTTGTCGTCGAGCCGCAGGGCGTGACGCATGTCCTCCATGTCCCAGGCGTCTTCCATGTCCTGCTTGTTTGCCGCAACGACGTAGGGGGTGGGCGCATAAGCGCGGAAGGTTTCGAGGATCGAGCGCGCTTCGCGGAAGGTTTCGGGGCGGGTGCTGTCCACCATGACGATGAAGCCCAGCATACCTTCCGAAAGGATTTCCCACATGAAATCGAAACGTTTCTGCCCCGGCGTGCCGAACAGGTAAAGCACCAGGTCTTCGTCCACCGTGATGCGCCCGAAGTCCATTGCGACGGTGGTGGCTTCCTTGACTGCCGCCTCCGCCTTGTTGGAAATCTTGCGCTCGGTCGAGACGACATCAATTTCGCTGACCGACTGGATGAACTCGGTCTTGCCGGCGCCGAACGGACCTGTGACAACCATTTTGACTGTTTGCATGATTTCTCAATCCTTCCGCCTGAATGCCTAAAGCGATTTGATACGCCCGATCAATTTATTGACCAGCGATTTTTGTTCTTCCTTCACCTGCGTCGGGAACATCTTCGGGCTTTGCGGGATGACCACGCCCTCCGGACGGACAATTTCCACCAGCCCCGCCTGCAGCAAACCATAGACGATGCGGCGGATTTCGAGATCGTTCATCTTGTTGGTCTGTGCAATCTGCCGCATGGTGTTCTTGGGGTTGATGAACGAGACCACGCGCCATTCTTCCACGCTCAGGTTCACGTTCTTGAGCGGGCGGTCGGTGAATTTCAACGCCATGTCCAGGCTGGGAATTTCGTCGGAGAGTTGCTCCCATTCGCGCAACTGGCGCGACCCTTCGATGATGATGTTTTCCAGGTCAATCCGCACGTTGATGCGGTCGGCGGGCGGCGGCATATCCGGCTCGAAGCGGAAGAAGCCCTCCACCCACGTAAAAAGACGCCGCACAATTTCCGTAAAATAACTTTGCAGATGCGCGAGAATTTCTTCCTGAGTGAGGTAGCCGGCGTTGATCAACAGCAGTCCCAGTTCCTTGTCCGAGATGCGCCCCGCGCGCTCCACAATGGCGCGGTATTGATTCACCGTCAGGCGGTTCGCCTTGTGCAAAACCGTCGCCAGCGACCCATCCTCCTGCCCCACCCGCGCGTACGCCAGTTTCCCTTCGCGGAATGAAATAAACGCCTGTTCGCTGGGACCGTCCACCACCAGAGTGCCGGTCTTGCGCGCAAGGTTGATCAAATTGAGCAGTTGGGTGATTGTAAAATCTCGTAAATTTCCGCGAAGAGCCATGGATGCCTCAACAAAATCTCCCAAAACTGGGAGGAACGAAAAGATTATACTTGCAAGGTATACATGCGTCAAACAAAGGGAGGTTAACCGTAATGGGTCTGGAAGGTGACGCTTCAACGTGATAAACTCCCTTTATACCAACCCAGGAGAGCCATCATGAGACGATTCCTCGCCCTTTTCACGCTCCTTCTCCTCCCCAGCCTGCTCCTGCCGCAACCCGCCTTTGCCTCCGCCCCGGCAGACGTGACGAACAACCGCGCCGTCATCAACTTTCCCATTGCCGTTACCTTCAGCGCCACCATCAGCGCAGATGCCGACATCGCCTCCGTCGTCCTCGAATACGGCACCGACCAGTTGACCTGCGGCGAAGTGATTGCCAAAGCCTTCCCGCAATTCAACCCCGCCAAGACCGTCAACGTCGCATGGACGTGGGAAATGCGCCAGAGCGGTTCTCTGCCGCCCGGCGCAATCATCTGGTGGCGCTGGCGCTACACCGACTCGACCGGCAAAGAGTCCGTCTCCGAACAGCAAACCGTCACCTGGCTCGATTCGGATCACAACTGGAAAACCATCAAAGCCGACAAACTCAACCTTCATTATTACTCTGGCACGCAGGCATTCGCCCAGCAATTACTCGATGCCGCCAAAGCCGGGCTCGACTTCAACCGCACCAAAGCCGGGCTCACCGCCGAATCGCCCATAGACATTTACATCTACGCCAGCACCGACGACCTGCGCGAAGCCATCCTCTACGAACCCTCCTGGACGGGCGGGCAGGCGTTCCCCGACCACGACATCGTCATCCTCGGCATCTCCGAATCCGAATTGGACTGGGGACGCGACGCCATCGTCCACGAAATTACCCACGTCCTCGTGGGGCATCTCACCTTCTCCTGCCTGGGCGGAGTGCCCACCTGGCTCAACGAAGGGCTTGCCGTGTACAGCGAAGGCGGTTTGGACTCCGCTTCGCAGCGACAACTCGACGAAGCCATCAAAGACGATACCCTCCTCTCCGTCCGCTCGTTGAGCGCCGGTTTTTCCGAAGTGCCGAGCAAGGCATATCTCTCCTACAGCCAGTCGTACAGCATCGTCAAGTTCCTCATCGAAACCTACGGTCAGGCAAAGATGACCGAACTGCTCACCTCCCTGCGCGATGGCGCAGTAATTGACGACGCGCTGCAACAAGTCTATGGCTTCGACGTGGAGGGACTGGAGGACGCCTGGCGGGCGGCGATTCAAGCCAAGCCCCGAACAGTCTCTGCCCAGCCGACCGCTCAGCCCACCCCCACCTATGTCCCCACCATCGTCCCCATCTCCGGCGCGCCGCTGGCACAACAAGCCGCCACACCAACACCCGTTCCCACCTCCACATTTGGCGAGCCGACTTCAGAGCCGTCCCCGCCCGTCCGCAGCGGACCTCCCCTCGCGCTGACGCTTGCCCTGCTGGGCATCTGCTGTGTCTTCCTGCTCATTCTGTTTGTTGTCGCGCTCGGCATCTTCATCCGCGCCCAAAAACGCAAAGGAGGCAGCCATGAATAAGAAAACCACCCTCACGACCTTCATCGTTCTAACCCTCCTGCTGTCCGTCATCGCCTCGGCAAGCGTACAGGACGCCGCGGCGTGGCAGAAAAATGCCTGGGCGTGGCAAACCGGCATTCCGTTGAATCAGGCTCTCGTCCTGGAAGGAGGCGAGACCACCAATCCGCGCCAGTACGACCCCCACACCACCTACGGCTCCGGCGATAAGCGCGTCTTCAGCGGGCTGGTCTCCTTCGACCCGCAATTGAATCTGACGCCCGACCTCGCAGAAAGTTGGGACCTGAGCGCCGACGGCATGACTTACACTTTCAAACTGCGCCAAAACGCCAAATTCCACGATGGGCGTCCCGTCACCGCGCAGGATGTCGTCTATTCGTGGGAACGCGCCGCCAGCCCCGAACTTGCCTCCGACACCGCCCTCACCTACTTGGGCGACATTGTGGGTATTCAGGAATACGCCGCCGGTCAGGCAGACCATATCGCCGGCATTCAAGCGCTGGATGACCACACCCTGCAAGTGACGATTGACGCGCCCAAGCCCTACTTCCTGCTGAAACTCACCTACCCCACCGCCTTCGTGGTGGACAAGGCAAACGTGGAAAGCGGTGACGACTGGTACCGCCACCCCAACGGAACCGGACCGTACCGCCTGGTCGAATGGAAGCCCTTCGAGCGCATGGTGTACCAAGCCAACGCCGATTTCTACCTCGGCGCGCCGTCCATCCCCTACATCGTGGTCAACCTTTACAGCGGCGACAGCCAGCGCCTCTACGAAACCGGCGACGTGGACATCGCCGGCGTGTACTCCATCGAGCGCTTCACCGACCCCACCGAGCCGCTGCACAACGAACTGCGCACCGGCGTCTCGCTCTGCACCGGCTACGTCGTCTTCGACTCGACCCAGCCGCCCTTCGACGATGTCAACGTCCGCAAGGCGTTCAGCATGGCGTTCAACCGCCAGCAATTCATCGAGGTCATCTTCCCCGACCGCGCCCTGCCTGCCATCGGCTTATACCCGCCCGGTCTGCCCGGCTTCAACATCTCTCTGCAGGGTTTGCCCTACGACCCCGAACAGGCGCGCGAACTCCTCAAACAATCCAAATACGGGCTCGACCTGCCGCCCATCGTCTTCACCGACGCCGGCATCGGCAGCGATATCAGCCCCGACGTTGCCGCCATGGCGGATATGTGGAAGAAGAATCTCGGCGTCACCATCACCATCGAAAACCTCGAGCCGAACTTCTACTACGATCAAATCTACTCGAACAATCACGGTCAACTCTTCAGCGGCGGCTGGTGCGCCGACTACCCCGACCCTGAAAACTTCGCCGACGTGCTTTTCCATACCGGCTCCGCACAAAACAACGGCGGCTATTCCAACCCCGAACTCGATGCCCTGCTCGAAGCCGCCCGCGTCGAGCCGGATGTGACCAAGCGTATCGCCATGTATCAGCAAGCCGAGCAAATCATCGTGGATGACGCCGCCGCCCTCTTCACCGTCCACTACCTCAACTTCGAACTGGTCAAACCCTACGTCAAAGGCTATGTGCTGACGCCGATTGACATCCCCATCGAGCGTTACATGTGGCTGGAAGGAAAATAACACCCCTCCGTCCTTCGGACACCTCCCCCATTCCGTAAATTGCGGAATGGGGGAGGCTGGGTGGGGGTCAGGGATCACGGACGTGCTTCGACTGCAAACTCCACCCGCTTCACGACTCCGCCGAGGCTTGCCACCGTCATCTCGAACCTGAGACTCCCCCCCGGCTGAATCCCGCCACCTTCCCAGCGGCGGACGCCCACCACATGCCCCTGCTCATCGTAAGCCACCGCCGCCACCCACACCTGCGCCGCGGGGGCTGATTCGGCCGGCAGCCGCACCTCCCCGCTGACCTGGGCAAAATGCCCGCCTGCCTGCACTTCCACCAGCGTATCGTGAAGCGTGGCGGAAAGATAGCGTGCGTCGCCGGGCAGGAGGCGGATGGCAGTGAGCACTTGGACGCGAGGCTCGGCATTCAGCGGAATTTCGGGAGGGAAGTACGCCGTCAGCGGCAGGGAGGTATTCGACGGCAGGATGTTGAGCGGCAGGAGGGCGGTCTGCGTGGCAATCAACGCTCCATTGGAATCTACCAACGTCACTTGGGCGCTGAGGTTTTCCATGAAGTCTGCTGTGTCGTTGTGTGCGAGGACAAAACACCACATTCCACGGTTGGCGGTGGAATAGCACGCCACTTGTTCCACCGTGAAGGGCGCCGGTGTGGGCGT
Source organism: Anaerolinea sp. (assembly GCA_020723805.1). GTDB lineage: Bacteria > Chloroflexota > Anaerolineae > Anaerolineales > Villigracilaceae > Defluviilinea. The sequence continues at coordinate 65,527 of DYID01000002.1, read as the reverse complement.
CGCTTCACCGGAGAGGTTTTGCGGCTTGCTGGGGATTTGCAGCACCGTGCCGATGGACATGGCGCTGGGGTTTACCTCTGGGTTGGCGGCGAGCAGTTCGTCAATGGATACGCCGAACTTGAGCGCAATACTGCTGATGGTCTCGCCCTGCTGGACGGTGTAAGGAAAAGGCGTGGGCGTGGGGAGAGGCGTCTCGGCGGCGACCAGGCTGGGGGGAGTCCGAAGCGGGGTGACGGGGGTGGAGGTGATGTAAGGAAGGAGGTCAAAAGCCCGAGGGGTGGAAAAGTCCGGCTGTGAAGTACAGGCAGTCAGAAAGATAAGAAAGAGGAAAGAGGAAAAAGGGGGGCGCATGGGAAGATTATAATTGTTTCAACATCTATTCACGGAGGTTGGAAATGGAATATCGTCATTTGGGAAGGACGGGAATTCGAGTCAGTGAGTTGTCGTTTGGGTCGTGGGTCACGTTCCACACTCAGGCGGATGTGAAAAAGGCAGCGGAGATGATGGCGGCGGCATACGACGCGGGGGTGAATTTCTTCGATAACGCCGAGGCGTATGCTGGGGGCAAATCGGAGGAGGTGATGGGGGCGGCGTTGAAAAAGTTGAAGTGGCGCCGGGGCAGTTATCTCGTCTCCACCAAGTTCTACTGGGGGCTTCATGACGGGGTGAACGAGAAGAACACGCTCAACCGCAAGCGGCTGATCGAGGGCATCAACGGCTCGCTGCAACGCTTTGGGCTGGAGTACGTGGACCTGATCTACTGCCACCGCCCGGACAAGAACACGCCCATCGAAGAGACAGTATGGGCGATGCACAACATCATCGAGTGGGGCAAGGCGATGTACTGGGGTACGTCGGAGTGGTCGGCGGCGGAGATTGTGCAAGCCATCGAGATTGCGGAACGGCATCATCTTCACAAGCCGGTGACGGAACAGCCGGTGTATAACCTGTTCGAGCGCCATCGGTTTTCGGGAGAGTATGAACGCTTCTACCGCGAGTACGGCTACGGCGCGACGACGTGGAGTCCGCTCGCTTCGGGTCTGCTCAGCGGAAAATATCTCAAGGGCGTCCCCAAAGACAGCCGCGCCGCGCTGAAAGGCTACGACTGGCTGAAGGAACGTCTGACGGATAAAGCCAAACTGGAAAAGGTGCAGGCGCTGGAGCCGATTGCGAAGGAACTGGGCTGTACGCTGGCGCAGTTGTCCATTGCGTGGTGTTTGAAGAATCCGTTCGTCAGCACGGTCATCACCGGGGCGAGCCGCGTGGAGCAGGTGCATGAAAACATGAAAGCGGCGGAGATTGCGCCGAAACTGACGCCCGAGATTCTGGCGCGCATTGACGCCATCTTCAACGGGAAAAAGGAAGAGGAGGACGAGTAGGCGTCCTGGCAGAAACAGGCGGGGGGCGGGCGAAGCGCTTGAAGGGCGCGGTCCCGCCCGCCGTTTTTTTAACTCACCTTACGCAGTGGCGCGAGATTTATCTCGCGTTTTCGGGCGACATAAATGTCGCGCTACGAAGAAACTGCGTAAGGTGAGTTTTTAAGAGACAATCTCGTGTTCCAGCACTGTATCCGCCGGGCAGGAACGACGTAACAGCCGGCAAAGACAAATTGGGGGAGGGTTTCATGACATTCATCGCCAGCACTTCTCACGGCTAATTAATCTCAGCATGTGAAAATACTCGTCAGTCGTAAAAATCACCTTATCGCGTTTTTGGAGGCGCTTCATGAAGATCAATAAATTCGTTATCGGCGGCTTGCTGATTTTGGGAGCCGTGGTTTTTCTCATCTGGACGTCCACTGCGGCGACTTCGGAATACTTCCTGACCATTGACGAACTCAAAGCAAAAGGCTCCGAGGTGACGGGCAGGAACCTGCGCGTTTCCGGCGCGGTCATCGGCGACACGATTCAATACGACCCGCAAACGCTGACCCTGACTTTCGAGGTGGCGCACGTCCCCGGCGACCAGGCTCTGATCGCAGATGAAGGCGGTCTGGCAGAGGCGCTGCATCAGGCAGTGCTCGACCCGACACGCTCGCGGCTCAAGATCGTCTATGTCGGTCCCAAGCCCGACCTGCTCCGCCATGAAGCGCAGGCAATCGTGACCGGCAAACTCGGCGAAGACGGCATCTTCTACGCCGATGAACTCCTGCTCAAATGCCCAACCAAATACGAAGAGGCTGTGCCGGAACAGGCAGCGTCGAATTAGTTTTGACAGCCCTAAAGGATACAATGCCTTTAGGGTTTTTTAACGAGGAGACTCCATGATTGCAGATTTCGGATATGGTGTTTTAGTCGTAGCGTTTCTAACCGCGCTGTACAGCGTGTATGCGGCGGTCTATGGCGAGCTGAAGAAGAAGCCCGCCATGGTGGAAAGCGCCCGCCGCGCCATGCTCTTGACCTGGCCCCTGCTCACGCTTGCCGCCGGTGTTCTCGTGTACCTGCTGGTGAACGACCATTATGAAGTTCAGTTTGTCTATGAAGTGACCAGCCGCTCGATGCCCCTTTACCTCAAAGTGACCGCCTGGTGGGGGGGGCAGGCAGGATCGCTGCTGTTCTGGTCGTGGCTGATGTCGGCGTTCACCTCGCTGGTCACCCTGCGCAAATGGGACCGTGACCGCGAGTTCCTGCCCTGGGTTATTGTGGTCGGCGGCGTGACGATGGCGTTCTTCATCGGCATGAACGTCTTCTTCGAGAATCCGTTTGCCAAACTCTACCAAACCTTCGGCGGAGAGATCGCCGCCTACACCATTCAGCCGGCGAACAGCATCCTCTTCACCCCCTCCGACGGGCGCGGATTGAACCCGCTTCTGCGTCACCCGGGCATGATCATCCATCCGCCCATGCTGTATCTCGGCTTCGTCTCCTTCGTCATCCCCTACGCCTTTGCCATGGCGGCGCTCATCACCGGGCGCACCGATGACCGCTGGATTCGCATCACCCGCCGCTGGGCGTTGTGGGCGTGGTTGTTCCTCTCCGCCGGTCTTGTGCTGGGCGGACGCTGGGCATACGACGTGCTGGGCTGGGGCGGCTATTGGGGCTGGGACCCGGTCGAGATTGCGGCATTCATGCCCTGGCTGACCGGCACCGCCTTCCTGCACTCGGTCATGATTCAGGAAAAGCGCGGCATGTTCAAACACTGGAACATGCTGCTCATCATCCTGACCTATGACTTGGTCATCTTCGGCACGTTCCTCACACGCTCCGGCGTGTTGTCCTCGGTACATTCCTTCGCTCAGAGCGCCATCGGTCCGCTGTTCTTTGCCTTCATCGGCGTTACACTGATTACCTCGGTGGGTCTCATCATCTACCGCTGGGACTTGCTCAAATCCGAAACGCAGATGACCTCCCTGCTCTCGCGCGAGGCGCTGTTCCTGCTCAACAACCTGTTGTTCATGGGCATTCTGGTCGTCTCCTTCTGGGGCGTCATCTACCCGTTGATTTCGGAACTGTTCACCGGTCAAAAGGTGACCGTCGGACCGCCGTTCTACGAGCGCGCCACCTCTCCGCTGTTCGCCGGGTTGATGCTGTTGATGGGCGTCGCGCCGCTCTCCGCCTGGGGACATTCCACCGTCAAGACGCTGGGACGCGCCCTCTGGAAGCCGGCGCTGGGTGCGGCAATAGTGACCACCGTCCTCGCCTTCACCTACACCCGCAACGTCATCGCGCTGGTGGGCTTCTTCCTCGTGGCGCTGGTCATCCTCGTCACGCTTTACGAGTATGGGCGCGGCGCGCTGGCGCGTCAGCGCAGCCAGGGTGAAAACATCTTCGTCGCTTTCTGGAATCTGACCGGGCGCAACCGCCGCCGCTATGGCGGATACATCATCCACCTCAGCATGATGCTGATGGCAATCGGCATCCTCGGCATCGAACTCTTCCAAGTGGAGACTCAGGGCACCCTCGCCATCGGCGACTCACTGGAACTTGCCGGCTATACCATCAAGTACAAGGAAGTCGCCTCGTGGGATAACCCCGGCGCGGGCGTCAACTACACGCGCGCCGTGGTCGAAGTGTACGATGCCAACGGCAACCTGCTTGGCAACCTGCACCCGCGCAAGGACTTCTACTTCGACACCCAACAGCCCATGACCATCCCCGGTCAACTGGCTTCGCTCAAGGATGAAGTGTACGTCCTGCTGATTGACTGGGAACCCATCAACCAGGAAAGCACCACCTTCAAGATTTTCGTCAATCCGCTGGTCAACTGGCTGTGGCTGGGAAGCCTGCTCTTCCTCGTGGGCGTCATCATCGCCGCCTGGCCCGACAAGGACCCGCAGCGTGTGACCGTCCGCGCGGAGCGGCGCGCCCGCCAGACCAGCGCGGCGGATTAGGTGGTAATTGGTAAATGGTAATTACCGAGGTTGAAATGTCGAACATTAAATTACGAATTACGAATTACAAATTACCACTCGCAATTCTCCTCGCGCTCGTGGTTTCGCTCCTGCTGGCGACGACCGTCTTCGCGCAGGACGACATGCCCACCGACGACGAGGTGAACAAAATCGCCAAGGAATTGTACTGTCCCGTGTGTGAAAGCACGCCGCTCGATGTATGCCCCACCGAGGCGTGCCGTCAATGGCGGGAACTGATCCGCCAGCAGTTGGCGGAGGGGAAGAGCGAGGAGGAAATCAAGCAGTATTTCGTGACGCATTACGGCGCGCGCGTGCTGAGCGAACCGCCCAACCGCATCGCTTCGTACCTCGTGCCGGCGCTCGCCTTCCTGGCAGGCGCATTCTTGCTCTTTCGAGGGTTTCGGATGTGGATCAAGCCGGTCGCAGTCGAATCCGCCGTCCCGACGGACGATGCGGCGCCGGTCCCGCAGGATGATTACATCCGCCGCATGGAAGAAGAATTGAAGAAAAGGAAATGACACAGATGACGGAATCAACGAACATTGCACCAGCGCGAAAGGGCGTCCCTCTCTGGGCACAGGTCATCATCTGGGCGTTTCTGGCGGGTTTGCTGGTCATCGTCGCCATGGGACTGAACCGCGCCCAACAGGGAACCATCCAACCGGGTCATGCCGTGGACGACTTCACCCTGCCTCTGTTCAGCGGCTACGAATACCAGGGCGCCGGCGAAGTCAAACTTTCGGATTTTCGCGGCAAGGTGGTGGTCATTAACTTTTGGGCGTCGTGGTGCAAGCCCTGTGAACAGGAAGCCGCCGAATTACAGCGCGCCTGGGAACTGTATGAGCCGACCGGCAAGGTGATCTTCCTCGGCGTGGATTATGTGGACACCGAACCCGAAGCGCGCGTATATTTGAAAAAGTTCGGCATCACCTTCCCCAACGGACCCGATCTCGCCACACGCATCTCGCAATACTTCCGCATCAAGGGCGTGCCGGAGACTTATTTCATTGACCGCGAAGGCGTTCTGCATTACGTCCAAGTCGGACCGTTCACCTCGCTCCAGCAAATCCAAGACATCCTAGACCCCATGCTTGCCGAGTAGAGGACACATGGAAATCGCCGCCATCCTGCTCACCTCCGGAATCGCCATCCTCGTCGGTTTGTATTTGTATTCCCCCCTGCTCGAACAATACGGACGCCGCGTGACAACGGAGGAGCATGAACTTTCCTCCCTGCTCGCCGAACGCGACCGCGTGGTCAATGCCCTGCAGGAACTGGACTTCGACTTCAAACTGGGCAAAATCCCCGAAGAAGATTACCCCGTTCAGCGCGCCGCCCTCCTGCAAAAGGGTGCAGACATCCTGCGGAAAATTGATTCGATCTCTGCCCTCCCCCCCTCCCCCAATGGGAAAGGAGAGACAGATGTCGAAGCGCGCATCGAGACAGCCGTTGCCGCCCGCCGCGCCGATGCCTCCGCCAAACCGAAAGAGCTGACCGACGACGACATCGAATCGCTCATCGCTTCGCGCCGCAAAGCCCGCAAGACCAAATCCGCGGGCTTCTGTCCCAAGTGCGGCAAGCCTGTCCTCGCCTCCGATAAATTCTGCCCTTCGTGCGGAAAGTCACTCTCCTAACCCACCTTACGCAGCAGGGCGAGATTTATCTCGTCTTTTCAGGCGGCATCCCCCCTTGCAGGGACGGTGTGTCGCCCTACGAGGAAATTGCATAACATCAGTTTCTAAGCCACCACAATTACGCGTAAACGGCGCTCTCCAACGCCGTCGTATGCGCAAGAGAGCGCATCCTACGCGCAGGATAATTTCATGAAATTACGCATCGCCACCCTTCTTCTTCTCACCACCCTCCTCACCGCCTGCAACATGAGCCTCGCCGAGGATGTCACACCGCCGCCCGGCTACGTCCCGCCGACGCCCATGCCCACGCTGGCGCTCGTCCCGCCGCAAACGCCCAATATCGCCAACGGCGCCGCCATCTACATGGAAAAATGCGCCGCCTGTCACGGCGCCACCGGCATGGGCGACGGACCGCAAGGCATTCAACTGGGCGTCACTGTTCCCGCATTTGCGCTGCCCGAGATTGCCCGCCCCGCCTCGCCCGCCGCCTGGTACACCGTCGTTACACGCGGCAGGATCGAACGCTTCATGCCGCCCTTCGCCAGCCTCAACGACCAGGAACGCTGGGACGTGGTCGCCTACATCATGTCTCTGCACACTTCCGAAGAGGAAATCGCCAAAGGCAAGGAACTCTTCGAAGCCAACTGCGCGGACTGTCCCCTCGATTACTTCAAAGACCCGGCGCGCATGGCGGGCTTGAGCACGGTGGCGCTGGCGCGCATTGTGCGGCTCGGCAACGAGGAGATTCCCGCCTTTGGAGAAAACCTCTCCGATGAAGAAATGTGGGCAGTGGCGGAATACCTGCGCTCGCTGACCTACACCACCGAGACTGCTCAAACCGAACCGACGCCCTCGCCTCAACCTCAGGGGACGCCTGTCTCTGCCAGCCCAAGCGCCGTCTCCGCTGAGGCGGGAACGCCGTCAGCCGCAGAAACGCCCGAAGGGACCGAGCAGGCTCCAGTCACGCCTGAAGCGACGCCCGTCGTCATCGAAGGTTTCGGCACCGTGCGCGGCTCCATCGAGAATCGCACCGGCGCCGACCTCCCCGAAGGCATGACCGTCACTCTGCGCGGCTTCGAACATGACTTTGCCAATCCCAACGCCGGCACGCAGGAAGTCCTGACGCTGGAAGGCACGGTGGCGTCCGACGGTACGTTTGCCTTCGAGAATGTGGAGATGCCCGAAAACCGCATCTTCCTTGCGGAGGTGACTTACGGCGGCATCGAATTGAGTTCCGAGTTCGCCATTGTGCAGGCGGGGCAGACCGCGGTGGAACTGCCGCCGCTGGTGCTGTACGGAGTCACAGACGATACCTCCGTGCTGGCAATGGACGAACTGAACCTGTTCCTGAGCGTGGAAAATGAGACGGCGTATCAAATCCTTGCGATGTACACCTTCCGCAACCCCAGCGAAAAAATCGTTGCGGTCTCCATGGGCTCCCAGCAGGAGATTCCGTTCCTGAAGTTCCCCGTCGGCGCGGAGGGACTCGGCTACGAAGCCATGCAGGACAGCGCCCGCTTCATCGGCACCGCCGACGGCTTTGCCATGCCGCCCAGCGAACAGCCGTATGGTCTGCTCGCCTTCTCTTCGGTGACGCCCGCCAAGGAAATCTCCCTTGCCCAGCCGCTGACGCTGGCGGTGAACACCGTGCGCATTTTCGTGCCGGAGGGCATGGAGGTCAAGGGCGAGGGCATCACCAAAGACGCCGCCCAAAACATCCAGGGGATGAACTATCAGGCATACACGGCAAGCGGCTTGCAGGCGGGCAGCACGCTCGAATTTACCATCTCCGGCGCGCCAAAGACCGCCTCCAGCGCTGACACTGCGTTTACACGCAACACCACCCTGCTCATCGGCGCTGGCGGGCTGGGCGTGGCGCTCATCCTGGCGGGGGCGTGGCTCTATCTGCGTGACCGCAAACGCACAGAAGAGGAGGAAGCCGCTGAGGAGGACGAGGAGGACGAAGAAGAAGAGTTCGAGTCTTCCGAAGATGTGATGGACGCCATCATCGCCCTCGACGACCTGCACCGCGCCAAAAAGATTTCCGACGAGGCATATCAGAAGCGCCGCGCCGAATTGAAGGAAATCCTGAAGGACATGATGGGCTGAATTTTGTAGCGCGAGATTAATCTCGCGCTACAGCCTAAGACGAATGAGCAAAGCATGATTACCGTCAAAAAACTGGTCAAGCGCTTTGGACTGAAAACCGTTCTGCGCGGCGTGGATTTCGAGGTCCAGCCGGGCGAATTCGTCGCCCTGCTCGGTCCCAACGGCGCAGGCAAGACGACCTTCCTGCGCATCCTCGCCTCGCTCTCGCGTCCCTCGCTCGGACAGGTGACGGTGGCGGGTCATCAACTGCCGCACGAAGCCGCCGCCGTCCGCGCCCGGCTGGGCGTGGTCTCGCACCTGCCCCTGCTCTACGGCGACCTGACCGCCGAAGAAAACCTGCGCTTCTATGCCCGCATGTACGGCATCGCCGATTCCCAATTACGCATCACCGAGGTGTTGGAAATGGTCGGGCTGGAAAACCGCCGCCATGACCTCGTCCGCACTTTTTCGCGCGGTATGCAGCAGCGTCTCGCCATCGGGCGGGCGGTCCTGCACGACCCGGAGGTGATGCTCTTCGACGAACCCTACACCGGGCTCGACCAGGACGCCTCCGCCATGCTGGACGAAGTGTTGAAGACTGTCGCCGCGAAAGGACGCACCGTCGTCATGACCTCGCACGACCTTGCCCGCGCCGAAGACCTCGCCACCCGCTTCGACATCCTCTCGCGGGGCGTCATCGCGGCTTCTGCCAAGCACGAAGAATTGCAAAACAGCAACCTGCTCTCCTTCTACAAAGAGGCGCTCGCCGCATGAACATCACCGAAACACGCACCGCAGCCGCATCCCAACCCCGTCAGGGCAGTTTCATCAAAGCCGTCTCTGCCGTGGTGTGGAAGGACCTGCAAGCCGAGTTTCGTTCGCGCGAACTCTTCTCGGCGATGCTGGTCTTCTCCCTGCTCATCATCCTCATCTTCAACTTCGCCCTCGAACTGGATGTCAAAACGCGTCAATCCGTGACCTCCGGCGTGCTGTGGGCGACCTTTGCTTTTGCCGGCACCCTGGGGCTCAACCGCTCGATGGCAATCGAAAAGGACCGCGGCTGCATGGACGGTCTCCTGCTCGCGCCGGTGGACCGCTCCGCCATCTACTTCGGCAAGGTCATCAGCAACCTGATGTTCATGCTCATCGTGGAAGTCATCGTCCTGCCGGTCTATAGCGTGCTGTACAGCATCAACCTCTTCCAGCCGGGCTTGCTGCTGGTCATTCTGCTTGGCTCCATCGGCTACGCCGGAGTCGGGACGCTGCTTTCCGCCATGTCGGTCCAAACGCGGACGCGCGACATCCTGCTTCCCATCTTGCTCTTCCCGGTGGTGATACCGGTCATCCTCTCGGCGGTCAAAGCCAGCGGAGGCTACCTCGAAGGACTGCCTTTCGAGGAAATCCTTTCCCCGCTCAGCCTGCTCATCGCCTACGACATCATCTTCATCGCCGTGGCATTCATGGTGTTCGATAATGTCGTGGAGGAATAACCCCGCGCAACGTAAGAGAGTGTTTCAAATTTTCTGCTTAGCGCGTAGATGACGTTCTCTAACGTCGGTCTTGAAGGAAGTTACAAATTCACCTTACACGGTGGCACGAGATTTATCTCACGTTTTCAGGCGACATGAATGTCGCGCTACAAGAAAACTGCGTAAGGTGAGTTACAAAAAGAGACATTTGACGATCTCCAGCGTCTCGTTCGCAAATCGTCAATCGAAAATCGCAAATCGAAAATCGCAAATCCTATCAAGGAGTTTCCATGCAATCCAAACCCTTAACGCTCACCATTCTGGATGTCCTCTCCATCATCGTCCTGGGCATTTCCACCTACCTTGCCCTGTTCTTCGCCCCCACCGAGCGGGTGATGGGAGAGGTTCAGCGCGTCTTCTACTTTCACATCGGCACCGCGTGGACGGCGCTGATGGGCTTCATCCTGGCGGCGGTCTTCAGCGTCGCCTACCTCGTCACCAAAAACCTGAAATGGGACCGCTATCAGGTTGCCGCCATCGAGGTCAGCCTGGTCTTCTTCTTCCTGACCATCGTGCTGGGCTCCATTTGGGCGCGTCCCGTCTGGAACACCTGGTGGACATGGGACCCGCGCCTGACCACTGCCGCCGTCACCGAACTCATCTATATCGCCTACTTCATGCTCCGCCAAGGCATTGACGACCCCGAACGGCGCGCCCGCTTCGGCGCGGTCTATGCCCTCATCGGCGGGTTGAGCGCTCCCATCACCTTCTTTGCCATCCGCCTGTTCCGCACCATCCACCCGGTGGTCATCGGCGGCGCCAACCCCGAAGCCGAAGGCGGCTTTGCCATGACCGCCGACATGCGCGTGGCGTTCTTCTTCGCCCTCTTTGCCTTCACGGTCATCTTCGTTGACCTGTACTGGAATCGCATCCGCCTGGGCGAATTGCAGGATGAGGTCGAACAGTTGAAATTGAAAGTAACGATGTAAAAAGGAGACGCCATGTTGTTTCAAACCGCCACCGCCAACACCTCCGGCTACATGATTGCCGGCTTCGTGGTTTCATTCGTCGTCATGGGGCTGTATGTTGCCAGCCTCTACCTTCGCAGCCGCAACCTCCAGCGCGACCGCGAAACGCTCGAAGAGCTGGACGCCGCCCAGCGCAAAACTGTAACCAAATAGCAAACGAAAAACTCCCCGAAGAATTGAGAGTCCGCTATAATGCTGGCGGGCTCTCTTGCTATCATGAAACAGGATGACGGGATTCGGATTCGGCGGAGGACCAGGCTTTTGACGTGGAGCCTGCTCCTCGTCCTGGCGGGAAGCGTTTTCGCGTCTTCCTCCCGAGGGTCTGCTGCGTCGTCCCAAGCCGTCTCTCCGCCCGGTCCCGACCGCTTCGCCGTCACAGTGGTGGATTACACCAAGTATTTTTGGTGGCTGGTGCGCTGGGGAGAAAACGATGTGGCTTGTCACATCGAAGTGGATCATGAGGGGATGCCCACGCCGGGGGATATTTATGTGGACTGCGGCAAGGAAATTTACGAAAAATGGATCAACCAACAGCCCTGCCGGGAGGCGGATGTCAACCGCTGTAAAGGTTTTTATGTGGTGCTGGTGGGGCAGCAACCCGCGCAGAAGAAAGTTTCCACGAAACTCCAGCCCCCCATCGTGCAGGTGACCCTCGAAAACTGCAACCCGGTGTATTCATCTTCCACCAGCATTTGCGAGTCGGAGCCGATCATGGTGCTGACCGGCATCGAGCCTTTGCCGGGGTACGAAATCACCGCCATCGAGGGGTTGTATGGCGACCAGAGTTTCACCTGCGGTCCGGTCTGCCGCCTGCGCCTGCCGGTGACCGGCGAGAATTTATTCACGCTTCAGTTCTGGGCATATTCCAGTTACGGCGACAGCAGCGAGGCGTTCCAGGCGCAGATCCGCGTGGCAGCCACTGACTTGGGCAACCCCGACCAGCCCGCGTACTGGTTCGTGGACGTGTTGAGCAGTCAATGGGCGGGCGTGCCGGTGGCGACCTGTGTGGATGCATGGGGCGTCCTGCCGCCGGTGGGCGGTCCACCGAAGTGGTTGAGCACGCCTCCCCAAAGCGAGACGCTCGGCACGCAAATCCCCTATAACTATCTTGCCGCGCAACTCATTCGCGGCGGCGCAGTGGATGTAAGCGCCTGCACCGACGGAGGTCTCTTGGCGGATGGCGGCGCTTCGGCGTGCGGGCAGGAGGCGGCGCGTGAGGCGGTCAACGCCTGGCAGAATCAGTTCGATGAAATCATTTTGAATGTGGCAAAAGATACGGGCGTGCCAGCCAACCTGCTCAAGAACTTGTTTGCCATCGAAAGCCAGTTCTGGCCGGGCATTGGCGGAAAATCGGACGTGGGACTCGGTCAATTGACAGAACAGGGGGCGGATACGGCGCTGATGTGGAACCCGCCATTCTTCCGTCAGTTTTGCCCGCTGGTGATGGATGCGGAGACGTGCAGCAAGGGATACCTGTACATGGGCGAGGAGAACCGCTCCTACCTGCGGCTGGCGCTAATTCATGCGGTCAATGCCACCTGCGAGACCTGCCCGCTGGGGATTGACCTGGAGCGGGCAAAATTCAGCATCGGTGTCTTTGCCCATGCGCTCATGGCAAACTGCGAACAGGCTTCGCAGGTGGTCTGGAATTACAACGACAGGAAAACCCCTGCCCAACTGGGCATCTCGTATGAGGATATGTGGAAGTTCACGCTGGTCAACTACAACGCCGGGGGCGGGTGCCTCGCCAGCGCGTTCGAGGATGCCCGCGAAGAGAACGCCCCGCTCACCTTCGAGGGCATTTCGCCGTTTCTTGCTCCCGCCTGCCAAGGGGCAATCGAATACGTGAATCAAATCAGCACCCCCTAAATCAAGCGGCGTAAGTCTATAGGCTTGCACCACCTGTCGTTGCCCAGAGAGAGACGTGTATTCGTCTCTCTTTTTGTTTTCACTTTTCATCATAAGTAATGCTTACCGATTAGCAAATCGAATAGCGTCACGTTATTTCCATCACTATGAATGAGAGGGGAAAAACTATAAAATGATTGTGAAAAAATACACAAAGAGGTTAAAGTGAAATCAAAGGCGCTAAAAATTCTGCTCATTGCTTTCTTTCTGCTTTCAGCCTGCGGGAAGGCGGGGACAACCTCCCCCACTGCCACAGTGGAGGAAAAGCCGGTCGAAACAGAGGCAGTTGCCGAGGTCACGCCGGATACGGATGAATGCGTGGCATGTCACACCGATAAGGAGCGGCTGATCGAAACGGCGGCTCCCAAAGTGGAAGCGGAGTCAGAATCCAAAGGGGTTGGCTGAGGGGGCGATGTGGCTCCGTTGGAGCCATGGGAGAAAGCCATTGTGGATTTGGACGCGTTCTCACAGACGACGCACGGAAAGAAGACTTGTGTGGATTGTCACGGCGGCGTGCAATCGCCCGATAAGGCAACTGCCCATGAGGGGTTGATCGCCAGCCCAAGCGCCGACCCGGAGAAGTATTGCGGCGAGTGCCACGAGGAGCAGGTGAAGACCTATCCCTTTGCGCTGCATTCTACGCAGGCAGGCTACTGGACCACAATCAACACCCGCAGCGTGCCTGAGAATCACCCGGCACTGGAAGAGATGTTTGGGAACCACTGCGCCACCTGCCACACCACCTGCGGCGAGTGCCACGTCAGTCAGCCGAAGAATGTGGGCGGTGGGTTGTTTACGGGACATGTGTTCGAGAAGACTCCGCCGATGACGCGCTCCTGCACAGCCTGTCACGGAAGCCGTGTGGGAAATGAATTTCTCGGCAAGAATGAGGGCTTCCCCGGCGACGTGCACTTCCGCGAGGCGCGCATGAACTGTGTCAAGTGCCATGAGGGCGCCGAATTGCACGGCTCCGCCACAGATGCGGCAAGCGCGGAGACTCATCGCTATGCCGACGCAGAAGCGCCGAAGTGCGTGACCTGCCATCCTACTGCGGCGCCGGGCGGTGATGAAAATCCGATGCACCAGTCGCACGGGGATACCCTGTCCTGTCAGGTGTGCCATTCCATTACTTATACGAGTTGCGACGGCTGCCATGTGGCGATCAGCGAAAAGAGCGGGAAACCTTTCTTCGAAACACAGGCAACGTACTCCACGTTCCTGATCGGACGCAACCCGAACCCAACCGAGGAACGACCATACAAGTATGTGCCGGTCCGTCATGTGCCGGTTGCGCCCACAAGTTACCAGTTCTACGGCGAAAACCTTCTGCCAAACTTCAACGCTCTGCCCACATGGACCTACGCAACGCCGCACAACATTCAAAAGAACACGCCGCAGAACGCATCCTGCCAATCCTGCCACGGCAGCGACGGGAGTTTCTTCCTGACCGCGGACAAAGTGAAAGCGGAAGAACTGGAAGCCAATCAATCGGTGATTGTCGGGCTGGTCCCGCCGGCAGTGGAACTGTTCTTCCGCGCGCCAAAGACACCCGCCTCACACGCCGATCTGGCGTCCAATGCCTGTACGGCATGTCACACCACCGGCATTCGCAATGCGCCGGTCAGCCCGGAAGACCATGCCGCATATCAAGATGAAAACTGCTCTGGTTGCCACAAGTTACAAGAGTAACTTGATCAATAACTCATGTTACGCGGTAGTGCGAGATTTGTCTCGCATTCTCAGGCGACACGAATGTCGCGCTACGACGAAACTGCGTAAGGTGAGTCAATAAAAAACATTAAAGAAGGAGAAGTCAACATGTCCAAGAAGTTTCAAGTTTTGCTGGGTCTGCTGATGGTATTCAGCCTGATATTGGGCGCATGCGCCCCCGCTACTGAAGCGGTTGTGGAGAAGCCAACGGCTTCCGTAGTTGAAGAACAACCGCAGGCGCCGGTAACGGAAGAGCCGGTGGTTGTCGCGCCGGATGTGCAGGCGCTCTTTGCCGCGCTGGTGGCGGAATTGCCCGCCGACAAAGGCTATGGTACAGTGAAACCTCCTGCGCTCAGCGAGGAACTGGCGGACAAGCCGCCGTTCCTGCTCGACGTGCGCGAAGCGGCTGAAGTAGAGAAGGATGGGTATATCGAAGGCGCGGTCAACATCCCCGTGCGCGAAGTTCTTGCCAACCTCGATAAGCTGCCCGGTCTCGATGACCCCATCGTGGTGTACTGCGCCTCCGGTCACCGCGGCGGCATGACCATGGCAGCGCTCAAACTGCTGGGCTACACCAACGTGCGTAACCTGGCTGGCGGGCTTGGCGGGTGGAAGAAAGCCAATCTGCCGGTGGTGACCGGCTCCATGCCTGCGGCGCCTCAAGCAATCAGCACCCCCATCATCGCCGACCAGCCGCTGTATGAGATGCTCAACGGCTTCCTTGCCGAATTGCCGGAGGATTTCTATTCCATCAAATCCGACAAACTGGCTGAAGCATTGACCGGCACCGATGCGCCGACCATCGTGGACATTCGCACGGCTGAGGAGTTCGACAAGGACGGTCACATCGAGGGCGCTGTGAACGTCCCCATGCAGGAAATCTTCAACAGCCTCGATAAACTTCCCGCCAAAGATGCCCCCATTGTGGTCAACTGCGTCTCCGGTCACCGCGGTTCCATCGTCATGATGGGGCTGCGCCTGCTGGGCTATACCAACGTCAAGAACCTTGCCGGTGGACTCAACGCCTGGAAAGCCGCCAAACTCCCCGTCGAAGGCTGGGTGGACTGGGCAACCGTCTGGAACGATTACCTCACCGCCCTGCCCGAGGGCTACTATTCCATCAAAGCCCCCGATCTCAACACCGCCCTGACGGAAAAGCCGATCTTCCTGCTCGACGTGCGCGAAGCGGCTGAAATAGAGAAGGATGGTTATATCAAGGGCGCATTCAACATCCCCGTGCGCGAAGTTCTCAACAACCTCGATAAACTGCCCGCCAAAGACCAGCCCATCGTCATCTACTGTGCATCCGGTCACCGCGGCGCAATGGTGATGGCGGCTCTGCAAATGCTCGGATACACCGACGTGAAAAACCTCGCCGGCGGACTGGGTGCCTGGAAGAAAGCCGAACTCCCCGTGGAGACCGGCACGCTTCCTGCCGCCCCGACGGCTGGTACGGCTCCCGAAGTGGATGCCACCCGTCTGGCAAACCTCAACGCCTTCCTCTCCAGCCTGCCGGAGGGCTTCTACACCGTCAAACCCGCTGACTTGAACGTGGAACTCACCAGCGGCACCGCCCCATTCATCCTCGATGTCCGCACCGCTGATGAATTCAACAAGGGCTTCATTGCCGGCGCAGTCAACATCAACATCACGGATGTGCCTGCCAACCTTGCTCAACTGCCTGCCGACAAAGCCGCGCCCATCGTGGTGCTGTGTCAGTCCGGGCATCGCGGCGCGCTCGTCATGATGTATCTGCGCATGTTGGGCTACACCAACGTCCGCAACCTGGGCGGCGGCATGAATGCCTGGCTCGGAGCCGAATTACCCGTCTCCACGGCCGGATAACCCCATCCAAACAACTGCCCGCAGGCATGCCCTGCGGGCAGTTTCCATATAGGGTGTTCATCCTATCCTGTCACCCCTAACTGCGGACAAATTTCACTAGGCGCAACAATGTCAACCGCTTATTCTTATAGCAGAAACACATTAGCGTCTCTTATTACGGAGAGAAGGATGATCGAACTTTCCAGCCTGCGGGTTTTCCTTGTGGCGGCGGAGGAATTGAACTTCAGCCGAGCCGCCAAACGGCTGCACATGTCGCAGTCGGCGGTCAGCCAAAGCATTCAGTCATTGGAACGCGCCTACAACACGGAATTATTCATCCGCGGCGGGCGTTCGGTCGAATTGAGCGAAGCGGGGCAGACCATCCTGCCGATGGTGCGCGAAGTCCTGCTTGCGGCACGCCTGCTCGAAGACAGCCTGCAGGATGTCAACAACCAGATCGGCGGCGAACTGCTCATTGGCTGTTCCACCTCGGCGGGAAGGTATCTCCTGCCCATTCTGCTTGCCGAGTTCCGGCAAAGTTACCCTGCTGTGCATCCGCGCGTCAAAGTGATGAGCCGCGAGGGGGTCGTGGAACGACTCCTCGATCGTGTAATTCCCATCGGCGTGTCCAGCAAACTCATCGAACACCGCGACATCATCTGCGTCCCCTTCTTCGAAGACCGTATCGTCCTTATCGTCCATCCCAATCATCCCTGGGCAAACTACGGTCACGCCCTGCCCTCCGATTTGCTCGACCAGCCCATCGTCAAATGTGAAGAGATGACAGGCACCTGCGAAACCGTCATGGAGGGGTTGAAACAACACCAAATCACCATGGACAATCTCAACATCGTCATGGAACTCGGCAGCATGGAGGCTGTGGCGCTCTCGGTGGAACGCGGTGTAGGCATCGCCTTCGTCTCCGAAATGATCGCCGCGCGCGGGCTGGCTCTGGGGCGCTTGAAAAAGGTCGAAGTGGACGGGATGGACCTGCGCCGCAAAATCTACATGGCGCGTCACATCGGTTTTCCGTTCACGCGGGCGCAGTCACTGTTTTGGGATTTCGTCAAATCGCAATACGAAAAAATCAACAACGAACTCTGGGACAGTCTGGTAAATATCCAGCCAGCATCATGAGATTGCCCGCAAGCGGCAGAATATGCTACACTACAGGCATGACGCCGTTGCAACTCGTCTCTGACGCCAGCGATTGACCCCGACGAAGCAAACCCATCGCAGAGGTTTGGCTTCGTTTTATTTTCACTTCAGGAGGAACCATGCTCTCGCTCACCGAAAAAATCCTCTTCGTCCTTGCAACTGCCGCATCGCTCTACTTCACCTACAAGGGCGTCAAGCGCATCATCGCCCACATCTCCAGCGGACACGGCAGACCCGATTGGCATCTCCTCTGGAAGCGCCTGGGGGAACTCATCGTCAAAGTCGGCTTGTTCCAACCGGTCTTCCGCTTCCGCCTCTGGACGAGCATCCTGCACGCGCTCATCGGCTGGGGATTTCTCTCTTTTCTCCTCATCAACCTCGCCGACCTGATCTACGCATTCACCCATTACAAATTACTCGAACATCTCGGCTGGTTTGGCGATTTCTACCGCCTTCTCGCTGATGTCGCCAACGTGGCAATCCTCATCGGGATGATTGCGCTGGTGGTGCGCCGCTTCGTTCTTCGACCTGCGACTCTGTCCACGCGCGAGACGACTCTGCTGCATCCCAAAGCGCGTTTCGGCATCTTGCGCGACTCTGCCATTGTGGCGTTGTTCATTCTGACGCATAACACGGCGCGGCTGTTGGGCGAGTCGTTTTACGTGGCGGAGAAAGGCTATGATCGTTGGCAGCCGTTCATTTCGGCGGTGGCAGGTCTATGGTCCGCGTGGGACGCGAACGCTTTGCTCATCGGCGAGCGCATCATGTTCTGGCTGTCCATCGGCGCGGTGGTGGCGTTCCTCCCCTACTTCCCGTATTCCAAGCACATTCACCTGTTCTTTGCGCCCATCAATTTTGCGTTGAAACCCGAACGCAGATCCATCGGCGAGTTAAGTTACATCAATCTCGACGACCAGACGATTGAACAGTTCGGCGCGGCAACGATGAAGGATTTGGGCTGGGAACAGCTCATGGACAGTTACGCCTGTATCATGTGCTTCCGCTGTCAGGAAGTCTGTCCTGCCTACAACACAGGCAAACTGCTTTCGCCTGCCGCGCTGGAAATCAACAAACGCTATCACCTGAACTTCGGCGGCGGGACCGATGTGCCGCTCACGCAGTTGATCTCCGAGGAAGCCGTGTGGGCTTGCACCAGTTGCGGCGCGTGCGTGGATATTTGCCCCGTCGGCAATGAACCGATGCGCGACATTCTCGACATCCGCCGCAACCTTTCGATGATGGAGAGCGCGTTCCCAAAACAGTTGGAGACCGCGTTCAAGGGCATGGAGCGCAACATGAACCCATGGAACGTCTCGCAGGCGGACCGCATGAAGTGGGCGGAGGGGTTGAACGTGCCGACCATCGAGCAAAACCCCGAGCCGGAGATTTTGTGGTGGGTGGGGTGCGCTCCCGCCACTGACGCCCGCGCGCAAAAGACCGCGCAAGCCTTTGCGAAGATTTTGAACGCGGCGGGGGTCAATTATGCGGTGTTGGGTAAAAACGAATCCTGCACGGGCGATTCGGCGCGGCGCGCCGGACGCGAGGACATCTTCTTCGGGCTGGCAACGCAAAACGTGGAAATCCTCAACGAGGTCAAGCCGAAGCGCATCGTGACGACCTGTCCTCATTGTCTGCATACCATCAAGAACGAGTATCCTGCCTTTGGGGGAAACTATGAAGTGATTCACCACACCCAATTTATCAACGAGCTGGTTGGGGCAGGAAAGATACAGTTATCAGTAACCAGTGAACAGTGGTTAGTAACCTTCCATGACCCGTGTTATTTGGGCAGGCACAACAAGGTATTCGACGCGCCGCGCGAGGCATTGAAGTCCACAGGCGTGACAACCATCGAGATGCCGCGTCATGGCGCTCAGTCCTTCTGCTGCGGCGCGGGAGGGGCGCAGATGTGGAAGGAAGAGGAAGCAGGCACAAGCCGGGTGAATGAAGCGAGGTTCAAGGAAGCCAAAGCGACAGGGGCAAATACCGTGGCGGTGGGCTGCCCGTTCTGCCTGACGATGATGAGCGACGCGTCCAAAGCCGACGGCGGCGAGGTGCAGGTCAAGGATGTGGCGGAGTTGGTGGCGGAACGGTTGAAGTAAAGTCGAGCCCTCCGTAATCGAGTTACGGAGGGCTGTTTGTCACATCCTGCGCTTGGGGGTAGAATATTTCCGCCAAAGGAGGCGCGTAATGAAAGACACCATCCGAACCCTTCACCCCGATAAAAAGCAGGGGGTAAACATCAGCAGGGAAAAATACGAAATCATTCATCGGGCAATCACATCCGCGCTCAGCCAGCACAGGGAAATGCCTTTCATGAAACTCGCCCGCACCGTGGAAAAGGAATTGCGCGGCAAATTCGAGGGGTCGGTCACCTGGTATGTGACCACAGTCAAACTGGACATGGAGGCGCGGGGGGAAATTCGGCGCGTTCCTCATTCCAGACCGCAGGTGGTCAGTCTGGTCAAATAGCGTTTGGGCGTCTTTCAAGTTTCACCGCCTTCTCTTTTATTTCACTCACCTTACGCGCTGGCGCAAGATTTATCTCGTGTTTTCAGGCGACATGAACATCGCGGCACGAATAAACTGCGTAACACCACTTATTTCAAACAAGGATTTACTATGGCGGATTCACCGAATTTTGACCTTCAGCAGGCACATCGTTTCTTCTCCACCGAATGCTTCAACAAAACCTGGGACAACATCGAAAAAGACGGCAATCGCTCCACAGAGGAGAA
This sequence comes from Anaerolinea sp., assembly GCA_020723805.1. Taxonomy (GTDB): domain Bacteria; phylum Chloroflexota; class Anaerolineae; order Anaerolineales; family Villigracilaceae; genus Defluviilinea. The sequence goes on along the minus strand of DYID01000002.1, from coordinate 45,619 downwards.
CATGGAGATGCTGCACACCGCCATCGCCTCCCTCTGGCATTGGACCCAGCGGCAGGACGTCTCCCCCGAAAACCTGTCCATCGGCTACTGGCAGGTTTCGCGGGTGTATTGTCTCATTCGACAGCCGCACAATGCGCGCAGGTACGGTCTGCTCGCTTTGCAATATGCCAGAGAACTCTCCCCTTTTCTGCGCGGTTACGCTTATGAGACCCTCGCCCGCGCCGAGATGCTCGCCAACAACCGCGTTGCCATGAAGGTATATTTCGAAAAGGCGCAGGAAATGCTGGAACAAATCGAAGACGAGGAAGAGAAGCGTCTTCTTGAAAAGGATTTGGAAAGCATCTCATAGGTAAATGCGCCGCCTGAGGAGAGATCATCATGAATCGGCTTGTCCCTGTGTCTTCGGTTGAAGAGATTTTTCCCGAATTCCGCAACACGCCTGTGGGGCTTCTATTGGAATATCACAACCTCCACCGCGAGCAGGAAACTTACACCCAGGCGCAGCTGCTCATCGGCATGTGCATGGATCACCGCAAGCACCTGCACATCCCCGACAACTTCGCCTACATCATCCGCGCGGGCGGCGCAAATCTGCGTTACAGCGAGTTCAAGGTCTCTTATGCCATCGCCGTGGGAGGCGTGAAAAGCATCGCGCTCATCGGTCACAATCAGTGCGGCATGGTCAATCTCGCGGCGCGCAAGGAAATCTTCATCAACGGATTGGTTGAAAATGCTGGCTGGGAGCGGGAATGGGCAGAACAGCATTTCATGCACTTCGCCCCCATGTTCGAAATCGGCAACGAAGTGGACTTTGTGCTGAGCGAAGCCAAACGGCTGAGACTGCGTTACCCCAAAATTCAGGTCGCACCGTTGTTGTACAAAGTAGAAGACAATTTGCTGTATCAGGTGAGAGAAATCATCTAGCACAACATATAGAGGTTTACAACCAGGATGTCATCCCTCCGTCGCCTCCACTCGACCCTCGCCTCCACCCGCCGTGCGCTGACCTTCACCGCGCTGGCGGGGTTTCTCTTCTGGTTGCTGACACGCGGACTGGCGAACCTGCCCCCCGGCGCACCGACTATCTTCGACCTGCAACTGGCATTCACTGCCGAAAAATTCCAATCCGTCCTCGCCGCTTGGGGAGAACCAAACGTCCGCGACTACGTCAGCGGCATGTGGCTGGACTTCCTCTATCCTCTCGCCTATGCCCTGGCATTGAGCAGTTGGCTCGCCGTCCTCACGCATCGCCCCGACCATCCGCCGGCGCGCCTCACCCTGACCTTTTTCGCCGCCCCCTTTCTCGCCGCCCTGCTCGATTACATCGAAAACTCCCTGCACCTGCTCATGCTCACCGTCCTGCACGAGACGCCTGCCGCGCTGGTCTTTCTCGCCTCCCTCGCCGCGGCAGTCAAATGGACGCTGGCGGGGCTGGCAATTCTCCTCATTTTCTTTCTTGTGCTTATCCGCGCCTTTCGTTCCCTCCCGCCCAAGGAGTCCCTCATGCGCACCCTCAAGAAAATCCTGCTTTACCTTTTCGTTTTCCTCCTCATCATCGCCGTCATTGCTCCAGCCGCCGTATGGCTCAGCGTCATCCGCCCCGCCCTGCCGCAAGTGGACGGCGAACTCGCCATCGAGGGACTCACCGCACCCGTCACCGTCTATCGTGATGCGAGCGGCATCCCGCACATCTTCGCCGAAAACGCCCACGACCTGTTCTTCGCGCAAGGCTTCGTCCATGCCCAAGACCGGCTTTGGGCAATGGAATCCGCCCGCCGCGCCGCACATGGCACGCTGAGCGAGGTCATCGGCGAGCGCGGATTGAGAAACGACACCATGATGCGCATCCTCGGCATGACCGAATCCGCCGAAGCCGACTGGGAAACCCTCGACCCCGCAACCCAAGCCGCCCTGCAAGCCTACGCTGACGGGGTCAACGCCTTCCTCGCTCACGCCGGGAACAAACTCCCGCTCGAATTCAAGATTCTCGGCATCACGCCCCAGCTCTGGACCCCAATTGACTCGCTCGTCTTCGGCAAACTCGTCGCCTGGGGCTTGAGCAACAACTACCAGGACGAACTCGTCATCAGCAAACTGACCCAAAGCCTCTCGTGGGAAGAGCTTCTCCCCCTCCTGCCCGAATACCCCGGTCCCGATGTCATCCCCGACGCCAACGCCGCGCTCCAGCCCGAAACAATTGACGCCATGCTGCGTGGAGCGAGATTTATCTCGCTCACTCAAGGCGACATGAATGTCGCGCTACGTGGGACGACATTCATGTCGTCCGTTCAAAGCGACGTAAACGTCGCGCTACGTGGGACGACATTTATGTCGCCCTTGCAAAACGACGTAAACGTCGCACTGCGTGGGGCGACATTCATGTCGCCCTTGCTACAAAGCGACATAAATGTCGCGCTACTCCTTCCCAACCAGGGTAGCAACGCCTGGGTGGTAGGCGGCAGTCACACCGCCTCGGGCAAGCCGCTCCTGGCAGGCGATCCGCATCAGGCGCTCTCCATGCCCACCCTGTGGTACGAAGTCGGACTCCACACTACTGACAACGCCTACAACGTCGTCGGCGCATCTCTGCCTGGTTTGCCCGGCGTGGAAATCGGTCACAACGCCCACATCGCCTGGGCAGTGACCAACGCCCGCCCCGACGTGCAAGACCTCTTCCTCGAAACCCTCAACGACGACGGCACGCAGTATCTCTTCAAAGGCGAATGGAAACCGCTCACTTTCCGCGAAGAAGTGATTCAGGTCAAAGGCGGCGAAGCGGTCACGCTCAAGGTGCGTCTCACCCATCACGGACCGCTCGTCAGCGACGCGACACCTGAAAGCCCCCAGCATCTCGCCCTGCGCTGGACGGGTCTCGACCAGGGACGCCCGCTTGCCCAAGCCATCCTGCAACTCAACCGCGCCGCCAATTGGGACGAATTCCGCGCCGCCCTCGCCCTCTGGCAGCTGCCCGGCATGAACTTCGTCTATGCCGACACGGCGGGCAACATCGGCTACCAGATGAGCGGCGCCGTCCCCGTTCGGGCGAAGAACGACCTCTATGGTTTGCTGCCCGTTTCCGGGTCCGACGGCGAACACGAGTGGACGGGCTTCGTTCCCTTCGCGGAACTGCCCTCGGCGCAAAATCCCCAAGGCGACTTTTTCGCCTCCGCCAATAATCGCCCCGCCGGGCTGGATTATCCCCACTTCCTCTCGCACTACTACCAGCCGCCCTACCGCGTCGCGCTCATCAGCCAGACGATTCGCGATTTGAAGAATGCCACCGCCGAAGACTTTGCCAAACTACAGGCGAGTTGGTACAGCGACATCAACCGTCAGGTGGCGCAAGCCATCGCCGCCGAAGCCACGCCGCAAACCGACGCCGAAAAGACCGCCGTTTCTCTTTTGAAAGATTGGGATGGGGTGATGTCGCCCGAAAGCCGCGCCGCCGCCCTGAGCGAACTCGCCCTGCGGAATCTCATCCGCCTCGCTCTCGACCCGAAACTGGATTCCGCTTCGATTGACTCGTATCTCACTTTGGCAGGCTACCCCTACATGTTCCTGCAAAACCTGCTCGACGACCCCGCCAATCCTTGGTGGGGCGGACGCCGCGCCGAGATTCTCACCTCTGCCCTCTCCGCCGCCGTGACCGAACTCGGCGACCAGACCTGGGGTGACATTCACCAGTACACCGCCGCGCATCCGCTAGGCAGCATCGGACCCCTGCGCCCCATCTTCAACCGCGGTCCCTTCCCCACTGGCGGCAACTGGAACACAGTGGACAGCGGCGCATACTATGCCGATAAACCCTACGCCATGACGTTGGGTCCCGCCTACCGCATCATCGCCGACCCGGCGGACTGGGACGCATCCATCTCCATCATTCCCACCGGGCAATCGGGGCAGCCCTTCAGTCCGCACTACGACGACCAGATCGAGCCATGGCTGAAGGTGGAATATCACCCTCTGCTGTTCAGTCTGGAAGCGATCAAAGCCGCGGCGGCGAACAGGTTGGTATTGAAGCCGTAAAAAAACCGTCCCGAAGGCTATGAACCTTCGGGACGGTTCGTTTCACATGGGCGCTGCCGCTGGTATTCTCTGAAATAAAAACTCCCGCATGTCTGTGGCTGCGCTGGCGTGTTCAATGGTAATGCTGACCACGTTGCCGTTGCTGTCCAAATCTAGATAGATGTTTTCGCTTAGTTCGCGCGTCTCCACGGGCGGGTTGTTGGAAAGTTCGACCAGCGCGGTGTCGGTATCTTCAAAGTATTTGATTCGCATGGCTTACTCCTTGAAGTTTCGGTCAAAGAAGGCATTATGAACGGTCTCGCCGTCTTCCAATAAGATGACTCGCAACACCCGGTATCCCATTTCTGGGATTCGCGCCCAGCGGCGAATCCTGCCGTCGGATTGAATTTCCTCACGTAATGGGTCGTGAATGACACGCTCAATCCATTCATCCTGAATCACGGCACGGTCGGGACGCTGGCGGGTATATTGAAAGTATTGCGTGGTCTTCATTCGCCTCGATTATACATGAAGCGCAAGTTCCGAATTCGGGATATTTGCGAGAATCTTCGGGACGGTTTGTGTTTTACCCTTCAACAGCCGCCAAATAGCGTAAGAGACGCTCTCTAGCGTCGGACTTGGCGCTGTAATACTACACATATGCAAGTTGTATAATGGGCTCCAGCATGGCTTGGCGTTTCAATCCCTTCCTCCTCATTCCCGCCTTCTCCGCCGTCCTCACCGCATCGCTGGCGTGGCTTGGCTGGCGCAGGCGGTCCGCGCCGGGCGCGAGGGCGTTTGCACTGGTCATGCTGGCATCGGCGCTCTGGTCGGCGGGCAACGCGCTGGAACTGGGAGCGGCTGATTTATCCACCAAAATCTTCTGGCTGAAATTCGAATACATCGGCATCCTGCTCCTGCCTACCGCCTGGCTGGTCTTCGCCCTGCAATACACGGGGCGCGGCGAATGGCTCACGCGCCGCGTCATTTTGCTTCTCGCCATCGAGCCAATCGTCATGCTGATCCTGCTGTGGACGAACGACTTCCACGGTTTGTTTGCCCGGCATTTCGGGGCAAGGCAGGTGGGGGTTCTCCTCGATTGGGACAACGTGGAGGGTCCCTTCTATTGGATCAACATTGCCTATTCCTACTACTTCATTGCCCTTGGAATCTTCCTTTTGCTCCAACATTTTTCCCGCTTGCCATCCCCGTATAGCAAGCGGGAACTGGCAATCATTATCGGCGCACTCCTGCCCTGGCTGGGCAATGTGTTTTACACCTTATACGATTTTCCTGTTGCCGGTCTTGACCCCACTCCCTTTGCCCTTACCCTGACCGGGCTGGCTTTTGCCTGGGGGCTGTTTTCCCTTCGTCTGTTGGATTTCCGCCCCCCGCCCGCCGCACTGCCCGAGGAACTCTCCGCCTGGCGCGGACGCGTTTTGGATGGAATCCTGCGTGGTGTATTCATCATTGCATTATTTGCCCTTGCCAGTGGAATTTACAATATTGTCGAAATATATCAAAAAGAGCGGGAAATTAATCCTCATGCACTGACGATTGCCATTGGGGCAATTGCCGTTTATGTTGGCGTCACACTTCTCCTTGCAATTCTCACCTTTCGTCGAAGCCTGCCTTATTCCCTGCGCGCCGGCGTGTTTCTGTTCATTCTGTACGTGCTGGGAGTACTTGGCTTGGCGCTCGCCTCGTTGAGCGGCGACGGGCGCGTCTTCCTGTTTGCCTTCATCGTCCTCTCCGCCATCTTTTTCGGTCTGCGTTTCAGCCTGTTCGCGGCGGGGCTCAGTCTGCTCACGCTGATTGGCACGGGCTGGATGCAAGTAACTGGCGTCATCGTCGTGCCGGCCGAACGGCAGATCAACTCCACCGACCCCAGCGCGTGGACCAGCGGCATCGTCGTTTTCCTCATCCTGAGCATAGCGGCGTTGGTTTCCATCACCTACCTGATGCGCGCTTTGCAACAGAACATCTATCATCTGCGCGAAACCTTGATGCGCGAGCAACGTCTGATACGCATGGTGCTTACGGTGCGAGACATCAACCAACTCGTTGTACGAGAGCGCGACCCGCTCCGCCTGCTCCAACAAGCCTGTCAGCATCTGATATCCGGACGCGATTATGACTTTGTATGGATCGGATTACTGGAGGCGGACAATGTCACTTTGAAAGCAGTTGCCTCAGCCGGCGAAAAAGTGGACCTTGAAAAATTTACTTCGCGCCTCGACCTTCCGTCGGGTGCGCCCACCTGCGCAGTGAACGCCCTTCGAGCGCGCCGCCCCATCCGCGTGCCGCAGGATGACCTGTGCGCCGGCTGTCCCATCTTCGCCGCCCACCCCCAGCGAATTTCCCTGGCGCTTCCGTTGACCCATGAAGGGCGCGAGATGGGCGTACTGGTGGTGGACCATGCCGCCCCACCCGCTTTTTTCGATGAGGAGGAAACCGCCCTGCTGGAAGAACTCGCCGATGATCTGGCGCACGCCCTCGCTGCCCTGCGCGCCGAGGAACAGCAGCGCACCCTGGCTGAACTCTCCGGCGGGCTGCTCTTCGCCCGCGATGAGGACATGCTCTGGACGGAAGTCATCACCGCCGTGCAGAAGATTTTGCACGCCGACCGGGTCGCCATCTACCGCTATGACCGCGAGACCGACAGCCTCTCCTGTCTGCGTTCGCATGGTCTTTCAGCCGAATACGTCAATGAAATCAACCGCCGCTTTCATGATGTTCCCGGCAGCGCCATCCTGCGCGAGCCGCGCCCGGTCATCATCCAAAACGTGGAAACCGACCCACCCGCCGCCCCCCTGCGAGAGTGGATGCTGCGCGAGGGCTTTCGCTCCTACGCTGTGTTTCCCTTCTATACATCAAAAGGGATGACTGGCGCGTTCACCGCCTACCGCAATGCTCCCGGCGTTTTCACTGCCTCCGACTTGGCTGCCGGCGAGACCCTGGTGCGGATGATCGGTTTGGCGCTGGAAAACATGGACCTCAACGCCGAGACGCGCCGCAAAGCCTCCGAACTGGGCGCGCTCTATGCCGCCGCGCAGGAGATGGCTTCCAGCCTGCTCGATTCCGATTCCCTCTTGCTGGCGCTTGCCCGCCACGTGACCGAAGCGATTCATGCCACCAGCGCCTATATCACCGCAGTGAATCTGGAAGAGAAGACCCTCCGCGTTGTTACAGAATACTGGTCGGCTCATGCGGCGGAAAGCGAAAAAAAGAGCGATCGCGGGCGCATCTACTCTCTGAACGATTATCCCATCTTTCAGCATGTTCTCACTACCGGCAAAGCCGCTGTTCTCCATGACAACGATCCGCAAATCTCCAAAGCCGAGCGATGGCAATTCGAAGAATACGGCGTGCGCTCCATGCTGTTCATTCCAGTCATGACACACGGAAAAATGCTGGGCGGGTTGGAAGTGTGGGAAAGCCGCGCGCGGCGCGAATTCACCCAGGCGGAAATTGTCCTCGCCCAAACCATGGCTGGTCATGCCGCGTCCATTCTGGAAAGCGCACAATTGTTCGAGAAACTGGGCGAAGCATACGACCACACCCTGGAAGGCTGGGCACGCGCCCTCGAATTGCGCGACAAACCCACCGAGGGGCACACCCGCCGCGTCACCGACCTGACCCTGCGGCTGGCGAAAATCATGGGCTTGAGCGAAGAGCAGATGGTCCACATCCGCCGCGGCGCCATTCTGCACGACATCGGCAAGATGGGCATCCCCGATTCCATCCTTCATAAAGCAGGTCCTCTTACGCCGGAAGAGGAGGCAATCATGCGCCAGCACCCGCAGTTTGCCTACGATATGCTCTCCCCCATCGAATTTTTGCGCCCCGCCCTCGATATTCCCTGGTGCCACCACGAAAAATGGGACGGCACCGGCTACCCGCGCGGACTCAAAGGCGAGGAAATCCCCCTCGCGGCGCGCCTCTTCGCCGTCGCCGACGTGTGGGACGCGCTCACCTCCGACCGCCCCTACCGCCCAGCCTGGTCGAAAGAAAAAGCCTATCAGTACATCATGGATGAGGTGGGTAAATATTTCGACCCGCAGGTGGTGAAATATTTCCGCTTACTGAACGGGGAACACGAATAACCACTACTTCATGAAAGAGTTTTGCAATGGCGGCTTTAGTCGCTTTTTAGCCGAACGACTGAGAAGTCGTTGCGGCGTTTTCATGATCTACCGATAACATCTGTCAGCGGGGAAAAGGCTTTTTTGGCGGGACCCCGCTTCAGGTCCCCATACGGTGCGGTGTCGTCGTCATCACACTCCAGCAGAAAACAGGGAAGTTGCAGTTTTGCCAAACGGTTGCCAGAATTTGTAACAAAATTGCACTGACCTCGTCCTATTTACAAGGATGCCCAAAGTCACGATTTAATGCAATCTGGTGACTGGGGACTTATAATGTAATTGTCGCCATGAAAACCTACCGGGCAAGATTTTCGCAATTTTTGAAACATCTGGCAGAGGCGCTCGAGAAATGGCGCTGGCTAATTCTCGCCTTGATTGCTCTTTCGCTGCTTTGGGTGGAGGTGCAGGAATTTCTCGTCCTGCGGGTGTTGAATCAGGCGTTTCATTATTTTGAAGTATTTCAATACGCGGTTCTGCTGACATCCACCGGTTTGTTGATCGAATTATTTGCGAGATCGAACCGCGCTCACAAGCAAGCGGCAAAAATTCTCGAATATAAACATAAACTCAGCCAAGCCTTGACATCCAGTGCGGATTGGGAAACTTTGATGAAGAAGGTGACGGAAATTCCAAGTACGATCACGGCAGTGGATGAAGCCTATCTGCTTATTAGCAATCCTGTCACAGGGCAATTGGAAAAGGGGGGGCATTGGACGGACGGTACTGCTGCCGCCAACCCGCACTATACCTGGGACCCGCTGGTCCCCTGCACAAAATGTCTCGAAAAACAATCGAACGGAAGATTTATCTTCCATCTCTGCGCCTCAGAAGAGAATTCCTCGTCGCCGCCCGTTTACAGCCTGGCGCTGCTCAATCAAAACCGCTGCACAGCCGTATTGAAATTCAAACTTAAGGCGGGCGTGCAGTTATTAAAGGAAGAGGAGGAAATTTTTAAAAACATCGGCGATGAAATCGTTGTAGTTTTGCAAACCAGCCAGGACCGTAAGCGGCTGGCGGAGATGCAATCCGCCCAAGTAGCGATGGCGGAGCGGCGTTTCGTCTCTTCCTTCGTCCATGACCAGCTGGGACAGAATTTGGGCTACATTCACCTGAAACTGGATCAACTCCATGTGGATAACAGTCTCAAAAAACTGCCGCGCGTCCGCGCCGAATTGGAACGCCTGCGGGAGGTGGCAAATGAGTCCTATGAAATTGTCCGCGATATTCTCAAGAAGATTCAACCAGAAACCATTCCTCATCTGACCAATTTATTGCATGAGCATGCTAAGACCATCTCCCGCCGGGCAAAGTTCGAACTGGAATTCAAATCGCTGGGAAAGGTATCTTACCTGCCGACTCACACACAGCAGATGATTTTCTTCGCGTTTCGGGAAATTCTCAGCAACATCGAAAAACACGCCAACGCCCAAAAGGTTCAAATCCTTGTAACCTGGAACGAACACTTTCTCGATATTTCTGTCGCCGATGACGGGCAAGGCTTCGAACCGGGCGGAATTGACAGCAGCGAACACTTTGGGTTGGGAATCATGCGGGAACGAATTGCGAGCATCAACGGTCAACTTTCGGTGAACTCTTCGGAAAACACAGGCACGATTGTCTCCATTTCTGTCCCATTGGAATCAGGAAATAAGGTATTTGCATGAACGATCAAAAAACGGCTCCCCAGAGCATTTTGGTGATTGACGATCATGTTCTGTTTCGGGATGGGTTAATCAGCCTGTTTCAAGCCACCCCCGATTTTTACGTGGTTGACCAGGCCGGCACGGTCAGCGAAGGCATCGAAAAAGCCTTCCAGCACCGGCCGGATATTATCCTGATGGACTTCTCGCTTCCCGACGGAACCGGGTTGGACGCCACGAAAGTCATTCTGGATGAAATCCCCGAATGTAAGATTGTCTTTCTGACGGTTTTTGAAACGGATGAAAACCTGCTCAAAGCCATTCGCCTGGGTGCAAAAGGATACATGCTCAAGAATATCTCCAGTTCATCTCTGCTCGCCAGTTTGCGTGCGCTCGCCAAAGGCGAAATCGCCATGTCGCGCAAGATGATGAGCCGGGTGGTCGAATATTCGCGGAACATGTCTTCTGCACCCCCCTCTCAGGATTTGCTGGCAAAGTTGAGTCCGCGCGAGCGGGATATCCTCTCTGCTTTGCAGGATGGCGCATCCAATACGGAAATTGCCCGGCAGTTGTTCCTCTCCGAGAACACGGTAAAGCATCACATTCACAGCATTCTCGAAAAACTTGGCGTGGAAAACCGCCGTCAGGCAAGCGTTTTGGCAAAACAAATGGGGCTGAAGAAAGGCAGCGCAGCGTCAGCATCGAAATAATCTTCCGTCAGTACGCATCAACGGGTTAACCCTCCTGGTTAACCCTCGGCGAAAAAGGATCATTGAAAAATGATCCTTTTTTGATTCCCCAATTCGATAACGAGTAATCGACTCTCCCGTCATAACAATGTATCCTAATGAGAGAAAAAATCCCCCATTAGGTGCATTGCAGTGAACAAACGTTGTTTTCTCGTGGGACGAAAGGACTCTCTATTCAAACAACTGGTGGCAAGCCTGCTGGTGGACATGATGGACGACCTCGACCTTTACGAAAACAAATCCGTTGAACTCGACGCTTTGCTGGAGGAAATCAAGTCTGTCCATCCCGATCTGATTGTGCTCGAAGAGATGTCGCCCTTTTCGGAAGACTCTCTGATGTCCCGCCTGCTGGTGAATCTGCCCGATCTGCCCGTCATTGTCATCAGTGAAGATTCCAATTTGATGCATCTCATTCGTTGTCATACTCGAATGCTCGGTTCATCCAAAGATTTGATTGAAACCATCAACCTTACGTTCAATCATCATTCCAATCCAAACAAGGAGAATGTTGCATGAAAAAATCTGCCCGCATTCGCAAGTTATTTTTCAAGTGGTTTGTAGCGTTCCACCCCAAAGGAGGTTAAGGATGAATCGAATATCCCAAAATGATGCAATTGGCGGCGGAGGCAAGACGTGGCGTCGAAGACTCTCCGTCTTTATGATTCTCATCATCCTGATGGGAACGTTCGCCCCCTTCACCACCGCTTCCCCGGCTCTTGCGGAACCTGAAGCCGCTCCCACCACCAATCACCTGACCCTCAAAGTGGTGAACGCGGATGATGTCTCCCTCATTTCCGAGTTCAAATACCTGATCAACGTTGACAACACCGGCAACCCCTTCCAGCCCAGGAATGCAGGCTGTTCCCCGGAAGACGCCGGCTATCCCGACTCCTGCGATTGGCCCTCCATCCGCCAAGTCCCTGCGGCTGCGCCCATCTACACCCAAGGAAATCAGGATGACTTCAACGGCAACATCCTGAACGGTCTTGACCTGCCGGACGGTAAATATCTGGTCAGCGTTATGGCGAACGGCTACAAGATGGGCGGCGCTCATTTCACCGTTCCGCTGCAAGGCACAGGTGAAGTGACGGTGGCTTTGGAGCCTAATCCCTTGCCTCCCGCTACGATGCGCATCAAAGTCTTCGAAGACAACGCCTCCGTCAACGGGCAATTCGACACCGATGAACACGGTCTCGAAGGCTTCCGCGTCATCATCAACGACATTGCCGGGCAGGTTTCCACCGATGTCTTTGGCAACCCGCTTTGCACCACCTACGACGCCAACGGCAATCCCACCGGCATCAACACTTATGGCTGTACCGTGAGCGATGCCAACGGCGACATGGCGATCCCCAACCTGGGACCCAACCGCTACGACGTTTTGGTAGCGCCGCCGCCCGGCACCGATTGGACCGAGACCACCACCCTCGAAGGCTCCCCCAGTTGGGATACCTGGCTGCAGGAAGGCGCCACAGGTCTGGATAACGAATTCGTCGTCGCGGCAGAACCGTTCCCGTGGACGATGTTCGGTTTTGTGCGCCCCATGGACAACCTGAATTCGAGCGCCACAGGCGGCATCTCCGGCACACTCGTCGCCGCTTCGGTGTACCTGCCCCAGCAGGGCGCCCTGCCCTACTTTGGCGACATCTGGACCGGCTTCACCGGCACCAAGGTCACAGGTCCCATCACCGACGGCTGGGTGGCGCTTTCCGACCTGCAAAACGGTGACCAGGCGGTTTATGTGGGGCGGGCAAACCCCGACGGCACGTTTGCCATCACCAACGTCCCCGACGGCAACTACCTCTTCACCTGGTGGGATAACAACCTGCACTACATCCTCGACTGGATGCAGGTCACCGTCTCCGACGGGCAAATGACCGACATCGGCACGCCCATGCTGACCGGCTGGTTCACCAAAGTCGAAGGCTATGTCTTCAACGACATCAACAGCAACGGCAAACGCGACCCCGGCGAGCCGGGCATTTCCGATTATCTGGTCGTACTAAAAGACCGCGACAACAGCGAAATTGACCGCATGTCCATTTCAGCCATCACCGACGCCAACGGCTACTACGTCTTCGAAAAAGCGTACCCGATGGGTTCGTGGATGATCCTCGAAGCCTACTCCGACCGCTACTATACCACCGGCGTGACCTACCAGGTGGAGAACCAGCCGGAGCCGACCACCGTCCTCGGAGCCGGTGTGGACGTGGGCTTCCTGCCCATTCTCGGTCAATCCGGACGTTTGGACTGGGGCGTGCGCCCGTATGCCCGCGGCACGAACGGCGGGATTGTCGGCACGGTCTTCTACGATGTCACCCGCAACGAGCTCGACGCACGCTACCAGGCGGTGGAAGCGTGGGCGCCCGGCATCCCCGGTTTGCTCGTCACGCTTTCCAAACCCGTGTATTGCGGCACCAACGTCGGCGTACCCTGCGACCCCACCGATACCTTTGAACTGGCTCCCGACGGCTCCATCGCCAAAGACCCGGCGGCCGGCGGCGTCGCCTGCGGCACCAACCCCGGCGAACCCTGCGACCCCAGCGGCACATGGGAGTTAGACAGCAGCGGCAATTACAAAGTCGGACCCGTCATTAGCACGGCAATCACCGAAACCTGGGAACAGCCCACCGACTGTATCGCCCGCGACGCGCACGGCAATCCGCTTGTTTACCCCACCGACCAGGCGGTCCTGCCGCCCGATCCGACCGGCAAGCGCTGTCTCGAAGGTCCCCTCATGGGCACCCAGTTCCAGAACGGCTTTGCCACGCTGGACGGCAACTACGGCTTCGACACGGTGTATTCCGGCTTCGGCTCCACCGCCGAACCTGCGGGCGTTAGCATTCCCGCCGGCGATTATCTCGTCGAAGTGGTCGTCCCCAACGACAGCCTCGGCAGACCCATGTACCAGGTGGTGCGCGAAGAGGACATCAACGTATTTGGCGGCGACGAATTCACGCCCGCCGTTCCGCCTCCGCCCTGTGCGGGTCCCATGCATGTCGTGGACGTGGCAGGCGTCGGCGCCGATGGACCGAACGCAGTGGAGAATCCCTCCTTTGCCGATGCCGGCGGCAGCGTCTTCGAAGGCACGCAAAAACCGCTGTGCAACGTCAAACTGGTCACGCTCAACAACGGCAAATCCATTGCTCCGGCGTTCACCTTCTTCACCGAAGTCCCCATCCCCGGCAAGTGGAAGGGCTACATCATTGACGACCTGACGGTCTCGACCAACCCGCAGGATTTGATGTACGGCGAAAAAGCCGGCGCGCCCCTCATGCCCATCGGCATCTACGACTTCAAGAACCGCCTCGTCGCCACCATGACCTCCGACCCGAACGGCGTGTTCGAAATCCTGCTGCCCTCCACGCACACGGTCAACTGCCCATCGCCTTCGGGCGTCTGTCCGAACGTGTACTACATGCTGGGCAACGATCCCAGCCTGCCCGGCTACAACCCGCAATACCGCACCATTGGCGCCAGTTTCGAAATTTACTCGGGCTTGATCATCCCCTCCGACCTCGCGCCGACGCAGATCGTGCCCGGTGTGCTGGCTGGCGGCTCGCTCTTCAGCAGCCCGCCGCAGTGTCAGTTGGATGACGCCACACCGCAGCTGTTCCGCGTTTCGCAGCCCTACGGACCGCGCGGTTCGACGTTTACCATCACAGGGCTTGGCTTTGGCGCCTCTGCCGGGCGCGCCACCCTCGATGGACTCCCGCTGACCGTTTCCTCCTGGAGCGATACCAGCATTACCGCCACCGTACCGAGCAATGTGCCGTTTGGTCCGCATCAGTTGAGCATCACCGCCGTCAACGGTAAGTCAACCGTCAACGGGCTCAAATTCCACGTCACCGGCACGAGTTACAACCCGCTCGTCTTTGAGGTTGGTCCCGGCAAGCCTTATGCAACCATCCAAGCGGCGATAGATGCGGCGGCGGCTTCCACCAGCGCCCGCCCGAAACTGGTCGTAGTGTATCCCTCCGCGACGGGCATGTATCTTGAGAACATCATCATGTACTCCAAGATCAGCCTGCAGGGTGTGGGACCCGGCGGACGGTACGCGGATAACACCGTCGTTCCCGGCTCCGTCATTGATGGGCGGGGCGTCGCCGGTGACACCCCTTATGCGGAAGCATGGAACACCTTCATGGCAGGTCTGACGTGGAGCGGAAACCAAGCCATCTTCGAAGGACCCGTCATCTATGTCGTCGCTGAGGACGGCGAATTCACCGGCGCCAACCCCGCCAGCATTGACGGCTTCACCATCCAGGGCGGCGACCAGCAGGGCTTCCCCAACCAGATCGTGCCAAACACCGACCCGAGCGTTCACGAAATTTCGGGCGTTCAGGGCGGCGGCATCTACGTCAACGGCTACGCCCGCTACCTGCAAATCACCAACAACATCCTGCAGAGCAACGGCGGCGCCTACGGCGGAGCCATCCGCCTCGGCACGCCGCACCTGCCGGGCGAATACAGCGACAGCCAGAACGATTTCGTCCGCATCGCCTATAACCGCATCCTCGCCAACGGCGGCACGAACCTGGCTGGCGCAGTGGCAATTTACTCCGGCGCCGAAGGCTACGAAGTGACCGGCAACGACGTGTGCGGAAACTTCTCGGCGGAATACGGCGGCGGCATCAGCCACTACGGCTTGAGCCCCAACGGAAGCATCCATCACAACCGCATCTACTTCAACCGTTCCTACGACGAAGGCGGCGGCATCATGATCGCCGGCGAACTGCCCCGCGACCCGAACCTGCTCACCCCAGGCGCAGGTCCCGTGGATGTGTACGCCAACCTGATTCAAAACAACCTGGCGAACGACGACGGCGGCGGTCTGCGCTTCCTCATGGCGGGCAACTTCCCGTACAACGTCTATAACAACATCATCGTCAACAACATCTCCACCCATGAAGGCGGCGGCGTCTCGCTCAACGACGCACCCAACGTGCGCTTCTTCAACAACACCGTGATGAAGAACATCACCACCGCCACCGCCATGACCAGCAACGGTCAGCCCGCCCCGGCAGGACTCGCCACCTCCCGCAACAGCAGCCTGCTGCAAGCCACCCTGCCCGGCGGCTCGCCCATCTTCAGCGAACCGCTGCTGTTCAACAACATCTTCTGGGATAACCGTGCCGGCACCTTTGTCGGCAGCACGGTGGCAGGCATCGGTCTGCCCGGCGACCCGCACCCCATCAACCAATGGGACCTCGGCGTCTCCGACGGCATCGGTCTGCTCTCGCCCACCAACTCCATCCTGCAAGTGACGACCGGCACCGTACCCGACGCATCCAACCTCGTCGGCGTGGACCCGTTGGTGGTTTCCACCTACGATACCACCGTGCGCGCCCTGCCCTGGCGCGGCAACCCCCGCTTTGTGGACATCCTGATGATCACCACAGATGCCACCCCGAACCTGCTGGGCGATTACCATCTTGCCGACGGCTCGCCTGCAATCAACGCCGGCGCTGCCTCCAAGAACGCCGTCAACGCTCCCTCGCAGGACTTCGACCGCGGACTTCGCCCCTCCGAAGGCGGCTACGAAATCGGCGCAGACGAGACACCGGTCATCACCGACCTCGCCATCACCAAGACCGACAACCTGACCACCGTTTCCCCCGGTGACGCAGTGCGCTATACCATCACGGTCACCAACAACGGTCCCTCGGCGGTCAACGGCGCGGTCATCCGCGATGTCTTCCCGACGCCCTCCCCGCTCACCAATCCCATCACGTGGACCTGCGCCACCACCGGCGGCGCAACCTGTGGCGGCAGTGCGACCGGCAGCGGCAACATCAACCGCACCGTTAACATGCCCGCCGGCAGTACGGTCACCTTCACTACCACCAGCGGCACCGTTGCCGCCAGCGCCTCGGGGCAACTCTCCAACACCGCCACCGTGGACGCCCCGCTGGGAGTGCTCGAAGCAGACCTTGCCAACAACACCGCCACCGATACCGACACCATCGTCACCATCTCCGACCTCTCCGTCACCAAGACCGATAACCTCTACGCGGCGCTGCCCGGCGGCACAGTAAGGTACACCATCGTCGTCACCAACAACGGACCTCATGCGGTTGCCGGCGCCACCGTGACGGATACTTTCTCCGCCGACTTCACCAGCGCCTCTTGGACTTGCTCCGCCACCAGCGGCTCGTCCTGCGCGGCGGTCATCAACAGCGGCAACTCGCTCAGCGCCTCGCTCAACCTGTTGAACGGCGGCAGAGCCACACTGACCGCCACAGCCGTCGTCTCGCCCAGCGTTTCGGGGAGCATTTCCAACACCGCCTCGGTCACCGTGCCGGCGAACACCGTGGACCCGAACTCCACCAACGACAGCGCCACCGACACCGACATCATCCCCGGTCCGTTCCCCACGCTCGGCGTCCTTGATGACTTCAACCGCGCTAACGGACCGCTCGGCGTCAACTGGTCGGGCTGCACCGGCACAGGCGTGTACCGCATTGACGGCAATAACGTCCAGGTACGCACGAACGGCTTCGTCTACTGGAACGCCAACACCTTCGGCGCCAACCAGGAAGCCTACATCACCTTCAACAAGGTCGTCCCGTCTGCCACCGAGCATGACATCCTGCTCAAAGTGCGCAACTTCCCGACCAACTGCACCAACCCAGGCGGCACTGCCAGCGCCATCGAGATCCTCTACGATCCCAACCCGAACCCGCTCAACAGCCGCGTACAGGTCTGGACGCTGACTCCCTCCACCTTCGCCAGCCCCGGCTGGAGGCTGCGCGCCACCTTCAACGGCGTCAACTTCGCCAACGGCGATACGCTGGGCGCCCGCACTTACGAAGACGGCACGGTCATCGTGTACAAGAACGGCGTTCCCATCGGCATCGTCAACGTCACCCTCCCGAACGGCTCTGTGGCTGGCTGGCCCGCCTCCCTGGCGGCGGATGGCGGTCAACTCGGCGTCTGGTTCCTGCGCAGCACCGGCTTTGCCGTTCCCAACGACGCCCGCTTCGATGACTTCGGCGGCGGCACACTGCCCTAACCTATCGTGAATCCTGGAGGAGGCACATACGCCTCCTCCAGGACGACCAACAGGAGCAACTTATGAAATCGAACCCCTTCACCCATCGCATCAGCCGCCGCGAATTTCTCAAACTGGCGGGCAGTGGTCTGCTGGCTGCCGGCGGCATGGGAATCCTGAAAAAATACCTTGCCCCCGACACGGTGGCGTTTGCCCAAATGGAAGCGCCAGATAAAGTCTTTGCCGCCACCGACGGCTGGATTTACCTCCCGCCTCTCCCCACGCCCTCGCCTTATCACCCCGATGACCTTTCCCCCGATCCAAGCCTGTTCACCACCTACGTCTTCGGCTTCCGTGATGTGACCGGCATGACCAACGAACAAATCCTCAACCAGAAGATGAAGGCGCAGCATTCCGCCCCCATGTTCTGGCTCGACCAGGATCAGCAATTCCGCATCGAAGTCCGCAACCTCGGTCTGCAAATGCGCCCCGACCTGGTGGACGCCCACACCCTGCACTTTCACGGCTTCAAAAACGCTATCCCCTTCTTCGACGGCGAACCTTCCTCCTCGATCTCCGTGCCGATCAATCGTTCCTTCACCTACGTCTATCGCCCGCACGACCCCGGCACCTACATGTTCCACTGTCACGTCGAAGACACCGAACACGTCCACATGGGCATGACCGGGCTGGTCTTCATCCGCCCGGCGCAAAACGGCAACACCTCCCTCTACCCCAGCGGCAAATACGTGTTCAACGATGGCGACGGCTCCACCGGCTACGACCGCGAGTTTGGCATGTTGTTGAGCGAAATGTGGGTGGACTCACACTGGGCAGATTCCCACATCCAACTGCCCGAATGGAGCGACTACAAGCCCGACTTCTCCATGATCAACGGGCGCGTCTATCCCGACACCCTCGCCCCCAACGGACAGGGCTTCGACGCCAACGGCGACCTTATTGCCCCCGACGGCTTCCCCAACCTGCAATACCAGCCCATCAGTTCCCTCGTACAGTGCAACGAAGGCGAGCGTGTCCTCCTGCGCTTTGCCAACCTCGGCTTCATGCAGGCATCCATGACCATCGAAGGCATTCCCCTGCGCGTGGTCGGCAAGGACGCCACCTACCTGAACAACGGCGGCGTGGACCTGAGTTACCTCACCAACACCATCAACATCAGCCCCGGCGAAAGTTTCGACGCCATCTTCACCGCCCCGCCCCATTCCGGCGGAAGCGGACCCGATGTGTACCTGCTCTACAACCGCAACTTCACCATGTCCCATTCCATCGGCGGCTTTGGCGCAGGCAAGCAGATGACCGAAGTCCGTGTGTACCCTGCCGGAACCCTGCCGCCTCAGGCGGAGCCGAACACCTAACCGGCTCAGGAAAAAGGAGTAAACCATGCACAAGCATCTTTCCCTCAGACCGCAGAAGATTCTGGCAGCCTTCTTTGTGCTGGCGCTGATGGTCTCCCTGGTGCCTTTTGGAATGGGAAGCGCCAACGCCCAGGGACCGCAAAGCGACGGAATCGTCTGCACTTACGGACCCACCTTCACCCTCACCACCAACGACGGCTACATTGGCACGCCCGACGGCAACGTGGTGTATATGTGGGGTCTCTCCGCCGGCTCCGACCCGTTCCAATATCCTGGTCCGGTGTTATGCGTCAATCAGGGCGATACGGTGACTATCGTTCTGCACAACACTTTGAACCGCAAGACCTCCCTCATTTTCCCGGGGCAGGAAAATGTCCTTGCCGATGGTCAGCCCGACGGTCCCGAATTTAGCGGCTCGACGTTGATTTCCCTCGCCAAGACTGCCGCCGCCAACGGAGGTTCCGTCACCTATAGTTTTGTGGCGCAGCGTCCCGGCACTTACGTTTATCAAAGCGGCACCGATCCCGACATCCAGGTCCCAATGGGCTTGTTTGGCGCGCTGGTGGTGCGCCCCGCCGGTCACCCCGACTGGCTCTACGACGACCCCAGCACGGCGTTCAATCCGAGCCATGAATACATCTCCCTCTTCTCCGAGGTGGACCCCGATCTCAGCAGCGCCATGGAACTCAACCGCCCGTTCAACCCGCGCAACTACCATCCGCGCTACTGGTTCATCAACGGACGCGGCTTGCCCGATACGCTGGCGCCCAACTTTGCCTCCTGGCTTCCTGCCCAGCCCTACGGCGCGCTCGTTCGCATCACCCCCTACCACCCGGTGCTCAACCCGCTCCCGGCGGCGGTGCGCTACTTGAGCGTGGGAAGCGAAGACTACCCCTTCCACCCGCACGGCAACAACGTTCGTGTGGTCGGGCGCGACGGCAACCTGCTGGAGAGTTCCACCTTCGAAAACCTGGCATACGACAAGTTCTCCATCCCCGTGGGACCCGGACAGACTTGGGACACGCTCTTCACTTGGCAGGACGCCGAAGCCTATAGCGAAAGCAACCCCGTCCCGGTGACCTTCCCCAACATCCTGGATATGGTCTTCGGCACGTTCTTCAGCGGAAGCCCCTACCTCGGATCGCAGGGACAGATCCCCGTCGGTACGACCGTCCAAAATCAATGCGGCGAGTACTATCACATTGCCCACATCCATGCCCTGCATAAACTCACATCTTGGGGCGTGGTGATGACAGGCATGGGCACCTACACCCGTATTGATCCGCCTACGGGTTGTCCGTAACGGACAGGAAAGCCACGAGGAAAATCCCATGAAAACATTCACTTTCCACCAAACGCGGGCAGGACTGCTCCTCCTCAGCCTGATCCTTGCCATGCTTGCATCCGCCTTCCCCTTGCCGGCGCAAGCCGCCGTGCTGCCTGCTTCCACCTGCGTTGAATCGGGCGGCGTGCGCACCTGCGACCTGTGGGCAACCACCGGCACTCTGACTTTGCCCGGCAGTGTCAGCGTCACCATTTGGGGCTACGCGGCAGATAACGTCAGCCCCGCCGGTCTTCCCGGTCCCCTGCTGATTGCGAATGCCGGCGAGACACTCGTCATCAACCTGCATAACAACCTGGGCGAGAACACCTCGCTTTCCATCCCCGGTCTGCCCGCCAGGTCGGATACCGTCGGAGCGCCCAGCGGCGGGACTGTGGCATACACCTACGCCAACCTTCAACCCGGCACCTACATCTACCAGGCGGGTCCCACCGCCAACGGCGAACGACAGGTAGCGATGGGCATGTACGGCGTTCTCATTGTCCGCCCGGCGGGCGCGCCGCAGGAAGCCTACGGACCCGCCTCCGCCTTCGACGATGAAGCGGTGCTGATCATGAGCGAAATTGACCCGCTCCTGCATTCCAGCCCGACGGCATACGACATGCGCAACTTTACGCCGCGCTACTTCCTGTTCAACGGCAAGGCATATCCCAACACCGACCTCATTGACACCGCAGCCGGCAATACCCTGCTCCTGCGCCTGGTCAACGCCGGCATCCACAGCCGCTCGCTGGGTGTGCTGGGACTGCGCTACTCCGTCATTTCGATGGACGGTAAGGCGTTCTCCCGTCCCCATTCCGCCGTTGCCGAAACGCTGGGCGCCGGTCAAACCGCCGATGCGCTCGTCCAAATCCCTGCCGGTGCGGCGGCGAACCAGAAATACGCCGTCTATGATTCCAGCCTGCGGCTGGTCAACAACGGCTCGCGTTTTGGCGGCATGCTCGCCTTCATTCAGGTGGGCGGCACGCCCGGTTCCGGCGATTCCACGGGTCCCACCTCCAGCAGCGCGTGGCTTGTGCCTAACCCATCCAATGGCGCCAGCCTCGTCACACTCACCGCCAGCGTGAGCGACCTTTCCAGCGGCGGTAGCAACGTGGACCAGGCGGAATACTTCATCGGCTCGAGCGGCGCCGCCGGCACGGGCATCCCGCTCAGCGCCGCCGACAGCGCCTTCGACTCGGTCACGGAAGCCGTCACAGCGGTAATTGACCCGTCCTCGCTGCCTTCCGGCAATCACACCCTCTACATTCACGGGCACGATGCCGCAGGCAACTGGGGCGCCTTCACCTCCGTCATTCTGATGTTGGACAAGGCTGGTCCCGCCATGAACGGTCTGACCGCCACCCCCAACCCCACCTTCGGCGCATCCAACGTTGCCTTGAGCGCCACCGCCAACGACAGCGCCTCCGGCAACAGCAACGTGACCGACGCCGAATACTTCATTGACGCGCCCGGCGCCGACGGCTTCGGCACCGCCATGACGGTCAGCCAGAATGCGCCTGTCTCGGCAGTCACCGCCACCATCCCCGCTGCAACCATGAGCGGCTTATCCGAAGGCTCGCACATGGTTTACATCCACAGCCGCGATGCCTACGGCAACTGGGGCGCGTTTGCCGCTCTGGAACTCAAGATTGACAAAACTGGTCCTGCTACCGGCGCATTGCAGCTGCGCCCGAACCCGAACAACGGCGCACAGCCCTACGCACCCTCCTTCCAGTCCGTCCGCCTCGACGCATCTTTCAGCGAACCCGGCGCCGGTCCCACCACATCCAACATCGCCAACGCCGAATTCTTCATTGACACGGTTGGCGCCAACGGAAGCGGCATCCTCATCACCCCCAGCGACGGCTTGTTCAACTCGCCCAACGAAAACGGTTACTCCTACATTCCGCTCATCACGGTGAACGCACTATCCGAAGGTCCGCATGTCATCAGCGTTCACGCGAAGGATGCGGTGGGAAACTGGGGTCCGTTCAGCACCATCACGTTGATGATTGACAAGACCGCCCCCTCCGTCAGCGGATTGACGCTGACACCCTCCAGCGTGAACAACGCCCCGGTCTCCGTCGCCGCCTCCGCCAGCGACGCCGCTTCGGGCGGGAGCAACATCACCACCGCCGAATACTTCATTGACACTGTCGGCGCGCCCGGCGCTGGGACCCTCATGACGCTTGGTACGGTCTCGCCCAGCACATCCATCAGCGCGACCATCCCAGCGTCCAGGATCTCTGCCCTCACGCCCGGCAGCCACACCGTGTACGTCCGCGCGAAGGATGCGGCGGGCAACTGGAGCGCCCTCACCAGCGCCCCGCTGACGGTCCAGAGCGACGCGGTCTATTTCTCCACGCTGGGCAACACCAACCCGCCGGGCGTGGCTGGCACCGCCGATGACGCCGACCTCTACTTCTGGAGCGGAACCGCCTTTAGCCGCGTCTTCGACGCCACCGTTGCCGGCGTACCCGCCACCGCCAACGTGGACGGCTTTGACCGCGTGGACGCCACTCACTTCTACCTGTCCTTCGTGGCGGATGTGACCCTGCCCGGCATTGGCACCGTGCAGGATGAAGACATCGTGTACTACAACAACGGCGTCTGGTCGGTGTACTTCGACGGCACTGCCGCCGGCTTGACCGCCGCCAACCAAGATATTGACGCCTTCAGCATCAGCGGCGGCGTGATCTACTTCTCCACGTTTGGCAACACCAACCCGCCGGGCGTGGGAGGCACCGCCGACGACTCCGACATCTATGCTTGGAACGGCTCCGCCTTCAGCCGCGTCTTCGACGCCACCACCGCCGGCGTGCCCGCCGCCGCCAACGTGGACGGTTTGGAAGTGGTGGACGCCACACATTTCTACCTCTCCTTCGTGGCAGATACGACCACGATCACCGGCTTCGACACGGTTCAGGATGAAGACGTGGTGTACTACAACGCCGGCGCCTGGTCGGTCTACTTCGACGGCACGGCGCGGGGTCTGACCGCCGCCAATCAGGATGTGGACGCTCTCGACATCCCGTAAATAATCCCTCTCAACACTGGAGGCTCCGGGATTACCCGGAGCCTCCAATCCCTCGTCATTCTTCCCGCGCACTCTTCCAAGATGCGGAGACCCGCCATGAAAAACAAACTCCTTCACTGGTCAGCCATTCTGCTCATCCTTGCCACCGGCTTCCTGCACTACATCACCGCTGCGGAGGAATACAGCCAAGCCCGCTATATGGGCTTGCTGTTCATCGCCAACTTCCTCGGCTCGCTGGCTGCCGCCTTTGGCATCGCCCGCCGCAGGCTGGGCTGGGGCTGGATGCTGGGCGGCGTCATTGCCGCCGGTTCCATCCTCGGCTACATTCAAAGCCGCACGCTAGGCATGCCCGGCATGGACGTGGAAGCATGGTACGACCCCATCGGCATCCCCGCATTGATTGTTGAAACTCTCTTTCTAGTCACCCTCCTTCTCGCCCGCCCCTGGGATTCTCTGCGTGACCGGGCGGAAGCGCCCGCTCCGGCGCGCGCCGCACAGCCCTCAGTCTATCGAACGGCGGCAGGACTGCTCGGAGGACTTGGTCTCTTCGTTCTGATCCAGGTAACGCAGGTGTATCAGGCGGGCAAGGACGTGTGCGGACTGACCTTTGCCCATCCCGAAGTGCTGTTCCAATCGCCAACCGGCTTGAAGGTATTCTTTATTGGCAGTTTGTTCTTTGTCATCTTTTTGTTATCTTGTCTTGCCGCCTACGGTGTGTGGCGTCGAAGATTTTGGGCAGGCTGGGCGGTTGGCTTATTTGCCGTCGCGGCTTTGCTTTTTGGAATTTATCAAAGCCGAATCGCCGGCGTTCCCGAAATTGCCATCCTCGAATGGAACGCCCCAGCCGGCATCGCCTCCCTGCTGGGCATGGGCTTTCTAATCGTCTTTTTCTGGTCGAATGCCTGGGCGCTGGGACTGGAAGAACTCTCGCCGATGCTCCAGGATAAAAGCCGCCAGCCCGTTTTCATCCTGTCGGTGGCGTTGGTGATTGTATCCGTCGGATTTATTTCCTATCAATTGGGCGCAGTCAACAATCACGTCGAGCATCCTCTGCCGGAAACCGTCCTCTCCAACGACATGCTGGAACAGGAATACGGCATCCGCCTGACGCTGGTAGGCGTGACTGCCGCCGGCGGCATGGTGGACGTGCGCTACCGCGTCGTTGACCCGCTCAAAGCCGCCAAACTGATTGACGAAGAGGAAGGCGGCATCATGCCGATGGTCTATGTCAACAACGGCGACGTGATGCTCATGCCCGATATGCACATGCGCGAACAAAAACTCGTCGCCGGGCGCGTGTACTTCGTCCTGATCCCCAACTCGCAAAACGTCGTCAAGCGCGGCACCGTTGTCACGGTGGTGTTTGGCGATGTGGCGGTGGAACCCACCCTGGCGCAGTAACTTGAGAACCCCCATGAAAACACGTCTTGCTTCTTTTGCGGTATTGCTCGTACTCCTCAGCCTGCTCGTCTCGCCCGCCTTCAGCGTGCAGACCAGCGCCGAGTCATCTCTGTGGCGCGTGCTGGAACCCGCGCCGGTCAAAATCGCTCCCGCCGTGCAGGCGCGTCTTGCCCGCCTCCAGCAGGGCGAAACCATGACAGTCATCGTGCAGCTGCGCCAGCAGGCAAACATCCCGCCGGGGAAAAGCATTGGGCGGGCGGAACAGGCTTTCGCGGTCATGAACGCGCTGAAAGTGACGGCGGAAAAGACCCAGAGAGGAGTCAAAAAATTTCTCGATGCGGGAAAGTCCAACGGCAGAGTCCAATCCTACACCCCGTTTTGGATTATCAACGGCTTCTCCGTCACCGCCACTGCCGAAGCCATTCAGGAACTCGCCTCGCATCCCGACGTGCTTTCCATTACTCCCGACGAATTGGACATCGTCCCCGCCGCGCTTCCCCCTGCGCTCACCAACCCCGAACCGAACATCACCCTCATCAACGCGCCGGCGCTGTGGAACCTGGGCTACACCGGGCAGGGCGTGGTGGTGGCTTCGATGGACAGCGGCGTGAGCCTCTCGCACGCCGGGCTTGCCAGCCGCTGGCGCGGCGGCTCGAACAGTTGGTATGACCCCTACGGTCAGCACCCCGCCTCGCCGGCTGACCTCAGCGGTCACGGCACGTGGACGATGGGCGTCATGGTCGGCGGCGACGAAGACGGCACCTCCATCGGCGTCGCGCCCGGCGCACAATGGATCGCCGTCAAAATGTTCAACGACGCCGGCACCTCCACCGCCACCGCCATTCATCTGGGCTACGAATGGCTGCTCGACCCCGACGGCAACCCCGCCACCGACGACGCCCCGCATGTCGTCAACAACTCATGGACATTCGCCTCCCCCGGCTGCAACCTCGATTTCGAACCCGACCTTCAGGCACTGCGCGCCGCCGGCATCCTTCCCGTTTTCGCCGCGGGCAACGGCGGTCCGGGCAGCGCCACCAGTTACAGCCCCGCCAACAACCCCTCGGCGTTTGCCGTCGGCGCCATCAACAACAGCGGCGTCATCTACGGCTTGAGCAGCCGCGGACCCACCACCTGCGGCGGATCCAGCGGCGTATTCCCCGAACTGACCGCCCCCGGCGTGAACATTTATACGACCGACCTGGCTGGCTTTTACACCACCGCCTCCGGCACCTCCCTCGCCGCTCCGCACGTGACGGGAGGACTGGCTCTGCTTCTTTCGGCTTTTCCCACGCTGACGGTTTCCCAGCAGGAAAGCGCCCTGCTCTCCTCCGCCGTTGACCTCGGCGCAGCGGGACCGGACGACGTGTACGGCTACGGACGTTTCGACGTGCTCGCCGCCTACAACCTGCTCGCGCCCCCGCCTGCCTCACTCACGCCTCTCTCTCCCTCCGGCGCGCTCACCAACTGGAACTACACCTTCACCTGGACCGGTCTTCCCGCCGCCACCCATTATCTGCTCGAGGTACGCCGCTTCGATGACACACCGGTCTGGTGGCAGTGGTACACCGCCGCACAAGCCGCCTGCGCCGGCGGGACAGCCTGCTCGCTCACGCCCAGCGGACTCAACCTGCCCAACGGCGACTACAAATGGCGTCTCCGCGATTATGGTTCGTATGGGTACGGCGTCTTCACCCCCTACCTCACCTTCTCCCTGAACGCCGCCTGCCGCGTGCTGAACCTCGCGCTCAACCCTGCAAACGGCGGCACGGTCACGACCAGCCCGCAGACCTGCCCCGGCGGCTATGTCTCCGGCTCGACCGTTCAAGTGAGCATCGCGCCCGCCTCCGGCTACGTCTTCACCGGCTGGAGCGGAGACGCCAGCGGAACGACCAGCAGTGTTTCAATCCTCATGGACACGGACAAGAACGTAACCGCCAGCCTGCGCGGCAGCACGCTCTCGGCTCCCTCCGGCACGCTCACCGCTTGGAATATTCCTTTCACCTGGACCGGTCATCCCGCCGCCACGAATTACCTGCTGGAAGTGCGCCGCTCTGACGACACAACCGTGTGGTGGCAGTGGTACACCGCCGCACAGGCAGGCTGCGCCGGCGGGACCGCCTGTTCGCTCACACCCAACGGGCTCAACCTGCCCAACGGCGACTACAAATGGCGCATCCGTGATTACGGCGCTTATGGCTATGGTCCCTTCACTCCCTACCTGATCTTTTCCTTGAATGCCGCCTGCCGCACCCTGAACCTCACCCTCGACCCTGCAAACGGTGGCGCGGTCACCACCAGCCCGCAGACCTGTCCCGGCGGCTACGTCTCCGGCTCGACCGTTCAGGTGAGCATCGCGCCCGCCTCCGGCTACGTCTTCACCGGCTGGAGCGGAGATGCCAGCGGAACGACCAGCAGTATTTCGATCCTCATGGACACGGACAAGAACGTGACTGCCAGTCTGCGCGGCAGCACGCTCTCGGCTCCCTCCGGCGCGCTCACCGCCTGGAACAATACTTTCAGTTGGACGGGACACCCCTCCGCCCTGTTTTACCTTTTGGAAGTGCGGCGCGCGGATGGCACGTTGGTGTTGTGGAAGTGGTACAGTTCGGCGCAGGCAGGCTGTTCTGGCGGAACCGCCTGTTCCATCGCGCCGAGCGGACTCAACCTGCCCAACGGCGATTACAAATGGCGTCTTCGCGATTATGGCGCTTATGGCTATGGTCCCTTCACCCCCTACCTCACCTTCACCCTCAACCGCTGACCTTCATGAAAACCACTTTCCCCCTCCTTCTCCTGCTCGCACTGATGCTCGGCAGTTTCCCCGTCCATGCCGCCGGAACGATTACCGTCAACAGCCTCACTGACCAGATTGCCGACGACGGACAATGTTCCCTGCGCGAAGCGGTCATCGCGGCAAATACCGATACTGCCACAGGCGGATGCCCCGCCGGCAGCGGCGCCGATACCATCGTCTTTGAACCATCCCTTCCCTCGCCAGCCGCCTTTACCCTCACTCTGACCGGCGCCAATGAAGACGCTTCCGCCTCCGGCGACCTCGACCTGAGCGGCACCCTCATCATCCAGGGCGGCGGCGCCAGCCGCATCCTCCTCGACGGCAATGGCGCCGACCGCGTCTTCGACATTCGCCCCGGCGCAACCGTCACCATCTCCGGCGTGACCATCCAAAACGGGAATCCCGGCAGCGGCGCCGGCGGAGGCGGGATCATCGTCAGCGGCGGCGCCCCCCGCGCAAAACTGACGCTCCTCAACAGTGTGGTCACGAACAATACCGCTGTCATCGGCGGAGGCGTGTACAACTCAGGCAACGGCGCGACCGCCATCATCCAAGATGTCCAAATCACCGCCAATGCCGCGCAGACCTCCGGCGGCGGAATCGCCAACAGCGGCGACCTCACCCTGCTCAACAGCGCCGTCGTCCAAAATCAGGCAAAGAGCGGCGGCGGCGTCGAGCATTTTGGATTTTCCATGAAGATCACCAACAGCACCATCAGCGGCAACCGCGCCAGCGACAACGGCGGCGGACTCTTCAATCGCGGCGATGCGCTCCTCCTGAATGTCACCTTTAGCGGCAACACTGCCAGCGGCGCAGGCACCGGCGGCAATATCTTCCAGGATACCGCCTCCCTCGCCATCAAGAACTCCATCGTTGCCAATTCCGACGCTGACGGCAACTGCGCCATCAACGAAGGATTCCTCATTTCGCAGGGAAACAATCTCGACAGCGGAAGCACCTGCGGCTTCAACGCGAACGGAGACCGCATCAACACCGACCCGCTGCTGGGTC
The DNA here is from genome assembly GCA_020723805.1 of Anaerolinea sp. Lineage (GTDB taxonomy): Bacteria > Chloroflexota > Anaerolineae > Anaerolineales > Villigracilaceae > Defluviilinea. The sequence goes on along the minus strand of DYID01000002.1, from coordinate 17,140 downwards.
CCCTCCAAAATAACGGCGGCTTCACGCTGACTCACGCACTGCAGCCCGGCAGTCCCGCCATTGACGCGGGCAACAACGCCGGCTGTCCCGCTGCCGATCAGCGCGGGCTCCCCCGCCCTGCCGACGGCGATTTGAACGGAACAGCAGTGTGTGACATGGGCGCCTACGAAGCGCAGGCGGCTTCCTCCTCTGCCACACCCTCGTCCACGCCGTCCCCCACCGACACACCCACGCCCACGCCGCAGCCTCCCACGCTTACGCCTTCTTCACCGCCTCCCACCCTCACCCCAACCGTTACCCCCGTTCCGCCCACGCCCACACCGATTCCCCCAACGACGCCCTGCATTGCCACCGGCATGATACTGGCGCTGGTTGCCTTCTTCCTCCGCCGCTTGGCGTTCCATGGCGGGTAATCGAGACGGAAAACACACCTTGCAGGGATTTATAGGACAAGTCTGCTAATGGCTTGTCCTATTTGTTCTGCTTCGCCATCGCCACAATATCTTCCGACGTGACCACGTTCAAATTCGCCGCGGCGTAGGCGACGAATTCTTCGTATGCCTGCCAGATAGCAGCTTGCTCATCGGCGGGGCGCGGGGTGGAGGGGTCAGGCGCGGACAGATTCCAGGGCGGGGGCAGAGGCTGGTCTTTCTTGCCGCCTTGCATCGTGAAGTAAATCGAAGTCCAGCCTTCCGCGCCGCGGCGGTAGAAGTTGTTTTCGTGGATGAGGGCGGTGATGAACGGGGCGCGGGCGTGGGGCGAACTTGAAGTTCGCCCTACCCACTGTTCCAATCCCAACTCCAACAGATGCAAGGGATGATAATCCGCCGCATTCGGCTTGCTCATCATGTTCCACCAGAAGTTGTCCGTGCCGTCCACAATCGTGTTGCGCGTCACGCTGAAGTCGCTGGGGCGGACGAGCAGACCGTTGATGTACTCGAAGGGCTGTTCGAGTTTCGTGCCTTCTTCGTGGTAGAGCAGGGTCATCTGCGCGCCGAGCGAGGCATAGACCTTTTGCGCCGCGTCTTTGATGCGCCCGCTGTTCGGCACGGAAGCAACCACCGGCTTGCGCCCAAAAACCTGCGCGACGTAAGTGTAGCCGCCGGGACGCGAACGGTCGAGGCCGCCGGTGGCGAGGTCGAGGGCATAGGTTTCGTAGTCGAGAAGAGTCTGATAGAGCGCGGCGTCGTCCAGCCCTTGCAGGCGGTCATCGAAGCCAGTATAGAGCGGGTGCGGCGGGCGGACGTGGTAACTGATGGTCATGTTCGAGTTCTTGAATCGTTCGATCACGTCCGGGCGCGTTTCTGCCAGTTCGCGCGTAATCTCGGCGGTGAAGTAGAAGTCGCCGCGCACGCCGTATTTCTCGAAGAGGTCAATTAGTTTGAGCAGGACCTCGGCGCTTTCGGTCGGGTGAGTCCAATCGTGAACGTTGATGATGAAGGAGATGTAACCCTCACCCCCGTCCCCTCTCCCGGCAGCGGGAGAGGGGGATTCGGCTGTGGCGGGGAAGGTGGTTGGAGAAACAGAATCAACTATCGGCGGAGGTTGAGGCGTTGATGCGGCGGGGAGTCCGCAGGCGAGGGCGGGCAGAGTCAAAATCATCAGGAAAGCCAAGATGCGGGTCATACAGTCTCCTTTTTGGTTAAGCAGGACAGGCAAGGTATTCAACAGCCGGCGGGACTCAGCGCATGGCAGCCGGTTGAAACCGCCTCGTTACACCAGTCCGAAGGCGATGGATTGAGCTTGTCGAAACCACTTTCACGAACTGAACAGGCGGCTTCAGCCCCGCTCACCTTTCATCCCCCCAACCCTCTCCCAATTGAAGAGGGGGAATGATGGATAATCTCATTGAGAAAACAGTTCTTTGGCATATTCCACAATGAAGCGGTCTTGCTGACGGTCAAGGACGGCATCGGGCAGCATGGCGGGCGGGTTGGCGGGGTCGTAGGTTTGGTTGGGAGGTTCGTTGTTCAGCCGCACCCAGGGGACGCCGCCGTTCACGGCGTTGTTGACCATCAGAATCGCATGGGCGTTATCCGGCTGGACGTGATCTTTATCGGACTGCATGCGCTGATACGGGATGCGAATCTGAGCGATGAACGCGCTGGCTTCGTGCTCCGCCCAGAAGGCTTCATCGGAGCAGGAGGCGACTTGCTGGAGATGTCCCCGTCCCGCGCCGTCACAGCCGCCGGTGTCGTTTCGATTGGCGGGACCTTCCCAGTCAATCAGGAACTTAACCGGCAAATCGGGGTAACGCGCCAGCGCGCCCGCGCCCATCGTGATTCCGTAGGAGTAGGTCACGAGACCGATGTTGGCGGGGTCAACGCCGGGCAGGGTGGCGGCGAAGCGAATCACTTCCGCCAGCCCGTCCTGATGAACGAAGCCGTTGTAGTTCTCCGTGCCTCCGCTGCGCCCGCGCCCGTCGGGGTCGAAGACGACAGCGGCATATCCAGCCTGGTTGATGACCTCCACCGTGGAAGAGCCTTTTGGAGTCTGCCCTGTGAACGCGCTGCTGTTGCCGCTGCCGCCGGGGACGAGGATGAGGGCTGGCAGTTTGGTCTGCCCATCCCAATTTTCGGGATAGAAGACAGCCACATACAACGCCGCGCCGCTGGAGGGGTTGGCGACGGTGTATTCGTTCCCCTCACCCCCTGCCCATCTCCCACTGGGAGAGGGGTTAGGCGTGAGGGCGCAATCCGCCGCGCAGTTCTGCGCGTTCTCCGGTCCCTGGCAGACGCCGTCGCCGCAGGGTTTGCCGAAGGGAGTCTGACCAGCAGGCGGCTGGATGGAGGGGAGCGCCGCCTCCCACGCAGCGAACGCGTCCGCCATCTGCGAGAAGGTCGCCCACTGAACCCGACCGCTGGCGACGAGCGGGTCCACCACTTCGGTCAGGAACTTTTCGATGACGACGAAGGGCTGATTCGGGTCGCCGCGAAATTCGCCGGGGTGAACGGTAAAGTGGAAAACGTTGACCTTGCCCGGCTGGGCGGCTTCGAGCGAGGCGTACAGTTGCGTTTTGAGATACTCGAAGTAGGCTTCGTCGCCGCCCGCCGTTTCAGAGCGGCGCATGGAGGCAAAGTTGGACTGGTCGTATTGCCCTTCGGGCAGGAAGATTATCGCGCCGTTCGGGTCGTGTTGCGTGAAGAGGGTGAAGTCGGTCCCATCCGTGCCGCCAGCCGGACGCCAGGGATTGACGCCCACGAGCGAAAGGTCAGTGCTTTGCATGTTGGGATTTTTCCAATCGCTGTTCACGTCCAAGCCTGCGCATTCGGCGGCTTCGTACACATTCGGATAGAGATTGCCGCCGCTCCAGTAGCGGACCTCGCTCACCCCGCTCGCCTGTGTGATGAGGGCAATCTCCTGCTTCATCACATCGCACCACTGCTGGACGGAGAGCGCCGACGAGTTTTTGCCGAGATGCGCGTCTTCGTGGAAGTGCAGAGCAATCTCATGTCCGCGCGCCGCGAGGTCGGCGAGAATGGTATTCCCCGATTCGATGGCAACGCTGGTAAATGGCGACTGCGCCTGAATCGTCATCCTTCCGCCGTGCGCCTCGACAATGCCCGTCAGGGTGAGAACATCCTGCACATGACGTTGAAAGAACTGCGGCTGGTGATAATCGCCCTTGCCGCTTTTATATCCCTGCGCGGTCTCGCCCATCGGCTCGATGTGCATGCCGATGGTGAAGTAGAGGACGGCGGAGGCGGAAGAGGATTGGGTGGTTGGAGCGGGGGAATTGGTCGCTGGTAATTGGGGATTGGTAATTGGGGATTGGGTAGGGGTGGGCGCACTGTCAGACGCGAGAGGGGCAGGCGCGCCGGTCAGCGAACACGCCAGGCTGAGCGAAATCAGAAGGGTGAGAAAGAAGGCGATGCGTTTCATGAGCGACTCCTGTGGTTAATTTCTGCCCCCAGTGTAGGACAAAGCCGTGGCAGGAGGGAGTGAACGCGGTCATCTTCCGATGCGGCGAAGGGTGAGATTCCACCTGTGCGCCCATGACGCCCGTCACCGTCCCAAAGCGCAAACTATGACAGCCGTCACGTCTCTCAAGCCCGCTCTCCATGATAAGATTTGAACGTGCCGCGTTCTCTCGATTCCGCCCGCATCCTGCACATTGCCGCCTGGATTTGGCTTGGCTTTCTGCTGGGCATGGCGCTGTTGGATTTCGCCCTGTACACACCGCAGATACAACGCCTGTTCACAGCGCGTCCCCTCCTCCCCAACCAGGCATTTCCCCCTTCCCTGCCAAACCGTTCGCCGTTGCTGCCCATTTATCTTTTTTATACTGTCAATGGATTTGCCGCGCTGTTCTTTTTAGCGCTCGCCTATTGGGAAGAAGCAAAAGCGGTCCTTGCCCGTCACTATTATCCCCTGATGATTCTGCTCATCTCTGCTGCGCCCATTCTCAGCAACACCCTGATTGTGCCGCGCTTTCCCCAGGGTCCGCTCTCAGATGCGGCAGGGATGACGCTGCGTCAGATTCCCGTCCTGTTCGTGGCGCTGGCGCTGGTGGGATGGGAATACCGCTTGAGGCACGTCATCCTGTTTGCCCTGGGCGTGGCGGCGCTCGAATGGGGGCTGCTCCTTTTACGCCCCGCCCCCCTTCCCAACCCGCTCATCCTTGCTTTCATCACCCTCATCCGCACCCTCAGTTTCATCGCCGTAGGGGTTTTCATCAACCTGCTGGTGACCCGTCTGCGGGAGGCGAACGCCGCGCTCGCTCAATACGCCGCCACGCGCGAACAACTGGCTGAGAGCCGCGAACGCAACCGCCTCGCCCGCGAACTGCACGATACGCTCGCCCATTCGCTCACCGCGCTCACCGTCTCGCTGGAGACCGCCAAAGCCTACCTCGACATCGACCCCGAAAAAGCCCGTTCGCTTTTGGAGACTTCCCTCCACTCTGCCCGCACTGGCGCCGAGGAAACCCGCCGCGCCCTGCGCGCCCTGCGCTCTTCGGATTTGGAAGACCTGGGACTGCGCCTTGCCATCCAGAAACTTGCCGAATCCGCCGCCGCCCGCGCCGGGCTGGACCTCGAACTGGACCTGCGAGACCCTCTGCCTCCCCTCCGCCCCGACACGGAACAGACCCTCTACCGCATCGCGCAGGAAGCCATCGAGAACGTCGTCCGCCATGCGCGGGCGAAGGGACTGACCGTGCGCCTCTTTCACGATGGGCGGACGCATCTCAGCGTGGAAGATGACGGCATCGGCTTCGACTCGAAGCGGGCAATCGGCGGCGGTCACTTCGGTCTGGCGGGGATGCGTGAACGCGCCGAACTGGCGGGAGGTTCATTGAAAGTCGAAAGTCAGAAAGGGAAGGGAACGAAAGTACGGTTAGCCCTGTGAAGCCAACACACCAGAGGATGGTTCTATGTTTTCTCCTTCTCACTCTGCCCGTATAGCCGCGCTGGCTGCTCTGATTGCCTCAACTGGCGATCTCCTGCTCTTATATATCGGCAATTCACAACGCGCCGAATTCGCACTCCCGCAAATTGGCGAAGGGTGGTTATGGTTGGGCGGCATGTTGGGCGCCTGCGCTATTCCATTCTATGCCCTCGGCTACCGCGCCGTTTCCGAATGGATCGCGCCCCTCTCCCGCCGCGCCGCGCAGGCGCTTTTCGTGAGCGGCATCATCGGCAGTCTGCTGGGCGCGGTCATCCACGCGCTGACGGCGGCATACATCGGCGCAAGCCTCCATCGCGGCGTTGTCAGCGAGGATCCGTTGAAAGCAATCCTGCAATCGGGTCCCCTTCTGCTGAGTCTGTGGGGGCTTGCCGCCCTCCTGATTCTCTTTGCTTCGGTTTTGTTCCTGTGGTATGTCGGTTCAGGGCGAACCGCCGCGCCGCGGGCGTTGGCGCTTGCCAACCCCGCCTTCCTTACGCTTGCGCTTGGGGCAGCCGGCTCCCCTTCCATCCTCCTGCGCGCGTTTCTCACCCCCGCCGCGCCCAACCTGGCGCACGTTATCTTCTTTATTCTTTGCTCCCACTGGCTCGACCAGCGAGGGAGATCCCTATGAAGATCCTCATCTGTGACGACCAAGCCGTCATCCGCGACGGGCTGGAACTGCTCCTGAAACTGGAAAAAGACTTTCAAGTCGTTGGCTGCGCCCAAGACGGAGCGGAAGCAATCGAACTTGCTGCCCGCCATCAGCCCGATCTCGTGTTGATGGACCTCAAAATGCCGGGCATGAACGGCATCGAAGCCACGCGCGAAATTCGCCGCAGATTCCCCCACATCAAGGTTCTCGTTCTAACCACCTATGATGACGATGAATGGGTTTTCGACGCCATCCGCGCCGGTGCGGACGGGTACCTGCTCAAAGATACGCCGCGCCAGAAACTCATCGAAGCAGTTCGCGGCACGGTGGAGGGCAAAGCCTTCGTGGACCCGGCGGTAGCAGGCAAATTGATTCAGCAAGCGGCGGGTCAGCAACCCCAGCCTGCCTCGCTGCTAACCCAGAAACTGACCGAACGCGAACTGGACGTGCTGCGCCTGCTCGCCAAAGGCATGACCAACGCCGAAATTGCCGCCGCACTTTATCTTTCCGAAGGCACGGTGCGCAACCACGTCAGCGCCATTTTGGAAAAGTTGGGCGTCTCCGACCGCACGCAGGCGGCGGTGATTGCCATTCAGCACGGGATATAGCGCAAGTCTTAGACTTGCGCCGCTCTGCATCGCACGAGGCGGCGATTGCCGCTCAGCACAACATTTGATACGACTCGGCTGTGCCGCTAAATGATTTGCGCCCAGAGTCGTTCCCCAACTCTGGGCGCAAACTGCGCATCAATGGAAATTCCTACGCGTACTCGGCGTTCTCTTACGCCGAGGGTGTGTTGGAAAACATCTCCTGCGCATCACTTCTCCTGCGCCGCCTCCCAAATCTCGGTCGTGAACGCCGCGCCGGCATCCACATCGGCGGGCAGGGCTTGGTATTGGGCAAGCATGTCGGCGAGCGCCTGCCACTGTTCGAGCGATTGCCAGCCGAAGCCATGTTCGCTTTGCGCGTCGCGCAGTTCGGTTTCGAGCATGTATTTCATGTGGGCGGGGTCGGTTTCGGGACCCGCATATTTCATCACAATCTCAACGGCTTCGTCGGGATGCGCCTCAGCGTAGGCGATGCCTTGAAGCGCGGCGACCAGGAATCGGGTCAGTTCGGAGGCGTGGGTTTGGAGGTAGTCTTCGCTGGCGACGTAGGTCAAGCCCAGGGTCGGCACGCCATAATCCGCCGCGTCCCAGAGCGTGATTTCATAGCCCCAACTCTGAATCAAATATGGCTCATTGGATTTGAAAAGCGGGTACACGTCCACCTGCCCTTCAGTGAGCACGCGCGGGTCGAAGCCGACGTTGACCAGATTGACCTTGTTCACGTCCGCGCCTGCAAGCAGGGCAAATAAATCGGGCGGCGGCGTGCCTTTGTAACCGACGGTTTTGCCTTCCCAGTCTTTGGGCGTCTCGATGCCCGACTCTTTCAACGCGGCGAAGGCTTGCTGACCCTTCTGCCCGATGAGCGCGATGGACACGACGGGCAAACCCGGGTCGGCGCGGCGCTGCAGAACGGTGGCGGCGTCCATCGTGGTCACTTGCACGGTCCCCGCCACCAGCAGTTGGACGTGTTCGCCTTTGCCGGGCGAGTGTTCGATGGTCACGTCGAGTCCGTTTTGCTCGAAGAATCCTTTTTCTTTGGCGACATACGCGCCGACGAAGGGCAGATTCGCCTGCGGCTTGTAGCCCGCCATGAAGGTCATGGGGATGAGCGCCGCTTCGGTCGGGACGCTTGTGGCTGGCTCTGCAACAACGGGCGTTTCCGTCGGGACGGCGCCCTCACCCTGTCCGACGCCAGAACAGGCGCTCAACAGAAACACGAGAAGCAGAAATAATGAAACGGTCTTACGCATGGTACAGTGAAACTCCTTGATAAATTGAAATTTGAACAACCGCTGATTGCGGTAAATTCACGAAAGAAAATAACGTCCCGAAGGTTTCTTCATGAATCCTTGTTGAATTTCGCAACCTTCGGGACGGTGTTGTTCATCAAATGACCTTCGCCGTAAATTGTCACGGAAGGATTGTGAGACTGCCCAGCATATTCCAGCCGTGCTCCGCGTCCCAGATGTTTTCGTTGGCAAATTGAATCGCATAGCGCGGGTCTGCGTGCAGAGATACGGAGGGGTCGGGCAGCCAGAGGGCGAGGGCGTATTCGCCGGGCGGCAGGTCGGCAGGGACGGAGAGGGATTCGCTCAGGTCGTGTTCGCCCGGCTGCCAGCGGCGCGGGTCGGTTTCGAGAGGAAGGCGCGCGGTGTAGGTGGGGGAAGTCAGGACGAGATACACCGCGCGCGGCAGGAGCAGGGAGGCGAATCCTGTGTTTTGCAGGCGAACGCGCAGGGTCAGAGACTCGCCGGCGCGGGTTTGCGTCGGGAAGGAGGCTTCCAGCAGGCTGAGGCGGTAGCCCAATCGCTGACGGATTTCCTCATAGCAGCCCTGCGCTTTCCAGGAGGCAATCACGTCCGGATGCCAGCCTTCATCCATCGCCGTCCAGTGAAAACGTTCCAGTTCGGCAAGGGCGGTGGGGCAATCGGAGCGGGGCGGGTTGAGGTTGCAGGTCTCGCCGCTCATGGGAGTAAAGCGCGTCATTTGGGCGATGTAGGTTTTCCATTCTTCGATTTTGAGCGAGCCGTCGTAGTCGTAATACGTTCCCCAGTCGTCATCGCTGGCGAGGAAGCAGTCGTTGTGATGCCCGGTGCGCGCCTGGTCGGAGCCATCGAAGGCTTGCGTTTCGGTCAGCGGCTGGGGATACCAGCGGATGAAGTCGCCGGGGTAACGAAAGAGGATGAAGCGGTCTTGCGGGAAGTGACGATAGAGCGCGTCACGAATGGCGGCTTTGGCTTGGGGCGTATCCAGCCCGCTGGCGGAGGTGTGCCACTCGCCCCACGCGCCGATGAAACCCGCCTCGAACCAGGCAATGACATCCTTATACAATTCCAGCACGGGCGCGAGTTGTTCGATGTGCCGCAGCGCCTGTTCCAGCGAGGCGTCGGGCGCGGGGTTGGGGTAGGTTTCGCCGTCGTTGTAGGAGAAGCGGACAATGGCTTTCAGCCCCGCCTGGCGCGTCAGGAGGAAGAAGTCTTCGAGCGCGGCGAGATATTCGGGCGTCAGGTCGCGGCTGCGGTAGTCATCCAATCGGGCGTAGAAATAGACCAGGCTGAAATGCGTCTGCTCCGCATACCAGGTCAGGTCGTTTTCGCCCAGTTCCATGCCCCAATGAAAGCCGCGCTCTGGGTTGGGGAGGTCGGCGGAGGAGGGGGTAAATGTGACGCGTTGCAGGGGCGGAACGGGCGGAGTCTCTGTCGGGGCGATGAGGCTTGGGGTAACAGTGACAGGCGCGGGCGGAGCCTGAGGCGTCTCCGTCTGCGCGGGCAGGCAGGAGGCTGCCAGCAGGGAAATCAGGATGAGAAAGGCGTTTCGCCGCATGGTTTGTCTCCTTGATGTTGGTTCATCCCTTCCAGCGCAGGGCTTTTTTCTCCAGCCAGATAATCAGCCCATACGCGCCCATGCCCGAAAGGGAGAGAATGAAGATGGCGGCGAACATGGGCGGCAGGTTGAGGTTGCTGTATGCCAGCCACATCACGCGCCCCAAGCCGCTGGAGGCGCCCGTCCATTCGGCGATGACCGCGCCCACCAGCGAGAGCGGCGCGGCGACGCGCAGGGCGGCAAAGAGATAAGGAAGGGAAAGCCAGGCGCGCAAGTGGATGAGGATTTGCCAGTCCGTTGCGCGCAGGACACGCATCAGGTCGAGCATCTCGCGCTCGGCGCTTTGCAAGCCCACCAGCACGTTGACCAGCGTGGGGAAAAAGGTCAGCAAGGCGGTGATGATGACCTTGGGCAAAACGCCGAAGCCCAGCCAGATGGTCAGCAAAGGCGCAATCGCCGCCAGCGGCATGGACTTGACCAAAATGGCAAGCGTCATCACGCCGCGTTCCAACTGCGGCTGTAAACTGACCAGTGCGGCAACGAGAACGCCGACCAGCGTACCGATGGTCAAGCCCGCCAGCGCTTCGCCGAGGGTTACGGCAAGGGCTTCGAGAAAGTAAAGCGGCTGGGAGAATAGAGTCTGCATCACGCGGCTGGGCGCAGGCAGGATGTACACGGGGGTATCGGTGAGGCGCACGGAAATTTCCCAAAGCGCCAAAGCAGACGCCGCCATCAGAACCGCAAGAAAGATTCCACTGAAAGAAGAACGGCGCGTCAAGACAGGGTTGGTCGTCATCGTTTACCTGAAATCGCAAATCGCCAATCGCAAATCACACCATTCCCTGCCAGCCCTTCAACACGGAAGGCGTAATCACGAACGAACGCTCCACCTGCAGCGCGAGCGAAGAAGCCAGGTCTTGACCCAAATAACGGCGGCTGAGGCGCGTCAGCAGGCGGCGGAGGCGCGGGTCGGCAGATTCAAACTCAGGGCGCGCCGTCCCCTTGGCGGAGATGCGGCGCAGCGGCAGGAAGGGCTCGTCCACCGTCAGCGAAACTTGCGGGTTGGCAAGCAGATAGTCGTCCCAGCGCGAACCTTTCCATGCCACCACATGAAAGGCTTCCCCATCCCACTCATGCCAGACGGGGACGACGTGCGGCGCGCCGTCGGGACGCACGCACGCCAGCCGCGCCGCCCAGGGCGCTTTGAGCAGCGACGCAATTTGAGTCTCATCCAGCGGCAGGGTTTCCGTCATTTCGAGCGCTTCCATCTGCCAGGGCGAGTAATGCACCGCTCCCAGCCGATACGAAAGGCGGGCGGACATTTCACGCAGAACGGGTAAAGCCTTTTGCGCGGCGGCTTCATCCCAGCGAAAGGCGGGCGCACTCATCAACAGCGCGGCATTGGGTGTGACGCCATCGCGGCAAATGGGAAAGGCAACATCGAGCGCATCGCCCCGCCGTGCGAGGCAATATCCCTGTTTTTGGATTTCGCCGGGGACGGGGGATTGGAAGACCTGTCCCGCCGCGCTGGAGGCGGGCAGAGGCTGACCCGTTTCAAAGGCGCTGCGCACCTCGCGCGGACCTTCGACCTGTCCCAGCAAAAGCGCCTCTCCCTCGCCGGTGGGGATGAACAGCGCCAGCGTCTCATCCAAGCCGCAGGATTGCGCCTCCTGAAAAAAAGCGGAGAGCAAATCGGCGGCAGGCAGCGGAGAGGAACCGCCCCGCCACGCCAACAGGCGCGGACCGGCGCGGTAACGTCCGCGCTTTTCGGCTTGCTCCACATAACCGAGCGTTTTGAGCGTGTTCAGCAAAACGAACAGGGAACTGCGCGAAACGTCCACGCGGGCGAGCAAATCGGGAATCTCCGCCCCCTGGGGCTGCTCCAACAGCGTTTCGAGCAGAGCGAGGGCGCGTTCGACGGAGGATGAATCGGCATGTTTTTTCATATAGTCCATTATAACAGACTATAGTCTGTAATAATGGACTTACGCGAAAGAATTCCAAGCCATATCTTTCTTCGCCCTGTTCCGGCGGGCTGCACCGGCACGGCGCAGAACGTTGGTTCATGAGCACGGTCAGGGGAGGCTATCCAGCCTCTTAAACGCTTTCTTCTTTTCCCCATTTCACAGTAAAATCTTTTTGCGCGCCGTTTCTCTTGTGAAGCAATTATGCCTTCACAAGCAAGCGGCTATCATTAAATTCCCGAAGGAGAACTTTATGGAATGGCTGCATTTCAACTGGGCATCCCAACCCGAGGCATGGGTTGCGCTCGTCACACTGGTCGTGCTCGAACTCGTGCTCGGTGTGGACAACATCATCTTTATCTCGATTTTGGCGGGCAAACTGCCGGTAGAGCAGCGCGACCGCGCCCGCATGACGGGCATCTCGATGGCGGTCATCACCCGCATCCTGCTCCTGCTCTCCCTTTCCTGGATCATCAGCCTCGAAGAACCGCTCTTCTTCCTCCCCTGGTTTGGCGAAGACTTGGGAATTTCCGGTCACGATTTGATCCTGATTGCCGGGGGGCTCTTCCTGCTTTGGAAGAGCGTGCATGAAATTCACGACAAACTCGAAGGCGTGGAAGGACACGCCTCCGCCAAAATCCATGCCGCCTTTTGGAGCGTCATCGTCCAAATCATGCTGTTGGACATCGTCTTCTCGCTCGATTCCGTCATCACGGCGGTGGGCATGGCAAACGAGTTGATGATTATGATTATTGCTGTGATCATCGCCGCCGGCGTGATGATCTTTGCTTCGGGTCCCGTGGGCAGATTTGTGGAAGAGCATCCCACCATCAAAATGCTGGCGCTGGCATTCCTGCTCCTCATCGGCTTCACGCTCCTCGTGGACGGCTTGCATCAGCACATCCCGAAGGGATATATCTACTTCGCCATGGGCTTCTCCATCTTCGTGGAAATGCTCAACCTGCGCCTGCGGGCGCGGGCGGAAAAACCCGTCGCTTTACGGGCGGCGTATGTGGCGGTCAACGCAGACTCGACGGTCATACCGCGCGGCGTCCGCAGTTCTGCCAAAAGCAGGAGCAAAAAACGATAAGACGATGGATGAACGGGAGCCGGCTGAAACCGGCTCACGTTTTTTGCCGCCAGGACTTTGGTAAGGGGAACCGCCAAACGGGAACTTTTCGGAATTGAAAAGCATCATCCCTTTGTGAAACGAAATGGAGGTTTCGATGACTACCAAAAGAATCTTAATGTTTGTTCTGCTCGCCGCGCTGCTCATTACCACCTTTGCAGCCGCCCCCTCTGCCCTGGCGGCAGGGAACTGCGGTACCAGCGTCACCGTCGTCAAAGGCGACACCCTGCGCAAAATCGCAGACCGCTGCGGCACCACCGTCTCCGCCCTGCGGCGGGCAAATCCTGATATCGGTTCCGGCAACCTGATCTACCCCGGACAAGTCCTGCAATTGCCGGGCGCCATCCTCGGCACGGACGGCGGTTACTTCATCTACATCATCGCCCGCGGCGACACCCTGAAAAGCCTGGCAGCCCGCTTCAACACCACCACCGACGCCCTGCTCAAGGCAAACCCGGAGATCACCAACCCCAACCTGATCTACGAAGGGCAGTGGCTCAAAGTCTACGCCGCATCGACCACGCCCCCGCCTGTCACACCGCCCCCAGCCACTCCGCCCGCCGACTCCACGCAAACCTACTACGTGAAAAAAGGCGACACCCTGCGCAAGATTGCCGAAGCCTTCGGCACCACTGTGGATAATCTGCTCATCCTCAACCCCGGCATCAAGAACCCCAACCTGATCTACGTCGGGCAGGCGCTCAAAGTCCCGGCGGCTGCGACCAGTTACATCGTCCAGAAAGGCGACACGCTCCGCATCATCGCCGCGAAATACGGCACCACTGTGGATGCCCTGCTCAAACTCAATCCCGGCATCAAGAATCCCAACCTGATTTACGTCGGGCAGGTTATCAAGGTCAAATAATGCAGACCCGCCCATAAAAAGGACGCGCTTCGAACGAGGCGTGTCCTTTTTCGTTTCCCAGCATTCCCCTGTATAATTCCTGCCATGACCGTCCCCGAGCGCATCGTCACCCTCATGGAACTCCGCCGCAACGATGGCGGGCGCGGCTCGCGTAAGTATGTCGCTTACAACGGCATCGTCTATGATGTGACCGACTGTCCCAAGTGGCGGCAGGACCTGCACGAAAACCTGCACTTCCCCGGGCAGGACCTCACCTCCGAACTCCCCGACGCCCCGCACGCTGAAGAAGTCTTCTCCCGCCCGTGCGTCAAAATCGTTGGCAGGCTGGCAGGTTAATTTGTTAGAAATTCCTGCGCGTACTCGGCGCTCTCTGACGCCAAGTTGCGACTTTCTCCATCCAACTTTCAAACCTCAGCAAGGACCCCTCATCCATGACCTCCCTCAAATGGTGGCAAACCGCAGTCTTCTACCAAATCTACCCCCGTTCCTTCGCCGACGGAAACGGTGACGGCATCGGCGACTTCAAAGGCATCATCGAAAAACTCGATTACCTCAAAGACCTCGGCGTGGATGCCCTCTGGCTCTCGCCGCACTACCCCTCCCCCAACTGGGACTGCGGCTACGACATCTCGGATTACTGCAGCGTCGCCCCCGAATACGGCACGCTCGACGACTTCAAGACCTTCCTCGCCGAATCGCACAAACGCGGCATCCGCGTCATCCTCGACCTCGTCCTCAATCACACCTCCGACGAACATCCCTGGTTTCTCGAATCCAAATCCAGCCGCGACAACCCCAAAGCCGACTGGTATGTTTGGATGGACGGCACTCCCCCTATTTCCGAAGGAAATGGGGGGAGCCGGAGGGGGGTCCCCAACAACTGGCAATCCTGCTTCGACGGCGATGCCTGGACCTACGTCCCCGAGCGCGGACAATACTACTATCACTACTTCATGAAGCAGCAGCCCGACCTCAACTGGCGCAACCCCGAAGTCAAACAAGCCATGTGGAACGTCGTCCGCTTCTGGCTCGACCTCGGCGTGGACGGTTTCCGTCTCGACGCCATCGGCACCATCTACGAAGACCCCAGCCTCACGCCGCACACCGTCCCCATGAACCTCGCCCAACTGCGCCGCGCCTCCGAACTGGCGCGCACCCCCGCCGAAAAGAAACAAATCGAAAAATACTGGTACGACATGTTCAAACACCAATGGGGCGGACCCGGCCTCCACGACCTGATGAAGGAACTCCGCGCCATCCTCGACGAATACGACGGTGACCGTATGCTCGTCGGCGAAGATGACGACATCGCCTACATGGGGGACGGCGGCGACGAACTCCACCTCGTCTTCAACTTCCCCCTCATGCGGACGGAGCGCATCACCCCCGACCATATCCGGCGCAACCAAAAAGAGCGTTTGACTCGTCTGGAAGCACTCCCGGTCAAAGGCTGGCAGTGCAACACCCTCGGCAACCATGACACCTCCCGCCTCTTCACCCGATACGGCGACCGCCAGCACGACTCCAGCCTCGCTCGTCTGCACGCCGCCCTCGTGCTGACCCTCAAAGGC
Source organism: Anaerolinea sp. (assembly GCA_020723805.1). Classification (GTDB taxonomy): domain Bacteria; phylum Chloroflexota; class Anaerolineae; order Anaerolineales; family Villigracilaceae; genus Defluviilinea. Next base: position 2,140 of record DYID01000002.1, on the reverse strand, counting down.
ACGCCCTTCCTCTACAACGGCGAGGAAATCGGCATGACCGACCTCATCATCACCGACCCTTCCAAACTGCGCGACACGATGGCGACCTGGTACTATCACAGCCTCGTCAACGACCTGGGCGTGGACCCCGCCGAAGCCGCCCTGCGCGCCGGCGAAATGAGCCGCGACAAAAACCGCACACCCATGCAGTGGAACAACGCCCCCAATGGCGGCTTCTCCCCGCCCGGCGTGCAAACCTGGCTCCCCGTCAACCCCAACTACAAAGAAGGTATCAACGTCCGCGATCAACTGCACAACCCTAATTCGCTGTTGAACTACTACAAGAACCTCCTGCGCGTTCGCCGGAACACCCCCGCGCTGGTGGAAGGCGAGTACATCCCCCTTCACCCCCGCGCCGAGGACTATTTCGCCTTCCTCCGCCAGACCAGCGCGCAGACTGTTTTGGTCATTCTGAATTTTTCCAACAACAAACTCGAACTGAGTTTTTCCCGCACCGCCGCTCTCAAGGACAAATCCTTGCATTTGCTCTTCTCCAGCGCCGTCCACTCTCACACCGACCTCAGTCCGAAATCCCTGCACCTCGGTGCCTTTGAAGTTTTCATAGCGGAAGTGAAGTAGAAATGACCGTCCCGCAGGTTGATAGAGAAACCACGGCACGATCCAAGCCCAACCTGCGGGACGTTTCTGCATCGCGCCGATTCGTCACCCTGTGCGGACGCATCTTCCGCGACGCCGACCCCGCCTACTTCCCCCGCGCCCAATATCGCGGACGGGCTCTCTTCTTCTGCACTGAGTCCTGCCTGGGCGCGTTCCTCGCCGACCCGCAAGTCTTCTACAAGGCACATCGTAATGCGGAACACACCCGCACCCGCGCAGGAGACGCTCTCTAGCGTCGGGATTTGCGTTCTCTCGCGCTCATTTTACCGGTTGGAGCAGATATGAATACCCCACAAAAAGCGATTCAATACCAACGTTACGAATTCAAAAAATGGGAACACTTCGATGCAGAGACCATCGTCGAAACGCCCGTCTCACTGACCGTCAACGGCAAAGTCTGGCTGACGTTCATGTGTACACCGATCCACCTCGAGGAACTGGCGCTGGGTTTCCTTTACAACGAAGGCATCATTGATTCGATGGATGAGGTGGCAGACGTGCGCCTGTGCGAACACGGCGACAACGTGGACGTGTGGCTGAACCGTAGTGTGGAACAGCCCGTCTCCTGGCGGCGCACCTCCGGCTGCACGGGCGGCATGACGGCGGTGGACCTGTTAGCGAAGCCAAATGTCCATTTTGGCGGGAACAGTCTCACGGTCGAGCCTGAAGCGATTGGCGAATTGGTCGAGCAGCTCTTCGAGGCGCAATCCCTCTACCGCGAGACGGGCGGAGTCCACACCTCCGCTTTGAGCGACGGGAAGAACATCGTCGCGGCGGCGGAAGACATCGGCAGACACAACACGCTCGATAAGATTGCCGGGCTGTGCCTGCGCGGGGGCATCTTCCCCGAGAGCCGCATCCTCATCACCACCGGGCGCATCAGTTCGGAGATGCTGCAAAAAGCCGCCCGCATGGATGCACCCATCCTCATCTCGCGCACGTCGCCGAGTTCGCTCTCGATCGAGATGGCGGAACGTTACGGCATCACGCTCATCGGGTATGCGCGCCGTCACCGTTTCAACGTGTATTCCAACCCGCAGAGAGTGGGGCTTCTGCCCGAACTTGAAAGCCGCGACAAACGTCCGTTGGAAACGTGAAAAACGCTCTGCACACCCCCTCCTTGCCTTTCAAGTGGGGCAAAGAAAAACAATCCATTACAAACCTGTAAATGTATCCTCCCCTCCCTTGTGGTAAATTTCGCCATCATTGGCTGGAGGCGGAAGATGCAAAGAGAAAGAAAGAAAGAAAGAAAGAAAGAAAGAAACGCCTAACAAGATGGCTGGCACTAACAGCCGCGCTTCTGTTGTTGTTTCCCAGCGGGCTGGTCCTCGCCGGCTACCTCGGACCCGACCGCACGCGCGCCTTGCCGGCAGCGAAAGCCGCGAAACCGCGCACATCCTCATCCCTGCCCCGGGCGTCACCCCCAGCCCGCTGCCGACACGTCAGGTCGAGCCTGCCGAGACCCGCACGCTCTTACCAACTT
>DYID01000025.1 GCA_020723805.1 Anaerolinea sp. | reverse complement strand
CATGCTTACCAGTGTTTATGGAGTTTGGTATTTTGTAGGCGGTCTTCCGCCCAACTATGTGCTCGGTTGATCTCCTCATCATAATAGTCTATGGATTGAATCTTTCAAGAATAGTGTAAAATTTATGCAGCCTTCAGCCTAAATCGCAAGAACAGCCAACTATCGTTTTTATTATAATACTGAATCCATCCCCCAAGTCAAGCGCCTATGGCAAAAAAACTCCTCGACCAAATGCGCGACGCCCTGCGCTCCCAGCATTACTCCTACCGCACGGAGGAAACCTACCTGGATTGGGCACGGCGTTACATACTCTTCCACAAGAAACGTCACCCAAACGAAATGGGCGCTCCTGAAATCCAAGCCTTCCTCATTTACCTCGCTTCTGAACGTTCCGTCGCCGCCTCCACCCAAAACCAGGCGCTCTCTGCCATCCTTTTCCTTTACCGTGAAGTTCTGCACAAGGAAATCGAACCCATCCTCCTTTCTGCCGCAAAACGCCCCGAACGCCTCCCCACCGTCCTCAGCCGCGAAGAAATCCTCCGCATCATCAGCCTCATGAACGGAATTCACAAACTCATGGCGCAATTGCTCTACGGCTCCGGCTTGCGCCTGATGGAATGCGTCCGCTTGCGTGTCAAGGATGTTGACTTTGAGTACAAATGCATCACGGTGCGCGACGGCAAAGGCGAAAAAGACCGCATCGTCCCCCTGCCCGGCATCGTCGTCCCCGACCTGAAGCGTCAGATCGAACGTGTTCGCCTCCTCCACGAAGAAGACCTCGCTGCCGGCTGCGGCGAAGTCTACCTCCCCTATGCCCTCGAAACAAAATACCCCAATACCGGCCGCGAACTCGCCTGGCAATACCTCTTTCCCGCGCCCAAACGCTCCTCCGACCCCCGCAGCGGGAAGGAACGCCGCCACCATCTCGACCCCTCCGGCTTGCAGCGAACGATCAAAGAAGCGGCGCAAAAAGCCGACATTCAGAAACGCGTCAGCCCCCACACCTTCCGGCATTCCTTTGCGACCCACTTATTGCAAAGCGGATACGATATTAGAACCGTCCAGGAACTCCTGGGCCACAAAGATGTCCGCACCACCATGATCTACACCCACGTCCTTCAGCGCGGCGGCCTCGCCGTCAAATCCCCGCTAGACACATAAACCGCTCATCCGCTCACTACTTGCTTTATCCGCTCCCAGGCGCTTGAAACCTGAAACTCTCACTCCTCGCTTGACGCCGGGCGTCCCCGCTTACCACTTACCATTACCTACTTTCTCACTGAACACTCGATCACTGATTACTGATTACTCACTCACCCACCCGCCGCCTTCCAACTTGCCAACCTGCCAACCTTCAACTATAATCTCCCCGCTCACCTGCCAGATAAAGCGAGCCCCCTTCGCGCACCTGCAGGAAACACAAGAAAAGAAACAAACAAGGAGAAAGACCCATGCCCCCACATCCAAAACGCAAACACTCCAAGAGCCGCCGCGACAATCGCCGCGCTCACGACGCACTCAAACCCCGCAACCTCACCCTCTGCTCTAACTGCGGCTCCATGCGCCTTCCCCACACCGTCTGCCCCAACTGCGGCTACTACGAAGGACGCGAAGTCGTCGAAATCAAAAAAGAAAAGAAACAAAGCGAATAACCGGCGATTTCCCCTTGGCTGACACCCTGCCACAGAGAACCTCAAAAAAATCTCCGTGGCTCCTGTGCGCTTCATGGTGAAGCCCTTTGAAACATCGCAGAACGAGCCTCCGCTCCTAACGGGTCGTGACCGAAACGACCCGTTGGTGTTTTAACCACCGCCTTGCCTTGCGCCATGTTATGCCCTGTGTTCACACATTGGAACAAATCACAAGGCTTGTCCCGAACTTGCCTCCTTTTGCAAACAGGGCTTACGCAAAACCCGGTTTCAATCCGCCAAGCCTCGCTAACCCGTTCAAAATTTGCGAAGATTGGTGAAGATTAGTGGACGAGAAAGCCTTTTTGCGTAAGTCCTGACAAACTGTTTAATGAACCAACCATCTATTTACCCCTTCATCTGTGGTTAAATTCCCCCACCGGAGACGCCCATGAAACTCGACCCCCGCACCACCGCATTCATCTTTCCCGGCCAAGGCTCCCAAACCCTCGGCATGGGCAAAGAACTTGCCGAAGCCCACCCCCTTGCCCGCCAACTCTTCGACCAGGCAGATACCCTCCTCGGCTTCCCCCTCTCCCAACTCATGTGGAACGGACCCAAAGAAGAACTCGACGACACCCTCAACACCCAGCCCGCCCTCTACCTCCACTCCATCGCCGCCTGGACCGTCTTCACGCATCTCCATCCTGACCTCAAACCTGCCGCCCTTGCCGGACATTCCCTCGGCGAACTCTCCGCCCTCACCGCCGCCGGCGCCCTCCCCTTCGAAGACGGACTCAAACTCGTCCGCACCCGCGGCGAACTCATGAAACGCGCCGGCGAACAAAACCCCGGCGGCATGGCAGCCATCCTCGGCTTGGACATCCCCACCCTCGACCAAATCTGCGCCCAAGCCAGCGCCCCCGGCGAAACCGTCCAGGTCGCCAACGACAACTGCCCCGGCCAAGTCGTCATCTCCGGGCACAAATCCGCCCTCGAACGCGCCATCGAACTCGCCAAAACCGCCGGCGCCAAACGCGCTCTCCCCCTTGCCGTCAGCATCGCCGCCCACTCCCCTCTCATGGACACCATCCAACAGGAATGGAACGCCGCCGTAGATGCCTGCCCCCTCCGCGACCCGCTCATCCCCATCATCGGCAACGTTCACGCCCAACCCCTCCGCACTGCCGAAGAACTCCGCGCCGACATCAAAGCCCAAATGCAATCCCGCGTGCGCTGGACCGAATCAGTGGAGACCATGCTTGGAATGGGCATCCAGGCTTTCGTCGAGGCAGGAAGCGGCGAAGTCCTCTTGGGCTTGATCAAACGCATCGCCCCCTCCGCCGCGCGCTTCCCCCTCGGCAATCCCCTCGACTTCGAAGCCCTTCAATAACCCTATGTCGCCCAAAAAACGTCTGACCAAAAAACAAGGCAGCGTCATCGCCCTGCTCTTCACCGTGCTCCTCATGATTTGCGGAGCATTCGCCTCGCTGGCAGGACCCGAGGTGGCGGACACGCTCCTCACCGACACCCCCACGACAATTGTCACCCTCCCGCCTCTCTTCCCGACCGATACCCCGTTTGCGCCGCCCCCAGCCTCTCCCACGCTGACGCCTTCCTCTGCCACATCCGACTGGTGGCAGGTCTATTTCACCGACCCCGTCCACCTCAACAAACCCAACGTCATCAGCGGCTCGGTGGAAGAAAAACTCATTGCCTACATTGACGCCGCCCAAACGAGCATCCACATCGCCTCCTTCGAATTCAACCTTACCGCCGTCGCCCAAGCCCTCATCGCCGCCCACAACCGCGGCGTGGATGTGCGCTGGGTCACCGACAGCGAAAACGGACTCCAGGCAGACCGCGATCCCGGGCGCGGGCAATTTGCCATGCTCACCCAAGCCGGCATCGAAGTTCGCGGCGACCTGGACCGTTCGGCGTTTATGCACAACAAATTCTGGATCTTCGACCGCCAAATCGTGTGGACCGGCTCCACCAACGTCACCCGCAACGGCGTCTACGCCCAAAACAACAACGTCATCGTCATCCGCTCGCCCGAACTGGCGGCGCTCTACGAAAGCGAATTCGAAGAAATGTGGAACGGGCAGTTTGGGGCAAAGTCGCCTTCCCGCCTGGCAGAGCAGTCGCTCATCGTCAATGGCACGCCCATTCAAGTCATCTTTACCTCCGAAGACCGCGCGATCGAACCCTTTATCATTCCCCTCATACAGCAGGCGCAAAAGAGCGTGTACTTCATGGCGTTTAGTTTCACCGACTACCCCCTCGCCGACGCCATGATCCAGCGCTATCTGCGCGGCGTGGATGTGGCGGGCGTCTTCGAAACCTTCGGCAGCGAGACCGACGCATCCGAATTACGCACCCTGTACTGCGCCGAAGTGCCCGTCCGGCAGGACGGCAACAAAGGATTCCTCCATCACAAAGTCATCATCGTGGATGAGCGCTACGTCATCACCGGCTCGCTGAATTTCTCCACGCGCGCCGAAACCGCCAACGACGAAAACGTCATCATCCTCGACAACCCCGATATCGCCCGCCTCTACGTCGAAGAATTCGAGCGCGTCTGGGCGCAGGGTAATGGCGTCACCCCCGCACAAATTGCTTGTCCGTAGCCGTTGTAATATAAAATGTCCCAACGGTCGCTTACGGACTGTTGGGACACCAAATCACGAAAAAATGTAGTGACGACTTCAGTCGTCTATTACGAGTTGGTCGTCTATTACGGGGTGTTTTCTTCCGTCAGCGCTGTCTGATTGGTGGGGGTGGCTTCGCTATCCAGCACCCGCTGAAAGAACGCCCGCGTTTCCTGCAAAACCAGTTCGTTGATAATCTCCAGTTCCCGCCGGTAATTTCGCTTTCCGGGCGGGGTTGCCAGGAAACGGTCGCGTTCCTTTTCGAGGCGCTGTGCCGCCAGCATCATGTCGCGCCAGGTGGCGCCCCATTGGAAGTTTTGTCCAAGTCCGTTAATGATGGTGAGCGCTGCGGCAAGCACCGGCGTGGCAATGCCCAACAACCATCCCAGCCCCACACTTTCTACAAACGTGGAAGATGCCAGCGAGGCAATCAGCGTCACCAGCGCGCCGAGAATGATGGTAAGAGAACGGTAGTTTTTGTAATACTTTTTGTTGGCAGCGCCTGCTCGATGGTAGTACTCGATTTGGTCTGCATACATGTTATAGACATACTTATCCAGGTCTTCGATCTTGCCGTCTGCCACATCAGGAACTTCGGTTTCTTTCTTGTCTTTCTCTGCCATTTTTCACCTCGCGAAATAAAATTGCGCATAGGCATGAATTATCATGCACTCTTGGGTAACTGACATATAAACCGGAGCGCGTGCCTTGTGCCTATGTCGCTGGCTGATGACGAAGAAGCATGTCGCAGGCAAAGTGTAACATGAGAGCCCCACATTTGGAGGTCACATGCCGGGGGAGAAGTTACTCGCCTCCTCCCTGTGCCGCGCAGGAGATGTTTTCTCTTCCACGACTCGGGAGTGCCTAATCTCGCGGGCTTGCAAAAGATTTAACCGCGGAGCGCACAAAAATCACGGAGAAAATCCCTTTGAAAAATCTCCGTGGACTCTGTGTTCTCTATGGTGAAGTTTCTTTAGCCCAGCCTTTTAGCCACTCTCCGATTGTTAGCCCCGCATTCTCATGTGACGATGTTCCCGCGCCTGATGGATGGAAATCCTCCATGCCGCCTTTCGTCCAGCGGTATAATCCCGCTCATGTATGGACCTTGTGGACAGATACGTCCCTTGCCGCTTCTTTGCGGTTCTAACATCCTATCTGGTCTGAGCGCCGCCGCCCAGACCAGATGATTTCTTAAGCGGAGCAGATATGAGATTAAGCAAACTTGCAAGCGAAATTGCCGAATCGCCGACGCTGGCGCTCAACGAAGAAGCCCGTCTTCTGCGCGAGCGCGGCGAAGCCGTCATCAATCTGGGCATCGGCGAGCCCAAAAACAAGACGCCCATCAACGCCATCCTTGCCTCTGCCGCCCGATTGACCAGCGGCGAGGTAAAGTATGTGCCGGCGGACGGCATGCCTTCGTTGAAAAAGGCAATCATCCGTTATACGGAAGAAAATTACGACCGCCTGGCTGCGCCGGAAAACGTCATCGTCACCAACGGCGCGAAGCAGTCCCTGTTCAACATCCTCTACAGCATCCTGAACCCGCAGGATGAGGTCATCGTCCTTGCGCCGTATTGGGTGTCGTACCCCGAAATCATCAAGATGTGCATGGGCAGACCGGTCATCGTCACCCCCGAAGACGGGACCTTCACCCCGCGCTTCGAGGAGATCGAAAGGGCAGTGACATCCTATACGCGGGCGATCATCGTCAACAGCCCGAATAATCCTTCCGGTGTCATCTATCCGCCGGCGCTGATCGAAAAACTGGTGGACTTTTGCGAGCGCAAAGGCATCTACCTGATTTGCGACGACATCTACCACAAGTTGACCTTCGATGACAACGTGGCAGTGCCCGCCTACCGCTTCACGAAAAAGGACATCGAGGATTCTCACATCATTGTGGTCAACGGCGTGGCGAAGTTGTACGGCATGACCGGCTTCCGCGTGGGGTGGGTGGTTGCTCCGCGCGAACTGGTGCGGGTGATGACCAACGTCACCGCGCAGACGACCTCCGGAGTCAGCCCCGTCAGCCAGGCGGCGGCTGAGGGAGCGCTGAACGGCTTGCAGTCGGTGGTCGAGGCGCTGCGTCTCCAAATCCAAAACAACCGCGACGTGCTGCTTCAGGAGTTCAAATCCTTCAGCGGCGTCCGTCTCATCGAGCCGCAGGGAACGTTCTACGCGCTTCCCGACATCCGCGCCTTCAACGGCAATTCGGTGGAGGTCGCGCGCTTCCTGCTCAAAAAGGCGATGGTGGTGACGGTGCCGGGGCGGGAGTTTGGCATGGAGGGACACATCCGCATCTCATACTCCGGCTCGGTCAAAGACGTGACCGAGGGCATTGCCCGCATCAAATGGGCGCTCGACCCCACCAGCCCGAATGAAATTTACATTGGCGACAAGAAAATGATCCGGGATTGGATGTAACCATGAACAACTTACTGAACATCAAAACCCCTGCTGAATCCGTTGCCCAAATTCGCAAAGCGGACTTGAACCTTTCCGCCGTCGGCATTTCGAATTTACGCCTGGCATATTGGAACCTGGCAACCGAAGCCCTGTACGAAGAAGCGGTCTTTCGCGGCGAGGGTGTCACCGTGCGCGGCGGTCCGTTTGTGGCGCACACTGGCAAGCACACGGCGCGTTCTGCTAACGACAAGTTCGTGGTGCGTCATACCGATTCGGAGAACAATGTCTGGTGGGGTGTGTATAACCGTCCGTTCGAAATCGAGAAGTTCGACGCGCTCTACGCCCGCCTGCTCGGTTATTTGCAGGGCAGGGATGTTTTTGTGCAGGATGTGTACGCCGGCGCAGACGAAAAATACCGTCTCGCGGTGCGTTTCGTGACCGAACACGCCTGGCATTCCATGTTCATCCGCAACATGTTCCTCGCGCCGGGGTCGCTGGAGGAATACAAACGCTTCGTGCCGGACTTTACCATTGTCGCCGCGCCCGGCTTCAAAGCCTCCCCGGCAGTGGACAATACCAACAGCGAGACCTTCATCGTTTTGAACTTCGAAAAGAAACTTGCCATTGTCGGCAACACCCTCTATGCCGGCGAGTTGAAAAAATCGGTATTCACACTGTTGAATTACCTGCTCCCGCTGGAGGGCGTGCTCTCGATGCACTGCTCGGCAAACGTCAGCCCCGATGATCCGAACGATGTGGCGCTGTTCTTTGGCTTGAGCGGCACCGGCAAGACCACCCTCTCCGCCGACCCCACGCGCCGCCTCATCGGCGACGACGAACACGGCTGGAGCGACGACGGCGTGTTCAACTTCGAGGGCGGGTGCTATGCAAAGGTCATCGGCTTATCGGCTGAAGCCGAGCCGCAGATTTATGCCACCACCAAAATGTTCGGCACCATCCTCGAAAACGTCCCCTTCGACCCGGTTACCCGTTCCATTGACCTGGACGACGACTCGATCACCGAGAACACCCGCGCCTCCTACCCGCTGGAGTTCATCGCCAACGCCGTCCCCGAAAAGAAAGCCGGTCACCCCAAGAACATCATCCTGCTGACCTGCGATGCCAACGGCGTCATGCCGCCGATTGCGCGGCTTACTCCCAATCAAGCGCTGTATCAGTTCATTTCGGGGTACACCTCCAAAGTCGGCGGGACAGAAATCGGTCTGCGCGATGAACCGGAAATGACCTTCTCCGCCTGCTTCGGCGGTCCGTTCATGGTGCATCATCCCTACAAGTATGCGGAACTGCTCAAAAACAAAATCGAGCGTTACGGCGTCAAATGCTGGCTGGTCAATACGGGATGGGTGGGAGGTCCTTACGGTGTGGGCAAGCGCATTTCCATCCGCTACACGCGCGCCCTGCTCAATGCTGCCCTGACCGGCAAACTCGAGAACGTGCCGTACAAAACCGACCCGGTCTTCGGCTTCGAAGTTCCTGCCGAATGTCCGGGCGTGCCGCCCGAAGTGCTCGACCCATCCTCCTCATGGAGTGACAAAAAGGAATACGAACGCCGCTACCGTGACTTGGCGATGCGCTTCAAGCAAAACTTTGCCAAATTCGAAGACCAGACGCCCAAAGAAGTAATCGCCGCCGGACCGAAGGTGTAGGTGATTCTGCTAAGAAACTGTCTCAAAAGTGTCACACTGAGCGAAGCGAGCTGATCGGTGCGTAGGCGACGTTAGAGAAACGTCGCCTACGCAAATGACACAAAATAATTTGTAAAAATTGGCGCGGGTTAGCGAATTGGAAAAACGGGGGCATCCCTCTCCGTCAGATTGACCACAACGGCATGACTCGCGCGGATCAGGTTCTCCGGCGTAATCATAATTTCCTCGCCCCATTGACCTGCCCCCGTGCCGAGAATAGGCTCTTTCACCAGAGCCGCTTCGAGGAAGGAGCGGAATCCCGGCGGCTGCCAGCCAAAAGCGGGGATCGAACCGATGACATAGCCGGTGACCTGCTTCACGGTTTCAGGGTCAGCCATTTTGATATTGCGCGAGCCAATTGCCTTTTTGAGATTCCCCGAAACGGCGTTTTGGTCCGCTCCCAGCATCACCAGCACACATTCGCCCGTTTCCACCACCTGAAAGATGAGCGTCTTCACCGCCTGCCGTTCGGGAATGCCCAGCACGCGGGCAACGTTCGCCGCGCCTTTTTCGGTTTCGGGTGAGAAATGCCTCCGCTCATAGGGGATGCCGTGTTCGTCCAAATAGGAGTGAGCCGGTAGTTGAATCATTTCGATGTCCGTGAGGCGAGATAGATGCCAAGCAAAATCAGGATACCGCCAAAGATGGTCGCCGCGGCGGGCGTTTCCTGCAAAATAAAATATGCCAGAATCGCGGAGCCAATGGGTTCGCCCAGCGTGGTCACTGCCACGAAGGCGGCGGGCAGATAACGCAGCGCCCAGTTATACGTGGAATGCCCAATCAACTGCGGCAGCGCCGCCAGCAGGAAAATCCAACCGTAGGTAGTAGGTGCATATCCCAACGGCGAATATCCCGCCATCAGCATGATGACAATCAACGCCGCCGCCGCCATGCCATACACAAGGAAAATATACGGAATGAGCGACATCCCTGCGCGCAGTTTCCGCCCGATGATGAGATACCCCGTCACCGCCCATGCCCCTGCCAGCGCCAGGAAGTTTCCCCACATCGCGCGCCCCTGCAGGATGTGACTCAGTTCCGGGCATTGCACCCCGTTCTGGATGACGCACGCATCGGACAACCCGATGACTGTTCCGCCCAAAATTGCCAGCCCCAACCCGATAATTGCCGCGCGCGTCAACCGCTCGTTGAGCAGCATCGGCGAGAGCAGCGCCACCCACAGCGGACCCGTGGACACGAACACCACCGAACTCGCCACCGACGTGTACTCGAGGGAGGAAATCCACGTGGCAAAGTGGACGGCGAGGAACAGCCCGGAGACAACCCCCAACATAATCTGTTGACGCGTGAGCGCCCGAAGTTCGGCGCGGTGACGCGTCAATGCAAGGGGGGCAAGCAGGAGCGTGGCAAACGTCAGCCGCAGAGCGGCGATGACGAGCGAAGGCGCACCGTCTGCCTGCGCGAAGCGGATGAAAATAGAAGCGGTGGAAACCGCCAGGATGGCAATGAACAGGCTGAAGGGCAGGAGGAAGCGAAGTCGTTGTGGCTGCATCCGCCCATTTTAACCGCATCTCGTTTTGTCTGTAGCACAAGTCTATAGCAGGGAGTATCTAAAAGGCTGGGCTAAAGAAATTTCACCACAGAGAACACGGAGTCCACGGAGATTTTTCAAAGAGATTTTCTCCGTGATCTTTGTGCGCTCCGTGGTTAAATCTTTTGCAAGCCCGCGAGATTAGGCACTTCCCTGTAGCACAAGTTTATAGACTTATGCTACAGACTTTGTGTTACGAGGCGGTTTCTTCCATGCGCGGGGTGCGGCGGTATTCGGGGCGTTTGCCTCCCAACAGCGTGCTGAGCCGGTCTGCCAGCTCCTCGAGAACGTAGGTATCCTGATGTTCGAGAACCGTTTGAAGTTTGGTGAGATGATCGGTGAGTTCCGCCATTTGTGCGCGAAATTGGTCGAGCGTTTCGCGGCTGGCGTTTTCGCGCAGACCGTTGGCGGCGTCGTGCGCCTTATCCACGGCTTGCATGGCGTTTTGAATGTATTCGGTAATCAGATCCCAATCTGTCATGGCTTGCTCCTTTCTGGAAGGAACCTGTTCCACTTGTAGCGTAGCACAAATGGGTATGACGTACGTTAGAAAAGGCAGGTCGAATATTTTTCTTGACACGTCTTCTTTGCGGGGCTACAATTTTTTATGAACCAATTCCGTCCCATCTGCCTGAGGGCAGATCAATTCAACAAAGGAGAGAACCAAATGGCATTTGAACTTCCCAAACTTTCCTACGCGTACGACGCGCTCGAACCCTATATTGATGCCCGCACGATGGAAATCCATCACACCAAGCATCATCAGGCATACATTACCAACCTTAATGGCGCAATCGAAAAGGCTCCCGAACTGGCTGGCAAATCGCTGGAGGAATTGCTGGGCAACCTGAACGCTGTCCCCGAAGCGGTGCGGACGGTGGTGCGCAATCACGGCGGCGGCACCTACAACCATAACCTGTTCTGGAATTACATGGCTCCCAAGGCGGGCGGCGCTCCCCGCGGCGAACTGGCAAAGGCAATTGACGCAGCCTTCGGCTCGTTCGAGGCGTTCAAGGATGAGTTCACCAAAGCCGCCATCGGGCGCTTCGGCTCCGGCTGGGCGTGGCTGGTCAAAAAGGGCAGCGGTCTGGCGGTCGTTTCCACCGCCAATCAGGATAATCCCATCTCCGAAGGCATGACTCCCATTCTGGGCATTGACGTATGGGAACACGCCTACTACCTGCTCTATCAAAACCGCCGTCCCGATTACGTCGCCGCCTGGTGGAACGTGGTCAACTGGGATGTGGTCGCCGACAAATTCGGCAAATAACTGTCCATTGTGACAAAGTACACCTTGCCCGAAAGTTGAAGCAAGATATAATACGCACATCCGTCAATTCACAACCCCAGAAGGAGAAGCTCCATGACTCACATAATCACCAGTTTGTGTTTGCGGGACCGCGGCTGTATCGAAGTCTGCCCTGTTGAATGCATTGTCCCTGGCCAGCCTGTTGCCGAATGGCCCTGGATGTACATTGATCCCGACACCTGCATTGACTGCGGCGCCTGCGTGCCGGAATGCCCCTATGCCGCCATCTTCCCCGAAGATGAAGTTCCCTCCGCTTACACCGCCAAGGGCGGCGAATACATCAGCAACGTCGGCTTGACCGGTCACTACGAAGGCACCAACCATCACGGCAAGCAGGTGGTGCTTGATTGTGTCCGTCAACTGTCTGCCGGTGAAGTTGTTGACCTCACCCCCGATATCCAGAAGAACTACGAATTCTTCAAGAGTGGTCCCGGCTACAGCGCCAAAGATATGGACAACGGCGTATAGCCTCCATGAAACGAAGAGCCAGGTTTTCCGCCTGGCTCTTTTTATATATCGAAACGTCCCGAAGGTTCTTGCAAATTGCGCCTATTTTCCCGCCAAACCTTCGGGACGGTGCATACTCTTACGCGCGACCTAGGGGGTCATTGCCGCGCCCAGCAGTTCGCGCCCAATCTGCGCCGCCGCGCTGGGGGTATCCTCCTCCAGCAAAACGACCACCGCCAGCGGCGACGCCTGCCAGTCCGGCAAGGTCCCGCCGATGAACCAGACAACAGACGATTCCGCTCCCTGCGCCCGGCTGACGTGCGACCAGACATTTTCTCCCGCCTCGACAAACGACTGCACCGCCTCCTCCGCCGCCGACGCCTGACACGCTTCGAAGGGCGTTCCCTCCTCCCGAAGCACCACCCAGCCCTCGCGCGGAATATTGACCGCCAGTGCGATGCGCGGCGCAGGGACGGTTCCCCGGTTACTGAGCGCGGCGGATGCCAGCGCCATTTGCAGCGGCGAGACGTAGAAATCCTGCCCGTCGCTGGCGGAGGAGGACGTATTCATCCTCATCAGCGGTGCGCGGAGAAACCCAAACGCCTCATACACTGTTTGCCATTGCGCTGGGCTGAGGGTCGAACTTCCGAAGAGCGCGCGGGCAAACGGCTGCATCACCGAATCGACCGGGTACACCCCTTGGGCGGCGCGGTTGATGAGCGGCTTGTGAGGGTCGTTCAGCAGGTCGGCGGCGGTTTCGTTGAGGCGGTTGGCGTCGAAGGTGGGATGCGACGCCATCACCAAAATCTCGCCGCTTTGCGCGTTGAGCAGGATGACCGCGCCGCGCCGTCCCGCCATCAATTCATCGGCGCGGGCTTGCAGAGACAGGTCAATGCTCAGGCGCACGTCCAAGCCGGCGGGCGATGTGCCGTAAAGCAGGTGATTTAGCCAGATGACCGAGGCGGGGTTTCCCTCCAAGCCGCGCAGGTAACCGTCCAGCGTGGCTTCCAGCCCCGCCTGCCCGTAGGTTGGTTCGTCGTAGCCAACGACGGGAGCGAGGTCGGGGTAACGGTAAGTACGTTTGAAGGAGCCAACCTCGCCGCTGGTGACGGTGATGGGTGTGTTGGAACGGTCGAGCAATGCGCCTCGCGGCACGTAACGCTCCTCGATGACGCGGCGCAGGTTGTCGCTGCGGGCGAGCAGGTCTGGGCTGCGGATGACCGCCCACCACCCGGTAGTTAGAGCGGCGGCAAACAACCCCAGCAGGAGCGCGCCGTTCAAGGCAAGATACGGGGAGGCGTTTTCGAGCGGCGCCGGTTCCTCGTCCATTTGGTTGCTAATGATGAGCAGGATGAGCAGGGCGACCAGCGATGTCACCAAAGAAGAGCCGCCGTAGGAGACGAAGGGGAGCGTAACGCCGGTGAGCGGTAGGAGGCGGATGTTGCCGCCCACAATCAGAATGGCTTGCACCCCAATGTATGCCGAAATGCCGGCGGCGAGCAGGCGGCGGAAGAGATCGGGGGCGCGCAGGGCAATGCGCAAGCCTCGAGTGACGAGAATGCCAAAAAGGGCAAGCAAGCCCAAGGTCCCGAAAAGACCCGTTTGTTCTGCAATGGCGGCGTAGATGAAGTCAGAGATGGCGACGGGGATGAGTCGCGGCGCTCCCAGCCCGGGTCCGCGTCCTTCCACGCCGCCGTTGGCAATGGCAATCAGCGCCTGAACGACCTGATACGAGCCGCCCTGTGGGTCGTTCCACGGGTTGAGCCAGGTTTCGATGCGGATTTGTACGATGTTGACGAAGTAATAACCCGCCGCGCCGACCACCATCAACGCGAGGATGCTGACGACGGGGATGAGTTTGCGGCTGGTGGCGAGGTAAGCGAGGATGGTGTAAAGCGCGAGGAAAATGGATGCGGTGCCGAGGTCGCGCTGGGCGATGAGAAGCAGGATGGCAATGCCGCCGAGGACGATGGTGGGGTAGAGGATGTGGATGATGCGCAGGCGGTAGGGGAGTTTGTCGGCAAAATAGGCAGCGAGGTAGGCAATGAGCAGAAGTTTCAGCGGTTCGGAGGGCTGGATGTAAACGTCACAGCATCCCAGCCACAGGCGCGGACCAAAGCCCGATGGGTTGACGCCGAAGAGCAGGGTAAGCGCAGTGAGCGCCAAGCCGC
Source organism: Anaerolinea sp. (assembly GCA_020723805.1). Classification (GTDB taxonomy): domain Bacteria; phylum Chloroflexota; class Anaerolineae; order Anaerolineales; family Villigracilaceae; genus Defluviilinea. The sequence continues at coordinate 37,876 of DYID01000025.1, read as the reverse complement.
TTCCCAGCAGGACGTATTTGTAGCGCTGCAGAAATTGAAGCGAGCGCAGGCGGAGCGCTGCCCGAAAGGTGAGCAGGCTGATGGCGAACCAGAGCGCCTGCCGTGCGCCAAAGTCCGCGTCAATGCTCCAGATGGCAAGCATGCCCCAGCCGGTCAGCAGGGCGGCGACGGGGAAGAGGTAGGGGTCGGCTTCGGGGAGGCGTTTTTCGAGGTCGGCGTGGATGCGCACCGCAAACCCCGCCCAAAGGAGGAATGCCAGCCAATGTGTCCACGGCAGGCTGACGTTCCACGTCCGTTCGCGGACGGCGGGCGCAAGGGTGATGAGTAGGGCTTGCAGAAAGAGAAATCCCCCTGCGAGTTTCAGCAGGCTGCCTTGAAGAGTGCGTTTCATGAGGCGGGCGGCGTCACATGTACTTGCCGACGAGCAGGTCCAGTTTTTGGAGCGTTTCGGGTGGGATGACGTCGCGGCGCGTGATCATGGCGGTCGCCAGGGCATGTCCGCATTCACACTTTCGTTCGTGCCTGAAGTTGCGGGCAAGGAGGCGCACTGCTTCCTGCGCGAGTTCGGTGTTGCGGTTCAAAGTCTGGATGACCATTTCGACGGTCACCGGCGCCTCGCTGACATGCCAGACGTCGTAATCTGTGACGTGCGCCATGGTGGCGTAGCAGATTTCCGCTTCGCGCGCCAGGAAGGCTTCCGGGGAGGCGGTCATGCCGATGATGGACATACCCCAGGCGCGATAGGTGTTGGATTCGGCTTTGGTGGAAAAGCGCGGACCTTCGATGGTGATGAAACTTCCACCGCGATGGACGACGCCTCCTGCCGCCCTGACGGCTGATTCCAACTGCCCGGAGAGGTCGCCACAGAATGGGTCTGCCACCCCCACATGCGCCACGAAGCCTTCACCGAAGAAGGAGCGGGCGCGTTTGTGGGTGTTGTCGTAGATTTGGTCGGGAATGACGATGTGCCCGGGCGAAATCTCTTCCTTGAGGGAGCCGCAGGCGCTGACGCTGACGATGCGCTGTACGCCGAGGGATTTCAAGGCGTAGATGTTGGCGCGATAGGGTACTTCGCTGGGGGTGATGTGATGCCCGATGCCGTGGCGGGCGAGGAAAGCAACCCGCAGTCCTTCGAGCGTGCCAACGACGATAGGCGCGCTGGGTTTACCAAAGGGGGTGTCTATGCTCAGTTCTTTGGTGTTGCCAAGTCCCTGCATGGCATACAGCCCTGAGCCGCCGATGATTGCCAGGCTTACTTGTTCGGTCATTGCAAGTCTCCAATTTCGTTGTGGACGATGGGGGATATTTGGTCAATGCGGAGGGAGAAGAATGTGTTGCCGCATTGGAATTGGTCGCCGGTGATGATGACGGTTGGTACTTTGATGCGGTCTTTGTTGAGGAAGGTGCCGTTGGTCGAGCCGAGGTCTTCGAGCCACCATTGCCCATGATGAAAGGAAAGGCGGGCATGGCGGGCAGAAAGGGCTTCGTCTTTCAGAGCGATGTCGCAGTTTGTGCCGCGCCCGATGATGATCTCCGTTTGGCGGAAGTGGTAGTTGAGTTCTGCGCCGCCTTCCGTTTGGGCATTCACAAGGATGCCGGGCGTTTTTTGCGAGAGAAGGAATGTACTTTGCCCTTTGAGGTCCTGCCAGAGTGTTTGTACGACCCGCCAGAGAAACGCATAGAGAAGGACGGCAAGCCCAATCCGCAAAACAAGGACGACGATGGCGGTCATTTGCGCGATTTGGTGTCTTTGAGGTTGCCGGTTCGGATATCTACCGTATCATGATCAAGAGCGGCGGTGGGACGTTCGCTGGAGTCGGGGTCTTTGAGTGGCAGGGTGTCGTTGAGGTCGAGGCGGGGTGGGGGAGTATCCTGCCCAAAGATGAGGGCGACGCCGGCGAGGGAGATGACATCGCCAGGGTAAAGCACGGTTTGGCTGGTGCGCTGTCCGTTGACAAAGGTGCCGCCGGTGGAGTTCAAGTCGAAGATGACGTACCGTCCATTAATGGCGCGCAGTTGGGCATGGTTGCGCGAGATGCGCGGGTCGTCAATGACCAGATGATTTTCGAGCCGGCGTCCCACGTTGATGACCGGCTCTTTGAGGGGGAAGACCTTGACGCCCTCCACAATCAGAAACGCGTTTTCGGGAAATGGTTCGGCGTTTCCGCCGGGCTTTTCCGATTCCATGACCATACCTTTGGTATCCTCCACAGGTTCCAGGGTGTGGGACGCGATGATGGAAACGTCCTTTTCGGAATAGGTCTCGTCGGTGGTAATCGTGATGATGGGCTGGGATTCCATTTTCAGCCCCACTTCTTTGACCGCCGCGCTGATAATGTCCTTGAGGGCATTCATGACACGCGGTTCTTTCCAGCGCTGATCGGCTCCCTTGGCGACGATGAGGGTAAAGGTGTTCGGGGCGAGGGCGCCCTTTTCCTTTTGCTCGATGATGTTTTGCCGCAGTGCCAGCGCCAGTTTTTGAATCAGGTGTTCTTCGCGCGATACCCCCGGCAGGATGGAGAGAATGTGATCCTCGAACAGTGCCTGAAGTCTGGCTTCCAATTGATCGAAATTGATGCTCATATCTGATTCCGCGTTGTCTTTTTTATTATAGGTGGTGGAGGGGAAAACCGCAAGCGCCAGCCGGCTTGCCGTTTTGAACGGTTACAACTTTTGACCGCAATTCGGGCAGACGGCGTCTTTTTGACTGACGACAAAGCCGCAGCGGGGGCATGTGTTGGGATGGACATTTCCCAATGGGGCGCCGCACGCCAGGCAGGAACCCTCTCCGAGGGGGTTGGCGGTGTTGCAATATTCGCAGATGATGCGCTGGAAACGTTCCGAGAGTTCCTGTGAAACGCCAAGCGCCGCCGCCGTGCGGTCAATCACGCGCCAGACGCGTTCCTGAAGTTGCAGGTTTTCGATGTCCTGTGCCAGGTCGTCCAGCCGCCCCAACAGGCTGAGGGGATTGCGCAGGGCGGAGAAGGCGGTCTTTCCCAAACTTGCCGCCACTCCCAGCCAGGCTTGTTGACCGATTTCGATCATTACACCGTCTTCCACTTTTTGCACCGAGACGGTGAGGGCAGTCTCTCCACCGGCGCTGGCGTTGGTGCGGGTGGCAATTTGAACGGCGAGTTTTTCCGCCTGCCCGATGACTTGAGCGTGCAAATTGCCGCGGTTGAATTCCGCCATCAGCGCTTGGGCAATATCGCTGGGGGTGATGTTGCCGTGAAAAATTCGGCGTTCCATGTTTTCGATTATAATCCTTTTGCAAACGGCGACGATGGTCGTCGTATTTCATGTATATCCTATGTACGCTATGAAGCGAATTTGGTTTGAAGTTGTCGGTTTGCTGGCAGCCGGTATCATCGTCGGGGCGGCGATGTTTGGAATGCCGAAGCAGGTTCGGGCGGAGGGCGAAGCGCAGACCTCCGGTCCTGTGGCGACGGTCACGTATTCCGAGCCGATCAATGTGCGCGGCGGTCCCAGCACGGTCTTTTATCCGATTGTCGGGCGGGTGTCGCCCGGCGACGTTTTGCCGGCGCTGGGGGTCTCGCCGGGACGGGAGTGGGTGCAGGTGGCGTTTCCTTCCGCGCCGGGCGGTGTGGGCTGGGTGTATGCGGCGTATGTGACGATTTCGGGAGGCGAGTTGCGGGTGGTGGAACCGCCGCCGACTCAAACGCCGATTGCCACCGCCACCATCAACCCGACCTTTGCCGCGGCGTTCATTTTTCAGCCTACGCCTTCGCGCGTGCCGACCTTTACGCCGCCGCCGCCGCTGGAAATTCCGCACTTTACCGAGCCCGCCGCTGTGCGAGCCAATGGGCTGCCGCCCGGCGCAGTGGCGTTTGGGCTGCTCTTCATTGCCGCTGTGATTTTCTTTGTTTCGCTTGTGTTGAGCAGGCAGTAACGCATGATGTCGCTTCGAAAATCCGCCTTGCTGGCGGCGATGCTGGCTGGTTTGTTTCTTTTGGGAGCGCTGCTTCCGCATGAGCAGGTTGCACTGGCGCAGCAGCCCACCGGCTCAGTGCCAACGGTGACCAGCACGCCCTCCGGTCCCATTGTGCGGGTGGACCCCAGCCTGGATTTTATCTATGTCCATGCGGGACCCGGTTCCTTTGATTACCCGCGCATTGGGGTACTGTTGGCAAATGAAACGGCGCCGGCGATTGGGCGCGCCAGAGACAGGAACGATTGGATTCAGATTCGTTACCCGGGCGTGCCGGGCTCCACAGGGTGGGTGTATGCTTTGTATGTGAAACTTTCGCCCGGCGCTTTTTTGCCGCTGGTGGATGTGCCGCCCACGCCTACTCCCATCTCGACCCCCACCATCAACCCGACGTTGGAAGCCGCCTTTATCGGTCAACAGACGCCGACGCGCCTGCCGACTTTTACGCCTCCACCGCCCCTCGAACTGCCCTCTTTCAATGAGCCGAACGCCACCGACACATCCACTACGCGAGTGCCTGCCGGTTTGCTGATTCTCAGCCTGGCGTTGTTTGGGTTGATGGGGGCGGTCATCTCGTATCTGCGCGGCAGGTAGAACCGCCGGTGGACGACAAAAAACTCGCCCTGCAAGAGAGGCGAGTTTTTTATTCCAGTACAAAATCCGACGTTAGAGAACGTCTCTTACGCAGAGAACGTCTCTGACGCGATACTTCGTTGTTTTAGTGACCGCAACCGCATGAACCGCCGCAGGCGCAGGAACTTTCTGCCTCGCTATGGCTTCCGCAGGCGCAGGCGCCTTCTTCATGGCTGTGACTCTTTGCGGAGGGGCTGTCCACCGCAAAGCCGGAGCCGCGGACGGGGTCGTTGACGAAGTCAATGTTTGCGCCGCGCAGGTAGTCAATGGAAACTTCGTCCACCACCACTTTGACGCCGTTGGTTTCGAAGATGAAGTCCACATCGCGGATGTTGTTATCAAGCGCCATGCCGAAGTTTACGCCGCAGCAGCCTCCGCCAGCCACGTACACGCGCAGGGCGTAACCTTCCAGTTTGCGCTCTGCAAGGATGTTCTTGACCGCATCCGCCGCGGCGGGCGTGAGGGAGATGGCGGGGGTGGTTTCGATGACCGTCTTGAAATTGAGTTCTTCCAGCATGTTGCTCTCCTTGGGGAGTGAATTGGATTGATATTATCAAATTCGCCCCTAAGTGTCAACGGAAGGATGATAGCGGTATTAATGCTTGACACATCCCTACCCCGCCTGTACAATCCCCCTGCTATACGGGCGGAAGCCCAAAAAATCATCCCTCGGGAGGAATGACCCCAAATGTACGCTATGCAAGGACTTACTCAATTGGAGGCAATCGCAATTTGGGCTGTGTTTGGCGTTGCCATACTCGGTCTGCTCTATGCGATTTTCCTCCGTTCCCAGATTCTGCGCGAAGACAAAGGCACGGAAAAAATGCAGGAGGTCTGGGGGGCAATTCGGGACGGGGCGAACGCTTATTTGCAGAAACAACTGCGTTCCATCCTGCCCCTGATTGCCATTCTTACCATTGCGCTCTTTCTCTCCGTTTACATTGTCCCGCCGACGCCCGAGGCACTGGAACGCTTCGAAGGCTTGCCTGCGGATACGGTGCGGCTGATCATCGGTGTTGCCCGGGCGCTGGCGTTCGTGATGGGCGCGGGCTTTTCCTTGGCAGTCGGTCAGATCGGTATGCGCATGGCAGTGGAGGGCAACGTGCGCGTTGCTTCGGCTTCCCGCAAGTCGTTTGGTGACGCGCTGCGCATTGCCTACCGCGCCGGTACGATTACGGGCATGCTGACGGACGGACTCGGTCTGCTGGGCGGCACGCTCATTTTCATCGTCCTGGGCATTGCCGCGCCGGATGCCCTGCTCGGCTTCGGCTTTGGCGGCACCCTGCTGGCGCTGTTCATGCGCGTGGGCGGCGGTATCTTCACGAAGGCGGCGGATGTCGGTGCAGACCTGGTTGGGAAGGTCGAGGCAGGCATCCCTGAGGATGACCCGCGCAACCCCGCTGTGGTGGCGGACCTGGTCGGCGATAACGTTGGTGACTGCGCCGGCATGGCAGCGGACATCTTCGAGTCCTATGAAGTGACCATCGTCTCCGGCTTGATCCTGGGCTTGGCGCTGTGGCACATTACGGGACGCCTCGAGTGGATCATCTTCCCGCTCATGGTACGCGGTATCGGCGTTTTGTCGTCCATTTTCGGAACTTACGCGGTGAAGGGCGGAGCGGGCAAGAGCGGCGACGCAATGGCGGCGATCTTCCGCGGCTTTTTAACCTCCGCCGCGATTTCGGCGGCGTTGTTCTTTGGCGCCGGCTATCTGTATATGAAAGATACGATGGCAGATTATGGCGGTTGGTGGCGCACTCCGATGGCGGTGGCAGTGGGGGTTTTGCTGGCAATTTTGATTGACCGCCTGACCGAATACTTCACTGGTACTCACGCATCACCCGTCAAGGACATCAAAAAGGCGGCGGATACCGGTCCTGCTACGTTGATTTTGCAGGGTGTGTCGGTCGGATTTGAATCGTCGGTCTGGTCGGTGGTGGTGCTGGCGCTGACGATTGTCGCTTCCATTTTCATCTTTGGAACCATCCCCGGCATCGAAGGCGCGGATCGAGCCACGTTTGTTCTTTACGGCGTCGCCATGACCGGCATCGGCATGTTGACCCTGACCGGCAACAACGTGGCGATGGACTCGTTCGGTCCCATTGCGGATAACGCCAACGGCATCGGCGAAATGTCCTGGTCTGGCAAGACCGACAAAGCGACGAAAGACGCCCAGCAAATCATGGCAGACCTCGATGCGGTGGGCAACACGACCAAAGCCATCACCAAAGGCGTTGCCATCGGCTCGGCAGTGATTGCCGCGGTTTCGCTCTTTGGCTCGTTCCTTGTGGATGTTTCCCGTGCGCAAACGACACTGGGTATTCCTCTGGAGCAGCAGATTCAATCCATCGGCATCCGCGTGGACATTCCTCAGGTGTTCGTGGGTATGCTGTTGGGCGGCGCGCTGCCCTGGTTGTTCTCGTCCTTTGCCATTCAGGCGGTCAGCCGCGCGGCTTCGTTGATTGTGATGGAAGTCCGCCGTCAGTTCAAATTGGGCGTGCTGGAAGGTAAAGTCAAGCCCGATTACGCCCAAGCGGTTTCCATTTCCACCACCGCGGCGCAGAAGGAACTGGTCTCGCTGGCGCTGTTGGGCATCATCACGCCCATCTTCGTCGGTTTGACGTTGAAGGTGGAAGCGCTTGGCGGTTTCCTGGCGGGCATCATCGTTTCGGGACAACTGCTGGCGGTGTTCCTCAACAACTCCGGCGGCGCGTGGGATAACGCCAAGAAGTTGATCGAAGACGAGCCGAAGGACCCGGCGAAAAACCTGGGTAAAGGTTCCGAGCGTCACAAGGCAGGCGTGGTCGGCGATACGGTCGGCGATCCGTTCAAGGATACCGCCGGTCCTGCGCTCAACCCGATGATCAAGGTCGTGAATCTGGTGGCGGTCATCATCGCGCCGATTGTGGTGCAGTATGAAAACGTCAGCGGCGGCGCCCTCATTGCTCTGTGGGCGGTTGCGCTGGTTTTGGTTGGAGTATTGGGCTGGGCGGTCACCCAGTCGAAGAAGCCGGCGCCTTCCATGACGGCGGTGACGGCTGAGGTGAAGTCATCGCCTGAGGTCAAGGCGGTTGCCAAGAGCAAAAAGAAGAAAGCCGCTTCCTAATAAGTAAAGCAAAGAGCCTGTCGAGCAAACAGGCTCTTTTTTGTCTTTCTAATCGAAAGTGTCTGTTTACGGATGCATTGATTTTGTTTTGGTAAAGAACAGGTTGAATAGAAAGTCGCCTTTTTGAATATAGCCCGTATTTTCCAATACAACGCCCAAATTTTGAGCAGCAAGAGCCTGATTGGCTTCTTTCAGCATGTCTTCGGCGGAGCGACTGGAAATGATCACAATGGAATCCTGAGGGTGAATATGATCTTTTGGAGCAAGCGCCAAATGTTCATGAGGTTTCTTGCTCGCAAGCGGCTCATCGAGTGAACTTCCCCAGGGATATAGATAAACAGCCGCCAGGGAAAAGAAGGTATTGTAATTTTCATCCGCCCGAAACCAAAGCCTGAACGCTCCATAAGGAGAAGCGGTATAGCGGGCATCAATCATTGCGCTGGCGGCAATGATTGCCTCAAAATTGTCCCGTCCTCGATTGCGGTCTGCCACAAAGACATAAGAATTTTCTGCCACGAAGAAATAAATGATGCCAAGCATCAATACGCCGGCAAAAAGCGACTCCTTTTTTGTCATTGTGGCTGTGATCAAACAGACGAGAAGCGCCAGCCCCAATAAAGCGGTGAGAGGTTTATTTCCCTGCAGGCTTGCGATAAAAGGGAAAACCGTCAGCGACAGGGCAGGCAGGAGCAGAGTGGAGATCGCGGCGATCACTACGGCGGCATAATGCCCGCCGGCGAGTCTTTCGAGTGGCTCTGCCCACAAGGTCCCCAAAAGAAGAAACGTGTGTGGAATGATGATGGATGTGTACGGGAACATGATCAATACCGGGTTGCTGAAAAAATGCCAGAAGATGAGCCAGGCATACGCCAAAACGAACATTAGATAGAGGGCAAGCTGTTTTCGTTCCACCTTCCTGTGCTGTGCGTGTTGCCACCATATTGTCCAGGATGCACTGAAAAAGACCAGCATGGGCAGTACATGCCACCACGGAAAGTATCTGCCATAATTCCTTACCACCCTGAGATTGTTTGCAGTGTTGTCCACCAGAATAATGGAAGTTTTGAGGGTGTTTTCAAGAAAGAAGAAGTTACCAGTTGCCCACATGTAGAACAACCCGCACAGCCCCAGCAGAGCGAGATTCCCAACCAGAAAATATCCGGCAGCAAGCGTCAGCCGCCCCAGGTCGAATTTTCTGTTTTGGCTGTTCAGCAACAGGAAATAGATGAGCCAACTTGGTAAAAGCCCGATCCAAAGCAGGTTCGTGACGAGAAATGAGGCGTGTACCGCCCCTGCCAGGAAGAAAATCGCCCTCCAGTGCTTGGCATTGAAAACAAAGGTAAGGAGAAAAATCAAAACGCAGAGATGCGCAATCCCCGTTCCGTCAGTATAGTCCCAGCCGGCTGCCCGCAGGAACCAGGGATATCCGCCGAAAAGCAGAGCGGCAAGGAACGCCGCCCTGCGGTGATACAACAAAGAGACTGTGCCATAAAGCGAAAAGACAGCAAGGTAATAAACCGATAAATGCAGAACGTGATTGGCAATCAGCGGCGGAAAAATATGATAGATGACATACCCCGGCACAATCCACGTCAACCTTTCCACAAAGTAATGGGTATTAGATGGAAATTCGGCGGCGCGTTCGAAAAAATACCGGAAATAGGAAAAATAAAACCATGGATCCGGCATATTGTGGGTGGGAGGCGTGAAAATCCAGTTACTATTGATGGCGGTAAAAACCAACGGCAATAGGAACAATATCAGACGTTCCAGGTTTTTTCGAACAAGCCTCTTCGTCTTCACAATAACGCCATTGACCGCTTCCATATGTCCCAAATTCAGCATTCCCTGAATGTCATTTCAAATATTTCTTCTGCCACTCGAACAACTTATTCAACGCCTCGATGGGGGAGAGGCTGTTTACGTCCACCGATTTCAATTCCTCCAGCAGCGGGCTGGTCTCGGGAAACAAAGCAGCCTGCTGTGCCGCATGAGGGTTGATCCGCATCGCCCGCCCCGACGATTTCTCCAACTCTGCCATGATCTCGTTTGCTCGCTGGATGACCGGCGCCGGCAGCCCCGCCAGTTGCGCCACATGGATGCCGTAGGACTTATCCGCGCCGCCCGGGACAATCTTGTGCAGGAACACCACCTTGCCATCCGCCTCGCTGACCGCCACATTGTAATTCCGCACGCCGGGCAATAACTCTGCCAGTTGCGTCAATTCGTGATAATGCGTGGCGAACAACGTCTTTGCCCGCAAATGCGGATGGTTGTGAATGAACTCGATAATTCCCCACGCAATCGAAAGCCCGTCGTATGTCGAAGTGCCGCGCCCAATCTCATCCAAAATCAACAGCGAGCGCGGCGTGGCATGATGCAGGATGTTCGCGGCTTCGATCATCTCCACCATGAACGTGGACTGCCCGGCGTGAATCTCATCCTGGGCACCGATGCGGGTGAAGATGCGATCCACCAGCCCGATGCGCGCCGAATCCGCCGGCACGAACGAACCGATTTGCGCCATCAACACAATCAGCGCCGTCTGCCGCAGGTAAGTGGATTTGCCCGACATATTCGGTCCCGTGATGACGCGCACGATTTCGCCCTTCTCGAAAATGACATCGTTGGGGATGTAACGCTCGCCCTTCAAAGTCTGCTCGACGACGGGATGCCTGCCCTCGCGGATTTCCAACTCGCTTCCTTCGTGGACCTGAGGTCTGCAATAGCCTCCCAAAGCCGCCGCCTCCGCCAGAGCCGCCAGCACGTCCAACTCTGCCAGCGCCCGCGCCGTCTCCAGCATCTTGAAAGCAGACTTGGACAGCGCGGCGCACACCTCCTTGAACAGCCGCAATTCGATTTCGCGGATGCGCTCCTCGGCGTTCAACACGAGCGTCTCGTATTCCTTCATCTCCGGCGTGATGAACCGCTCGGCGTTGACCAGAGTCTGCTTGCGGATGTAATGAGCAGGCGCCCGCTCCGCCGCGCCTCGCGAGATTTCGATGTAATAGCCGAAGACCTTGTTGTATCCCACCTTGAGGGTTTTGATGCCCGTCCGTTCGCGTTCGACCGCTTCGAGGTTGGCGATCCAATCGCGGGCGTGTTTCGAGGCTTCGATCACCGAATCCAATTCCTGCGAGTAGCCCGGGCGGATGATACCGATGTTTTGCAGCGTGGCGGGCGGGTCATCGTCAATGGCAGATTGCAGAAGCGCCAATTCCTCCGCGCACACCGACCACTGATTACTGATTACTCCTTCGCCGATTATTAGATCACTATTTCCCTTTTCACTGATTACTTCTTTGACTCCCGGCAATCGTCCGAGTGTGTCGCGCATCGCCACCAAATCGCGCGGCTGCGCCTGCCCTGCCATCACGCGGTTGACCAGTCTCTCCAGGTCTGCCAGCGGTTTCAGCGCGTTGCGAATTTCGGCGCGCTTCATGCCGTTATCGAAGAAATACTGAACGCCATCCTGCCGGCGCCGAATCTTTTCCACGCTGAGCAGCGGCTGACTGATCCATTGATGCATCAGGCGCTTGCCCATCGGCGTGACGGTGCGGTCGAGCACGCCCAGCAGGGAGCCTTTTCGTTCGCCGCGCAGGGTTTCCTCCAATTCGAGGTTGCGGCGCGTGGAGGCGTCGAGGGTCATGAATTCGTTGATGCTGTAGGAGCGCAGGCTGGTAAGCAGTTTCAGCGAGTCGGGTTGTGTTTCTTTGAGATATTGCAGGATTGCTCCCGCCGCGCGAACGGCGAGACTATGCCCCTTGATGCCGAAGCCCTCCAGTGTGGATGCGTTGAAGTGCGTGAGCAGGGTCTCCTCACATTTGCCGGGTTCGAACTTCCAGGCAGGGTAGGGGGTAATGTGACCTTGAACTCCGTCGTTCAGGGTCTGGTTTTCGGGCAGGATGATTTCGGCGGGATGCAGGCGCGTCAGTTCGGCGCGCAGCGCCTCCAACGGCAGTTCGGTGACGGCAAACTCTCCGGTGGTGATGTCGGCATAAGAAACAGAAGCAGTCTTCTCGTCCAGGACGACCGAGGCGAGGTAGTTGTTCGAGTCGCCGGGCAGGAGTCCCGGCTCGGTCACTGTTCCCGGAGTCACCACCCGCACCACTTTGCGCGGGACGAGTCCCTTGATGGGCGTATCTCCCATCTGCTCACAGATGGCGACGTGATAGCCTTTTTCGATGAGGCGCGCGAGGTAGTTATCCACCGCGTGATAAGGGATGCCCGCCAGCGGCACACGCACACCTTTGCCCACGGGGCGCGAGGTGAGGACAATGTCGAGTTCGCGCGCGGTGATTTCGGCGTCCTCGTCGAACGTTTCGTAAAAGTCGCCAAGGCGGAAGAACAGAATGGTATTGGGATATTGACGTTTGATTTCGAGATATTGCTGTCGGCTGGGGGTGATGTCGTCTTTGGGCATGGGTTGATTTTATGAGCAAGGCGGGAATTGGGCAAGGCTGATGCGACACTGCTGTATAATGTGCAAAACACTTTCATCACGGAGTACCCATGTATAAACTTGTCTTGGTCCGTCACGGACAAAGTATTTGGAACCTCGAAAACCGTTTCACCGGCTGGACGGATGTCGGGCTGACCGACCTGGGCAGAGCCGAAGCGCAGGAAGCGGGAAAACTGTTGAAGCAGGAGGGATTTGTCTTCGATGCGGCGTACACCTCTGTGTTGCGGCGCGCCATTCATACCCTGTGGATTATTTTGCAGGAAATGAATCTCGAATGGATTCCCGTCACGAACGCCTGGCAGTTGAACGAACGTCATTACGGCGCGTTGCAGGGATTGAACAAAGCCGAGATGGCGAAAAAGTTTGGCGAGGAACAGGTGAAGATTTGGAGACGCAGTTACGATGTGCCGCCGCCGCCGCTGGATTGGAACGACGAACGGCACCCCCGCTTCGACCCCCGCTACGCCTCGCTCCCTCCCGAACAACTGCCTGCCACCGAGTCGCTAAAGATTACGCTGGAGCGGGTTTTGCCTTATTGGCATTCCACCCTGGTTCCAGCGATTCAATCTGGCAAGCGGCTGCTCGTTGTTGCGCACGGCAACAGCATCCGCGCGCTGGTGAAGTACCTCGACAACATCTCCGACGCCGACATCACCGAGTTGAACATTCCCACCGGCTTGCCCCTACTCTATGAACTGGGCGCAGACATGAAACCGCTCAAGAGTTACTACCTCGGCGACCCCGAAGAAGCCGCCCGCAAAGCCGCCGCGGTGGCAAACCAGGGCAAGGCGCAATAGACGATTGTCCTTTCTCCCTCACCCCTCTCCCATATTGGGCGAGGGGTTCTGTTTGAAAATAAAAAGAGCCGCCCACGCTGGGGCGCTGTATGTCAAAAGTTAGGAAATGACATTGTTTCAATGACCCGCTTGTACAGGATGCCCCGCTGTTTTTGGAAACAGCGGGAGTGCCCAATGTCGTGGGCTTAGCCACAGAGTGCGCAGAGATTTTGAGATTTTTCTCAGGGGGGTCTCTGTGAGCTCTGTGGCAGAAAAATCTTTAGCCCATTCTTTTAGACACTCTCGAAACAGCTTTATCGAGCGGAAAACCCTTCGGAACGGTGCGGAACGTCAGTCAGGGAGTGCCGCCCCTTTTCTTGGTTTTCTGTTTCGGGAACACGGACGATTCCAGCAGTCTGCCATTGCCTGAATAACCAAATAACCCGGAAAGCCGGCCAGAAAGCCGCTGACCAATATACCTTCTGCTGCAAACAACAAATCCATCGCATCACGGGGCTGTTCCGCCGATCCAGCCAACGTTTTCATCTCCGGCAGCAAGATGAAAATAATCAATGCCAGTGCGAGCGCCAGCATCAATAGAGTCCCGACCAGGTTTTTTAGTGACTGCCACAGGTTTTTTTCGGAAAAGGCTCTCTCGTGATTTTTCTCGGTATTCATTTCTTTCTGCCTGTCAAGATTCAAAACGAATCGGCCTTTTCCCATATCGGACGGGGGCGCACGCCCTTGCGGATCTGTTGCAATACCGGCATGGGCGTATGTAGAACGTGTTTGACAACATTGGCGATTCGCTGGGCGGATGTCCCGTTATTTTGAATGGGCATCAGTTGCCCAAGTTCGTCAATATCTAAATTGGTGTATACCTCCTTACCCAGCGCAATGGCGACAAAGGTACAACTGGATTGTTGAGTGATGACGGTGGCGGCGTTGGCAATCATATGGTTGACGTTCCCGTATTCGAAAACCAGTGCGCCTGGGGCGTATTTGTTGATTTCACGTCTTGCCCGTCTCGCATTCTCGATGGGATGCAACTTGAAAATCAACGGGCGTCCACCGGCAATTTCGACGCAACGGCGGATGAAAGCAGCGCGGTCATCCCGGCGGAAGGTTTCCCGAAGCGGCGAGGTCGCTGCCAGGACGAAATCCCGATAGGGAAAATCGTTCTTCAGATTACTTTGTAGATCGTCGAAATTGGGAATTCCGGTGACTGCAATTTTGTCCGGACGTACTCCCTTACGAATGAAATGTGCTGCATATCCTTGCGAGGCAACGCAGAAGACATCGTACATGTCCGAAAGCCCGTTCGTGGACGTGTTGGCAAGGTAACGCGGCAATTTCAACCACTTGACCATCCAATATACCCACGTTTCCGGTTCGGTGATTCCTTCCTGGACCAGCACCAGTCGTTTGTTTCGTATATTTTTCTGCACAATCAAGTCGCTTGCTGTTACCACCAGGTGATAGTCATGTTTTTCCCCCCGCAAGTCAACTGGAATTTTGTTTTGCAAAAGGTATTCGGTCGTTTCTCGCAAGTGCCGCCCGCCCAGAACGGTAAAATTCAGGAGACCCGCGCTCCCTGCCAGACGCTCAATGCCGTCGGCATAAAAGGGGGTGAAATAAAAATCATATTCCTTGAGATGCAATGCGATCTTGTGGAGCATCGTCGTTTGATTGAGTGATCCGCCAATGAACAATATCTTTTCCGCCATAGAACCTCTTTATTTTGAAATTCTAGCGGTAACCGTTTAATAGAAAAAAAACGAACGGTTAAGAAACGGTGAACGTTTTATGATCCGTCCAATTCGTATCTTCTTGGCGTGAGCAGGGGCAAGAGAATAAGGCGAGTGGGAGTGTCCAATGTCGTGGGTTTAGCCACAGAGAGCGCAGAGATTTTGAGATTTTTCTCAGAGATCTCTGTGAGCTCTGTGGCAGAAAAATCTTTAGCCCATTCTTTTAGACACTCTCAGGAGAGTTGGCGGGCGGCTTGTGCTGCGCTGGGTAGTGGGGCAGGTCGAAGAGGACTCGAATATCATCCCCCCTGCGGGGACGCCTGTTTGAAAAAAAGAGCCGCCTATCGTGGCGACTCTTTTCGTGTGCCCCTCGCGAAGCATCCTGCCAAGGGCAAGGGGACTCGAATATCATCCCCCCTGCGGGGACGCCTGTTTGAAAAAAAGAGCCGCCTATCGTGGCGACTCTTTTCGTGTGCCCCCAAGGGGACTCGAACCCCTGTTTGAGCCTTGAGAGGGCTCCGTCCTGGGCCGCTAGACGATGGGGGCGTCTATCGAAAGCGGCGGGATTGTCCCGCACGCCTCATCTACCCTAAAAGAAGCGTGCGGGATTGTATCACTGCCCGATTCAATCGTCAACAAGAAAGACAACCACCTCTCTCGGTCCGTGCACGCCGATGGTGTGCGACATTTCGATGTCGCCGGTGCGCGAGGGACCCGTGATGAAGACGGCGGATTTTGTCCGGCGCGTCAACGGAAGCGCATCCTTGAGAGTCGGATAAATATCAGACGTATGGAGGAGGACCAGATGAATCTCCGGCAGAAGCGACGCGACCAACTTATCCCCTTCGCCGTCCGCTTCCAGCACGGACCCGCTATCTGCCAGCCCGCAAAGAGCCTTGGTCGCCCCGGCGCGGATTCCCGCGTCCCGTTCACGGCTGACGGCGATGCCTGCCCGCTGGAGGACGCTTTCATCCAATATGCCCGGCTCCGCGTGGATGTGCCGAATATTCCGCGCTTGAAGAAACTCGACAACTTTGTTTGTCACTTCCTCTTTGCTCGTGCGAATGACCTGCCCGCTGACCTTGGTCAGTTCTTCGATGAATTGTTCCACCCGGTTACTGTCACTCTGAGGGAGCGAAGTAACCGAAGAGACTTCTATGCGTGCTGCTTCACTATTTACCTGTTTCCCTGTGTACTTGTTTACCTGTTTGCCCTCCCACCTTTCCCGGAATGTCTTCCCGGCGAACCTCGGTAAATCCTTGCTGTAGCCCCAGCCGGTAAACGCCGGCAGGCGGACGTAGCCGCTGAAAGGGGAGAGGAGAAACGTTCCCAGCGAGGCAAATTTTTGAGAGAGGGCAAACAGCCTCGAGTGAGTCGCGATGCGGCTGTACGTCTTCAGAAAAAGCCGGCTCATCCGCGATAATCCCCCGCCGCCCACCGACAACTGATTACTGCTCACTGATAACTTACTGTTTACTGATAACTGCTCACTATTCACTGTTGTACCCCCCGCCCTCACTCTCACCAGCAGTTTCGGCAGGTCAATATCCACCGGGCAAGCCTCCTTGCACGCACCGCACAGCGACGAGGCTTGCGCCAGCGGGACGAACTCGCTGCCGAACAGCCCCGCCGAAATGACCGAACCGATGGGACCCGGATAGACACTGTCGTAGGCGTGACCGCCGATTTCGCGGAAGACCGGGCAGGCGTTGAGGCACGCGCCGCAGCGGATGCAGTAAAGCGACTCGCGGAGCGGCGACTGACGCAGGCGCGAGCGTCCGTTGTCGAGCAGGATAATGTGACGCTGTTGACCTGGCAGAGGCTGGTGGATGATTTGGGTATAAACGCTGAGTTTTTGCCCGGTGGCGGAGCGGGGCAGGAGCGAAAGCATGAGCGCGAGGTCATCGAGGGTGCGGACGAGGCGCTCCATGCCCATCAGTGCGATGTGAATCGGCGGCAGGCTGGTGACCATGCGCCCGTTGCCCTCGTTGGTGACGAGGCAGATTCCGCCCGTCTCCGCGACGCCGAAGTTGACGCCGCTCACGCCCACGTCGGCGGTGAGAAAGACCTCCCGTAGAACTTTGCGGGCGGTGTTCGTCATGGTGGGGATATCGTCGGTGTAGGGGACGCCGAGTTTCTCGTGAAAGAGTTGACCGACCTCATGGCGGCGCAGATGCACGGCGGGTGTGATGATGTGACTGGGTCTCTCGTTTCGCAGTTGAACGATGTATTCGCCCAGGTCGGTCTCGACGACGCGCATCCCCTGCGCTTCGAGGGCATGGTTGAGGTTGATCTCCTCGGAAACCATGCTTTTGGATTTGGCGAAAAGCAGGTTGGGAAACCCAGATGAACGCGGACGAGCGCTGATTTCCTCTTTGTTCACTTGGCGTTCTTCGCGCCTTGGCGGTAAAGACCTGGCAATGTCCAACACAATCTGTATTGCTTCGTTTGAGTTCTGCGCGCGATGGACGATGATTCCGTTGCGAGTGGCGTTTTCGACAAACTGTTCGAGATACCCCTCGAGATGCTCGATGACCTCCGCGCGGACGGCATGCGCCTGCCGGCGGCGTTCACGCCAATCGGGCAGGGAGGCGAAGGCGTTGACCCGCCCGGTGATGCGGCGTTCGGCGTTGGCGTCCAGCGCCGCCTGAAGCGCCTCATTCGACAACGATTTGCGGATCCGCGCCCGAAACTGTTTCCTGTCCACTGCTCACTTCCTCACTCTCTACCGCTTACTGTTCACTGTTCACTGATCACTGATGACTTATTCACTGATTACTACTCACCACTCACCCCCCGCCAGCACTTCCGCAATATGTACCACTCTCTGCGATTTCTTTTGCCGGTGCAATCCGCCGGCGATGTGTAACCGACAGCCCGAATCTGCCACCACCAGCGTGGGCGATTG
Source organism: Anaerolinea sp. (assembly GCA_020723805.1). Classification (GTDB taxonomy): domain Bacteria; phylum Chloroflexota; class Anaerolineae; order Anaerolineales; family Villigracilaceae; genus Defluviilinea. The sequence goes on along the minus strand of DYID01000025.1, from coordinate 20,294 downwards.
GGTTGCCTCCAGATTGCCAATCTTTCGTTTCAGCCATTCCGCCGAAAGTTCGGGATGCTCCATCGAGAAGATGCCGCCGAAGCCGCAGCACTCCTCCGCATGAGGCAGTTCCACCACTGTTGCGCCTCTCACGTTTGCCAGCAGGGCGCGGGGCTGACGGTCAATGCTCATGCCGCGCAGGGTGTGACAGGATGGATGATAGGTGAGCAAGCCGTCCCAGCGCGCGCCGAGGTCGGTCACGCCGAGTTTGTCCACGACGTATTCGGTGAATTCGTACACCCGCGCCGCCAGCCTCTGTGCGCGTGGAAGCCAGGCGGGATCATCGGCAAATAATTCCAGATACCCATGCTTCATCATGTGCGCGCAGGAGCCCGAGGGAATAACGATGTCGCCTGTGGTTTTCTCGAATGTGCGAATTGTGTGTTCTGCGATGGGTCGTGCTTCTGCCCACAACCCCGCGTTGAAGTTCGGCTGTCCGCAGCAGGTTTGGTCGGGCGGAAAGTCTACGTCTATGCCGAGGCGGCGGAGAATGCTCACAACCGCCTCACCCGTTTGCGGGTAGAACGAATCGACGAGGCAGGTCACGAATAGTTGTACGGTTGTCATGAATCAATTCTAATCCAAATAAAAAATTGGGGTATCATTATGCGCCTATGGATACTTTTCGCACTCAACTTCCCTCTTTTGACCTTCCCAAAAAACTCATTCGCCTTGGCGAACTTGCCTACAACCTGTGGTGGACGTGGCAGCCCGAAGCCGCGCGTTTATTTTCGCAACTGGACCGCGATATGTGGGAGCGCCTCCACCACAACCCCATCCGTATGCTGCGCGAAATCAAACGCGCCCGTTTGAACGAAGTCCTCAAAGACAAGGATTACATGGACTCGTACAAGCGCGTCTTTACAGACTTCGACGCCTACATGAACCAGCAGGATACCTGGGCGCATCGGACTCAGCCGAAACTTGCCTCACATCCCATTGCTTATTTCTCCATGGAATTTGGTCTCCACGAAACCCTCCCGATTTACTCGGGAGGGCTTGGCGTACTGGCAGGCGACCACCTGAAAGAGGCAAGCGACCTGGGGCTGCCGCTGGTGGGCGTGGGCTTCATGTACGCGCAGGGATACTTCTCCCAGCGCATCAGCGAGGACGGCTGGCAAGAGGCATTGAACAACCCGCTGAAATTCGATGACCTGCCCGTCAATCTGGTGGTGGAAAATGGCAAACCGCTTTCCGTCTCTGTGGAATTTCCCGACCGTGCTGTTGCCTTACAGGTCTGGGAAGTGCGTGTGGGACGCGTTCCCCTCTACCTGCTGGATTCAAACGTGGAAGGCAATTCCGAGTTCGACCGCCTGTTGACTGCCCGCCTCTATTGGTCTGACCTGGACCGCCGCATCATGCAGGAAGTCCTGCTCGGCATCGGCGGCGTGCGCATGTTGCGGGCGGTGGGGATTGATCCGGCGGTCTGGCACATGAACGAAGGTCACGCCGCCTTTCTGACGCTCGAACGCGCCCGCGAACGGGTGGCGAAGGGTGAAACGTTCGAAGCCGCCATCCAAAAAACGCGCGGACAAAATATCTTCACCACGCACACGCCCGTCCCTGCGGGCAACGACGAATTCCCGCTCTGGCTGATTGATAAATACCTGGCTGCGATCTGGCATCAACTGGGGTTGACGCAGGAACAATTCTACGACCTGGCGCGCCACGACCAGCCGCACGGGCAGACCTTCAGCATGGGCATCCTCGCCTTGCGCTTTTCCGAGGGGCGGAACGCCGTTTCCGAACTGCATGGGCGCGTCTCACGCGAGATGTGGCACTTCCTCTGGAAAGACCGCCGCGTGGACGATGTGCCAATCACCTACATCACCAACGGCGTTCACACCGCCAACTGGATGGCGCGCCGCCTGCGCCTGCTGCTCGACCTGCACTTTGGCGCAGGCTGGATGGAGCGGCTGGATGACCCGGAACTGTGGGATAAACTGGATACGCTTCCCCCTCAGGCGCTGTGGGAAGTGCACCAACACCTCAAGCGCAAATTGAATTTCTACCTGCGCGAGCGCGTCCGTGACCGCTGGATTGTGGGCGGCTTTCACCCCGTGCAGGTCGTTTCGGCGGGAGTTTTGCTCAACCCCTACATGCTGACCATCGGTTTTGCCCGCCGCTTTGCCACCTACAAACGCGCCAGCCTGATTCTTTCGGACGTGGAACGCCTGCTGCACATCATCAACCGCCCGAATATGCCCGTGCAGATTGTCTTTGCCGGCAAGGCGCATCCCGCCGATGAGCCGGGTAAACAATTGATTCAGAAGATTTACCGCACCGTCAAACGCGCCGAGACGGGCGGACGGCTGGTCTTCGTCGAGGATTACGATATGAACTTGGCGCGGTACCTCGTCCAGGGTGTGGATGTATGGCTGAATACGCCGCGCCGTCCCATGGAAGCCAGCGGCACTTCCGGCATGAAGGCGGGACTGAACGGCGTGTTGAATTTCTCCGTGCTGGATGGCTGGTGGCGCGAGGCATACAACGGAAAGAATGGCTGGTCCATAGGCGAAGACAAGCAGATGGATTCGCAGGACACACAAGATGCCATGGACGCGCAGGACCTGTACAGCAAACTCGAAAACGAGATCATTCCGCTGTACTATGACCGCGACATCAACAACATCCCGCTCGGATGGGTGGAACGGATGAAGGAATCCATCAAGACCGTCACGCCGCAGTTTTCCACGCGCCGCATGGTGAAGGAATACGTGGAAAAGTTGTATTCGAAGGCGCTTGAATAAGTGATGTTACGCACCGTCCCGAAGGTTTTAGCGCTTAACAAGGTCCTTCTCAGAGAACCTTCGGGACGTTCTGCGTAAGGTGAGTGAATAACTTTGAGTGAGTGAAGATGTTCCCCGAAATTACCGTGACGCAACTCTCCGAAAAACTGCAATCCGACGAACGCTTCATCCTGCTCGATGTGCGTGAACTCTCGGAGTTGAATTACGCCAAATTGGCGGACGCCCGGCTCGAGGTCACGCCGTTGAGCCGTCTGGCGCGGGAAGGGGTCAACGCGCTCTCCGAAGCCGCTCGTTCGCAAGATGCGGTCATTTACGTCATGTGCCACCACGGCAGCCGCAGTATGCAAGTCACGATGTGGCTTGTTGCTCAGGGATGGAAGAACGTCTTCAACGTGCGCGGCGGCATTGACGAGTATGCGCGCAGGGTGGATGGTTCGGTGGGGATATATTAGGGGAAGTATATGGGTCTACAGGTACACAGGTAGACAGGTAGACAGGTAGACATACAAAAGAGTCTTCCGAATTGGGAGGCTTTTCACTTGTCTACTTGTTTACTTGTCTACTTGTCTACTCGCCTACTTGCCTGCTTGCCACGCTTTACTAAAACACAAACTCCCCATTCTTGTAAAACAACTCGCCGTCCACATAAATCTCCGAGTCGGTGCGCAGGTCGCAGATCATGTCCCAGTGAATGGCAGACTTGTTGTGTGAACCCGTTTCCGGGTAGCCTGCGCCGAGCGCCATGTGGAACGTTCCTCCGATTTTTTCATCGAAGAGGATGTTGCCGGTAAAGCGGTTGATGTCGAAGTTGGTGCCGATGGCAAACTCACCCAGATACCGCGCGCCGCTGTCCGATTCGAGCATTTTGATCAGGTAGTCTTCGTTCTTGTCGGCTTTGGCTTGTTCCACGCGCCCACGGTTGAAGATCAACTCTGCGCCTTCCACCGCCACGCCGTTGTAGATGGCGGGGTAAGTGAACTTTACCCAACCGTTGACCGAATCTTCGACGGGACCGGTGAAGATTTCTCCGTCGGGCATGTTATACACGCCGGTCGAGTTCATGAACTTGCGCCCCTTGATGGAAAGCGAAAGGTCCACGTTTGGACCGCGCAAGGTGACGATGTCCTTATCTGCCAGAAAGTCAATCGCTTTTTGCTGACGCGCCGCCGTGCTTTTCCAGTAGGCAATTGGGTCTTCCTCATGGGCATGCACGGCGTTGAAGACAAAGTCCTCATACTCTTGCAGGCTCATGCCTGCTTCTTGGGCGTAGGCATTGGTGGGGTAAAGGGTGGTGACCCATTTGAAGGCGCCCTCCGCCCCGCGCCGCATCTGCGTCTCGGTGATGATGCCGGTGGTTTTGCTGCGCTTTTGCAGTTTGGCGGACGGAATGTTTGTCAGTCCGCGCGTGTTGGTCGAAGAATGAATGCGGATGCGGCTCTCGAACTGGTCATACGCCAGTTTCATGAAGGTCGGCACGAATTCCAACTGCGCGTCATTGGCATGCAGGAGAAAACTTTCCTCCTGACCGGGGAATGAAATCAAGGGATGCGGATGCCCGCCCTTTTCCAGAATTTGAACGAACAACTCCCGGACGAGCGGTTCGGCGGCAGTTGTCGCTTCAATCAACACACGGTCGCCCGGCACAATGCGGGCGGAATGTTCCACCAGAATTTTCGCAAATTTTTGTATGCGCGTATCAGCCACGAAGTTGCTCCTTCTTTCACAATTTTCAAAATTATATCACTCACCTTACGCGAAACGTCCCGAAGGTTCTCGCAAATTGCGCCTATTTTCCAGCCAAACCTTCGGGACGGTGCGTAACATCAGTTATATCACCCTCACTGGGGTAATTTATCCTTCGGAACTGCGACTTTTGTCACGTGAACTCCGCGCAAAAATAGATATGATTGGTATTAATTAGTCACTTTACGCGGTAGCGCGAGATTCTTGCCTGAGCTGGCAGGTTGAGCCTGTCGAAACCCTGCCGAAGGGAATCTCGTGTTTTCAGGCGACATGAACCCCCATTCGGGGACAATGTGTCGCGCTACGAGAAAACTGCGTAAGGTGAGTTAATTACGCCGTAGGCAAGGAGCGCGTATGATACCTGTATCCACAAAACCGACGACCGCCTGGGCGGAGGTGGATGAAAACGGACGCCTCATCATCCCGCCTGAAGTTGCCCGCCAATATGGGCTGACGCCCGGTGCGAAAGTCCGCCTCGACGAAGGGCATAACTTTATCCGTATGCACCGCCCGGTGACTCACCTCACCAAGGTCTATATCGAGCCGACCGTCGCCTGCAACCTCGACTGTATCACCTGCTTCCGCAACGCCTGGGAACAGCCCATCGGGCGCATGACCGAAGAAACCTTCGAGCGTATCATCGCCGGCTTGAAGGAACTCGACCCAATCCCAAGTGTGTATTTTGGCGGCATCGGCGAGCCGTTGTTCCATCAGAAAACCATCGAATGGATTCGCCGCATCAAACGCGAACTGGGCGTCAAGGTCGAACTTATCACCAACGGCACCATTCTGACCGAGAAAAAGTCCCGCGAACTCATAGACGCAGGCTTGGACATCCTGTGGGTCTCGATGGACGGCGCCACGCCCGAGGGCTTTGCCGATATCCGCCTCGGCGCGGAACTGCCGAACATCATTGCCAATCTGGAGCGGTTTGTCAAAATGCGCCCGCCGGGACATTATCCCAAGCCTGAAATTGGCATCGCTTTTGTAGCCATGCGGCGGAACATTGCCGATCTGCCCAAAGTCATCCAGATCGGAAAATCCCTGCGCGCCAAATATTTCTCGGTCAGTAACCTTCAACCCGCCACCGAAGACATGCAGGCAGACCGTCTCTATAACCGCGTCACCCACGACATCGCCTACATGAACGCTCCGCATCTTCCCCGCCTGAGCCTGCCCAAAATGGACTTCGACGAAACCACCCGCGACGCCATTTTCGAGGTCTTCAACAGCGGCTTGAACATCAGTTACGCGGGCAACAACTGGAGCGGCGCCAACGATGTGTGCAACTTCGTCGAGAGCGGCACCATGTCCATCGCCTGGACGGGGGACGTGAGTCCGTGCTGGCCCCTGATGCATACGCACATAAGTTACCTGCACGGCAAACCGCGCCTCTCGAAAAAACACGTCATCGGCAACGTGCGGGAAAAGTCTTTGCAGGAGATTTGGCTGGATCCGGGTTATGTTGCCTACCGCGAACGCCTGCACAATTTTGTCTTCGCTCCCTGCACCTTCTGCGGCGGCTGCGACCTCTCCGAGACCAACGAGGAGGACTGCCTCGGCAACACCACCTTCCCGGTCTGCGGCGGATGTCTGTGGGCGCAGGGCATCATTCAGTGCCCCTGATTGTTTGTGTGTAGGACAACTCTCAGAGTTGTCCACAGATGAGGCGGGGCTTTTCGTTTGGGTTGATTAACTCACCTTACGCGAAACGTCCCGAGGGTTCTCGCAAATTGCGCCTATTTTTCAGCCAAACCTTCGGGACGGGCGTAACATCAGTGATTAACTCATGTTACGCGGTAGCGCGAGATTTATCTCGTGTTTTCAGGCGACATGAACCCCCTTGCGGGGACAATGTGTCGCGCTACGAAGAGACTGCGTAAAGTGAGTGATTAATTTTCGCGGGGTAAAATATGGGAGCCAAAGGTGTTCTTGCAGGTATCGCATGGAGAATTTGGAGGTGACAGAAAATGGAAGAGATGGTTATGCAAGTCAATTTTTATGCCACCCTGCGTCCGATTGTCGGCAAGAAGACGGTGGAATTGAACCTGCCGGAGGGGATAACCGCCATTCAACTGGTGCATAAATTTGTTGAGGAGTATCCCGCCATGCGCCGGGAATTGCTGGACGAGAACGGGAACTTCCTCCCGCACATGAAGTTTTTCATCAACGGGCGGGAGGCGGTGTACCTGCCGGAGAAATTCGATACAGTCCTCCAGCCCGACGATAAGATAGACATCTTCCCTCCGGTGGGCGGCGGCTGATGCAAACCATCGTCCGCGAAATACGCGGCATTCCCCTCTTTTTGCTGAAGGAATATTTGCAGGAGATGGGCGGAACAATGGAGGGAGAAAATGTCGTCCGCGCAGAGGGGTGGACGGTCACTTTGGAGCGGATGGAACCCTTCCGCCTGGGTTCGCTTGCGGTCGGGCAGACGCACCTGACGATTGAGATTGAGGACCATCTGGTAGATGATTTCCTGGCGCGGTTTGGGAAGAAGACCCTGCGGGCGGGGGCGTAGGCTAGAAAGTGGTGATTGGTAATTGGTAAATGCAGAGGCAAGGACGAGATTAGGGAGACGGGAGCAGGTTGGAGGTCCGAAATGAAGCGAAAGTGAAAGCGGCGTGTCCTTGCGTCCACGCCGCTTTTCGTTGGCTGACACGTTAGAGAACGTGTCCTATGCTTAGACAATCTCCAGTTCCTTGAGTTTGGATTCCGGCACCACGCCGTTGACCCAGCCGCGCACTTTGTAGTATTCCTCGAGCATCTTGTCGAGTTCGCAAACGTGACCCTTCGAGCCGGGCTGGTCGGAGGGTTCTTCGAGGAAGCGCTTGGGCAGGTAGTCGGAGCCTTCGCGGAAGCCAGCCAGGTTGTTGTAGTAGCGTTCGAGGTTGTAGATGCGCTCGCCGGTCTTCAGCACGTCGTCGGCGGTGAAGGGGACGCCCACCATGGCGGAGTATTGCTGGGCGTATTCTTCGGCGCCCATGGCGAAAGCGGAGAATTTGCACAGGTCCATGCTGTCGGAGAAGGCATGGACATTTTGGAAGATGGCGACGAGTTCGCCCTTGCCCTTCCATTCGAGCGGGTCCACTTTGAGGGAGTTGTAGGGCATGACGCCGAGTTCGGCGGCGGGGGTGTAGGCGCGCAGATGGCAGGCGCCACGGTTGGATGTGGCGTAGGCAATGCCCATGCCTTTGAGTCCGCGCGGGTCGTAGGCGGGGATGCCCTGCCCTTTGACGGTCATGGCGAGTTCGGGATGACCGAAGTGTTTGGCGACGGCGTTTGCGCCTTCGGCGAGGATGGCGCCAAAGCCCTGACGTTTGGCAATCATTTCGACGGCTTTGGTCATGCCTTCGGGATCGCCCCAGGCGAGTTTACCGGAGCCGTTGGTGTAGCCCCGTTCGGTCGCTTCCATCCAGACCGAGAGCGGGTGACCGGTTTCGATGGCGTCCATGCCGAAGTCGTTGCACAGGTCAATCATCTTGGCGACGAGGCGGGCGTCGGCGTTGCCGCAGTTTGCGCCGACCGACCAGGCGGGTTCGTATTCGACCGATTCCATGCGCAGACCGGCATACGGTCCGTCCTTGATTTCGACTTCCTTCTTGCAGGCAACGGGGCAGGCGTGACAGGTGGGGTTATCCACGAGGATGTTGGCGTTGACCCATTCGCCGGCGATGGTTTCGGCGTTGCTGCCGAAGGAAGTGTACATGCTGTTTTTGGTGGGGAGAGCGCCGATGGAGTTGGTGATATTCATCAGCACGTTGGTGCCATAGACGGAGAGACCGCCCTTGCGCGGGCTGGTGATGTTCTCCTCCGCCATGATGCCTTTCAGGGCGCGCTCGTGGGCGGTTTTCCAGGCGTCGCGGTCGGCGGCTTTGGTGAGGGTCTTTTCGGCTTTGATGACGATGGCTTTCAGGTTTTTCGAGCCGCCCACACAGCCGGTGCCGCCGCGTCCGCTGGCGCGGTCATCTTCGTTGACCCAGCAGGCAAATTTGACCAGGTTCTCGCCCGCGGGACCAATCGAGATGACCGTCAGGTCTTTTTCGCCGTATTTTTCGCGGAAGTATTTGACCGTGTCGTGAACGCCTTTGCCCCATACTTCGGATGCGTCCAGCAGTTCGAATTGACCGTCGTGGATGTACACATAGGTCGGTTTGGGTGCTTTGCCTTTGAAGACCAGCCCGTCGTAGCCAGCCCAGCGCAGACGGGCGGCAGACCAGCCCCCATGGTGAGAGTCGGTAACCGTTCCGGTGAGAGGCGATTTGGTCACGATTGCCATGCGCCCGCTCATGTTGGCTTCGGAGCCGGTCAGCGGTCCGTTCATGAAGCATAGGATGTTATCCGGTGAAAGCGGGTCCACCTGTGGACCGTTGTCGAACACAAACCGCACCCCAACGCCGCGTCCGCCGATGTACTTACGTTTATATTCTTCCGGAATGGGCTTGAATTCCGTTTTGCCTGTGGTGAGATCCACCCAGGCGACTTTATCAGCGTAACCACCGAGAGCCATGAGATTTTCTCCTTATTGATGAGGGTTTTGGGGTAAGCAAAACATGATTCGGATTGAGAGTCATCTGTTCGCGGAACCTCCTCTCCTATGTGCCGGCTTTTGTGAGCCGGTTGAACCATCAATAAGGTATGCCGCAAGGCAACCCAAAGTGTACAAACATTATAGTTACAATTTCATTGCGAGGCAAGATTTTTGCGTAAAAATCGTTGCGTCGCGGGTTATGCCACAGAGTGCGCAGAGAGTTTGAATTTTTGTAACTATTCAACCATGCGGCTTTGCGCCCTGTTTCTGCCTCAGTACATGAAAGTCGGATTAATCCGACTCGCGCCGCCAGTCCGAAGGACTTCCACGAACGGAGCAGGCGGCTTCAGCCCCGCTGAACAGTTACGAATTTTTCTCAGAAGGCTCTGTGGTCTCTGTGGTAAAAAGGTTAACCTATCCATTTCGCCGCTCTTTGCAAGAGCGTGCGGAAGGTAAAGGGTCGAATTCGGGTATACTGGTCGAAACTTTTCTTTCAGATTTTCACTATGAAACAACTCCTCCAAAACATCAAAAACGGAAAAACCACTGTGGAAGAAGTCCCCATACCCGCGCCTCGGGAGGGGCAGGCGCTGATTCGGGTGCAGGCAAGCCTGGTCTCGGCGGGAACCGAGCGCATGATTGTCGAGTTTGCCGAAAAAAGTCTGGTCGGCAAGGCGCGTTCCCGCCCCGACCTCGTCAAACAAGTCCTCGATAAAGCCAAACGCGAGGGCGTGGTCCCCACCCTGCAAGCCGCCTTCAACCGCCTCGACCAGCCCATGCCGCTGGGTTACTCCTCCGCCGGCGTCATCGTTGCGCTTGGGAAAAACATGCAGGGCTTCAAAGTCGGTCAGCGGGTGGCGTGTGCCGGGCTAAATTACGCCGTCCATGCCGAATACAACGTCGTGCCGCGCAATCTCATCACCCCCCTCCCCAAAAACGTGGATTTCGAATCCGCCGCCTTCACCACGCTGGGCGCCATCGCCATGCACGGATTCCGCCTTGCCGAACCGCAGCTGGGCGAAACGGTCGCCGTCATCGGCATGGGATTGCTGGGACTGCTTGCCGCACAGATTGCGACCGCCGCCGGCTGCCGTGTCCTTGGCATAGACATTGACCCCGCCCGCATTAAACTCGCCTCCTCTCTTGGACTGGAAGCGGTCTCCCGCGAAAACGCCGTAGATGCCGCCCAAGCCTTCACCCTTCGCCACGCTCAGGGCGACGCCTCCCACCGCGGATTCGACGCTGTGCTCATCTGCGCCGACACCAAATCCAACGACCCGGTGGAATTGGCGGGCGTCATTGCCCGCGACCGGGCGCGCGTCGTTGCCACCGGCGCAGTGGGGCTGACCTTCCCCCGCAAGGTGTATTACGAAAAGGAACTCTCCTTCATCAACTCGCGTTCTTACGGACCCGGACGCTACGATCCCTCCTATGAGGAAAACGGCGTGGATTACCCCATTGGTTACGTGCGCTGGACGGAGGGGAGGAATTTCCAGGCTGTGCTCGACCTCATGGCAAGCGGCAAATTGAACGTCCAGCCGCTCATCACGCACCGCTTCCCCATCGAACAGGCGGCAGCGGCGTATGAGGTGATTACCGGCAAGAAGAAAGAACCCTTTTTGGGCGTGGTGCTGACATACCCGAAAGGAAAGAGGCAAGAGGAAAGAAGGATTGAATTTACTGTCACCGCTAATCGTCAATCGCAAATCACAAATCGCAAATCGCCAATCGTAAATCTGGGTGTTCTCGGCGCCGGTCTCTTTGCAAACGCTGTCCTGCTTCCCGCCGTCAAAAAAGCCGGCAATGTTTCCCTCATCGGCATTGCCTCCTCCGGCGGTCTTCATGCCCAACATGCCGGGAAGAAATTCGGCTTCCAATACGCCTCCTCCTCCGATGACGAAATTCTCAACGACCCCAACATCAACACTGTTGCGATTCTCACCCGCCACGATTCCCACGCCGACCTGGTGGTCAAAGCGCTCAAGGCAGGCAAGCATGTGTTTGTGGAAAAGCCGCTGGCAATTACCAGTGATCAGTTATCAGTGATCAGTAAGCAGTTACTGAAAACTGATAACTGTTTACTGATGACTGGTTTCAACCGCCGCTTCGCTCCCCTTGCCCAGAATCTTTCCTCTTTCCTCTTTCCTCGCACAGAGCCTCTCTACGTCCACTACCGCGTAAACGCCGGTTATCTTCCCTCCAGCCACTGGACCCACGATCCCCAAACCGGCGGCGGACGCATCATCGGCGAAGCGTGTCATTTCATTGACTTTGTCACGTTCCTCGTCGGCGCGGCGCCGGTCTCCGTCAGCGCTCACGCCCTGCCCGACGGCGGCAAATACCGCGAAGACAACGTCTCGATGACCTTCGCCTTCCCCGACGGCTCGATTGGGGTGGTGGACTACCTCGCCAACGGCGACAAGTCCTTCCCCAAGGAGCGCGTCGAGTTGTTCTGCGGCGGGATGGTCGCGGTCTTGGATGATTTTGTTTCGTTACAAGTCGTAAAAGATGGAAAGAAGAAAGAGCAAAGAGGCGCGCAGGATAAGGGACACGTCAACGAATGGAAAGCGTTCGTCAAAGCCATCCGTGAGGGCGGCGAACCGCCCATTCCCTACGAGCAGCTCATCGGCGTGACCCAAGCCTCGTTTGCGGCGGTGGAGTCGCTGCGAACAGGGGATAAGGTGCCAATATAACGTTAATTCGAAATAGCCGAAAGCGTAGAGCAAGTTTTTGACTTGCTGGGCAAACCTGAAGCAAAGTGCGGAGATATGACCTCCGCACTTTTTGCCCGCAAGGATATTTTTGCTACGTCATTTGCGCCCTTCTGCAGCCGTTGACAATGTATCGCGTTACAACTTCTCAAAGAGAAAGTCAATAGGGTGATAGAATCACGCCCGCGTCATTCCCCGCTTTTACTCCCCACTTTCCACTTTCCACCCATCCTTGCCGCCCTCCCTTTTCCTCCTTCTCTTCTCGATATTCGTTGACCTGCTCGGCTACGGCGTCATGCTGCCGCTTTTGCCATTCTACGTGCAGGCGCAGGATGGCGGCGCGGCAATCGCCGGCGGGTTGATGTCCGTCTATTCGGCGGTGCAGCTTGTTTCGGGTCCCGTCCTCGGCGCACTCTCCGACCGTTACGGGCGCAAACCGATTTTGCTGATTTGCCTCTTTGGTACATCTCTCTCCTATCTTCTGCTTGGGCTGGCAAATTCCCTGTTCGTCATCTTCCTGGCGGTGTTCCTCGACGGGCTGACCGGCTCGAACCTCACCCTTGCCCACGCCTACATCGCCGACTCGACCACCGCCGAGACCCGCTCGCGCGGCATGAGCCTGGCAGGCGTGGCGTTTGGATTGGGACTGATGGCAGGACCCGCCCTCGGCGGACTCCTGAGCGGATACGGACTCTCCGTCCCTGCTTTCACCGCTTCTTTCCTCGCCTTTGCCAACACCGTCTTCGGATTGTTTTTCCTCCCCGAATCCCTGCCGCCCGAACGGCGCGCCGCATCGCTTTCGCTGGTCTTCAGTTGGACGGCGCAGTTCAAAAGCATCTTCCTGCGGAGGAACATCCAAAAATTTCTCGCCGCCCTCTTTCTTCTCAACCTTGCCTTTGCGGGCTTGCAGACCAACTTCCCGCTCTACTCCAATCAGCGTTTTGGCTGGACGCCCGCGCAGAACAGTTACTTCTACCTTTACGTCGGTGTGTGGGGCATCTTCGTGCAAGGATACCTGTTCAGCCGCTTACAGCCGCGCCTTGGCGAACGCTTCCTTGCTCTGTTTGGGCTGGCGTGCATGGCGGCTGGCTTGGCAGGGATGGCGCTCGCCCCCGCCGCGTGGACGCTCTTCCCCGCTGTGGCTGTGGTTGCGCTTGGCACAGGCTTCAGCATTCCTTCGCTCACCGCCCTGCTCTCTCTGCGCGTTTCCGACCACGAACAGGGACGTCTGCTCGGCGGCACGCAAACCCTCCTCAGCCTAACCAACATCTTCGGTCCCACGCTGGCAGGCGTGACGTTCGAACTCATTGCCTTTTCCGCGCCTTACTTTTTGGGAAGTGTTCTGGCGCTCGCCGCCTTTGCCGTTGCAACCATTGGCTTCGCTTCTGACTGACTCACCTTCCGCGAAACGTCCCGAAGGTTCTCCCAAATTATGCCTATTTTCCAGCCAAACCTTCGGGACGGTGTGCGTAACATCAGTGATTGACTCTCAAATACGCCTTGCGCTATCCGACTCTCCGCATCGCCCTCACCGCCGCCTGAACACCGTCCTCCAAGCCTAATGCCGCACTGATGCTTTTTGCCCTCTCCCGCATGGACTTGTCCCACAGCACCGTTTGGATGGCTTCCGTCAATTTTTCGGCGCTGAGCGACCGTTGGGGAATCGGCTTTGGACCCGCTCCCATCTTGTCAATTCGTTCTCCCCAAAAGAACTGGTCAATCGCCAGCGGCAGAATGACGGCGGGAATGCCGGCGTGCAGACTCGCGGAGGTGGTCCCTGCGCCGCCGTGGTGGACGGCGGCTTGCACGCGCGGGTAGAGCCACTCATGCGGGGCGTATTCGACGGGCAGGATGCGGCTCGATTGGATGTGCGCATGAAGGCGGGCAGGGAGGGTCAGCACGGCGCGTGCATCGGAACGTTCGAGCGCCTGCGTGAGGAGGCGGAGGATGTGGGGGAAGTCTTTTGTCCCCGGACTGCCCAAGCCGATGGCAAGGGTGTTCTGCGGCGGGCGTTCGAGGAAGCGTTCGAGTTCTGGCGGGGGCGTCCAGGCGGGGGAGGGGAGACGCCAGTAACCGCTGATGACCTGCTTCTCGTTCCAGTCGGCGGGGCGCGGGACGATGCGTTCGCTGAATCCGTTCAGGGTGAGGGGGTGATGAGGAAAAGGTCTCAGCGCAGGGTCGAGCCAGTGAGCAGGAGGCAGGCTGAGGTGAGTCCGACGCGCGTCGTTGATCTCGGAGCGGAAGGAAAGCCAGGTGGTCTGAATCAAAATCCAATGGGAGAGCCAGTTTCCGATCTTCCCCAGTGAAAAGCGGAAAGGCAAAAGGGCGGAGGAAAATTCGCGGGTGGGGGCGAGGGGCTGCAGAACGGCACGGACGCCGGGGATGCGCAAGCCTTCGGCGATGTGTGCGCCCCATAATGCGGGTAAGCCGTAGAGGAGCAGGTCTGCGCCGCGGCAGGCTTCGATGGCGGTTTGCAGCATGCGGGGGTAGAGGGCGCGGGCATGTTGGAGAAAGCGTTTTGTGGCGGCGAGGGAGCGGAGGGGATTGCGCCCCACAGTGAGCGGGTCGCTTTGGTCGAGCATCAGGTCGGAGGGGTTGCCCTCGAAGGGAGCGCAGACGAGACCGCTCCCTTCGACGAGCGTTCGGAAGCCCAGCGGCGCGGCAATGCGGACGTTATAGCCTGCGTCGCGTAAGCCCAATCCCAGCGCAATATAGGGGACGACATCGCCGCGCGTGCCGCTGACGAGGAGGGTGACGGTTTTCATTCCCGCACAAAGACCAACAGGCGATATTCGATGACGCCCATGTGAAGGCACTGCTGTAATGCCATGCTCCCCAGCATGGACGGCAGGATGGGATGCCGAAGGGGAAGATATTTGCCGATGAGCAAAAGCGTTCGCGCCAGGGCATCTGGGAGATGGCGCAGGCGCAGGTGGGGGGTGAGGTTTTGGTTTTTCGTCAGCCGCAGGCGGGAGGCTCTTGCAAAGGCGCTTGCCTGTTCGACGGTAAGGACGCCCGGAACATGCCAGCCCTCGATGTAGGCTTTCAGCCAGCGGTCTTCGCTGCGCGAAAGCGGACGGTTCGCCTGATAGTCGTCAATCAAAATCAATTTGCCGCTTTCCCGCAGCAGGCGGCTTGCCTCGCGGAAGTAGTTCTGCGGCTCCGTCGCATGGACGACCGCCTCCACCGAATAGACGGCGTCGAATACGCCGCCTGTCAGCGGCGCGGCGGTGAAGTCCGCTTCGATGAAGAGGATGCGGCTATCGAGGTGTGCCTCTTTGGCGAATTGTTGCGCCAGCCGCGCCTGCACAGGGCTGAGGGTGAGCCCGCAGGCGGGCTGGGGATTTTGCAGGCGGGGGAGGATGTGAAGCAGGCTCGCGCCGACGCCGCATCCCAGGTCAGCGATGCGGGCGCGGGCGGGAGCGAGATTCTCGATTTCGGCGCGGATGAGTTCGTTGGAGGCGTTCATCGCCTCGCCGCGCGAGCGCACGCCGTCCATCCACAAGGCGCGGTGGATGTTTTCTGCCCGGCGGTTGAAGGCGAGGAAGAGCTTCGTGTTTCGGTCGTAGTAGGCGCGTATTGCGTCGCGGCTGGCGGGCATTGAAACATTATAACGTCCGTAAGATGCAATGCTGAGGGTGGGGAGTGTCCAATGTCGTGGGCTTAGCCACAGAGAGCGCAGAGATTTTGAGATTTTTCTCAGAGATCTCTGTGATCTCTGTGGCAGAAAAATCTTTAGCCCCGCGATTTGGGTTGTGGGCAATTGCCGGAATGCCGTGCGTGTTACAATCCGAGCCATGTATCCATGTTTTGCGCATCCGATAGGGAGTGTCTAACCTCATGCGAATACGCGCCGGCATTGTGTTGGTTGAGGATGGCAAAGTGGCGCTGATCGAGCGTCACCGCGCCGGGCTGGATTACTACGTCTTCCCCGGCGGGGGAGTGGATGAAGGCGAGACGCCGGAGCAGGCGGCGGTCCGCGAGGCGAAGGAGGAGTTAGGGGTGGATGTGGTGGTGAAGAAAAAAGTGGCGGAAATTCACTTCGAGCTCAGCACGCAAATCTATTTTTTGGTCGAGAGAATCGGCGGCGAGTTTGGGACTGGCGTTGGCGAGGAGTTCACCGATGCCGACCCCGACAACCCGGAAGAAGGCATTTACATCCCGATTTGGATGCCGCTCGAAGAGTTACGCCGTCATGACAATGTGTATCCCGCCGGGGTGAAAGAATTGCTCTTGAAAGCGCAAACCGATGGGTGGTCCGAGGAGGCGGTCATCATCGTGGAAAAGAGCGTTTAGGGTTTTGTGCTTTTTCAAGTTGGGGAAATAAAATCTGTTTTATCTCCATTTTTGAAAATTGCATATTGAATTTTGTTTTCTTTATTGCTATTCTCAATATGCTTTGAGGAACCTTTAGCACGTCTCCATCGTCGCCCAATTAACGCCGTCAACTATCATTTCGGAGGAGACCATGAAAACCCGCCTTGTTTCGTTCCTTTCTTTGACCGCGCTGGCGGTCATCGTTCTTGCCGCCTGTGGAGGCGCTCCTGCAACGCCGGAGGCTTCGGTTGTGGAGCAGAGGGCGCCTGCCATGCCAACTGCCATGCCTGCCGCGCCTGCCGAAGCCGCTGTCCCTGCGCCGGCACAGCCTGAACAAGATCAGGCGAAAGCCGTCGAAGGCAGCGCCGGTCCCATCTATGAGATTGCAGGCGAATCGGGGGAGAGCATCGTGGTGCAGAACACCACCCGCAAGATCATCAAGAACGCCGATATGCGCCTGCTGGTTCAGGATACCGATACAGCGATTGACCGTTCCACGCAAATCGTGACCGACCTTGGTGGTTATATCGTCAGTTCGCGCACGTGGTATCAGGATTACTACGGCAACAATTTGAAGTACGCCACCATCACCATCGGTGTACCGGTGGATCAGTTCGAGCGCGCCCTTCAGCGCTTCCGCGACATTGCCGTCCGTGTGCTAGACGAGAACGCCTCCGGCGAAGACGTGACGGATCAGTACGTGGACCTGCAATCGCAGCTGCAAAACCTGGAAGCCACACGCGCCCGTATTCAAGGCTTCCTCAAAGACGCCAAGACCGTGGACGAAGCCTTGCGCATCAACCAGCAACTCTCGGAGATCGAAGGCGAGATCGAGCAAATCAAGGGACGCATGAATTACCTCGCCGACCGTTCCGCCTACTCGACGATCACAGTCAACCTCGAGCCTGAGTTGCCGGTACTGACGCCGACTCCCACCCCGACCATCACTCCTACATCCACCCCTCGACCCACTGCCACGCCCCGCCCCTGGAAACCCGGCGAGACGTTCAACGACGCAAGGAACACGGTGGTCATTGCGTATCAGGGCATCTTCAACTTCCTGATCTGGCTGGTGGTGGTCATCCTGCCCATCCTCCTGCCGCCTGCGCTCATTCTGTGGGGGCTGTGGAAGTTGCTCACGCGCAATTCACGGAAGACGGGCGGCGGTTAGTTTACGCCCGCCGCAAATAAACAGGGACAGCGTTGCATGGCGCTGTCCCTGTGAACCTGATTGGCTTGAGAACTATGCTAATCCTTCGAACTTGCCCACGATGCGGATGATGTCAAAACCCTCTGCAAAAGGACGCTCCGCCAGCGCGCCGTGCCGCACCATGATCGAGCGGGTCAACTCGCTGTTGAAGTAGTAGCGGTCGCGGTAAGTTTCGTACTTGGAGAGCGCCTCGATCTTCTTGTTCACATCCTCTTCCGTCACCTCCACCAAAAAGTGGGGGAAGAAGCCATACGAGGAGCGGACCACGTCGAAGCCCAGCACGGTGATGCCGCGAAAAGCACGCAGGGCTTCCTCGGTCATAGTGTTGTGATCCTGGTGAACGTCCTGCCGCGAGTGGGTGAAGATGAGGTCGGGCTGAAAGTCCTTGCGGAGTTGGAGGAAGTATTCCAAAATCTCCTGCCGTGAGTGTGGAAAGACGCGCGTCGTGAACGGACCCAGAATGATTTTCTCGCGCGGAACGCCCAGCACTGCCATGGCTTCATAATGCTCGTGCTTGACGTTCTTCAAGTCGGGGTTCTTCTGATTGTCCGAAAGCGTGACGCACAGCACTTCGGTCTGGTTGACGATGTGATGCAGAAGCGCGCCGCATCCCAGTTCGATGTCGTCGGGGTGCGCGCCGAGGAATAGGACTCGTTTGCCGAAGAAGTTCATGGTGGGTGAAGGATAATTGGCGGTTACTTGGTGGCGAGAATGCCGCCGACGACCTTGGTCATGACCAGTTTGCCGTCGCGGTTGAACCAGCGTGTAGCCACTTCGGTGATTTTGCCAATCAGGGCTTCGTATTCCTCTTTGCCGTTGAACATCGAGGTCCACAGTTTGCGGTCCTCGCTTAGCGAGGCGCGGACGTACTCGATGAACGGTTCGACAGACGGGAAGATGATGGGGTTCTCGAAGGTCAGCAGTTCGGTTTTGGCAAAGATGCGCTCGATGGTCTGGTAGATTTCGCCTTTGAAGCGGGAGGAACCCGGCATGGGCGGGATGGGTTTGCTCGTCGCTTCCTTGATGATGTCGTAGAACATCTGCTTGTTTTCGGGCAGGGGACCGGTCACGAAAAGGCGTCCGCCGGGTTTGAGGACGCGGTGCGCCTCACCAAACGTAAAGTCCAAGTTGGAGGCGTAGTAAATGGCGAAGGCGCTGGAGAGGAGGTCGAAGGTGTTGTCGTCGTAGGGGAAGCGCTGATTGAAATCCATAAAGGCAAATTTGACGTTGGGGTCGCCGCGCTCGGCAAGTTTTTCCCTTGCTTTGCCCAACAGTTCTTCCGAGAAGTCGGTGCCGGTGATGTCTGCCTGGCGGTTGGTGTAGTCGCTGTAAAGGAAGCATTGTTTGCCTGCGCCGCAGCCGACATCCAGAATTTTCATGTTGGCGGTGGGTTGAAGGACTTCAGTGTTCCATTGGTCAATGTTGCGCGTGCCGTAGGTTTCGTGAATGCGAATGCGGGTCAAGAGGTCGTTGCTGGTTTCCTGGTAGTTGATCTCCATAGGTCTCTCCTTGGTTGAAGTGACCCGATTATAACCAACGCCTCTTCAAAATTCAAGCATTGAATTTTGAGCAGTCCATGAATATGCTAAAATCAGCCGCAAGTTGAAATCATAGGATGAGGTTCTCATGAAAAAGATTATTGCACCGGTCAAAGGCACGCGCGAGTTCTACCCCGAGCAAATGGCGCTCCGTAATTTCATCTACGAAAACGTGCGCCGCGCCTCCGAAGCCTTTGGCTATCAGGAATGGGACGGACCCTTTATCGAGTCCATTGAACTCTATGCGGCGAAGTCGGGCGAGGAACTGGTCAAGAAGCAGTCGTTCACTTTTCAAGACCGCGGCGGCGATTTGGTGACGCTCCGCCCCGAACTGACGCCCAGTCTGGCGCGCATGGTCGCGGCGCGGCAGGGTGAGTTGACCTTCCCGCTGCGCTGGTGGTCGTTCGGTCCGTTCTGGAGATATGAACAGCCCCAAAAGGGACGCGCGCGCGAATTCTTTCAGTGGAATGTGGACATGCTGGGCGTCAACTCGCCGGAAGCCGATGCCGAACTGATTGCCGTCGGCGCGACGTTTCTGCGCTCGGTCGGACTCAGCCCTCAGCAGGCGCTGATCTACGTCAACAACCGCCGCCTGATGGACGCCGAATTCGATGCCCTGGGCATCCCGCCGGAGAAGCGCCTCGATGTATCCAACCTGGTGGACCGCCGCACCAAAATGGAACCCGCCAAATGGGACGCCTATGCCCTCGAACTTGGTTTGACCCAATCGCAGTTGGACGGTTTGAAAAGCCTCCTCGGTAATTTCGACCTGTGGAAGAAGAGCGAGGAACTCGTCCGTTTGTTTGCCGCGCTGGAGGCGCTGGGCGTGCGGGACTATGTCAAGTTCGATCCGAACATCATGCGCGGTCTGCTCTATTACACCGGCACGGTCTTCGAGGCATTCGAGACGAGCGGCTCTTTGCGGCGCGCCATCTTTGGCGGCGGGCGCTACGACAACCTGCTCGCTGATGTGGGCGGACAGCCGCTCTCCGGCGTGGGCTTTGCGATGGGGGATGTGGTCATCGGCATTATCTTGCAGGAATTGGGGCTGGTGCCCGCTTTCGAGCCGAGCCCGGCGCAGGTGCTGGTGACCGTGTTCGATGAAAGCCTCTGGCTGGAATCCTACAAGCTGGGCGCCGAACTGCGTAACGCCGGCTTGAAGGTGATGGTCTTCCCGGAACCTGCAAAACTGCCCAAGCAATTCAAGTTTGCCGACAAGATGAAGATGAAGGTGGTCGTCACCATCGGTCCCGACGAAGCAGAGAAGGGGCTGGTGGCGGTGAAAAACCTGTCCAATGGCGAACAGGTCATTGTCCGGCGTGAGGCGGCGGCAGATGCCATCCAAAATATCTTGTGATATAATCCTGCCCGCTCGATTGTGGAGCCTGTAGCTCAACGGCAGAGCGCCACACTGTGGATGTGGATGTTGTGGGTTCGAAACCCATCAGGCTCCCT